>WCIL01000004.1:0-365634 GCA_033042175.1 Phycisphaera sp. RhM
GGCTGCCTTCTCGACTACTTCAGGATTTTTCGAAATCTTTTTGTCGGCATTCTCGGTCATGTAAACTCTCCGTGCCCTCAACTTTGAAAAACTCAAAGTTGTCTCACTCATGTTGGCACTGAGGGCTCATCAATCGGAAAGGCCCCAATACTCGCCCCATCAACGGTTGGGGCGTTGGAAGCAACTTGCGTTGCGCTCGTATTGGAATAGGAGATTCTTGCCGGCCTTGATATGACACCATCTTTTGGAGTGAGCTTGACCTGCCAGTTGTACGCTTCATCCGACTCCGATTTGGTGACTGCGACTGTGAACTGCAAGTCAGAGAGGTTGGAGAGCCCACGTTCGATTGTGTCGCGGATCGCTTCGAATCCGTCTTCGGTCGTCACGTCAACAAAATGAAGGTCAATGTTTGCGAATTGCGTCTCCTCGTATTGGAGTGCAAATGCTCCAGCATTGTCGCGTTTTGGCAGCGAGACCGTCTGATTCCACGGCAATGCGGGGCCGGTTGGCGTACCTGGTGTGGGTCTTCCGATTTCGATTTGATGGACCACGCGGCTAGCGACCAATCCTCGGACAGCTTCATCAATCGGCTTAGGCTCGGCAAACTTGACGATCCAACTCGTCTTGCGTTCTGCTTGTGATTGCTGTCGTTCGATTGAAAAATCTGCTCGATTCAGCAGAGCGGAAAGCGACTTCTTGAACTGTTGCTCATCCTTGAGTTTGCTGATTCCGAACTGAAACGGTTTGGAAGTGTCGCTAAGTTGAAGAGTCCCTTCTAATGCTGGCGTGTCGATCACCCACCGCTCTTGAGTCGGCAACTCCCCATACGAAGCAGTCGCCTCGTGATAAGTCTGGAGGGGGGCGTCTGATGGAATCCTAAGTGCGCGAAGTGAATCCCGGTCGAAGGTCACAGGCAAGTTCGTCAGGTTCGCGAAGACCGCTGCACCATTCACATCGCCAAACCGCGAATAATCAAGGATGTTACGCTTGCCAATTTCTTGATTCTGACCTCCGCCGATCAGGACACCCGGTAGTGTTGCCCCAGGCAGCATAACAAAAGTGTTGTTGCCTTCGCCGCCCGTTAAGTTATCAACGTTTGTGGCTTTAAAATTAGGGGATTCACTGCCGACCGCCGAAACACTAATCCTGTTTGCGGTTTCCGACGCGCCATTCGGTAGCTTCGCGATTTCAAAGTGAAGATCGCTCAGGACATCAGACAGATTGAGAGTCGTGACCGTGCCGTCTTCGAATTGAAACTTGTCGGTAACGAGCTGGTTTTCTGGAATTGTGAAACCACCAGCCGCTTCCCCTTCGATCGTACTCTCGCCACGACTGATTGCGAATTTAAATGCCCCTTCGGCGTTCGCAACGTCAATATTGATCGCGTCGGCGATGCTGGTCGCTCCAAACTTAAACGTATCGGCTCCATCGTCATTCGGGTTAAGACGGTCTTGTCCCCAATCACCCTCAAAAACAAAGGTGTCGTTGCCGCCGCCACCACGTATGGTGTCGTTACCACGACCTCCCTCTAAGCGGTTGGTGCCATTAGTGCCTGTGATCGTGTCATGGCCAGCTCCGCCAGTTACGTCGTCGAACCCTTTTATCTTCAGGATACGGTCATTCCAGTTCTTGATTTCTTCGGCACTCAAGCTGATATCGAGAGTTGCAAAAGCGCGATATGCAGAAAAGTCTAGACGGTCGATACCATCGTTACCCAGAACTTCCTCGCCATTCCACCGCAAATCATCATCTTCAAAGATGAACGAATCCGATCCACTTCCGCCGTGGATCTTTTCGACAAAATTCGCGGCAACGAGAGAACCGTCTTCAGAGCTAACGAAGACCCCCGTGGTCTCTCCTGGAGGCGCAGAGTTTTTTGAAAACCTAAACGTTAGTGATTTAGAAATAGCGGCAAAACTAAGCGTGTCTGATCCCTCACGACCATCGATTTCGACGTTAGAGTTGGTCGTTGCGAAAATAAAATTGTCGTCACCATTCGAGCCCCTAAGAATTCCGACGTCGGACAGGGTTAAAAATCCAGTTCCTGCTACCGTCACTTCCTGTTTTTTAATCTCGAAAGTGTACGGCCCGCCAGTTTCACTCGCTTGAAAGATGTCCAAATTTTTGCTGCCGACAATTTCTCCAAGGCCTGCACCGTTGCTGAACTCGACTGTTCCGATTTTTACTTCGGAGATTCCAACTGATTTTGATACGGTGAGCGTATTCCCATCAACTTTAAAACTCAAGGCCGCCATCGATTTGCTGAAGTCAAGTTTGATATTCGACTGACCTTCAAACCGAATGCGGTCCTCTGCCTTCGAAAAACTTTTTCCCGCGAGCGTCGTTGCGGCTGAACCCATCTCAGGTTCAAGAAATGTAAACGTCTTTTCGCCTTCGACTCGGAGCATCTCGACTGCCAACAACCGCCTATCCTCCAACCGTTCCATCCCCGGCAGCAGGTTGCTTCGTTTTTTTGTCGTGGTCTGGCGGCGGAGGCGGTCGAGCAGGGTGCGGCGTTTCTTGCTGCGGCTTTTGGATGAGCGTGTCATGCGTTCGACGCCTCGATTGGCGTTGCGGAAAAAGAGGGGCTGCTTGCGACTGATCACCTCCCTGTGACCCGGGGTTTCCCCCGCAGACTTGATGCCATCCCCGGGGATGGCTTTTTGATGAAAACCTGATGGCAGGTTTTTCTAATCACGTCGAAGGCGTGGTGTCGGGAGTTTGGGCGAACCAACGCGCGACACCCACGCGGCCCAAGATTCGCGAGTCGCGATCGGCCCCTTTCGCCCCACCAAGCTCACGCCGCGAGTCGCTTGCCCGGCGGATTGCCGAGCATCGGTCTGGGGCGGAGGACGTATCCTGCAACGGGCCGAGTCGGAGCTTTTGTCTTCCCCGTCTTTTTCCACTCGACGCAAACGCCGCCCCGCGTGGATGGTGGAAATGAGCCGTTTTGTCGCGTCATTGCGGTGGATCGAGTTCTTCATGGGGCTCTGAACTTGGCTCCTGCGGGGTCGTGCCGGATCGCTGATATCGCTATACCTGCGAAACGGTTCCGACTGTCGCCTCGGATAATCTCGATCTTCCGGATCATTTTCCATTTCACCGGGGCGGTGACGAATCGTTGGATTCGGATCAGCCTGTGGTCGGGCGACTTTACCCTTCGCCGCGTGTGAAAAATTCGCGGTCTCTGTTCGAACCAGCAAAGCACCTCAGCTGTTAGACTTTGATCTATGAATGAGCCCGATGATGCACAGCAACAGGTGATCGAGCTTGCTCGCGGTGGCGATGAGGCGGCACTTGCGACGCTCTTTCAGATGTACCGAAAGAAGCTCAAGTCGATGGTCGAGTTTCGCATGGATGTGAATCTGCGCGGGCGGGTCGATCCGTCCGATGTGATTCAGGAATCGTATCTCGAGCTGGCCAAACGGCTTGGCGAATTCCGTGCCAAGGAAGACATGTCTCCGTTCGTCTGGATGCGGCTGGTGACCATGGAACGGATGTTGAATCCGCATCGCCAACACGTCGCGACACAAAAGCGCGACGCGCGGCGCGAGTTCTCGATCGATCACGAACTCGGTTTGGATGTCACGTCGATCACGCTCGCCGCGGGGTTGCTGGGCAAGCTGTCGTCTGCATCCGGTCGTGTCGTGCGAGATGAACAAAAGGCAAAACTGCACCAGTTGCTCGACCAGATGAGCCAGGATGACCAGGAGATCATCGCGCTTCGCATGTTCGAAGGGGTTTCCAATGGTGAAGCGGCCGAGATCCTTGGACAGTCCCCAAAAGCAACGAGTAAACGCTTTGTCCGGACGATCAGTCGCCTGCGTTCGGCAATGAATGTCATCCCGGGGCTCTCGGAGTTGTTCAGCAATGATTGAAAAGAGTCGGAACGATTCTGCGATCAATCCATCACACGAGCACGCGGAATCGATCGGCGAGCTGGCGACGGAGTGATTGGCGAATGTTTGCGACAAGGATCAGTGCAACGTCAAGGAGCGAACCCTCGATCCATCAGTGAACGCTGGCTGAAGAAGCGTTTGGCAAATGTGCGGTGATCGTCTGGCGTTGGGTGGACTCATTGGGCGGTCTGGGGGTGATCCTCGCGGTCCGAAGTCGATGACGGGCACGGCCCCCAAAGCCGATCGATCTCCCCACCGACCAGGATGGCCGCGTCGGAATCCAGTCTCCTGAGCTTCACCCCGGACACCATCCAGGCATCACGTGTCGCGCCGAAGCCGAGTTTGCCGGGCTCGCTGCTGGCCCACTTCGGTTCCTGGCTGAGCGCGATCACGGGACCGCTCCAGCGATACAGCGGTTTGGCGTCGAGCGTGACCCGAATGGTCGCGTTGTGATCTTGGAGTCCGACGGTCAATTCCAGGTCATGGTGTTCGAAGTCGACAATCTGAATTCCGGCGACGGCACCCGGCGCATCGACTCCGTTCTTTCCGTCCACGGTGTTGAGTGCGCTGCGGATAAAGTTTCCGTAATGTCCGTGAAAATCGAACCCGCACATTCGGTCTCCCACGGGGATGATGATCTGAAACACACTGAAGTCTTTCAGTTTCGTCAATCTGACGCGCAGCTGATAACTGATCCCCCGCACGTCCGCGGGCAGCGTCACCGTCGCCAGAGGTGCGTTCGTGCTATAAAGGTTCCCGTCGTGGAGCCGCCACGTGCTGTCGCTCGATTCGAGTTCGACAGGGTCTAGCCGGGCCAGAACGTTTTCCCAGCCAGCCGATTCGGTTGCCGGAGAGAGTTGCGGGAGGCGTGCCAGAGAGTCACTTGAAATCTGACGGTCCCAAACCTTTAGAAAACTGTCGTTGCAAATCGCGGCGATCCGTTTTCCGTCCGGGCTGAACTCCAAGTCGACGACCGGGGCTGCGAGTCCGTACAGGTCAAGCGTTTCCTTTCCCGTCGTCGCATCATGAACACGCACCGTTCCAAGCTCGCTGCCGCTGACGATCTCACGACCGTCGGGACTGAATTGCAAACTGCGAACGGTTTCCCAGTGGGCGCGAAAGGCCGCCTCGAGCGTGCCCGTGGCCGGATCCCAGACACGAATCCAGCGGTCCCTTCCTCCGGTCGCCAATCGTTTTCCGTCCGGGCTCGCGGCGAGGCAACTGATACTACCGGTCTCTGAGGCATCGATTTGTCGCTTCAGTTCGCCTGCGTTCCAATCCCACAGATTGATTCCGCCGGCCAGTGCAGCCGTCGCCACAACGGTATCGTCCAGGCAAAAGCACGCGAAGGGCCGCGCCTGCTCACGGATCGATCTCAAGACCTGACCGTCGGGATACTGTAAGATTCGAATGCCGCCGCCGGGGTCGGGTCTATCAAACGCTTTATCCACCACGACAAGACGCTCTCCCCGTCTGTCAAACATCACACTTGAAAAATACGCGCGTCCGAATGGAGGAAATGCTTCACCGGCGGACGAGAGATGGGAAAAGTGTTTCTCCGCTGACTGTCGGACCACAATGGATCCATCTTTGGGATGCACCGCGAAGTCATCAAACTTTCCGCGATCCTTTCTTATCTGTTGCCACTGAAGGATGCTTTCGGCGCTGCCCCACGCGGTGAGCTTGCTGTAGGTACTCGCGTAAACGGTGGAGCCGTCCCGATCAAATGCCACTCCCGTGCCGACCGATCCTAGTTTCCTGGAAACAATGGCTTCTCCGAGTCTTGTCGACCAGGCGTTGATAATGCCATGACCGCCCCCCGAATGCGCCGACAGCAACACCTTGCCATCCGAACTGAGCGCCACGTTTTCCACGTCGGATCGAGCACCGGCGAGCGAACGCAGCAGGCGTCCCGTCGAGATGTCCCAAAGACGGATGATGCCGCCGCTCGCGGTCACCACCACCTCGCCATCGTCGCTGAGCAGTTTCACGCTCTCGTCGCGGAAATGCATCGCTCGTACTTTTCTTCCCGACGCCACGTTCCAGATCAATAGCTCGTCGTCACCCCAATACGCGAGTTTGCCGTCTTGGGTGTATTGCAGTCTGATCTTGCTGGGATTGTCGACGGTCGCATCGATGCTGCGGCGAACGATGCCGCTGCGTGTTTTAAGTATCTTGATGGTCGCCTGCAGCTTATTTCTTGCCGCCAGTACTGCGATCGATTGACCGTCGGGGCTGAAGTCGGGAGTGATGTTGGAGACGGCAAGATTCCAGAGCGGTTTTCCAGTTTTGACGTCGTATGCGATCAGCATGCGGTCGTCTGCGGCGATCGCCGTTTCACCGTCCGGACTCAGCAACACGTAACGCACGGTCTTCAGCGCGCAGGTCCAGCGATGGACGATCGTGCCGGTTGCCACGTCACGCACCGCCACCTTGTTGTCGGACACCGGATAGGCAATCCGTTCGCCCTTGTCGTCTGCGCCGAAGTCGACGCCCGAGGGCACACTTGCGCTCGACCATTCGCCGATCTGATGACCTGTCAACGAAAAGATGCCGATCACTTTGTGGTAACACAACGCGACGAAGCAGTTGTTGCACGGGAGGATCTGGATACGTCGCACGCCACCCCGGTTGGGGAAGACGTATTGCTTGGTGAAATCTCGTGAGTGGTCCCGTAAGAATCGCCAGTTTGCGTTGCGAAACCTTTCGGGCGTTTCGTCGATGATTTTCTGCACTTCATCGAACTTTCCTCGCTCGTATTCTTTCTCCGCAAGGTCGAACCGTGATTGTGCGAGCGCTTTCCGGGCCGTTTCTCGTTCCTCCACCGCGACGTCTTCGGCACTGGTGGCACGATTGGCCAATGCGATCGCTCGCGTCTCCGCGTTTCTTGCACGAATTGCCAACCATGCGCTGATCATCGTACCCAAGATCAGCACCACGGCGACGGTCGCGAGTGAGATTGCCAGTCCGGCGTTATTTCTTGACCACAACCAAAATCGCTCTGCCGGTCCGACGCGACGCGCACGAATCGGACGGCCATCCAAGAAGCGGCTCAAATCGTCCGCCATCGCGGCGGCCGTGCGGTACCGCCGCCGAGGTTCCTTTTCCATCGATTTTTCGACGATGGTTTGCAGGTCGCGGGGGACGCGATGATTCAAGGAACGAAGCGGTGGCGGCCTTGTCTCACGGATCGACGCAATCAAACTCACTCGTTCATGCGTGGCGAACGGAGATTGTAACGCCAACATCTCGTACAGCGTCACTCCCAGCGAGTAGATGTCGCTGCGTGGATCGCACTTGCCGTCGAAACGTTCCGGTGACATGTATCGCAGCGTTCCCACGACGTCGCCATTGCGAGTCAGATCGGCGTCTTCGGTCTTCGCCAATCCGAAGTCGGTGATCCATGCGACTCCGTTGTGATCCAAAATGATATTGGAGGGCTTGATGTCACGGTGAACGACGCCATGCTCGTGGGCGTGTTGCAGTCCATCGGCGATTTGTCGTCCGATCCGTGCGATGTTGCGAAAAAATGGTTTGGATTGCGGCGATGTGACGATCGACGACTGGCTTTGTGAGTCGTCATCCGATTCACCATTGGGAAGCGTTGGATGCGTACTTCGATTTTCAGTGACCAAGGACAGTGCGTCCAGTTGAACCGTTTTGTAATTGGCCTCCGTCTTTGTCCGCTCACCAGAGGAATGGGACCGAGCGTCCGTTTCACAAACGTTGTGCCGTTTCTGTTGACTGGCGTCGGGTGGCAAACCGTGTCGCGATCTCGACGTGTCTTGGTCGCGAAACTCGCATAGCTGGCGAATCACCTCGTCAAGCGAGTGTCCCTCGATGAATTGCATTGCGTAAAAACAATGCCTGCCGTCGTTCCCGACTTGAAACACCGGCACGATATTGGTGTGATGAAGCTGCGCGGCCGAGCGGGCTTCGAGCTGAAATCTCGCCCGCGATTGCTTGTCACCGAGCAATTGTTGTGGCAAGACTTTTAAAGCCACCCGACGCGACAGTGACCGCTGGGTCGCTTCATAGACGACGCCCATGCCACCGCGTCCGGAAACGCGATGCAACTGGTAGTCCTCGATTTGCGGAAACCTTAGCTCGGGATCCGCTACCTGTTCGACAGGCGCTTTGACCGAAGCGTCGGCGACATGACCAAAGACCTGGATCGTTTGCAGCAGTTGCCGCAGCGGTTTTCGGATCTCGGGGTTGTCAATGACCGCGGGATGCGAACCGACAAACTCATCGATGTGTGGTTCGTCTCCGCTGCGACCGGCGGCAAGAAACTCGTCAGCGATTTGGTCAAGCAGGACCTCTAGGTCCGGTGACGCGTTGCTTTCGTCCTCTTCGGCCGGGTAGTCGATCATTGGAGCGAACGTAGGGGAAAGAACGCCCTACGCTTGCGACGGGTGGACGTAGGGCTTGCGGTAGGGGCGTTTCAGCTTGGACGTCGCTTCGTCGTCACCGACGATCGTGTGCGTCGCGGGGTCGAATCCCAGCGACCGCCCCAGTTCCATCGACACATTCGCCATGATGCAGGACGCACTGGAAATGTGACCTTGTTCGATATCGGCGATCGGCCTGGACCGTTGATCGATCGCGTCCAAAAAGTCTCGCATGTGTCCGCGGATTGCCGAAGCGACATGCAATTCCAGACGCCAATCTTTCTGGTCGGCGATGTCCGTGGGATACTTGTCGGTTTCGATCAGTTTCTCGCCGGTCAACTTTTGGCCGCCGCCGCGGGGCGTGAACTCGTATTTGTGAACGTCCAACTTTAACGTTCCCCGATCACCGTAGATGATTCCGGCCCATGGCCATTCCGGATCGGGTGCGTTGCCCCAACTGCGATGCGTCCAATTGATGTCCAGCTGGTCGAATTCATAGCGTGCCGATTGGGTGTCCGAAATGTTGGCCTTGGAATCGTGGTCGACGTAAATACCGCCGCTGCTGCTGATCCGTTTGGGCCAGCCCAGACCGAGCTGCCAACGCACCATGTCCAGCATGTGAACGCACATGTCACCGACGATGCCGTTGCCATACTCCATGAACGCACGCCAAGATCGCGGATGCACCAATTCGTTGTAGGGACGCATCGGTGCCGGTCCCGTCCAGGTTTCGTAATCCAGGTACTCCGGCGGCGCGGTGTCCGGCGGATTCTTTCTCGCTCGCATGTGGTAGTAACAACAGACTTCCGCGTGCGCGACATCGCCGAGCAGTCCTGCGTCGACGACACGCTGTTTCGCCTCGATCAAATGTGGCGTGCTTCTGCGTTGCGTGCCGACTTGGACCACTCGGTCGTTGGCCCGCGCCGCGTCCAACATCGCTTTGCTCTCCAGCACGTCGACGCCCGTCGGTTTTTGGACGTAGACGTCGGCGCCCGACTGGACCGCCGCGATCATGGGTAAGGCATGCCAGTGGTCGGGCGTGGCCACCAGGACAATGTCCAAGTCTTTTTCGGCCAGCATCTCGGTGTACTGGCCGTAGGTGCGAGGCCGTTGTTTAGAAACCTGCCGTGTCGCGATCAAGTCCGCGGCTTCGTTGAGCATGTTCGAATCGACGTCGCATAACGAAACGACTTCCACCGGTTCGATGTTCAGCAATTGCAGCAAGTCGCATTTTCCGTACCAGCCACATCCGATCAAGCCGACGCGACGTTTCTTGTCACCCGCCGCGGCATAGGCGTGGCGGGTGGCGGCTGCGGATGCAGCCAGCGCGGATCCGGCGAGAAATTTCCGGCGATCCATGTTGCGATGTCCATGAATGAGAAGAGGAGGGACAGATCGTTCCAGTATCGCCTGTGCGTCGACGACAAGCAACCAAGGAGAGTGTGGGAGAGGCTTCCAGCCTGTCAATTCGGCTTCGACAGGTTGGAAGCCATCCCACCATTGACTCACCGACCGCGCGATAAATCGTTGTCGCGAACTTCGGCCAGTTTCTGCGCCAGCGTCGATCGCATCCTCGCCGCAACGTCTTGGTATTTCTGGTCATCGATCAGATTTCGATACCCCTGAGGGTCGACGTGGGTATCAAATAACTCCATGCCACCGGATGCGTCTTCCTTGTATTGAATGAACGCAAATCGATCCTCGCGAATCAAGAAACCTTTCCGCATCGGTGCGACGCTGAAGGCGAATTCGCGAACCTGGTGTTCGGGATCATCCAACATCATCGAGATGTCTTTGCCTTGCACATGCTCCGGGATCGGCAACCCGCACAGGGACGCCACGGTCGGGTACAGGTCCAACAGTTCGACAAAGCTGTGGCAGACCGCGGGCTTCTTTCCGGGCACGCGGATGATCAGTGGCACGCCCGCCGATTCGTCTCGCAGTGAAACCTTGGCCCAAAAATCATGTTCGCCCAAGTGGTAGCCGTGGTCGCTGGTGAAGATCACGATCGTGTTGTCTTCTTGGCCGGACGACTTGAGCGCGTCAAGCACCTTGCCGACCTGAGCATCCATGTAGGCGACCGACGCATAGTAGCCACCGACGGCTTTCTTTTGCCGCCGCACATCCATCTTCATGTTTTGGCTGGTTTTGTAATTGATGCCGGCCTTGGGGATGTCGTCCCAGTCGCCGTCGATTTTGGGCGGCAGTTCCAATTTGCTGTACGGCTTGTAAGGCGGGAAGTAAGACGCCGGCGCGACGAAGGGCACGTGGGGGCGCACAAATCCGACGCCCAACCAAAACGGTTCTTCACGCGACTGTGCAATCAACTCACAGGCCTTTGCCGCCGTCTTGCCGTCGCTGTGAACGTCATCACCGCCGTCGGCTTCGACCACCACGAACGTGTTTCCGCCGACCACGGGTTTCTTGCCATCGGGATTGCCTTCCAACGTCTCGCCATCGCCGGCGGCACGCCACTCCGGCCCAGGACTGTTGAACCGCTCGGTCCATGACAAAACGTCGTCGGCTCCGTTGTAGTCACGCCCCGGTCCGTGATCTTCGACCCCACCGGGAACCCCCATGTGAAAGATCTTGCTGACCCGCGCGGCATAATAGCCGTTGTTCTTGAAATGCTGAGACCAGGTCGCGCGGTCGCCGATTTGGGGCCGCGGATTCTTGTATCCCAACACCCCCGTTGCGTGCGGATAGAACCCCGACATGAACGAGGCACGCGACGGACCGCAATAGGTCCCTTGGCAATAAGCCCGCGTGAATCGGGTTCCGCTGGCGGCCAACGCGTCGATGTTGGGCGTCTGGCAGACCGTGTTTCCGTAGCACGATAACGCGGTGTACGTCAGGTCATCCGAAATGATGAACAACACGTTCATCCGATCGCCGCGGGATTCGGCGCAGGCGTTCGGATGGGTCGGCAGTGCCAGCAGCAAACACGCTGTGGCGGAGAAGAGCAGTTGTTTCATCGCAGATGCGTCTCAACGGGCGGGATGGTTCAAGGTAGCGTAGGTCTTACAAGATACACGATGGGTTGGGGACACAGTGTCGGTGTGGCTCGCGATGTCGCTGGTAAGATTGACTCATTCGGGGATCAGGTATGCGACGGAGTTCGCCGGCGAGGGACGCCGATTTAATTTCTGACGGATATGGCACCCTTCTCCCCCACAAATCGTTAACAAGCTTGCTTGTCGATTTGTGGGGAGAGGGGAGCCAGTGAATTTAATAGAGATCCGGCAGTAATAGAAACCACATCGAAATCCGGCGTGGATGGCAAGTGGGATGCTTAGTCCACTTTCAAGGCGGGGCCTTGGAGCGACGTGCATCCGCGTGACGGGCGTTGTAGAATACGTCGCCCCGCCGTTTCCCTTCCCCACCCTCGCCGGCATGCTTCCGATGCAGAATCACAGCCTCACGCTTTCCTCTCGCAGTCTTCTGTGGGTCGCGATTTCGATTGTTACCACTCTTGGCCACCTTGATCTGTCTGCCGCAGACGACCACGTGCTGCACCAGTTCGAACGAAAGCAATTGACCGGAACCTACTTCTCCGAAGGCGTCTCCGCCGGCGACATCAACGGTGACGGCGTTAACGACATTGTTTACGGACCCTATTGGTTCGCGGGACCGGATTACGAATCGAAGCACGAAATCTATCCACCGGTTCCGCAAGACATGAATCGGTATGCGGACAACTTTTTCTCGTGGATCGCTGACTTTAACGACGACGGGTGGAATGACATCTTCGTCGTGGGATTCCCAGGCACGCCGGCGTACGTTTACGAAAATCCCAAGCAGGCGGGACTCGATGCCCACTGGAAAAAGCACCAAGTGTTTGACTGGGTGTCCAACGAGTCGCCCGAGTTGATCAACTTGCTCGGCGATGAACGGCCTGAACTGGTCTGTACGCGGGACGGCTTTTTCGGTTTCGCCACCATCGATCCCAAGGACCCGTTGGGAACATGGCAGTTTCATGCCATATCGCCGCGGATGGCCGCGCCACGGTTTGGGCACGGACTGGGAATCGGCGACGTCAACGGTGACGACCGGTTGGATATCATCCATGCCAACGGATGGTTCGAACAACCAGAAACCGACCCGTTGACCTCGCGTTGGATGCATCACGAAGCGAAGCTTTGCGGCGGCAGCGGCGGCGCGGAGATGTACGCCTATGATGTCGACGGCGACGGCGACAACGACATCATCACCAGCGATTCGGCGCACAACTTTGGGTTGTCTTGGTTTGAACAGATCGTCGACGGCGAACAGCGCACGTTCAAACAGCATCTGATCATGGGGGCGCACCCGTCGGAAAACAAATACGGGGTTCTGTTCAGCGAGCCCCATTCGGTTGAATTGGCCGATCTCGACGGCGATGGATTGAAAGACATCGTGACTGGAAAGACGTATTGGTCGCACCACAAACAAAGCCCGATGTGGGATGCCGGTGCGGTGGTCTACTGGTTTCGCCTCGTTCGCGGCAAAGACGGAATCGACTGGGTTCCCTACCAAGCCGATGCTGAAGCCGGGATCGGACGCCAAATTGTCGTCAACGATCTAGACGACGACGGCAATCAGGACATCATCGTCGGCGGCATGAAGGGGGCCCATGTGTTGAGCCATTCGCGCCAATCGGTCAGCGAAGCGGATTGGATGGCAGCCCAACCCCAACCGTACACCGGCCCCGAGCCGCCCCGCGCCGACAACGCAAACGCACGACGCGGCCCGAAGTCCAAAATCGATCCCAAGACCGCGCGAGCTGTCGGTGCGATCGAAGGTGAATCGCTGAAGTTCCGTACGACCGGTGGAGAGGCGCGTGCCCAGGACATGTCGAATTTCCAAGCCGACACGTGGAGCGGCAAGTCGCAACTGTGGTGGACCGATGCCAGACCGGGAGACACGTTGACGATCCAGCTGCCACCGGCAACGGGAGTGATTGACTTGGATGTGGTGCTGACCTGTGCCGTGGACTACGGCATCATTCAGCTGTCTCTGGACGATCAACCCCTGGGTGACCCCATCGACCTTTTCGATCGCCAAGTGGTCACGACCGGCGTGCTGTCGTTTCCGAAACTGTCGTTAAAAGGAAGCAAGCACACGTTGGGCGTCAAAATCGTCGGCGCCAATCCCAACGCCAAAAAAGCGTACATGTTCGCACTCGACTACCTGCGAATCAAAAAATCCGATGGCAGCTATGTGGCCGGGCCGACCCCGCGTAACGCCGTGGCCGCAAACGAAGCGGCAAACGCCGGGATTCGTCCCAAAGACATCAACGGACGGGTGCTCAATCTGGGGTTTGAATCCGGAACACTGGATGATTGGACCGCCACTGGTGATGGGTTCGAAGGCCAACCGATCAGGGGAGACACTGTCAATGCACGTCGCGACGACATGCAGAGCAATCATGACGGCCAATACTGGATCGGCGGCTACGAAAAATTTGGGGACGAGCGCCAGGGAACATTGACGTCCGCACCGTTTGTCGTCTCTCAACCCTATGCATCATTTTTGTCCAACGGAGGCGACCACGAATCGACGAGAGTAGAATTGCTCCGCAAAGACAGCGGCAACGTTTTCTTTCAGAGCAACGGAACCAACAGCGAAACGATGCAACGCGTCATCGTGGACCTGCGAGCCCATGTCGGCAAAGAGATCGTCGTGCGGCTGGTCGACCAGTCTCAAGACGGATGGGGGCACGTCAATTTTGACGATTTCCGCTTGCACGAGAAACCGCCCGCTCGCCCCACTCCCGCGATGGTGGTGCTGACTGCGGACGAGTATCCGCACGCCGGGTTGGAAGCCCAACAAGCCGCCGATGCCATGCAAGTCCCTGACGGGTTTCGCGTCGCTGTCGGTGCCGCCGAACCTGACGTCCAACAACCGATCGCCATGGCGTTGGATGACCGCGGCCGTGTCTGGATCGCCGAGGCCTATGAATATCCGATCCGAGCCGAAGGCGACGTCGGACGCGACCGCATCTTGATCTTCGAAGACACCGACGGCGACGGATCGTTGGACGGCCGAAAGGTTTTTGCCGAAGGACTCAATTTGGTTAGCGGACTGGAAGTCGGCTTCGGCGGAGTGTGGGTCGGCGCGGCGCCGTATCTGATGTTCATTCCCGACAAAGACGGTGACGACGTCCCCGATGCCGAGCCGCAGATTCTGTTGGATGGATGGGGCTATCAAGACACCCACGAAACCCTCAACGCATTTATCTGGGGGCCCGATGGATGGTTGTACGGTTGCCACGGCGTGTTCACCCATTCAAGAGTCGGCAAACCGGGAACACCGGAGGAGCAGCGCACGCCGATCAATTGTGGCGTTTGGCGGTATCACCCCACACGCCACGAATTCGAAGTCTTTGCCCATGGGACCAGCAATCCGTGGGGCGTGGATTTCAATGATCACGGGCAAGCGTTCATCACGGCCTGTGTGATTCCGCACCTGTACCACATCATCGATGGCGCTCGCTATCAACGCCAAGGCGGACAGCACTTCAACTCGCACACCTATCGCGACATCGTCACCATCGCCGATCACCTGCACTACCTCGGCGCGACGCCGCACGGCGGGAACAGCAAATCCGATTCCGCCGGCGGAGGCCACGCGCATGCGGGCGCGATGATTTATCTGGGCGATCGTTGGCCGGCAGAGTATCGAGGTCAATTGATGATGAACAACATTCACGGGCAACGACTGAACGTCGATCTTCTGGAGCCCGCCGGATCCGGTTATGTCGGACGACACGGTCCCGATTTTCTGTTGACCGGCGACCAGGCCTCACAAATCCTGAACTTGCGTTACGGACCCGATGGCAACGCCTGGATGATCGACTGGTACGACATGCAAGCCTGTCACCGCCGCGAATCCACCCTGCATGATCGCAGCAACGGACGGATCTACAAGATCAGCTACGGTGACGTGGGGTCCGCGGCACCGTCGATCGATATTGCGACGGCAACGGATTTGCAATTGGCCGAATGCGTGCTGCATCCAAATGATTGGTACGTCCGCCACAGTCGACGCGTCTTGCAGGAGCGTGCTGCGGAGCGGCCGATCGAATCCGACGCTCTGATGCGGCTGCGGCAGATCGCTGAAACCCACGACGACGACACGCGTCGGTTGCGCGCCGCATGGGCACTGCATGTCACGGGAAGTTTGAACTCAGACCTGATGCGACAGCTGATGGCGGATCAAAGCCCCTATGTGCGCGGCTGGGCGATCCAGTTGGCGATGGAATCGACGGCCGCCGAAATCTCGCCTGCGTTGTTGCAACGGTTCGTCACAATGGCCGACAGCGATCCGTCGCCGATCGTGCGTTTGTACCTCGCTTCGGCAGCACAGAAACTGCCCTTGGATTCACGTTGGGACTTGCTCGACTCATTGACGTCGCATGCCGAAGATGCCCGAGATCACAATCTGCCGCTGATGTATTGGTATGCGGCCGAACCGTTGGCCGATCTTGATCCGGCACGAGCGATCGCGTTGGCGATGTCGGCCGGCGAGCGGATCCCGCTGCTGCGAGAGTTCATGCTGCGTCGAATCGGCGAAGGCGGCAATGACTCGCTCGCCGTCCTAGTCGATGGTCTCGGCCAAGCCACCGACCCCGCGATGCAACTGACGTACATCAACGCGATCCGATCGTCGTTGGAAGGGCGGCGACAGGTCGACGCGCCGCCGCAATGGGGTTCGGTTGCCGAACGATTGTTGGCCAGCGAAAACGACGAAGTCCGGTTACAGGCTGTTGCCTTGGGCGTCACGTTTGGTGACCAGAAAGCACTCGCCGCGATGCGGACCCAAGTCGTCGACCCGTCCGCACCGCTTCCATCGCGACAAGTCGCCCTGCGGTCCTTGCTCGATCTCGACGATCCCGACTTGGTACCGACCTTGATCGGGTTGTTGAAAATCGACTCGCCGCTGCGTGAAACGGCGATCCGTGGGATGGCGCAGTATGACGACGTCGCGATCGCACCGGCCCTGCTGGCCGTGTACGAACAGCTCAGCCCGGGCGAAAAGCGTTCGGCCCTGGCAACGCTTTGTTCCCGGGTGAAGCCGGGGATCGCCTTGCTCGAGGCGATCGAAGCCGAACAAATTCCCGGAACGGACCTGACCGCCGATCTGGTGCGGCAGTTACAGTTCTTGAGCAACAAGAAGATCGACGCGATGCTGGACAGTGTTTGGGGAGTCGCGCGCGAATCGGCGGCCGACAAACTGGCGATGATCGAAGAGTACAAACAGTTGGTCGCATCGACCGACCACCCGCCGGCGGACCTGGAACTCGGCCGAGCGGTGTTCTCCAAGACCTGCATGAAGTGTCACGTGCTGTACGGCGTCGGGTTCAAAGTCGGACCCGACTTGACGGGATCGAACCGATCTAACTTGGAATACTTGTTGTCCAACATCGTCGATCCCAGTGCCGTGATGGCCAAGGAATACGTCCCGACAGTTGTCCTGGTCGACGACGGGCGCGTGGTCAACGGACTGATCAAAGCCGAAGACAAGTTTTCGCTGACGATCCAGACGTCCGATGCCGTCGTCGTGATCCCCAAAGAAGAAATCGAACAACGGGCAACGGCAGACAAGTCGATGATGCCGGAAGATCAATTGAAACAGTTTTCGCCGCACGAAGTCCGTTCGCTGATCGCGTACCTGCGTGGAAAACAACAAGTTCCGATGCGGGCGACCAAAGAGAACGCTGCCGCGTTCTTCAACGGAACCGATCTTTCGCTCTGGCGCGGCGACCCGGCGCTGTGGTCGGTGGAAAACGGCGAACTCGTCGGTCGCACCGATGGTCTGCCACGCAACGATTGGATCGTCAGCGACCTGGCGGCGTCAGATTTTCGCTTGACCGTCGAAGTCAAACTGGTCGACAACGCCGGAAATAGCGGCATTCAATTTCGCAGTCACGCCGAAGACGGCGAGGTTTCCGGTTACCAGGCCGACATCGGTCAGGGATGGTGGGGCAAGCTGTACGAAGAACACGGCCGCAAACTGTTGTGGGATCAGTCGGGCGAGCAACACGTCCGGCCCGGCGACTGGAACAAATACGAAGTCCTTGCCCGGGGGCATCACATCCAAACGCGGATCAACGATCAACTCTGTGTCGACTTGCATGATCCCGACGGCGCTGAAAGCGGCATCATCGCCTTTCAACTGCACAGCGGCGGCAAAACCGAAGTGCGCTTTCGAAACATGAAGCTAGAGATTTTGGAACCCGAAAAGGACGAGTAAGGCTTCGTTCAGCATCGCGTTTTCGTCGACGCAGTGGCGTCGAAGCGGTGGCGTCGAAGCGGTGGCGGAAGCCGCCCGGGGTTTGTCGATGGAATCAGCCCGCTTACTTGCCGTCTTGATTCGCAGGGGATGCGCAAGCTGGACGCGTACGCCACTTGGGCAGGCTCCGGTTGTGAAACGATTGCTGTGAAACTGGGTGGCTGGGCGGTGGTTTTCGTTATCTTGACTTCGCGAAACCCAGCTTGGCCATCTTTTCCCGACCACGCCCATCGTGCAATTCGCGTAACCGGCAATCTTTCACAGGATTCGCCAGAAACCAGCTTCCGATTGTGCCGCGTCACATTTTGCAAATGAACTCACGCGGGTGATTTGCCGATCACCATAGACGGGCACATAGCGAAACGCGTGTGCGACACAGAACGCCATCGAAACACAAACCGCAATGGAATGCGACGGTGAAAACAAATAATCTCATTTGGATTTCGGTGGCAGCGTTAGCCATTTCCACCGCATCCACGACTCAGGCACAAGTCCCTGAAGCCCCCGTGCCGACCATTTGGCGGTTCATCGGAATTCCTCAGGGCATCCAAAAGATCCGCGACGTCACCGTGAACCGGCGTGGGAACTTTCCCGGCCTGGAGCGCAAGCCGCCGCTGAAGCGAATCGGTGACCCGGCAAACCTTGAATCCCCTAACCCGGCGATCAAAGCCGCCGCGGAGATCAAGCAAGCCGAGGACTTGAAAGCTCAAAAGATCAAGGCGATCAAATTCCTGGCCAAGATGGGTTGTGGGTGCTACGACAAGGAGGGCAAGATCACCGACGCCCTGCTTGCGGCGATGGACGACTGCACGCCAGACGTGCGATTGGCGGCGATGGATGCCATCGAAACGGCTGCCAACGGCGAAGGTTGCAGCAAATGCGGATCGACGTCCTGCTGTAGCGAAAAAGTCACGAAACGTCTGAGCGAAATCGCCTACGAACGCGACGACAGCGGATGTTACTTGGAACCCAATGCGGACGTGCGAGCGGCTGCGGCCAAGGCATTGTTTGTGTGCTGCCCGAATCGTGCAACCGGCCCGATCGAAGAAGACATTCCCGAAGAGTTGATGCCCCCGCCCGTTGTGCCCGATCCGATCTCCGGCGAAGGAGCCGCGGACCCCGAAGGCATTCAGGGCGAGGGTGCTCCAGAGGTGGACGTCGATGTTGATGTCGATGTCGATGTCAATGGGGCGGGCGAAGTCGAAGACAGCGAGGCGGACTCGGCAAGCGACGCCACGAGCGTCGACGCCACCACCGCCGACAGCCTGAAGCTGTTTCAGGCTGCGAAGGTGGAACAAAGCGACGTCGAAGTCGGGCAAGTCAAGATGATCGGAGGCATGGCGATCCAGCCGGTCACGATCTCGCCGGTCACTGCAACGTTGAACGTCCAAGATGACAAGCCCCAATCGAGCCAGCCGATTTCCCAGCCGGTCTCGCTGTCCCTGAGCGACGACTCGGCCAAATCGGACGCCTCGACCAAGCAGACGTTGCCCAAACCGATCGCACTTCCGATCCAAAACGCCCCGCCGGTTGATACCGCCGAAGCGGTCGAAACGCCCCAAGCACGCTCGGCTCATCGTGTCACAGCCCAACGTGTCACGCCTCAGCCGGTCCAACGGAAAAACGCGGTCGCGACGGTCGTTCGTGTCGATCAACGGACCGGACGCGTGATCTTGCGGAGCGGCCAGGAAATGCGTCCCGGAGCCTCCGTCACCGTCTATCACCAGTACTTGACCGGCGAGCGACTGGTGGCACACCTGCTGATCAACAGCGTCAACGGCAACCAATCGATCGCCACGGTCACGGACCCGACGAGTCTGGACAAGATTCACTCCGGCGACCGAGCCGTCTGCTTCTAAGCAGCCAACCAACGATCGCGAACCCTTCGAAGCGTCAGCGAAATCGCTGACGCTTTTTTTGGAAAAGGGGTCAGGCCTCTTTGTTGAGTCTGACCGCTTTGTTTCTGTACCGAAAAGAGGCCTGACCCCTTTGTTTGTACCGAAAGGAGGCCTGACCCCTTTGTTTGAAACGCTACCCAAAATCAAACGTCGTTTGTTTCATCGGGGCGAAGGTGGTGAGCGTTGGGGCGTCTGCCAAATCGATCGGGGTTGTTGCGGCTGCAACCCAAGCGCGGAAGTCATTGGCCGGGGCTGGCGGCACGATCACCTCGACTTCGGACAGCGATTTTGGCAAGCCTTGGCAAAGCGACTTCGCCAACCGCTTGGCTCCGTTTTTCCCCGCCTCGTCGTTGTCGGCGATGATCATCAACCGTCTCGGTTGATGGCGATGGATGTAACGGTCGACAAAGAACGTCGACGCGCTACAACTGGCTCGTCCAATCACCCACAGCCCCAAGCCGATCGCGGCGGCCGTGTCCGACGCACCTTCGGTGATGAACAGCGTCGTCGAGTCCGCGTTGGATGTTGTGTGTGTCTCCCTGCGGCGGGCGACAAAGATCCCGCTTTGGCTGCCCCGCCGCGACCACTTCGCACGGCACCCGTCGGTCCAGGGCAGCCCGCTGATCCGGACGCCGATCACCGCGTGGGCTTCGTTGCGCATCGGCCAGGTTGAACCTTGTCCGTCGGCGGTCAGTCCGACTCGCAGCGCCCGCAATGCGTCTTCGCAGACGGACAGTTGTTCGGCCAGCCGGCGACGTGTTTTTTGGTCGATCCGGCGGTAGGCGTCACGTGCGAATTGGGTGTGCGCGTCAATGACGTGTTGGGGCAGATCGGTGCGAAAGGACGACGTGAAGGTCGAAGCGTTCTGCGCCGCGAAATGACGCGCACGACTGTGGCCGCCCGACAGAGACGGCGAATGGTCGCCACGTTCGGGCGCGACGCCGACCGCATCGGCTAAGAACGACAGCGATTCGGCGAACGAACAACCCAGCCACCAACGGAGCGTCGCAATTCCGTCGCTTGGCGGAATTGCGCAGCCGCGGGTGAAGCAGTGACGGCAATGGACGGCCCCGCGTTGCTGCAAATCCGGAAACGCCGCGAACCGGTCGCGTCCGCCGCACTTGGGACAGGGGCGGTTGCGACCGTCAAGCACCTGGGCGGGAATGCCGGCGGAGATCAGGATCTCTGCCCAGCGTCCCGCGGCGGCTCGACGGAGTTCATCCAGATTGTAAAACGGCATTTCAGCGATGATCGGACGGAGTTCAGCTGACGAGGGATCAACGTCGGATAGGCTTCCAGCCTGTCGATCCCCAGCGGAACAGGCTGGCTGCCCTTTCCATTGTCCATCGACAAGTGACGAGCCGAGACAGCGGTGTTCCGGCCATGTCGGTTCGACCCACGCCCCGCTGCATCGACTGGCTCCGGATGTGACGGTCGTTCCACCGTGCCTCCTATCTTCAATCGCGGCGCGGCTTGTTACACTTCGTCCATGAGCGAAATTGATTTTTATGATTATGAATTGCCCCGCGAACTGATTGCCCAGGAACCCCTGACGACCCGCAGTGACGCCAGGCTGATGTTGGTCAATCGGGCCAGCGGCGAGATCGAGCACCACCATGTGCGTGATTTACCAGACCTGTTGCGTAGCGAAGACACCTTGGTGCTCAATGACAGTCGCGTGATCCCGGCCCGGATGGTCGGATTTCGCACGCGAACGCAGGGTCGTTGGCAGGGCTTGTTTTTGCGAGAAGACTCGGGGTCGGGCATTTGGGAGGTGCTGACGAAAACGCGCGGCAAACTGGTTCCCGGCGAGACGATCACGATTGAAGATCGCAACGGCTTGCCCGGCATGCGGCTGGAGGTGGTCGCGCGGACCGAGCACGGCCACCTGCTCGTGTTGCCTCGACCGCCGGCCGATCGTCTGGCCGCTGCCAACGACGAAGAAAATCAATTGTCGCAATCCTCCACTGCCGATCAGTGGCTGAATCGTTACGGCCGCGTGCCGCTGCCGCCCTACATTCGCGACGGGCACATGGTCGATGCGGACGTCTCGAACTATCAAACGGTGTTTGCCAAAACCCCCGGCAGCGTGGCGGCACCGACCGCGGGATTGCATTTCACGCCCAGCCTGCTCGGTCAGATCACCGACGGGGGAACGGAAACGGCATCGGTGACGCTGCACGTCGGTCTGGGGACGTTTCGTCCGATCAGCAGCGAGACGTTGGAGGAGCACGAGATGCACACCGAATGGGGGCAGATCACGGAGGAAAACGCCGAATTGATCGTCGAGCGTCGGGCCGCGGGAGGTCGCTGCGTGGCCGTCGGCACGACCAGCGTCCGGGTGCTCGAAAGCGCCGCAGCCGATTTGTCGGGCGATCTGCGGGCCTGGACGTCAACGACCGATCTGTTCATCCGGCCGCCGTATCCCTTTCAAATCGTCGACACGTTGATGACCAATTTCCACCTGCCCAAGAGCACCTTGCTGGTGTTGGTCAGCGCCTTTGCCTCGCGGGAATTGATTCTCGAAGCCTACGCCAAAGCGATCGAAAACGAATATCGCTTCTTCAGCTACGGGGATGCGATGCTGATCGTGTAGCCCGCGCGCCGATCAACAGCACCACGATCGCGGGAATCATCGCAAACCCCGCCCAGGCGTGAATCGACATCAGGGAGTGCATTTGGTGCGTCGATGGAATCGGCAACATGCATAGAAAGACCGTGACGATGGTGATCAGCCCGGTCGCCACCGTCGCTAAATAGCCCAGATTCTGAACTCGTGATGTCGGCCGTTTGGCGACAAAGTACCGCAGGAAAAACAGGGCAAAAATGGGTAATCCCATCACCAGGACCCCGCTGGCCATCATGTGGGCCAGCAGCATCTGGCCGCCCAGTGTTTCGCCCCCGAGCGACGGCAACGAGGTCATCGTGAGCACCGCGACGACAAGGACGAGAGCCAAAAGCAGCAGCCGGTCGATCCAGACAAACATGATCGGGTAGATTCTTCGCGGTAAAAAGGGATCCGGTAACGGCCCCGATTCTACGCTTTCGGCAGCCCCCCGGGGACCGGCCCAGTGGCCAAGCTCCCCGCTTGCGACCCAGTGGCGTAAGCTTCCAGCTTGCGATCCCCTGACGCAGCCTCGCTGCGTGCGATCCCCCAGCAGCCTCGCTGCGTGAGATCCCCCGGTAGCCTCCCGGCTCGCGGTCCAAGCTCCCAACCCGCGATCCGATCCCGCCACCACCCCAGCCGCCTCACGTGACGCGGTTGATCCCCCACGACTCCGACGCCACCCATTTTTTTCCGGGACAGAAACGACGAACGAGCGTGACGATCCGATGCGGCAACGAAAGGTCATCACCCGCCCGGCCCCCCGAACATTCTGGTCGCCGGATCGCTCATTGACAATTCAGAGCTTTCAGCCGACAGTGAAGGCTTCGATTTCAGCATTCCTACGCTTCCCCCACCCCACTTATGACCGATGCCGACACGTCCGCTCCGCGGACCTTGCTAGACAAAATCTGGGACCAACACGTCGTCCACCAACCGGAATCTGGACCGGCGATTTTGTACATCGATCTGCACCTAGTTCACGAAGTCACCAGCCCCCAGGCCTTTGAAGGGCTGCGGATCAACGGGCGTCAAGTGCGTCGGCCGGAGCGTACGCTCGCCACGCCGGACCACAATGTCCCGACCAGCGACCGATCACTGCCCATCGCCGACCCGATCAGCCGCAAACAGATCGAAACGCTGCGAAACAACTGTGCCGAATTTGGCGTCCAGCTGTTCGACATCGGTGACGTCCGCCAAGGCATCGTCCACGTCATCGGCCCCGAAAACGGCTACACCCAACCCGGCATGACGATCGTCTGTGGCGACAGCCACACGGCCACCCACGGTGCGTTCGGCGCCCTCGCCTTTGGGATCGGGACCAGCGAAGTCGAGCACGTCTTGGCGACGCAGACCTTGCTGCAATTCAAACCGAAAACATTTGAACTGCGCGTCGACGGCGAATTGCCCAAGGGCGTGACCGCCAAGGACATGATCTTGTACTTGATCGGCAAGATAGGAACCGCCGGCGGCACCGGTTATGTGCTCGAATACACCGGCGACTGTGTTCGAAATCTGACGATGGAAGAGCGCATGACGGTCTGCAACATGTCGATCGAGGCGGGCGCGCGGGCCGGGATGATCGCACCCGACCAAACCACCTTCGATTACTTGAAAGGGTTGCCCGAAGCACCGGCCGATTTCGATGCCGCCGTCGCCCGCTGGAAACAACTCTCCACCGACGCCGGAGCGAGCTATGACAAGTCGCTTCACTTCAACGGTGCCGACATCCAGCCCCAAGTCACCTGGGGCACCAACCCCGGCCAAGTGATCAGCGTCAAAGACAAGACACCCGATCCGGCTGACTTCTCCGATCCGACCGATCAGAAAACCACCCGTGATGCGCTCAGCTACATGGGGCTCCAGGCGAGCACTGCGATGGAGGAGGTCGCGATCGATCGCGTCTTCATCGGTTCCTGCACCAACGCGCGGATCGAAGACCTGCGGGCGGCCGCCGAAGTCATCAAGGGGTACCACGTCAGCGACAAAGTCAACGCGATGGTGGTCCCGGGCAGCGGTAAAGTGAAAGTGCATGCCGAACGCGAAGGCCTGGACAAGATCTTCCGCGAAGCCGGATTCGATTGGCGGGAAGCCGGTTGCAGCATGTGTTTGGCCATGAACCCCGACAAATTGGCGCCGGGCGAACGCTGTGCCAGCACCAGCAATCGAAACTTCGAAGGCCGGCAAGGCAAGGGCGGACGAACGCACCTGGTCAGCCCCGCGATGGCCGCCGCCGCAGCCATCCAAGGACACTTCGTCGACATCCGCGAATGGGACTACAAGTCGTAGGCGACGTGCGGAAAACCAGTGGGATAGGCTTCCAGCCTGTCGTCCGCTGAATCGGCAGGCGAATAGCCTATCCCACTGCCAAGATCGGAAGCGATCGCAACCAAACAACCTTCTTCAATCAACCATGCAAAGCTTTACCAAACACACCGGCGTCGTCGCGACGATGGATCGTGCCAACGTGGACACCGATCAAATCATCCCCAAGCAGTTTCTCAAACGGATCGAACGAACCGGATTCGGGCAATTCCTGTTCTACGACTGGCGTTTTCTGGAAGACGGCGAAACGCCCAACCCGGAATTTGAACTGAACCAACCCGCCGTCAAAGGCGCCTCGATCCTGGTCGCCCGTCGTAATTTCGGCAGCGGATCGAGCCGCGAACACGCCGTCTGGGCGCTCGACGATTATGGGTTTCGCAGCGTGATTGCCCCGTCGTTCGCCGACATTTTCTTCAACAACTGTTTCAAAAACGGCGTGTTACCGATCACGTTGGCCGAGTCCGATATCGATCATCTGTTCGAAACCGCGAAAGCCAAGGGCACGTACGAATTAACTGTCGATCTGGAGAATCAAGTCGTCAAGGACGCCGACGGTTGGGAGCGGTCTTTCGAAGTCGACGCCAGTCGACGCGACAAGATGCTGCAAGGCTTGGACGATATCGGACAAACCCTCAAGTCCGAAGACAAAATCTCCCAATACGAAGCCGCCCGAACCTGGTAGGGCGTGCTGTGCATGCCACCCCGGATCGTAGGGCATGCTGTGCATGCCGTTGCGGATCGTGATCGTCAACTCGCGCCATGTGTCCTGCACCACGACGGTAGCGCAGCGTCGTCAGGCGGTCTTCAGCGTTACGGTCGATTTCTTGTGCGGTTGGGAACTCCGGCGCTTACCGCCGCGTCGCCAGAAACACCGCGACGCCGCTCCAAACAAACGCGAACCCGACCAGCGTGTAGGTCGACACCGGTTCGCCGAAGTAAAACGCGCCGACGAAGAACTGCAACGTCGGCCCGATGAACTGCAG
Source organism: Phycisphaera sp. RhM (assembly GCA_033042175.1). Taxonomy (GTDB): domain Bacteria; phylum Planctomycetota; class Planctomycetia; order Pirellulales; family Pirellulaceae; genus Stieleria. Next base: position 25,375 of record WCIL01000004.1, read on the forward strand.
GACGCCGATCAACGTCAGAGGAATGCGTTGTGCCGCGGCGGAGAAGAACGCCAGCGGAACCAACGTCAAAAATCCACCGATGATCAACATCCAGTCCAGCATCGGGTCGCCGCGGCCAAAGTCGCCGTCGCCGCCTTGGTACAAGAACGCCAAATAGACCAGTGTCGGCGACAACAGCACGAGCGTTTCCAAGAACAAGCCGTTCATCGGATCCAATCGGGCTTTCTTTTTGACCAACGCATATCCGGCAAACGAGCCTGCCATCAGCAACGAAACCCACGGGAACTGGCCCGCGGCGACGGTCATGACCGAGACGCCGACTCCGGCCAGGCCCACCGCGCCCCAACGCGGGGCCGACAATCGCTCACCGAGCACAACCACGCCCAACAACACGTTAAAAAGCGGGCTGATGTAATAGCCCAGCGACGAAAGCAACACCTGCTCATTGGTCACCGCGTATAGAAACGCCCCCCAATTGATCGCGATCAGAAACGCGGCGGTGGAGTAGATCGCCCACGTTTGTCGCCGCCGAAGTGACTCCAACAACGCCGCCCGAACGATCCGGCTGCTGAGCCGAAATCGAATCACGGCGATCACCATCGAAAACACAAACGCCCAGACGATCCGGTGGCTGACCAACTCCAGTGCCGACGTCCCGCGCAGCAGGTTCCAGAAGATCGGAAACAGGCCCCAAATCACATTGGCGGCGACCGCACAGAAAAATCCCAATCGGGTGGAAGCGGACATGCGGCGATTTGGAAACCCTTGGCAAGCTGCCGTAAAATGGTGAAGGAAAGGATCTCGACAAATCCCTCAACTGGAACAGGGTATAATCCGGGTCCGGAACCGTTGTCATCCTTAGAATGTCTGGGGGCAGACCCGCCACTGGCACTCGCCAGATCGACGCCCGCTAAACCGCAGCGCACCCGACCGCAGCGCACCCGACCGCAGCGCACCCGACCGCAGCTCACTGAAGCCCAACGCACTAAAGCCCAGCCCACCGAACCCGAGCCCCCCATGCGGATATTGGATTTCGTCAAACCCAAGGAACTGTCGCGCGTCGCGCGATTGCAAATCCTGGCGCGGGAGATTGTCGAAGGCTACTGCAGTGGACGACACCGTTCACCCCACAAAGGGTTCAGTGTCGAATTTAAGGAGCACCGACAATATGTCCAAGGCGACGAGCTGAAGAATATCGATTGGAAGGTCTTCGGCAAGAGCGATCGTTTGTACATCCGCCAGTACGAAGAAGAAACCAACCTAAGGTGCCACTTATTGGTCGACCAGAGCGGTTCGATGGCCTACAAGGGGACTCGCAGCGTCGACGGTTTGACCAAGCACGAATACGCCACCCGCCTCGCCGCCGCGTTCGCGTATTTCATGTTGGGGCAGCAAGACCCCGTCGCGCTGGTGACATTTGACAACGACCTGCGGCAACAGGTCCCGCTGCGAAGCCGTCCCTCTCATCTGCAACCGATCCTTTCGGCACTGGTGGCGGACCAATCACGACGCGACACGGACCTGGGCGGCGTGTTCCGCAAGATCGTTCCCAAGGTCGGACGGCGGGGATTGATCGTGATCATTTCCGATTCGATGGGCGACGCCGAATCGATTTCACGATCCCTGGCTCAGTTTCGAGCCAACAAACACGAGATCATCTTCTTTCAAATCTTAGACCCTGACGAAGTGGAGTTTCCGTTTTCGGGACGCATTCAATTCCGTGACTTGGAACATGCCCTCGACGAACAGACTGTTGATGCCGCGTCGATCCGAGATGCCTATCAGGACCGGCTGGCCCAACACAACGAAGCCTTGCGCGAAGCCAGTCGACGGAGCCGCGTCGATCTGATTCCGATCACCACGGACCAACCCTTTGTCGACGTCTTGCATGAGTATGTCGCGGCGAGGAGACGTGCGGTCCGATGAGTCTTCTCAATGCAGCGTTGGCGTTTGGCGCGTTCGCCTTCACGATCCCGCTGATCATCCATCTGTTCTTTCGCAGCCGGTTCAAAACGGTGGACTGGGGTGCGATGTACTTGCTCGAAAGCGTGGTGCGTATCAATCGCCGTCGCATGCAGGTGACCAATCTGCTGTTGTTGTTGCTGCGTTGTGCGATCCCGGTGCTGTTGGCGTTCTGTCTGGCTCGGCCCGTTTGGACGGGGCTGCGCGCACTCGCCGGCGATGCTCCGAAAACACTGGTCATCGCGATCGATGATTCGCGCAGCATGTCCTTGACGCCGCCGGGCGAACCGTCGCGTATCGAAGTCGCCAAACAAGAACTTCGAACCGTGCTGGGGGATCTGACGCGACGCGATGAAGTGATGTTGGTCCGCGGATCGCGGTTGGGGGCCGTGCCGTCCAAGATGGGTGTTTCCGATGCGTTGGCCGGCTTGCGAAAAATCGATGCCCAAGGCAACGCCGTGTCGATCGGTCAACTGGTCGATGCGGCCATCGCCGCCGCCGACGAAGGCTCGCATCCCAGACGCCAAATCCTGGTCGTGTCCGATTTTCAAGCCGGCGCGGTCGATACCGCAACCTTGGAAGCCGCCCGTCGCATCGCGGAAACGAACAAGATCGAAGCGGAATCCGATCGCGGCAATCGACTTGTCATCGACATGCTGGACGTGGGCACCCACTGGGACGACCTGGCCAACGTTTCAGTCGATGCGGTGACCATCGATTCGCCCGTGATCGTTAGCGAGCGTTCGGGGGTCTACACGGCAACATTACGCAATGCGTCCGATCTGCCCGCCAACGACTTGCGATTGATCTGGTCGATCGACGGCAAACCGTTGGAGCCGCGAGTGGTTTCGATCGATGCGAAATCAACATCGACCAATCGGCTGACCCACACCGTCGATCAGGCCGGGATCCATGAAGTCGCCGCGACGATCGATCGTGGTGACGTGTTGGTCGACGACAATACGCGTAGTGTGGCCGTCGAGGTGATCAATGAGGTCAACGTGTTGTTGGTCGACGGCCGTCCCGGCAATGAACCGCTCAGCGGACAAGCCGACTTTTTGGCCATCGCGCTGAGCCCGTTTGCCTTCGGCGGTGATGACCGTCCTGATCCGGTCCGCGCCGCCGTCGTAACGCCGAGACAGTTGGAATCCGCACTCGATGAAAATCCGACTCGCGTTATCGTGCTGTGCGGCGTCGGAGAACTTTCCGATTCGGCCAAGCAACGGGTGGCGACCTTTGTCGATCAAGGCGGGGCGTTGGTCGTGTTCGACGGACCGAGTCTGCGTCCAGAGCTTTACAACCAGGTTTGGCGAAACCAGGACGCCGTGCTGTCATTCCCCGCATCGCTCGGCAACGTCGTCGGAAATCCCGAGGTCGACAGCGGTGCCGCCGAAGAAACGTTTGCCATCGATCAGCCGACGTCCCTGTACCAACCCTGGAAGATCCTGGCCCGCGGAAGCGACAACCCGATGTCGGCCGTCAACTTGTCGGCCTATCGTGCTTTCACGATCGACGACGCGGCCGAAAGCGATTCGACCGATCGGATTGTGTTGCTGCGAACCACCGATGGAGCGCCGTTGGCGGTGATGGATGCCGTCGGCGACGGGACGGTCGTGCAGTTTGCGATTTCGGGAAATGCCGCCTGGACGAACTTGCCACTGCGGCCCGTTTTCCTTCCGCTGATTCAGCAACTGGTTCTCGATCTGGCCGGCAAACGGAGCGACGCCATGATTCAAGTGGGGCAACCGATCGTGATCAGCCCAAATGATTGGCCTGTTCCCAAGACGGAATGGGACGCCGAAACCCGCACCCGTTTTTCCGCACGCACGCCGCGAGGACAATTCGAACTGGAGACACCCGAGGCGGGCGAACCCGTGCGTCTAACGGCGACCTATGCTCCTGGCGTTTACACGATTCAGAAACGGCTGAGCGATCTTGCCGATCCGGAGAAATCCGAAACCATGGAAACCCTTCGGATTGCGACGGTCGACGCGTCCGAATCAATGTTGGTCGATGTCAGCCAAGAACGTCAACAAACATTGGCGAACATTCTCGGCGCGCAGGTGTTCGAGAGCGCCGTGTTGCTGCAAGACGCCGACCGTTCGCGTTCCTTCGGACGCGAGATCTGGCGGGTGATTTTGGTGGCGCTGTTGATCGCGTTGGTCGCCGAGTTGTGGTTGCAGCAAAATCTGGTCGCCCGACGGAAAATCACGGGAGGCACGTCGTGACGGTTTCTCCCTTCGCATCGATCCGCTTCGCCGGCGATTTGCCGGCTTGGTTCGTCGGAATCCTCGCGCTGTTGGCGGTCATGGGTGTCGTCGTGCTCTATGCGCGAGAATCACGCTCGATCCGAACACCGTATCAATACCTGCTGCCGGCGCTGCGCGGAACCGCCGTCGCACTGGTCGTGTTCATCTTGGCCGGACCGGTTTGGCACCGTCGACAGGTGATCGGAACCCTCGGGCGGGTCGTGTTCGCGGTCGATACCTCGCGCAGCATGTCGCTGACCGACAGTCAATCGGAAACCACGGCGGACAATCGTTTGCAACGCGCGACGGCATCGCTGCTTGGCAACGCGACCGAGCCGGGTTGGCTGGAACAGATCCAGAAGACTCATGCGATCGATGTCATCGCCTTCAGCAACTCCGATCCCGTCTCGATCTGGTCCTCCGATGACCAGACGGAACTGCCGACGGCCTTGGATTGGGCGGCCGACGGCCCGGCGACCAACCTGTCACGTCCGCTTCAATCCATCCTTTCGACGATCAACTTAGACGCCGCAGCCGGTAAATCTTCAGCCGGTGATTCCTCAGCCGGTGACACCGCCACTCAGTCGTCCGACGGTTCGGTTGATTCGGTCCGCCGTGCCGCGATCGTGTTGATGACCGACGGCCGCGACACCGAGACGGCAAAACGATTGGAACGGTCGCCACCCTCGGTCGCCAAACAACTCGCCAGCGGCGGAACGACGGTCAACACGCTGGGGTTCGGTTCGGTGGACGAACCGCCCGATGTCGGAATTGTCGAAGTCATCCGGCCGGAAACCGTCGCCGCCGAAGGCAAGTTGGCCGGTCAAGTGATTGTCAAGCAGTTCGGCCGGCAAGGCGAACCGGTTTTGGTGCGGATTGAATCAGACGGAGAAACCGTTTGGCAAAAGTCGATCAGCATTTCGAACACCGAGCAACAGGCCGTGCCGTTTGAAATCGACGTCGGCCAGATCGTTCAATCGCTCCGTTCACGATCGCCGCGCGGCATCAATCGAACCAACGAAGTTTTGCGTCTGGTCGCGACGGTTGAATCCGGCGGTCCCGATTACTCGGCGGACAATAACTTGTCGCACTTCCGTGTGGCGGCGTCGACGCGCAATCGTCGTCTGTTGATCGTCGACGGATCCAGCCGCTGGGAAACGCGGTACTTGAAAAACCTGTTCGTCCGCGACCCCGCGTGGCAGGCCGACGTGGTCTTGTTCGGCCCCGGAACATCCAGTCCCAAACTGCAACGTGGTGGCGCTCCGGGGCAGTTTCCCGCAACCGCTGAAGAGATGGCGCAGTACGATGCCGTTCTGTTGGGTGAAATCGATTCACCGCAATTCACGACCGGCGACCGAGGTCTGCTGTCCCGCTTCGTCGCCGGCGGCGGTGGTCTGGTGATTATCGACGGTCGGTACGGAAAACTGCGCGCCTTGGCCGCGACCGAATTCGGGGAATTGATGCCGGTTCGATATCGAGGAAGCTCTACCTTGCCGCCGCCCAGCCGATTGCAGGCGACACCGGCCGGGCTGGAGCAACCCGCGCTCGGCTTGATCGATCAAACCGACCAATTGGATTCGTTTTGGCGTTCCCTGCCGGCTCCCAAATGGAGTGCGGATGTCGAATTGAGTGAAGGGGCGGAGGCTTGGGGCGAAGCGGTATCGGACAACGGCACCCGTACACCGTGGCTGGCGACGCGAATGTACGGGGCCGGACGTGTGTTCTATTTCGCCTCCGATCAAACCTGGCGCTGGCGCTACAAAGTTGCCGATCGATTTCACGCCCGGTTTTGGAACCAGTTGGTCGTCGCGGCGATGGAACCGCCGTTTTCCGCCAGTGACCAGTACGTTTCCATCGGCACCGACAAGGTCGAATACCGGGGCGGGGAATCGGTCGCAGTCCGCGCACGCTTACGTGACGTGCGTGGCAATCCCGTCGCGGATGCTACCGTCGATGCGCTGGTCATGCGTGACGGCAACAAGATCGCCACGGTGCCGTTGAGTGTCGACAACCCCAACCGCGGCACCTATGTCGGCCAAGTGCCGCCGTTACCCGGCGGTGAGTATTCGATCCGAATTCGCGCCAGTGGGTTTGATGAATCCGCGCTGCTGGCATCGACGCCGATTTGGGTCACCGAAGACGATCACGCCGAAATGCAGCGGATGAGTCTGGATGAAGACGCGCTGCGTCAGATCGCGTCGGCCGGCGACGGAACGTACATCCATGAATCCGACGCCGAACGGATGCTGGAATTACTCAAACCGCTCTCCAGCGGCACCGTCATCGAAACTGACACGGTGCTTTGGCAATCGTATCTGTGGTTTTGGTTGATCATCGCGTTGCTGACCGTCGAATGGTGGTGTCGCAAACGAGCCGGATTGGTCTAACGGACAGGAAACAGAAATGGCAACGGTACGTGAACACTCAAGAGCCCGAACGGGGCTGGATCCGATCACCATGCGGACGCTGGCCGCGTTCCGTCGACGACGCGGAATGTTGCTGGCCGCTCGCGCGATCGGCGTCGGACTGCTGGTGTTCATCTCGCTGGCGTTATTACTGGCGACTTTGGATTACCTGTTCTTTTTCAGCGACACCGTGCGTTGGACACTCAGCATCGGGATCTACGTGGCAACCGCAGCGGCGATGTGGCTGACGGGGTTGTCGTCGTTCGCCGTCCGCGACGAGTTGGAAATTGCCCGTCACGTCGAAAGTGTCGCGCCCCACTTGCGCGAGAACCTGGTCGCCGCCGTCGAATTGGCCGATCCCGATTCTGCCAACGGGTCACCGTATTTTCGTCGCCTGTTGCAAAGCCGGGTGGCGCGGCGGATTGCGAAAGTTGATGTGGGCCAGGTGTTGCCGTTGCGATTGGTTCGCCGCTGGCTGCTCAGTGGATCCACGGTCGCGTTGTTTTGCATCGCATTGATGTTCATCCCCTCGGCGCAATTCGGCCGTCGCTTCGCCCGCGCCGCACTTCCCGGCTTCGCCATCGAACGGGCGTCTCGGACCAAAGTCACCATCCTGGAACCCTCTCCGATGTCGGGCTACGTGGCCGAACGGGATGCCGTGGGCGTGATCGTGCGCGTCCAAGGTGCCGAAGCGGACGATGTGATGCTGCATTGGCGCAGTGCCGACGGAACCTCCGGCGAGTCGCTGATGACGCCGCGGATCGACGCGCCGCGTTTCGGCCCGGTGACGCATCCGACGTCTCGACCGCCGTTACCGGTCCAGATGCATCCGATGAGGTTGCGATCGATGACGCACCCGGCGGACGATTTGCGGCCAATTTGTCGGTCGGCTCGGTGCCGATCCAATATCGCATCACGGCCGGTGACGCGATCACACTTTGGCACGAACTGACGCCTTTGCCCCGACCACGTGTCGTTCGCTATGAAAAACGCTATCGCTTGCCGACCTACGCCAGACTGGATGATCGCACGGCGGATGAAGAACACGGCGACTTGAAAGCGTTACAGGGCACGACGGCTGAGGTGACCGTGACCTTTGATCAACCCGTCGAAAACCCCGTCGTCCGATTCGGTGTCCGCGGCGCTCGCAGCGAAATGGAACCCGTCGACGAATCCTCGACCAAGTTTCTGACCCGGATTTCCATCAAGACTTCCGGTCAATATCAAGTCGATGCGACCAGCGTCCGCAGCGGACTGGATAACCCGTTCAGCCCGACCAACATGATCACCCCGGTCTTGGACACGCCCCCGATCGTCCGCTGGTCCAATCAGACCAAACCCAGCCAAATGGTGTCGTCATTAGACGTCGTCGAGTTGGCTGCCTATGCCGCAGATGATTTGCCGCTGGAACGCGTGATCCAAGAAGTCCGTGTCAACGAACGACGATTCGAATCGTATGCGTTGCCGATCGAAGCGGAGAATCGAAAGCTGGATCTCAATTGGTCCTGGGACATGTTGCACCGCCTGGGTGAAAACTCGCGAACGCCACAGCTTTCCGCAGGGGATCTTGTCCAAACACGACTCGTGGCCATCGATCGCCGCGGGGCACGAACCGAATCGCCGCTGATCGAGTTTCTGATCGCCGGCGATGGCTTTGACGCCGATCGCCATCAGTTTCTGCAACCGTTCGCCCGGCAAGTCGACCGCATCATGAAGTGGTCCCAGCAATCCAAACAGCTCGCAGAGGGGCTGAAGCAAATCGGCGACTCGGGAAATTTTGAAGCCCTGGCAGAGATCAGCAGCCAGTGGGCGGCGTTGCAGCAGGAATCGGTCGCGTTGGTCAAGAGTCTGACTGAAACGTTGACCGCCACCCAAAACACGGCCAGCGCGTCGATGACGGAATTGGTCGGCAGAGCCATCGTCGACGTCGAGACACGGTTGGATGGCCAAATCAAACAGATGCAGTGGCTCTCCGAAAACCAGGCAGACGTGTGGAGCAAGGAGCACGAAAAGAATCGCCAAGCGGGCGGCCGCCAGGCAAACCAGACGGCCTACCAATGTGACCGGTTGGGCGAGTTCGCCCAGGCCCGGTTCGCGCTCGCCCTGTCTGCTTCTCTGTATTCTGACGTCAGCATGTTGCGTGAGAGCGTCAATCGCTTGGTCGACGACATGCCACGCCAGCGTCTGCCCCGCTACCTGACCCTGGTCGCTGGTCAATTGGCCGAAATCGATCGGCTGATCGCCCAATACGAATCGCTGCTATCGCCACAACATTCGCAGCATCTTTCCGGTGACTCCTGGACGCGTTGGTCCCAACGTTGGAACCTTCAAATCGAAACCCTGTTAGAAGACCAGGCGCGTCGCGATCAAGTCTACGCCGTGCTGAAATCGTTACGCGATGAAGTCAAGGACAAACCCCAACACGTCGTTTATTCTGCGACCCACGACACCGTACTGCGTTGGGGGCGTGACCTTCGCAACGAAATGGGGTACCTGTCGGATCTGACACGACGTTTGTTGGACGCCGGACGAGAGTGGCAAGCGGCCCAGAAAGCGACCCAAGGCGATCGCAATGCCGACGATGCGGTCAAGAACCACTTGGCAGTTCAGTGGGGACAACTCAAATGGCAGACCGAACGAAATCGTTTGATGGTGCGAGCGGCAGGCCAAGAGAAACTCAATCGCGCCAAGTCCAAGGTCGATTTGAAGTATGCGGCCGATCAAAACTTGTTCGTCCGCGCGATCAAGAACGTCACCGAAAACGGCTACCAAGACTACGAAGACGAACCGGCCGATCGGGTTCTGAACTCCATCGCCGCTGCGATCGGGACGCTGCAGGCGGCCAGTGACATCGCCGCGGCGCGCGAAGACTGGCTGGCGGTCCGCGAAGGCGAGAGTCAAAGCGATACCGCCCCGCTGCGAAAGATCTACCATCCGATTTGGTTCAAGCTGCAAGACATCCGGATCGAATTGGGCGTCCGCTACTTGCGACAATCGCAAGTCAACTGGGAAACGGTCTTGCGGCCGATCGATGAGACCCGCCACAACGATGATCACACCCAAGCCAACAAACGAATCGATCCCCGACGTTGGAACCAGGATCGCTTTGTCTCGGCCAGTACACCGCTCGAATCGCTTGCACGTGATCTGCAAGCTGGACTAACGGCCCTCTCGGAACAAAGGGAACAAGCGCGAGAGGTGCTGCGCCGCTACGTATTGACGCTTTCCGAACAGGCGCGAGAAGCCGCCGAAAAAGCGGAGCAGGCGAAACAAGCAACCGACCAGCGACCCGATGCGAGCGAAGCATCGGCCGAGGAGGTCCAGCCGCAACAAGAAGACGCGGTCGAGAAAGCGACCGAAACCATCGGTGCACTGATCGACCAAGCCAACACGACCGACATCATCGATGACCAGCAGCGGGAAATCGCTCGTGACGCCGACGCCGCCGCGGAATTGATTGCCGAAGCGGTCCAAAATACCAAAGACGCTCTCAAAGAAGCCGAATCGGCTCAGTCCGATCAACAACGTGACCAGGCGCTCGAATCGGCCGAACAACAACTCGGTGAACTCTCCGAGCGACTCCAACAAACCGCCGATCACTTCGAAAAAATCGAGAACGGTGAAGACATCGCGGAGTCGCGAGAACGGTTGCGTCAAGCGGAAGCACAATTGAAAGCCGCCGAAGAACTGGAACAGCGATACGACAGTGCCAGCGAGATGGCCGATGCCGCCAAACAAGACCCGCGCGAATTGTTGCGTCAACTCGAAGAAGAACTTCAACGCAATGAACCGATGCAAAACGAACTCAGCGAGATCGCCGAGGACATTGTCGGTGAGGTCGCTGAGAACCTGAAACAGGCCGCCAAGGATGAAGACGAATTGCAACGTCGACTGGAATCCGACGACGACGCCTTCGCCGAACAAAAGCGTCAAAAGCAAATGATGCTCGGCGAGTTTGTCGGGCGGGCAAAGACGTTGCGGGACCGGACGCTTGCCACCGCATCCAAAACGGCCGGCTGGGGCGACGACCCGAAAACACGTGAATCGATCGAACAAACGCGTCAAAAACTCAACGACTCCATCAACCAAGCCGAACAGGTCTCACGCGGAAAACCCACCCTCAGCGAATTGCAATCGGCAACGCGCCAGATGCAACAGGATGTCAAACAGGCCGCCGAAGCAACCCGCCAAGCCGCCGAGCAATTGGCCCAACAGGCGGACAAGGATCTGCACGGTGACAAACAAAAACGCAACACCGCCGCGGAGTCGATGCAGCGAAACGAGAACCAACTACGCAACGACGAGCTTCGTGCACTTGACCAACAGCGAAAAAAATGGGCTTCGACTGAAAAAGACGCCGGCCGACGGGTCCGCGAAAATGAACAGAAAAAGCGTAGTGCCGAAAACGCCCTCAACCGAGAACAAGACAAACTGAAGAAGAATCCCGACAACGACTGGCACAAGCGAGAGGTGGAAAAACAACAGGACTTGATCGCTGAGGCGTCGCGGGCGATCGAGCAGTCACGCCAAACCAAAGACCTGGCAACCGACCGTGGCAAAGAGGCCGTGAAACGGGCGAACGACATCAATCAAACTAAAGTCGCGCCGCTGGACAAGGCCAACCCCGCTGCACAATTGGGAGAAAGAGTGGCCAACAGCGCCGCGGAACGGCTCCAACAACTCGCCCAAGAACTTGGGCAATTGGCCGAAGATTCCGACATCGCGCCGGACCTTCGCGCTACCTCCGAGTCGGCCGAAAGCCTGGCCAAACAGCAAGGGTCGGTTCAAGACAATGTGCAAGCCGCTGCCGATGATCTGGCCCGCGCGTCTCGCCACGAAGCCCGCTTGGAAAACGACCGGGCGGCCGAACAACTCGCCCAGGCATCTCAGCAAACCGAGCAGCGGGCCGGGCAAGCCGTCAAACAAGCCGGCGAAGAACTGGAACAAACCGGCGAGGAAAGCGATCACGCCGCCGCTGCCGCCGACGCGCTGCAGGATGCGAAGGAAAAAATCGCCGCTCAAGCCGTTGCGGTCCAGTCGATGCTCGGTCAATCACAGTCGCCCGACGGGGAGTCCAGCCAACCGCCCGGTGAATCGGGGGATTCAGACAGTCCGGCGCCGAGTCAATCGGCCAGCGCCGACGCGACCCAATCGCCCAGTCAGCGGCCCAGCCAACCATCCAGCCCAACCCCCTCAGGCAATGCATCCGAGTCCGGCCAACAACCTTCCTCGGGGCAGCAAGCCGCACAGTCCGGCCAACCCTCCGGCAATCAACCCTCCGGCAACCAGCCCTCTGCCCGGCAAATGGCTCAAACACTTGATGAACTGGATCGTTCCCTCGCCGCTCAAGCAGCTCAGTCCACTCAACAGCCGTCCGACTCCCAACCGGCATCGGGCCAACCGTCCGAAGGCGACCAGGGACAACCGGCCAGCGGACAAAGCGGTAACGAACCCGGCGGTCAACCGTCCAACGATCCCAACGCAGACGGTCGCCCCGGTTCTGGCCAGCCGCCACAGAACGCCGTCGAAGCCTCGCCGACGCTCGCCCAGATGCTCGAAGCCCAAATGCAGCAGGCCGCCCGCGAACGATTGAAAAGTCTGCAACAGGCACAGGCCGGCGAGCAACCCGGCGAACCGTCCAACTCCGATGCCTCGTCGCCGAACCCGGTTTCCGAATCCGGCGAAGGCGACATGCCGGACGGCCCAGACGAGATCGATTTGATCCAAGGCGCGATCGCCGACGGTGATTGGGGCGACCTGCGTAGACGCGGAGTCGATGACGCCGCCCAAGGCCGATCGATTCAAATTCCGCCGGGCTACTCTCGTGAAATCAAAGCCTATTTCAAAGCGCTCTCTAAACGAGCCGCGGAGTCGAAATGATGCAACAGGACCGAAACCCCATTGCAGACGCGCACGAACGCTCCAATTCATGGAGCATCCAGCTTACAACGCCACCCTCCTGGCAGCAGGGTCGAGCGGAGCGAGGGGAGGTCGAAAGGTCAATCGCCGGTGCTGCATCAACCGCGGAGTCTCCCAACGTCCGTCGCCGCGACCTGTTCGCGCTCGCCGGCGCACTGACCGGACTGTTGGCAACTCCGGCATGGTCCGATGAGCCGCCGTCGATCGACAACCTGTATGTCGACGACGAATTGGACCAAGCCTGTGACCGCGCGATCGAGTTTCTGCTGCGCAACCAACGTTCCACCGGGGCGATCACCGACCGTGGTCACGAACTTGCGCTCACTTCGCTGGCGATCATGGCGCTGGCGGCGATCGGCACCGAACCGGCCGAGCCCACGCGACGCGGCCGCGCCATGCGTGCGGCACTCGACTTCGTGCTCAGACCGGACCACCAAAATGACTCCGGATACTTCGGCGCCTATGACGGTTCGCGGATGTACGGCCACGGGATCGTCACGTTGATGTTGACCGAAATGCTGGGCATGGGCGCGATGCCGAAACAAAATGAGCTGATTCATGAACGGCTCGAACGTGCCCTGCGATTGATCCTTTCCTCGCAAGCGGTCCGGAAAGAACGAAAACTCGAAGGCGGATGGAGGTACTCACCCCAATCACGCGACAGTGACCTGTCCGTATCGATCTGGCAACTGATGGCCTTGCGCTCGGCCAAGAACGATCAGATGAACGTCCCCAGCGAAGCGATCGACAAAGCCCTCGATTACCTGCGCAATTCCTTCACCGGACGACGCACGGCGACCGGGGTCGGCGAAGGCGGTTTCAGTTACACGCCGGGTCAATCACGCCCCTCGTTTACGATGACCGCAGCCGGATTGCTGGCGATGCAAGTCTGTGGACAATACGACGCTCCCGAAGTGGCCGCGGCGGCGGATTGGTTGTTCAGCCATCGCCCCAAGACCAACGAACGTTACCTGTTTTACGGACTGTACTACTACGCCCAAGGTATGCACCAGGTCGGCGGCAAGTACGCCGACGAATCCGACCGCGTCGTCTCCTCGTTGTTGTTGCCGCGACAACGTAGCGACGGATCATGGATGTCGCCCGGTGGCGAAGAACGCAACGTCGGTTTGGTCTACTCCACTTCGCTGGCGTTGCTGTCCCTCTCCGTGCGATACCATTACTTGCCGATCTATCAACGATGACCGAAATCCATACTGACGGCCCCGAGTCGATCGGTGACGTCCAGCCGCTCGATTTCCTGGTTGTCGCCCCGCACCCCGATGATGCCGAGATCGGGATGGGCGGAACGATCGCCAAAATGATTCGCCAAGGCATGCGGGTTGGGATCTTGGATCTGACCAGCGGGGAGCCGACGCCGCACGGCAGCGAAACCATTCGCCGCGCCGAGACCATTCGTGCCACCGAAATCCTGAACGTCACGTGGCGCGGAAATGCGGGGCTGGTCAACCGCGAATTGCAGCACACGCTCGAAGCGCGAAAGCGAATCGCCAGCTACTTTCGGATGCTGCGCCCGCGCTGGGTGTTCGCGCCGTATTTTCACGACGCCCATCCCGATCATGTCGTCGCGACAGAACTGATCGAAGCGGCCCGGTTCTGGTCCAAGCTCAGCAAGACCGACATGCCGGGAGAACGGTTTCATCCCGAGCGAACGTTTTATTACTTCTGTATTCACCTGCGTCTGGCCGTCCAGCCCAGTTGGATTGTGGACATCAGCGAGACGATGGAACAAAAACTCGAATCAATCCGCGCCTACGAAAGCCAGTTCGTCGTCGGCCGCCCGACCGACCCGCCGACGATGCTCGACCGAATCGAAACCGACGGAGCCTACTTCGGCAACCTGATCGCCCGCCGCTACGGAGAACCCTTCGCCACCAAAGAGCCTTTGGCGTTGACATCACTGAGAGATGTCTTTTAGCAGTTAGGTTTCAGGTTTCAGGTTTCAGGTTTCAGGTTTCAGGTTTCAGGTTTCAGGTTTCAGGTTTCAGGTTTCAGGTTTCAGACTGTCCAATTGCATGTCAACGAGATGCCTTGGTCAGCCACCTCGATCTCTCCCTTCACCCGATCGCCGCACATCATCCGGCCCCATCATTCTGCCTCCCATCGTCTTGCCCCCATTGTCTTGCCCCCATCACCCCCGCCCGCATCGTGAACGTCTACGTGAACAGTTTTGTTGCCGTTCCCTTGTGTTGATTGACCTTGATGTCGTACTTGTTCTGCTTGCCGACCGCTGCCCATCGTTCGGCCGTTCCGGTGCTTTGCCAGGCGATCAACAGCTGGCGCGTTTCGCGAAACCAATGCCCGAGGTTTTTCGCACCGGATTCAATTCGATCTGATGCCGCTTTTGGTACTTTGGAGGTCCAACGCACGCGTCCGGATGTATCGAAACGATAATATTCCGTGCGACCAAAGTACTCGATCTTCCACCAGCCTTGAAAATGGTCGGCATCGTTGGCCACGCGGTCGCCGGCGGTGAAGTGGATCAACGTGTACGCGTAGCGACCGTCTTTCAGCCACCACTCCTCGTTCTTGGGCAAGTGCTGATGGCGGCAGATGGTGTGGCAAGCGATCCGGCCGACGCCGCTGGAGTCCGTTCCCAGGAACAGTGTGCTGTGGGTGTAATCCGCCTTTCCGCCGTAGTCGCCCTGGGGATCAATGTTGAAGTAAGCGATCACGTCGCCTCCCTTGAACACCCCCAGGTCGATGATCTGCTGAGCGGCGGTTCGGGCAAGTTTCATGCCCAGCGTCTTGACATCCGATTGCGCCCGTAGCTTTTTGACGAGTTTCGGCACGGACATCTCGTGGACGTCGACGTTTCCCGTGTTGAGACACTGGCAGATGTAGTGTGCACAGTCCGCCAAACCGGCCCACCCATGGATCAAGATTTCGTCACCATTGGGTTTCTGGAAAACCGCCGACTCACCGACCATGTGACCATCGCCGGAAAACTCGGGAACGAAGCGTGCTTCCCAACCGTCACTTTCCGGGGCCTTCAGTTCCTTGCGTTTTTGACTGATTCGGACCGTCTTGTCGCTCAACATGAAATAACCGTCGCTGCACGGCTTGTCCCAATATTTCGCGGCGTATTCCAGCGCCGCCGAACGATTCAGAGCCATTGTCGTTCTCCGTGTCGAGTGTTGAACATGCACGAACCTTTTCGGAAGCGGCGTTCTGTCCTGTGATCGTTTCCATCCGCAGAATGTTGCGTCAT
The DNA here is from genome assembly GCA_033042175.1 of Phycisphaera sp. RhM. Classification (GTDB taxonomy): domain Bacteria; phylum Planctomycetota; class Planctomycetia; order Pirellulales; family Pirellulaceae; genus Stieleria. Next base: position 41,139 of record WCIL01000004.1, read on the forward strand.
CTATCGAAGAATTCGAAGACTTTTTGTCAGGTCCGAGAGCCAGAAGGAAGCGAAGCTTTGCGATTCTTGGTTCCTCTGGTCGTTCGAATTGCCATGGCCGTGGGGGTGGCATGATAAGATGAATGGGCCGGCGAATCGAGTTGAGGGAGTGACTTGGCAGACGTGACATGATCTCCAGCAACGGTCACAAGCTGATGATTTTTTTCTCATCCCCAACTCGCTTGCTCCGAAGCTCCAAAGGCGTTCATCGTGACCGACCGCGGCGAACATGGCGGGAGCGGACGCTGCGGCATGAATCGCTCGAGCATCGCCAGCTACTCACCGTGCTGTGGTCGACCGACTCCGTACAGACCGCGATCCCAGCCTTCGACAGCTCGCCTGCTGGCCGCCTTGCGGCGGAACCGCCAAACGCGTCGGTATCGGGCAAGGGTGTTCACATCGGTGGCGACGACTCCAGCAGGCAGGTTGCGGTCAGCGGCGATGGACGGTTTGTCGCGTTTATTTCCGCGGCGACCAATTTGGTCCCCCATGACCTGAACCAATCTGACGACGTCTTCGTCTATGACCTTTTGACCGGACGAATCGAACGTGTCAACGTCAGCGTCACGGGCGAAGAGGCCAATGGCAGCGTCAGTATCAACCCCGCCATCAGCGACGACATGACGTTTCGGTTCGTTGCTAGAAGTCGCGAAAGGGACCGCGGGGGTCGGAGGCGTCCATCTCGGATTGCCACTGTTGGTAGCGGGTTTGAATGTCGCGTGCGACTTCGGGGGATTGGTTGGCGAGGTCGGTTGATTCGCCGATGTCGGTTTGTAAGTCAAAGAGCATGCTGTCCTGGTCACCGAGTTGAATCCATTTCCAGTTTCCGATCCGTGCTGCTCGGTGGTCGCGGCGTTTCCAGAACATTTCTCGGCGAGGTGATGTCTGTTGGCCGCGAAGGGTCGGCCACCAATCGAATCCGTCCAAGCTGACATCGGCGGGTGTTTCGGCGCCGGTCGCTTTAACAAGGCTGGGGAAGATTTCCAACGAGGTCAAAAACTGGTCGTTGATCGCACCGGCGGGAATGCCACCGCCGGGCCAGCGGATCAGACAGGGAACGCGAACGCCGCCTTCCCACATCGTTGCTTTCTTGCCACGCAGCGGCGAATTGTCGGCGCCGCCCGAGCCCCCGTTGTCGGAAAAGAAGATCACGATCGTGTTGTCCAGACAGCCCTTCGTTTCCAATGCATCAAGCAGCTTGCCGATCGACGCATCCATGCAAGTGACCGCCGCACGGTAATCACGCCGGCGGGCTGCTGGAGTCGTCACGGTCGCCTTGTCCGCGTACTTGTGTTTGCTCGTGGTCCGATACTCGACTTCAACTTCCGGATACAGTTGCTTGAACTCATCGGGAGCCTGAACCGAACTGCGAATCGCCGGATCCAGCGACGAGGAATTGTGCGGCGCGTTGAAGGGAACGTAGAGAAAGAACGGTGCTTTTCCGGCCCATTGCCGTAAAAAACGCAATGCTTCTCGTTCGAATAAGTTGGTGCAATAGGTCCCCTTGTCTTCCTCGGTCGGCGATTCGTTGCGGAACATGCTTGGCACGCCGTATCGCTCGTGGGTGTAGTAATCGATTCCGGTATTGACGAAACCGTAGAAGTCGTCGAACCCCCGCGCCGTCGGCAGAAAACGCTTTAAGCTGCCCAGATCCCACTTGCCGTAAATCGCGGTCTTGTAGTCGGCCCCTTTCAGCACATCGGCGATCGTGATTTCTCGCACGTCCATGCCGCCGATGCGTTCAAACGTGACCGCATATTGGTCCGGCGTGTAGCGATAACCGTAATCGGGGGCTTCATTGCGAATCATGTCGTAGATGCCATTTCGCTGCGGATAGCGACCGGTCAGCAGGCTCGCCCTGGACGGTGTGCACGCCGGCCAAGCGACATAGAAGTTGGTCAGCCGAGTCCCCTCCGCCGCGATCCGGTCCAGATTCGGTGTGATGATCCCATTACCGAGCACGCCCAAGTCGTTGTATCCCTGGTCGTCGGAAACGATCAACAAGACATTCGGCTGTGCCGCGAGGGCGAGGTTGCCGATCAGGATTCCACACAGCAGTACAAAATAGAAACGGTTCATCGTTCAAGTGATGCTTGATTGGGGGGCGGGAACAGGGAAGACGGAGTTCTTCTCGCGGAGATCATCTTGCCGTTTGCGTGTTGGGTCGGGGCTTTGTTATAGCCACCGCTCCGCGATGAGTCCTCGCTTCCGGCGACATTTCGTTCGAAAACCAAAGCGGACATGGTCTCTCAGCACGTGTCGTCAGCCAATGGCGCGTGATCGCATCTCGTTACGAGGCTCTGCCTCCCGCGGGTTTGGGCGCGACGGAGGCGGAGTCTGGGCTGCGCAAAATTGATTGTTGCTGCCGGTCCGAAATTTTAGGCGGAAACCTTTCCGCAGCATTTGCCCAAAGGGCATTCACAACATAGCCTGGGGTCAGGGAACGAGCGCAGCGGAGTGACCGCCACCCCAGGCTATGTTGTTGATCGCCTTTGGCGAACCGAGCCGAGTGATCCTTGAGCCATCACGGAACAAGAACGGCCAAAGTTTCATCCGGCACAACGCATGAAATAGCGGGCATTTTGCGCTGCCCAGGCAGAGCCAGGGAACGAGGGCACACGCCGCTCGCTGACGCGTCCCGCTGGGGTGCCGCTCGCTGACGCGTCCCGCTGGGGTGCCGCTCGCTGACGCGTCCCGCTGGGGTGGCGGTCGCTGACGCGTCCCGCTGGGGTGCCGCTCGCTGACGCGTCCCGCTGGGGTGGCGCTCGCTGACGCTTCCCGCTGGGGTGACGGTCGCTGACGCGTCCCGCTGGGGTGCCGCTCGCTGACGCGTCCCGCTGGGGTGGCGCTCGCGGGCGTCTCGCTTCTTACGCCAGGATCGGTTGGATCACGTGGCCGTGAACATCGGTCAGACGACGCTCGATGCCGTTGTGGTAATACGTCAGTCGCGTGTGATCGATGCCCAGCAGGTGCAGCGCGGTGGCATGCAGATCGTAGCTGTAGGTCGGGTTTTCGACCGCTTTGAAACCCAACTCATCGGTTGCCCCATATCCGATCCCTCCCCGGACACCGCCTCCGGCCAACCATGCCGTGAAGGCTCCGGCATTGTGGTCGCGTCCCAAGCCATTGCCCTGTGCCGCCGGCTGGCGTCCGAATTCGGTCGTGCAGATGACCAACGTCTCGTCCAGCATGCCGCGCTGTTTCAGGTCCTTCAGCAACGCCGAGCCGCCGCCGTCCAGAACGGCGCCCCAGTAGCCGTGGTCGCGCGGCAAGTCTTCGTGGCTGTCCCAATTGGGACGGATCTTCTTGGCCGTCGTGTTCTCGGCCCCGCAATAGAGTTGCACAAATCGCACGCCGCGCTCGACCAGTCGTCGCGCCAACAAGCACTGTCGTCCGAACGGACCGATGTCTGGATGATCGGTCTGGTAAAGGTTTCGCGTTGTCTGACTTTCTCGGCTCAGGTCGGTGGCTTCGGGAGCACTCAGCTGCAACCGGGCCGCCATTTCATACGCCTTGATCCGCGCGTCCAGCTCCGTGTCGCCGGGTCGGGTTTGGCGGTGCAGTTCATTCAACCGCTGCAGAAAACTCAACCCGGCTCGATCGCCGGCCGGCGTGACCTGGGCAAAGTCCTTGGGCGGAAACAGATCGGCGATCGGGTGTTGTGGGTTGGTGGTGTCCAGCGTGGTCGCCTGATGTTGTGCCGGGAGAAATCCCGCGCCCCAGTTGATGATCCCGCCGGGCGGCAGCCCGCGCGGATCGGGCAACACCACAAACGCAGGCAAATCATCGGCTTCGCTGCCCAGTCCGTACGTCACCCAAGCTCCCATGCTGGGAAAACCGGGCAGCGTGAATCCCGTATTCATCATGAAACAGGCCGGACCATGCAGCGCCGTCTTGCTGTGCATCGAGTAAAGAAACGCCATGTCGTCGATACAGGTGGCCAGCCTTGGAAACAGATCGCTGATCCACAGTCCCGACTGCCCGTGGCGGTGAAATTTCCAGTGGCTGCCTCGACAGTTGCCCGGCTTAGACGCAAAGAATTGCAACTGACCATCGGGATCGAACGCCGATCCGTCGCGTTTGTCCAGTTCGGGTTTGTAGTCGAACGTGTCCACTTGACTCATCCCACCCGGACAGAAGATCTGGATGACACGCTTCGCCTTGGCCGCATGATGCAATTGACCGTGTCCTTCGCCGTGTCCTTCGCCGGCGAGCATCGCCGTCAGCGCCAGCGAGCCGATTCCGCCGGCCGCCGATTGCAGGAACGTGCGCCGCGAATGGTTCGCAGTTCTTAAAGCGACATTTCGTCGGGGATCAATCGACATAGACGAACTCATTCAAATTAAACAGCGAACGACACAGTGCGAACAAGCCTTGTCGCTTGACAAACTCCGTCGCCAGTTGAATCTCCTGGCTGGACGGTTGCCGTCCCAGCGCGAGTGCGAACGCGTGTTGGACCTGTGCCGCCGGGTCGTCTCCCGCCTCGCGCCGGATTCGCTGGGCAAAATAGCGTGCTTGCCGGAGCATGAAGTCGTTGTTGAACAGGGCCAGCGACTGCAGCGGGGTGGTGGTCGTGATCCGCTTGGGTGTCAGGTTGGCCGGATCGGGGCAGTCCAGCGTGGTGAGGAATCGGTCGGGGGTTGTCCGGACGATGAAACGATAGATGCTCCGTCGCCACAATTCCGGACGGTCGGCGGTGGTGTAAGTGTAGATCGGTGCGTAGGCATCCTGGTATTGAAAGTCTTCGAATCCCGGACCGCCGCGGCGATCGTTCAATTTGCCGCTGACAAACAACACGGCGTCGCGAATCGCTTCCGCTTCGATGCGCTGGCGATTCTGTCGCCACAGCAGTCGATTTTCGGCATCAACCTTGGCCCCCGATCCGCGGTGCCGGCTGGACTGTTTGTAAGTGTCGCTGGTGACGATCAAACGGTGCATGGCCTTCAGCGACCAGTCATGGTCGACCAATGCATCGGCGAGCCAATCGAGGAGTTCGGGATGCGAGGGACGACCGCCGCCGAATCCGAAATCACTGGGCGTGTCGACCAGTCCTTGGCCGAAATGCCAGTGCCAGAGTCGGTTGACGATGACGCGTCGGACCAGCGGATTGTCGATCGACGTGATCCATCGCGCCAGTGCTACCCGACGTTGCCCTTCGTCCGACGTGATCGTCCCGAGTTCAGGATTTAACATCGCCAGCGCCGACAACGCGGCCGGTGGCAAAACGTCACCGCCGGGCGTTTCCGGATTGCCGCGAATCAACAAACGCACCTCCGGCAAAGTCTTCTCGGCGACCACGCCATAGAATCGCGGCGGTGGGCCGAGCGCATCAAGTTTCGCCGACACGTCGTCACGTTCGCCGCGGAGCGTTTCGACGCGTTGAAGGTCTGCTGCGGACCGAGTCGGCGGCGTCTTCTGTCGGATGCGCGGATCACCAAAACCGATTTGATCATGCCCGATTCCGTTGCCACCGTCGGTCGACACGAGTGTCAAAAAACGGACCTCCGGGGACAGTTCGATGTCGATGGGCTGTAAACCATCCTCGCGGCCGAGTTGTTTGAACTCCGCCACGTTCTGTCCGTCGACAAAGACCCAGGCATCGGCACGATGCGAACCGGAGGCACCGAAATAACCGAGTTGTGCGGTGAACCGAAGCGGCGTATCGGCATTCTTGCCGGCGCCGTCACGGCCTGTCGATTGAATCGATGTTTGGGAATCATCGCAATGAGGACAGCCCGACGCGTTAGCGAGGGACGCCGCGTGGCCCCTTGCTAACGCGTGCGGGCTTGCATCGACAGGCCGGTCGTCCGCCAGACTCTGGCGGATCGCGGAAAGGTCGAACGTGATTCCTGCGTTGGCATGCAATCCCAGCAGGCTGTGACCGGCTTGAGTGAAATCGATTCCGTCGAGTTCGGGTGAATGCTGGCTGGCGACGGGACCGTTGCGAATCATGTCCCAGGCTTCGCCAGACGTTGTGGATAGCCCGTTGATGGTGATGCCTGTCGAGGTGACGGGGATTTTGGCTTGGCCCGCCTCACCGCTGGGGACAAAGACGCCATCCACAAAATCGAAGTCTGAGGCGGTGAACCGATTGGGCACGACGTTCCCGAGTCTCCCAAAGTCGCGGGTCTGCACTTTGGCATTGCGGACGTCGATGCCCTGGCGAAACGTCCCGGTGCCGCTTCCGTTTCCACCGCCGACGATGTCGGCCAGGTCGAGTCCATCACCTTCAAGCCGGGCGAGTTCAAAGTCGATCTGGTTGCGACGTCGGACCAATTGTTGTTTTGCCGATTCGTATGCCTTCAGAGATGAATCGCTGACGACGCGTGCTTCTCGCCGCACGCCGGCGAAGACGGATTGCAATTGGTAATATTCACGCTGCGAAATCGGGTCTAGCTTGTGATCGTGGCAACGGGCACAATTGACCGTCATCGCCATGGTGGTGGTCATGACCTGCGTGGTCATGTCATCCAAGTCCAGCACGCGAGCCGACCGGCGCAGTTGGTCGCTTTTGGTTTCGACTTGACCGACAAAGTCCCAGGGACCGGCCGACAGAAAGCCGGTCGCGATCACCGCCTGGTCGTCGTCCGGCCACAAGACATCTCCCGCGATCTGTTCTCGAACAAAACGGTCATACGGTTTGTCGGCGTTGAACGAATCGATCACGTAGTCTCGATACCGCCAGGCGTTGTCGCGTCGCATGTCGCGTTCAAATCCATGGGTGTCCGCGTAGTGCGCCAGATCCAGCCAGTGCCGTGCGTATCGTTCGCCGTAATGATGTGACGCCAACAATCGATCGACCAGTTTTTCGTAAGCCATCGGGTCGGAATCGTGGACGAACGATTCCACGTCCCGCGGTGTCGGCGGCAATCCGATCAGGTCGAACGTCACGCGTCGAATCAGCGTGCGGCGGTCGGCCGGCGGATTCATCGTCAGTTGTTTGTCGGCGAGCTTGACGCGAATGAATTCGTCGATCGACGCGGGGGCACGGGGCGCGTCGGAGATGTTCGAATCCGACGGCATACGTTTCGCGACACGCAGCGGTTGCAGCGACCACCATGTTGCATCCGCTTTGGATTGCTCTTTCACGACAACGTCGCTCGGCCACGTCGCTCCCTGCACAATCCATTGCCGAATCACCGCGACTTCGGCATCCGATAGCGGATTTGACTCCTTGGGCATCGCGGCCGGTTGGCCAACGGTCGATGTGATCAATTCCAGCAGATAACTATTGTCGGGGTCGCCCGCGATCACGTACTCGCTGGCCCGCAAATCGTCGATCGTCGCCAACGAGAGTTCACCCTGGTTGTTGCTGGGCGAATGACACCGAATGCAGTGACGTTGCAGAATCGGCGCGACCTGCGTTTGGAAATCCAACGGTGAGTCAGCGCCGCGTAAGGAGGAACTCGCCGCCAACAACACCATCACGATCGCCGGCAGCCGAAATCGTAGCATCTTCTTCGCTCCAACAACTATTGTTGCCAATCGATCCGCGCCTTTCGGTTGGCCAGATCGACCCAGACCGATGCGTGTTCGAATTCGCGTGTGGCGGTCAATCCCTGCCATGTCGCATCGGCCTTGGGAGGTCCCAGCGGACGTTCCAGCTCCGGATACGAATCCAGCATGCCGTGGGTGTGGGTGTAGCCCCAGGAATAGCAGAAGTGTGATCCGGGTTGCGCGGCGACCAGGTAACACGCCAGCGGGAACGTGATCCGTTGTCGCGCAAGTTCCAACAGTTCGTCATGGGGGCGTTTCATCATGTCGCGATCCAGCCAGTTGAAACCCGGCCAACCTTTCAGGACAACAAACTTACCCTTGGCAGCCGCGATCGCGATCGAGTCCAGGTCGGCTTTCAGATCTTCCGGCGCGGCGGTCTTGAACGCGCCGAAGTGTTCGATCATCACGCCGTCGATTCCGTCCCAATCCAGAATCCGGCGGAAATCCGTGGTCCGTATCCCGTTGACCAGGACAATCTTGTCGGGGCCGAGTTTGCGTTTCGTCAGCGTGATCATTTCGCGCAGTCCGTGCACGACCGCGCAGGCTTTGGCGTCACCGACTTGCTGTGCCAGCGCGGGCGAAAGGGCTTGTGGCAGCGCGTCGATGAAGACACCGCCCAGCGGGGCTGAACGGTTGGCAGCGACGACGACATCGGACCACCACTTGCGAAACTCGGCGTTGGACGGATCCGGCCGCGGGGTACCGGAAGGGTGTTTGACGATTTCGCCGTCCGCCGTTCGCAGTGTCCACTCGGGGCGATAGGTCTCAAACGCGTTGTAGCCCGGCCAATTGATGAAGGCGTTGAAATAAAACAACACCTTCGCATCGGGGTTGCGTGCCGTGATGCGTCTGGCCGTGTCCGCGATCCCCGCTTCGGTGCTGCCATGGACGCGAGCCCCGTGACTTTTTTCCAAACAGATCAACCGACTTCGACTGGCCACAAAGTCGATTTCCGAATCGGTCAAGTCCGTTGTTCGTTTTCCGAAGTGAAGATTTAACGGCACGCGGTCCCAGCTGAAACCGGGGACGGTAGCGACGGTGGAAGACGTTTCAGCGACCGGCTCCGCCGCGACGGCGATGGCCTGGGCCGAAACAATCAATACGGCGGCAAACAAACCGGCCGAGCGCAAACGGGCCGAGCGTTTCATCAGGTGGAGTCCGTTGGCGCGGGAGATCACAACGGTCGGACGACCGAGGTGCTGCGGTAGTAATCCATCAGCGTTTCGAATGACAGCACGCCGCCGCCCATTCCGCTCAGGTTCACACCGCCGTAGGGAACCCCGTGGGCAAACACGTTGTGGGCGTTGATCCAACTGTTGCCCGCGATCATCGACTCGGCAACCCGAGCGGCACGCGCCAAGTCAGACGTCCAGACGCTGTTGGCCAGTCCATAGTGGGTGTGGTTGGCCATCTCGATCGCTTGGCTTTCGCTTTCAAACGGTGCCAGATAAGCGACCGGCCCAAAGATTTCTTCTTGGGCGGCGACGTTGTCGAGCGAACCGGCAAGCAGGGCCGGTTTGACGAAATGACCGTCGTACCCTTCTACCTTGGCGGCACCACCGGGCAGCAGGCATTCGGCGCCTTCGGATTGCCCCTTCTCCAGGTAGCTGAGCACACGTTGGCGTTGCTTGGCGTTGACGACCGGTCCCATTTGAGTCTGGCCGTCGAGCTGGTAACCGATTTTGACTTGGGAAAGTTGGTCCACGCATTGATTGACGAATTCGTCGTAGATGTCTTGGTGAACCAACCAACGTGTCGCGTCGCAGCAGACCTGTCCGGTGTGGAACGTGATCGCACCGGCCAGCTTTTGCGCCGTATCGGCGACGTCGACGTCGTTGAAGATCACCGCGGCTCCCTTGCCGCCGAGTTCCAATTTGACGGGAACCAAGTTACGCCCGCAGGCTTCGCCCACCAGCCGTCCGACTTCGGGCGAGCCGGTGAAGGACATACGTTTGATTTGGGTGTTCCCCGAAAGTGCCGAACCCACCGTGGCTCCTCCGCCGGTGACCACGTTGATCACGCCGTCGGGGATACCGACCTCTTTCGCCAATTCCGCCAGATAGATCGCGGACAAGGGCGTGTCTTCGGCGGGCTTGATCACGACGGTGTTGCCGGCAGCCAGCGCGGGGGCGATTCCCCAGCCGATCAACAGGAACGGGAAATTCCAGGGAAAGATAAACGCGCAAACACCCCAGGGTTGGCGCACCGTCCAAGCCTCGTGGGCTTTGACCGCCAACGTGGTGCGAGGATTCACGTGCTGGGCCATGTCGGCAAAGTAACGAATCGTGTCGGCAAAGTTCTGGACATCGCCTTGAGCCTGTGATTGGACCTTGCCGGCGTCGAGCGATTCGATTTGCCCGATGATCGCTTTGTGCTTCTCGACCGCGTCGGCCAAGCGGTGCAGCAACGCGGCGCGCTCGTTGACCGGCATCGTTGCCCACGACGATTGCTTGAACGCGGCATCGGCAATGCCGACCGCCTCGTCGACCTGCTCGGCAGTCAGCTCGACGACGTCGGCGAGTTTGTCGCCGGACCCTGGATCGGTCGTCGCGATGCTATTGTCGTTTTCCGAACCCATCGTTTTGCCGCCGACGAAGCTGGCGAAACGGCCCCGTCCCAAAAACGCTTCGACTTCGGGCAGGAGTGAAGGTTTGATGGCGGTGCTCATGGAGGGCCTCTCGAAAAGGGGACAGTGGAGGTGACGTGTTGGTGACAATCTGATTGTTTCGTCCCGAGCTGCTCTTGGCATGCGACAGCCTGCCACGGTGCGACGATGACCTGTAGCAGGCACCATCAACACGATGACTGCGATCGGGGCAAATCGATCAAAAAGCAAATTTGCGACGAAAAAAATGAGGTAGTGGGCGTTCCGCCGTCTGGTGACGGCAGCGACGCGACATCAGGCAACAATTGATCGCCCGTTGCTTCGTTCGTTTCTGGACTTATTTTAGCAAGATGCACGCAGCGCGTTGCGTCGTGGTTGTCAAAAACTAAAGTCCCGCGATGCAAATTCAGCGTCGCTGCCTTCGCACAAACGCGGTAGCTACGCTCGCCAGAGCGTGGACGACCCGCGAACAAAGGCGGTAGCTACGCTCGCCAGAGCGTGGGCGACCCGCGAACAAAGGCGGTAGCTACGCTCGCCAGAGTGTGGACGACCCGCAAACGCGGTAGCTACGCGGCATCGGGCGGCAATTTGCCGCCCCCACGCTGCGAATTCATCGACGCTGGCCGGCGTGCTGTCGGCGCTGGGCGTCTCTGGACGGGATCGATGGTCTGGGGGATCTGGAAAAACGGATCCAACGGCAACGGTGGGCAACTGAACTTCAGGGGAGTTGTAAGGGGCAAGTGCTTGACAATGCCGAGCCGGTAATCGACGATGCAGGACTTCGTGGCGGTCGGCTTCTACCTCTGTGTCGCAGTCGCCGTCTCCCTTTGTTGTCATTCACCTTCCGCTAGATCATTTGAACCGATCATGAAACGCACCCTTTCTCTTTCCTTGTTTGGTTTGTTGTTCGCTACTGCCATCTCGATCACCGGCTGCGGTGGCGGTGGCGAAGCGGAATTCACGCCCACCGACGCTCAAACCGCCGAAGAAATTGCCGAAGCAGAGGCTTACGACAAAGCAATGAACGCGGCCGCTGAAGAAACGGCTTCGCAAGGCAACTAGTCTTCCGCCGCAGCTTGCGCATCGGCTAGGCGGTCGTGGACGAGGCGACGGGGCCTTGCCGATATGCCGACGATAGAGGACTCGTCGCCTCGTCCACGACCCGGGAAAGTGTTTCGGTGGTTGCAGCCCTCGCCACCCACATTTCCTGTTGGAAAAAAACTTGACGGACCGCAGCGCTCGCGGCCTATCGCTGGCAACCAACGCTCCGTTTGATGTCACGGCCGAACGTCGGCGATTCCGGTATCTCGTAGGGATCCCAGCGAGTGGCCGGAGGTCAGCGCCGCGACACCTCCGGGTAGCTCGTCGCCAGATTCCCATCGGCCCCGGAACGGGGGCATGGGAATCGAGCCGCCAGCAGGGACGCAGGCGAGAGTCCGCAGTCCATCTTTCTGAAGGACGCAATTGTAGCCAATTGGACATCGAATCTGTTTGTCCAGTCCGTAACACCGCAGTGCGGATTTCGGATCCATAAAAGTTGGCAGAGGGGCGTAGATTGTGGTTGAATCTGCCAATTCGCTCCCATAGACTCTACCAGTGGCAGCAGCAGTTTAAGCAGTCGGGGGGCTCCTCCCGTTGCGCTGCACACCCCGGGCGACGGGGGGCTGTCGCAATTTCCTATTCCTCATTTCCGGAGTTTTTTATGATTAGAAGCCGTGATCGGCGGGCTGGTTTTACGCTCGTCGAGCTGTTGGTGGTGATCGCCATCATTGGAATTTTGGTCGGCTTGTTGTTGCCGGCCGTCCAGGCTGCCCGTGAGGCGGCACGACGCATGAGTTGCAGTAACAACTTCAAGCAAATCGGCTTGGCGTTGCACAACTATCACTCGGCGTACAAGAACCTGCCGATGAACGCCGGCGGGACGTACAACACCGGTTCCGGTGGAGACTTCAACAACTCGCTATGGCTGAGTTGGATGGTCGGAACGTTGCCGTTCATCGAGCAACAGGGTCTGTGGGATCAAATCTCCAACCCGTTCAACAAGAACCGTGACGGCAGCATCAAGAACCCGCCGTTCGCGGCAATGGGACCGCGCCCCTGGAACGAGAACTATCAGCCGTGGCTGACTCAGGTTCCGGGCTATCGTTGTCCGAGTGATCCGACCCAGCCGGTCTCCAACCGAGTCGCGTTTACGAATTACTCGGCCTGTATCGGCGATGCAATTTTTGAACAGCAACACGGTGGAGTCAACGACCAGGGTGTTCCCAACGGCAGTGGGACCTGGGGTGATGAAGCCGGTCAACGATGGGCCCGAGGGGTCTTCCGCGCTCGTCACTTCACCAAGTTTCGTGACATCAAAGACGGCCTTTCCAACACCATTGCGTGTGGCGAGAATGTCGTTGGTGATCGAACCAACTTGGCCAAGGCCACGTTGATCGTTCGTCAGAACGACGTTTGGGATCTTCCGCCGGCGCAAGGCCAAGCGTTCATGGACCCCGACCGTCCGCAGTACGTCAACACCGACACCAACAACGGCGGCCTGCCGCCTTGTACGGGTTGCTGTGGTAGCGGCATGGGCCCCAATCCCTGTTACGACCAGTCCGCCAACCACCAGCGTGGTCGCCGTTGGTCTGACGGTCGTCCGATGTTCAGTGTGTTCACCACGATCACGCCGCCGAACAGCTACAACATGCAACGTTGGCACGGTGGGGGTGGTGTGATGAGCGCCTCCAGTTTCCACCAAGGTGGTGCTCACGTGCTGATGGCCGACGGTGCTGTGGTGTTCATCACGGACTCGATCGAGTCGGGTGACCAGAATCACGTTCCCTACGGTCGTGACAACGGCGACGGCCGTGGTGCCAACGGTGGTGCAGGTCGTGAAAGTCCCTACGGTCTGTGGGGTGCTCTGGGTACCAAGGCAAGCGCCGAAACGATCCAAGAGCAGTTGAACCAGTAAGAATTTTCAACGTCTGTTGAAATCGATGCCTGCGGGCGTGGTCAATCGACCACGCCCGCTTTTTTCAATGAAGGAACGGGCATGCGTGTTGGTGTGCAGGCTTTAGCCGCCCACTGTCGCTGCGTCGCAGCGTCCAGGAATCGCCAGCAGGCTACACACCAACGGAAATCGCCTAAAGGCTACACACCGACGGTAGCTGAATTTATTTGACTTTGACCTACCCGCGTTTCCGCGGCACCCTGATCCCCATGACTGACCCTCGGCACGTCGTCTTCCTGTTCATCGCGACCACGCTTTTGTTTACCGCGTGTGACCGCACGGCGGTCGATCCGACCGAACAAGCGCCGCGAGAACAGATCGGCGAGCGCGAGGCCGAAACGCAAGCGGAGGTTCCGCCTCCGCCGCCGGTCGAAAAACCGTTCGATCGCGATCAGGCGATTGATGCCGCACTGGCGTTGATCCAGGCGGGCAAGGTGGACGCGGCTGCGGCGGAGTATCGCAAGGTGCTGATGACCGACCCCAGCGACGCGGAGGTCTTGTTCCGATTGGCGCGGTTGAACGCCGATCGCGGAAATCTTGCCGATGCAGTCGAATACTTGGACGCGATCCCCGTGACTCATCCGGAAGCCGGGCTGCCGTCGCTGGGACAGGCGGCTGATTGGTACATGCAGCTGGGACGGTACGACGAGGCTGAATCGAGGTATCGGAAGGTCCTCGAATTGGCCGGCGATGTTCCCGTCGCCCACCGACAACTCGCGTACCTGTACAACCGTCAGGGGCGGCGACACGAAGCGGCGGATCATTTGCATGCGCTTTGTCGCTTGGGCAATATTCAAGAAGACGAGCTGCATGCGTTGATGGTGTTGGGGCACGCGATTTTTGACGACCCGAACAAGCCCCCGCCACGTCCCCGTCCCAACTTCCCGATCGGTCCGGCGGCCACCGCGCGGATGCTGTTCACCGCCAGCCGAAACGTCGAAGCGGTCGAGGCCCTTGATGAAGCGGTGCGCGCGGGCGAAGCGGTTCCTTCGATCGTCGCCTTTTACGGTTTGCTCGCGATCGAAGCCCAGGACAACGAACGTTTTCAGTGGTGGCTGACCCAAGCCGACCAACCGGTTCAAGAGTTCGCCGAGTATTGGGCTGCGATCGGTGCCTATCTGGTTTCGGAAAGACGATTTGAGGAAGCGGTCCGGGCGCTCGGCGAAGCACTGGCACGCGATCCCACCAATGTCGGCGCGATGCGGCGAATCAACCAGGCGTTGACGGCGCTCGGCCAGACCGAACAGGCCGAACGCTGGGTGAAGCGATACGACACCATCAGGGATGTCGTCTCGGCCAGTAACGCGATCGGAAAATCCCAGACGCCCGAATCGTCTCCGATCGACAACTACGCCACCATCGCCGATGGTCTGGATCAGTTGCAGCGCCCGCTCGAAGCGATGACATGGCGGATTTTTGGGGCCTTTCACCGTAAGGCATCTCGTGAAGAAATCGAATCGTTGAATGAGCGCCGCGCCGCGCTGTTTCGTTCGCCCGATGCCTTCGCTAGCCGCCAAGAACGCGTCTGCGGGCTCGACCTGAACGAGTACCCGCTGCCGAAATTAGAGATTCCCGACGCGATCGATGTTTCACCGCCGCAAACCGCTCCATCGACCGATGACTTTCCCGTCCCCGCATTTGAAAACATCGCCGAATCGGTAGGACTTGACCACACGTACTTCGTTGCCAGTGAGCCACAGCCGTTTCAGTTTGCTCTCTACCAATCTCTCGGTGGCGGCATTGCTGTGCTGGACTACGACCTGGACGGTGCCGTCGATCTTTATCTGGCCCAAGGCGGTGCCGACCTGCCGACCATGGTGGGTGAACGATCGAACCAGTTGTATCGCGGCGTCGACGGCAAACTCGTCGACCGGACGCAGTCCGCCGCGGTGACCGACACCCGCTATTCGGTCGGTCTGGGTAGCGGAGATTGGAACCAGGATGGGTTCGCCGATCTTGTCGTCGCCAACCTCGGCAACAAGGTATTGCTGATCAACAATGGCGACGGCACATTCAGGCGGCAGGTCTTTGACGAGGACCCCCAGCACCAGGTATTGACCAGTTCGGTCGCGTTGGGCGACATCACCGGCGATGCGCTGCCGGATCTGTATGCGTTGCACTATGTCGAAGATCCGACGATGGTGAACCGTCCGGAGATGAATGAAAAGGGTGAGATCCTGACCATCTCGCCGGCGTCCTTTCAACCGGGGATCGATTCCATTGCGGTCAACGACGGTCGTGGCGGCATGGTGCATCAACGGGTCAGCGACTCCCAAGGCGACGCCAGCACGGGCTTGGGGGTGGTGATCGCTGACTGGGACGGCCGACCCGGCAATGACATTTTTGTCGGCAACGACATTCGCGCCAATCAATTGTGGACGCGGTCGTCCGACGAGGACCGATGGATCGATGTTGCCGCGGTCCGCGGTTGCGCGCTTGGCATCGGCGGAGTGGAAACGGCGTCGATGGGAATCGCCGTCGCCGACTTCGATGGCAACGGGATGCGGGACATTCACATCAGCAACTTTTACCTTGAACCGGTCAGCCTGTTCATGAATCAAGGCGGCGTGTTCGAAGACCGATGCGTGCAGTATCGGCTGCACCGCGACAGTTCCGACGTGCTCGGATTCGGTTGCCAAGCACTCGACTACGACCTCGACGGGCGTCCCGATCTGGCGGTCACCAACGGCAACATTGAAAAGGCTCCGGGTGAACCGCTGGAGCAGTCGCCGCAATTCTTCGTCAACCTTGGCCGCCAATTTCGCCTTTCCCCCGTCGACGATGCCTCGGATTACTGGACCGGAAAATACCTCGGCCGTGGTCTGGCGCGTTTAGATTTTAATGCCGATGGTCGACAGGACATGGTGATCTCGCACATCGGATCGCCCTCGGCGCTGTTGATCAATCGCACCGAAACCTCCAACCATTGGTTGACGTTCCAACTGGTGGGCACCGAGTCGGAACGTGATGCCATCGGCGCGCAGGTGGAAGTGCATCAGGGGCAGCGCACCTTGACCAACTGGATCGTCGGCGGAGATGGATACCTGTGCCACAACGAATCCACCGTGTCATTCGGGTTGGGCGAGTCCAGCGATGACGTCCGCGTGACCGTCAGCTGGCCGAGTGGAACGCGGCAAGAATTCGAGGGCATCGGAGTCGACCAACGACTGTTGCTGGTCGAAGGCCAAAACGAACCGATCACCCAGCGGGTGCCAAGCGGCCGCTAGTGCTCTGGCCACATTTGATGTTGGGGTTTTGACCGGGCTAACGATCGAGAATGATACCCACCGATAGCAGCGCGAACCCACGGATGAGAGGGTGTAATCATCCGTGGGTTCGCGCTGCTATCGGTGGGCTCAGCTATCGGTGGGCTCAGCGGGCATTTCATCGCTCCGCAAGTTACAGCCAGAATGTTGTGCATGGCCGTTGGCCAAAGTTTACCTCATTGCGATGCGGTTCCTGGGGCGGCGCAACCCTCGCAAATGCTCGGTTTGCTTGCCCCAGGCTATGGATATGCATGCCCTTTAGGCAAAAAGCGACTTGCGTCGATACCGCGCGACCCAGAGGCGGGACAACGAGACTGTTTTGGGATTCTTCGACGTTCGCCGGAGGGTTTGAATCCCGAAGTCGAGCTTGCAGGGTTACAATGAGGGCGCAACGAGTGGAAGTCTCGAGTGCGATGTGGATTGGTGATTCAGCCCATCTATCGGCGTCGCCCCCACCGACGTCGGGCTTGCGTGTTGCCCCCGCCTGATTTGTCCCCCGCCTGTCCATCCCCAGACCGTCGATGCGTTTGTTGTTTTTTGTCGCACTGTTGATGTGTTCTGTTTCCCTCGTTTCGGGTGCCGAAGATCTGGAGGGAGCGTTTGACGGTACGGTTCGTCCGTTTCTGAAGACCTATTGTATGTCCTGTCACAACGCGGACGATGCCGAAGGTGATTTGGACCTGGAGTCGGATCGTGATGTCACGTCGGTCGTGACCCATTTCAGAAAGTGGATGGTCGTGATGGATCGTCTGGAGGCGGGCGACATGCCGCCCGAAGACGCCGAGGCGCATCCCACACCGGCGGTTCGCAAGCGTGTCATCGAGTGGATCGCCGGCGTGCGGCAAAATGAGGCGAAGCGCCGGGCGGGCGATCCCGGGATCGTCTTGGCTCGCCGACTGAGCAACGCCGAATACAACTACACGGTTCGAGACCTGACCGGATTTGACTTGCAACCGGCCAAGGCGTTTCCGATCGATCCGGCCAACCAGGAGGGGTTCGACAACTCGGGCGAATCACTCGCCATGTCACCTTCGTTGCTGAAGAAATATCTGGAAGCGGCGCGTCACGTTTCCGAGCATCTGGTACTGACAACGACCGGTATCGATTTCGCCCCCCACCCGGTGATGACCGAAACGGACCGCGACAAGTACTGTGTCAACCGGATCATCGATTTCTACCGGCGGCAACGTTTGCAGTATGTCGATTTCTTCTACGCCCTCTGGCAATACCAACTGCAACACACAGTCGATGATGCCGAGACACGTTCGCTGCGTGAATTTGCATCCAGCCAAGGACTGAGTCCTCGGTACATGGAAACGCTTTGGGACATCTTGAACGTCGACGCAGCGCAAGACCAAGCGACAGACCAAGCCGCGGACGTTGGTCCGCTGGCGGCGCTGCGGATCATGTGGCGTGGATTGCCCAGCGGTAACACGCCGGACGATGTCGATCAAGCCTCGCGTCAATGCCAGCGGATGGAGGACTTCGTGAAGACGCTACGCGAGCGTTTGGTCCCCGAAGTCGAAAACCTGACGACGCCCGAGGTCCACAAGGGTTCGCAGCCGTTGGTGTTGTGGAAGAATCGCCAATTCGTTGCCAACCGTCGTCGTTACGCCGGAGGGATCTCCGACGTCGGCGATCTGGGATCGTTGCTGGAGTTGAAGCCGGGTTCGGCGGAGGCACGTGCGATGGCGGTGCCGGACGACGAGACTCAGTTGCAACGGTACGAACGGACGCTGGAAACGTTCTGCTCGGTCTTCCCGGATACGTTCCTCGTTTCCGAGCGGGCGCGTGTTTACTTGGACCCCAAGGAAGAGAAGGGGCGAACGGGACGGTTCTTGAGCGCCGGATTCCACAGCCAGATGGGATACTTCCGTGACGACGGCCCGCTGTACGAGTTGATCTTGAGCGACGAGGAGCGGAATGAACTGGATCGTTTGTGGTTAGAACTCGATTTCGTGACGTCGGCGCCGATGCGTCAGTACGCCGGGTTCATCTGGTTCGACCGCACCGACTCTCGTTTCATGCGTGATTCGCAATTCGATCGATTCCGTGCCGAAGACAAAGATTGCACGTCGGAGACCAAAGTCCGGGCGCTGGCGGAAGCCTATTTAGCCAAAGCGGAACGTGTCGGCGGCAATCCCCCAGCACTCGAAGCGATCGCGTTCTACTTTGACGACATGTCGCGAACGTTCCGTCGTTTGGAACGCTTGAAGCGAGAATCGGAATCGGTTCAGTTGGAAGCCGCCGTTCGGTTCGCCGAGCGGGCGTATCGTCGTCCGCTGACCGATGCACAGCGACAGAGCATCCGGTCGTTCTATCGGCACCTGCGTGAGTCGGACGGGTTGGAGCACGAGGCAGCGATTCGCGACAGCGTTGTGGCGATCTTGATGTCGCCCAACTTTTGTTATCGCTTGGATCTGCCGCAGCGGCGAGTCGCCGATGCAGCACATCAAGACGTCGAGCCGTTGGATGATTTTGCGTTGGCCAGTCGGTTGAGCTACTTTTTGTGGGCCAGCATGCCCGACCAACAGCTCCGTGACTTGGCAGCGTCGGGCCAGTTGCATCAACGCGATGTGCTGAGGTTGCAAGTGGTCCGCATGCTTGCCGACGAGCGTTCCCAAGGCTTTGTCAACGAGTTTGTAGGCAGCTGGTTGGGGTTTCGTCAATTCCAGCAACACAACGGCGTCGATCGTAATCGCTTCCCGCAATTCACCGACGAGCTGCGTCAATCGATGTACGAAGAACCGATTCGGTTGTTCAATGAGATTGTGCGCACGGACGGCTCGATCCTGGATCTGTTGTACGCCGATTACACGTTCGTCGACCGCGCACTCGCCGAGCACTACCAGATTCCCGCCGACCAGTTGGGCGAGCAGCACGACGGCTGGGCCAAGGTTGTCGACGTCGATCGGTATGGCCGTGGCGGGTTGATGCCGATGGCTGTCTTCTTGACCAAGAATTCACCCGGATTGCGAACCAGTCCGGTGCAGCGCGGCAATTGGTTGGTCAAATACGTGCTCGGCGAACACATCCCGGCCCCGCCCGCCGCGGTGCCCGAGTTGCCAAGTGACGAGTCTCAGTTGGGCGAGTTGACGTTGCGGGAGGCCCTGCAGCGGCACCGAGCCGATCCCAGTTGCGCGGCCTGCCACGACAAAATCGATTCGTTCGGACTGGTGTTTGAACAATATGGTCCGATCGGCGAGCGGCGTGAAACCGATTTCGGCGGTCGTGAGGTGGATAGTCATGTTCGCTTTCCCGACGAGAGTGAGGGGACAGGGATCGAAGGGCTGCGGGACTACATTCGACGATCGCGACAATCCGATTTTGTCGAGAATATTTGCCGCAAACTTCTCGCCTATGCACTCGGACGTTCGTTAGAGTTGTCTGATGAGACGGCGATCGATCAGATGACCGCCTCGCTTGCGTCGGGCGGGTATCGATTGCAACATGCGATTGAGATGATCGTCACCAGCCCGGCGTTCCGCAACAAACGCGTGAACGCAGAGTTTTAGTAGGTGGGATGAACTGCCGAGACGCGTCGGCTCGGCATCGATAGGCTGGAAGCCTCTCCCACGTTTATGATCCGACAGGTTTTTTGACCATCACCGTCACTTCGATGAAAACACCCAACCCCTCCACCGCTCGTTCTGCCGGCCGTTCCGCATCTTCAAGTGCCGTTTCGCGCCGTACGGTCTTGCGTGGCGTCGGCGTTTCGATGGCACTTCCGTGGATGGAATCGATTCCCGTTTGGGGCGCCGAGACTGTCGTGGGCGAGGAACCGGTAGCACCGCCCAAGCGATTTGCGGCGTTGTTCATGGGATGCGGGATCAATCGCAAACATTGGTGGGCCAAGGGCGGTGGCAAGGAGATGGAATTGGGCAAGAGTCTGGCGCCGATGGAGCCGCTGAAGGAGAAGATGAACTTCATCACCGGCCTGTTCAACGAGAATGCGACATCCGTCGGCATTCACCCCGGCCAAACCGGCAACATCCTTTCCGGGGCGTCGCTGCAGAAGGGGTCGGAGCTTCGCGGCGACATCAGCATGGACCAGGTGCTGGCCAATCATTTCCAACAGGAAACGGTCGTCCCCAGTCTGGTGCTCGGTTGTGAACAGCCCGTGACGGGGTATCACGAAACCAATTTTTCGATGGCCTACAGTTCGCACATCTCGTGGCAGAACAAGACGTCGCCGGTGCCGATGGAAGTCTACCCGTCGTTGGCCTTTGACAGTTTGTTCGACAACCGGGGCAGCCGTCGCGACGAAAGCATTTTGGACCGCGTCGGTGAAGAGGCGGCGTCGTTGAGCCGGCGGGTCAGCAAGAGTGACCAGGTCAAGCTGGATGAATACTTGAGCAGCGTTCGAGAGGTGGAAAAACGAGCCGCATCGATGAGAGCCGCTCGTGAGAAAGCACGGCAACGGGCCAGCGATCACGGCAAGCCATTGGCCACGATGCAGCGGCCCGACGACGGGTTGCCCGAGGACATTCGCGAGCACATGCGGTTGATGTGCGACATCGTCGCGATCGGGTTCCAGAGCGACAAATCACGTGTCGCGTCATTGCTGCTCAATCGCGATTTGTCGGGACTGTTTTATCCGTTCCTGAATGTCGAGAGCACGCACCACTCGGCCTCGCACAACGATCTGTCCGACGAGTACGAACGGATCTCACGGTATTACTGTAGCCAATACGCTTACTTGGCCGAACGATTGAACGCGATGCCGGAAGCCGGCGGCACGGTGCTGGACCATTCGTGTTTGTTGTTCATTTCCAGCATGTGGTCGGGCAATGCCCACGATTCCAGCAAGGTCCCGGTGCTGTTGACCGGCGGCTTGGGAGGCACGCTCGAAACCGGACGGGTGCTCGATTACGTCGGCCAGGACGACGAAGATCGAAAACTATGCAGCATGTACCTGTCGATCATGGATCGCATGGGCGTTCAGCTGGACCGCTTCGGCGACGCCGAAAAACGGCTGGCCCGTTTGTAACGCGCGTGGCGTAAGCTTCCAGCTTGCGTCGTCGGCCCGCCCGCGGGCGCGTCCAGCTTGCGTCGTCGGCCCGCTCGCGGGCGCGTCCAGCTTGCGTGAACTGCAGGGATTGACGTCATCACCGATGCGTCCGGTGATGCGTTCACTCGTTCCACGGAGAAAAAGTCTTCGTGGATTTCCTGGCCGATCGTATTGAGCTGCCTTTGGAATTGGCCGAGGCGTGTGGAGCCATCAAGATGCCGTAGCCGCCCGACTCATTGGTCGGTTTGACGACCAATTGATTCAGATTCAATGGTGCCGTCTTAGATCCCGGACCGGACGCGTGCCATGTCTCTGCCCGTCACCGGTGCGGATTCGCTCGAAAGGGTCGTGTTTTGATCCAGGTTGCCGTCATTCCCCCAGAATGACCGACCTGAGTGGATTTCAGACGGATTCCGATTTTGACAAATATGCACAGGTGGCTCGGTAAATTTCCGGGATGATGGAATATCAAAAGTGAACCACCTTTCGTGAAAAAAACACGCCATGGATCCTCTTGCGACACCTGAGTTTGATACCCCCGCGGCCCGCGAAGCTCGCTACGGCGAATTCGTCAGTCTGCTGGCGCGGCATGACCAGTCGATTCGTCGATTCGTGCGTTCGTTGCTGCCCTCCAATCAAGGGGTCGACGACGTGATGCAGGAGACGGCATTGGAGTGTTGGAAGAAATTTGAATCCTTCACGCCCACAACGGCGGACGACGCGGTCGACGAATTCATTCGCTGGGCCTGCGTGATCGCACGCTACAAAGTGCTCAGCTGGCAGCGAGACAGTTCCCGAGACCGCTTGGTGTTCCGCGAAAGTGTGATCGAACGATTAGCGCAGGACGCGATGCAAGATTTGGAACAGCGCGATCGAGAACGCAAGGCGATCGAGAGGTGTTTGGGGGAATTGGACGACGATCATCGACGGCTCGTGTTGAGCGTTCACTCGCCGGGCGAGTCGATTGCCAAGATCGCGGAAGAGACCGGCGTCAAAACGCGGCGGCTGTACAGCAGAGTCAACGCGCTGCGCAAACAGCTTCTGGACTGTGTTCAGGGGCGGCTCGTCGAGGAGTGTTGAAGTGGACGACAAGATTCGCAACCTGATTTTCCAAGCCATCGACCAAACCATTTCGGCCGACGATTTCGACGTGTTGCAGGACGCGATCGAGCGGCGTGAAGAGGTTCGATCGGAGTATCTGCGGGCGGTCAGGCTGTGTGAATCTCTGGGCGAGATCGCGACCGAGTCCGGTGGCGATTTGCACGCGGGGCAATCCCCGCGAAACGACTCGCCGGCCAGTGTGCTTGATGACGCAACGGGGTGGACGTGGCAACGATTGGCGATTGCGGCAACCGTTCTCGCTCTGGTCGGCGGCGTCGCGTACTGGTTCGGACAAAGCAACGATGGTGACGATCCCCAACGGGTCGAGATCGCACAAGTCGCATCGGACGAACCGGCGGAGTCATTGATTGCGGGCCATGCGACGCTGCGAAGTGCTGTCGATTTGCAGTGGTCGAGCGATTCACTTGCGTTCCGCGAAGGCGATGTGTTGCCCAACGGTGTCTTGCAGTTCGACGAGGGGATCGCGGAAATCGACTTCTTTTGTGGTGCGACCTTGATCGTCGAGGGGCCCGCGGCGCTGGATGTCGAATCGGATTGGTCGGTTCGCGTGGTCAAGGGGCGGTTGCGGGCCAGTGTTCCGCCGGCGGCGCGTGGTTTTATCGTCAAGGCGGCCGACTCAGAGATCATCGACTTGGGGACCGAATTTGCAGTGGAGGTCGGCGCCGACGAAGCGCGTGTCGAGGTGATCGATGGCGAAGTGGAATTGCGCGGCGGCCGGCACGACGGCGACCATCTGGTCACCGGAGAACGGCAATGGTTGAAGGGATCGCAGTCTCGTCCGGATGCGTTCAAGGGACTCAGTACGGTCAGCGACTTGCAACGTCGACGCGAAGACGCCCAATCGCAACAGTTTGAACAATGGAAAACCTACTCACAGCAGTTGAGGACCGACGATCGGTTGATCGCGTATTACCCGATCGCTGAATCGGACGCTGAACGCTCCATTCCGAACCGCGCCGCGTCGGGGTCAGAACTCGACGGCATTCTGGTCGGCCCCGTGACGCGAGCCGACGGTCGATTCGGGGCCGCATCGACCGCGTTGGAATTTGACCGCCCGGGATCGCGGGTGCGAACCCGGATCGATGGAGCGTTCGACGCGTTCACGTTCGCCTGCTGGGTCCGAATTGACAGTTTGGAGCATCGTTACAATTCGCTGTTCATGGGCGACGGCTATGAGAACGGCGAACCGCATTGGCAAATTCACGAAGACGGTCGGCTGATGTTTTCGGTGATGGTCGATGACACGCCCGGAGCGGGACTCGGGCCCGCAGAAGATTCCAGGTTGCACCGGATCTATTACACCGAACCGATTTGGGATGTGTCCGAGAGCGGCAAGTGGCTGCACATCGCGGCGGTCTATGACCCCGTCGCTCGACAAGTCAACCAGTTCGTCAACGGTGAACTGATCAGCAGTGAACCGATCACGGATCAGTTCCATGTCCAAACGCTTCGGATCGGGACAGCTGAAATCGGAAACTGGGGACAGCCGCTGCGAAATTCACCTTGGTTCGCCGTCCGTAACTTGAACGGTGCGATCGACGAACTGGCGATCTTTAACGCCGCACTCGGCCGCGAAGAAATTCAGACGCTGTACGAACAAGGCAAGCCGCTCGGGTATTAGTCGCTGTCGGATTCAACACCACGGTCTCAACACGACGGTCGACTTCAATCGTTCTCCGATCAAATCGAATTGATGCAACACACCTTTTACAGAATCGCGTTTTCCGTTGGGATGCTCGCCACGTTCGCAGCCCTCGGCCATGCCGGGGATCAAGACCGTCCGAACATCGTCGTGATCCTCTGTGACGACCTGGGCTACGCCGATGTGGGCTTCAACGGCGCCACGACATCGCGACGCCGCAGTTGGATCAGCTGGCCGCGGCCGGTACGATTTTTACATCGGCCTATGTCACGCACCCCTTCTGTGGTCCCAGTCGGATGGGGCTGATGTCGGGCCGCTATCCGCATTCGTTCGGGGCGCCGTACAACCTGCCCAACAGCGGGCTCGGTATTCAGGCCTACAACCGCGAAGGGATCGATGTCGATGAAATTCTGATCAGCACGGTGTTGCAAGACGCGGGGTACCGAACCGGCGCGATCGGTAAATGGCACATGGGGTACGAGCACCCGTTTCATCCCAACCAACGCGGGTTCGACGAGTTTTACGGGTTTCTCGGCGGAGGCCATCAGTACTTCCCGGATCGATACCGGCCGATTTACGAGCGGCAGATTCGGGCCGGCAAGAAAACAATCAATGACTACATCGCCCCGCTGGAACACAACGGCAAAACGGTCAATGAAACGGAGTACATCACCGACGGGCTGTCGCGCGAGGCGGTGCGTTTTGTCGAATCAGCGGGCGACAAAGACCAGCCGTTTTTTCTGTATCTGGCCTACAACGCGCCGCACAGTCCGCTCGAAGCGAAGGTCGAGGATTTGGCGCGGTTTGCCGGTATCAAGGACAAGAAGCGGCAAACCTACGCTGCGATGGTTTACGCCGTCGACCGCGGCGTCGGTCAACTGGTCCAAACGCTGAAGGATTCCGGTGAGTTCGATGACACGTTGATCGTCTTCCTGAGCGACAACGGCGGAAAACTCGGTCTGGGCGCCGACAATGGACCCCTTCGCGAAGGCAAGGGCAGTACGCACGAGGGCGGATATCGCGTTCCGATGTTCTTCCATTGGCCCGGAAAAGTCCCTGCCGGCGATCGTTATCACCACCCCGTTTCCGCACTCGATTTCTACCCGACGTTCGCACGCTTGGCCAAGGCGGAGATCCCGGCGACCAAGACGTTGAACGGCAAGGACATTTGGGACGACTTGCTGGCCGGTCGTAGCGCACGCCAAGGTGAGATGATTTTCGCACTCCGCCATCGCAGCGGTTACAGTGACGTAGGGGCTCGACGCGACGCCTGGAAAATCTGTCGAACGGCCCAAACGCCCTGGAAACTGTTTAACTTGGACGATGATCTCGGAGAAACGCACGATCTGAGTGACGCGTATCCCGAGAAAGTTGCGGCGATGGTGGAGGAGGCCGAACGCTGGAGTCGCGACCACACCACGCCTCGGTGGTTCGACGATGAGGAGGCGGAGCAGCAATGGCATGAAACGGGAATGCCGAATTACAAAGCCACCTTTCGAGTGAAATGATGCGTGATGGACCTCGCATTCGCATCGACGAAGTTGAATCCCAGTTCGCAGGAAGGCAACCGCTGAAAACCAAATGAACCGAATGATCAAACCACTTCTTACCCTCGCCTGCGTTGTGGGCCTGGCTTGCACGTGCCACGCGGCAGACAAACCGAACGTCCTGTTTATCGCCATCGACGATCTGCGGCCGGAGCTGGGATGTTACGGATCCGAGATCGCGGTGTCGCCGAACCTGGATGCGCTGGCTAACGACGGTTTGCTGTTCAATCGGGCCTACTGCCAACAGGCGATCTGTCGGCCTTCGCGGGCGAGCCTGATGACCGGTGCTCGACCGGAGACGACCGGGTTGTTTCACAACTATGTCTCGTTACGTGAGCTTCAGCCCGACATCGTCACGTTGCCTCAACACTTCATCGCACACGGATACGAAACCGCCTACTGTGGAAAAATTTTTCACCAGGGCGATACCGACGAAGAGAATTCTTGGAGTCGAAGCCCCGTCAAATGGATCAAGGGGATCGAAAAGCCGGTCGGTGGCTATGCGTTGCCGGAAAACAACAAGATCAAAAGTGACAACATGAAGGAGATGTTGGCCAAGTACGGCGAGGCCGCACGTCGTGGTTTGGGCAGCGGACCGGCGTACGAAAAGGCCGACGTCCCCGATACCGCCTACGGTGACGGCTACAACACCCGGCTCGCGATCGAGACGATGAAGCAGATGGCCAAGGCGGACAAGCCGTTCTTCCTAGGGCTCGGGTTCAAAAAACCCCACCTGAACTGGACCGCGCCCAAACGCTACTGGGATCTGTACGATCCCGACAAAATCCCGATGGCAGCCCACAGCGATGCTCCCGAGGGCGGTGCCGCGATGGGGCTTCACGCGTCCTTCGAATTGCGAACGCGTGCGGGGATCCCCAAGATCGGACCGTTGGGTCCCGAGCTGTCGCGAACACTTAAGCACGCATATCTGGCATGCGTCAGTTACGTCGACGCCCAAGTCGGTTTGATGGTTCGTGCCCTGGAAGATGCCGGGGTTCGCGACAACACCATCATCATCGTCTGGGGCGACCACGGTTGGCATCTCGGAGACCTAGGCGTCTGGGGCAAAGCGACCAACTACGAAATTGCCACCCGCGTGCCGTTGATGATTTGGACGCCGGGCATGAAGTCGCGAGGCAAGCCGACCGACGCGTTGGTCGAGTTGGTTGACATGTACCCGACCCTTTGCGAACTGGCCGGATTGCCGATCCCCGATCACGTCGAAGGCCACAGTTTTGTCCCTTTGTTGGATGATCCCGACCGGGCCTGGAAAAAGGCCGCGTTCAGTCAGTATCCCAACCCGGCGCTCCGCGAGTGGGCCGCCAACCCGCTGTCGCAAGGGATGCGTGAGACATGGTTCGGACCGCTGATCCGAGAAGTCGAAGGCCGGATCATCGAGCAGATGGGTGACACGTGGGACCGCGAGCTGTTTGAACAACATTTGATGGGGTACACGATGCGGACCGACCGCTATCGGCTGGTCGTTTGGCGCGATCATCGCAATCCCCAAGCCGATCCCGTGTTCGTCGAGTTGTTCGATCACCAAAGCGACCCCGGCGAGACCAAGAATATTGCCAGCGAAAACCCGAGCGTCGTCGTCAGACTGACCCAACAACTCGACGCCGGTTGGAAGGCCGCGCTGTAGTTGAGCGACACAGACCAAGATTGGATATGATCCAAGAACCCTCCATGCCAATGTCAGATTGGAAGCCATCCATCATGATTCGACGATTTCTGCTCCTATTTTGCCTGTTGGCACCGCAAACGTTGCCTGCCGAAGAGATCGATTTCGAGGAACAGATCCTGCCGATTCTCGAAGAACGTTGCTTGTATTGCCACGGCGAAGACGAGCAAGAATCGGGACTACGGCTAGATTTGCGTGCCCGCATGCTTCGCGGCGGCGATTCAGGCTTGGCGGCCGTCGTGCCCGGCAAGCCCGAAAAGAGCTACCTGATCGAAGTGATCAATCATGTCGATGAAGACATGACGATGCCGCCCGATGATGACAAGTTGCCGGATGAAGAAATTGATTTGTTGAAGCGATGGATCAAAGCAGGCGCCGTCGTCCCGGGGCAGATGGACGACGTGGTCGACGAAGAAATCGATCACTGGGCATTCAAACCCGTCGTCCGACCCGACATTCCCCAAAGTGGCGTAAGCTTCCAGCTTGCGAATCAGCCGCAAAGTGACGGAAGCAATCAGCTTGCGAATCAGCCGCAACGTGGCGGAAGCAACCAGCTTGCGAATCAGCCGACCGTCATCGACGCCTTTCTACTTAAAAAACTGGGCGAACAGGGACTCTCGTACTCACCGCCGGCCGATCCCCGTTCGCTGATCCGACGGGTCTCGATCGTGTTGACAGGCATCGCCCCGACGCCGGAACAGACGAACGAATTCATCGAAGCGTCGGCAATCGATTCCGAGCTGGCGTATTCAAAGTTGGTCGACCGGCTGCTGCAATCACCGCATTTCGGTGAGCGTTGGGCTCAGCATTGGCTGGACGTGATTCGATGGGCGGAAACCAATGGATCCGAAGCCAATTTGTATCGGAAAAACGCGTGGATCTATCGCGATTATGTGGTCCGATCGTTCAATGAAGACAAGCCCTACAACGTGTTCGTGCAGGAACAGATCGCCGGCGATTCGATGGGCGCCGGCGAAGCGACCGGTTTTCTGGTCGCCGGACCTCACGTACCCGCGGCGACGGTGGGTCGCGAACCGACGGCGATTCGCCAAGCCCGCGCCGACCGGATGGACGAGATCATGCAAACCGTCGGCGCCTCGGTGATGGGCGTCACGATCGGGTGTGCGCGGTGTCACAACCACAAGTTCGATCCGATCACGATCAACGATTACTACTCGATGACGGGCGTGTTCCAAGATGTCGAATTCGGCAGTCGTCATCCCGAATTCGCCCCCGATCATCCCCGTCGCCGGCGCGGCGAAGAGATCTGGAAAGAGATCGCCAAACAACGCGCGGTGCTGCGGCCGATCGGCGGTTGGGAAGAGGATTGGGGGGCGTTCCGTGAAATGCACTTCAAACCCGTCACGACCAAAGCAATCCGTGTTCGATTCAAAATGGGCAACGTCGGCTTGGACGAATTGGAAGTGTTCGGCCCCGACAACTATGGCGAAAACCTCGCCCACAAACGCCGCGGCACCAAGGTTTCCGGATTCCCCGAAGACGGAACCGAAGGCCGCAACCCGATTCGACGCGTCAATGATGGCGAATATGGCACGATGACTTGGCGGGCAAAGAAGGACAAGGATTCCGACGAGCAGCCCTACGTGCAGTTCGATTTTGAACAGCCCGAAAAGATCAGTCGGCTTCGGCTGAGCAGCAATCGCGAGTATTTCTACGACACCGATTATCTGGACAAGAAACCGTACCTGCCGCGCTACGAGTACGATGTCGATGTGCTCCAAAGTGACGGCACTTGGCAGCCTTGGGTTGGGACTTGGTTCGTCAACACTCAATTGGACAAAGAGCATCCCGAACGCAAAGCGGCGCTCCGGGAGATTCAGAATCAAATCGAAACCTTGGCCGAAGAAGGGCCGCGTCCGAGCTTTGTCGGCCGATTCGTCCGCCCCGATGTGACCCGCGTGCTGCTTCGTGGCAGCCCGGAGAACCCGCGTGATGAAGTCGACCCGGCGGGACCGGCCATCTTTGATGGCGACTTGGGGCTGACACAGGATGCACCCGGCCCCAAACGGCGGGCCGAGTTCGCCAAATGGATCAGCAGCGAAGAGAATCCGTTGACCGCACGCGTGATGGTCAACCGGCTCTGGCACCACATTTTCGGCAGCGGCATTGTTCCAACGACCAGCGACTTCGGGAAAGCGGGCGCTGCGCCGACGCATCCGGAACTGTTGGATTGGTTGGCTGCGGAGTTTGTTCAGCCGACGGTTTCGGGTAACGAAGCGTGGTCCACCAAATCGATGATCCGCCAAATGGTGATGTCGGCGGCCTTCCGTCAGGCAAGTGCGCCGCGGCCAGAGGGCATCGCCAAGGACGCCGGTTCGGCGCTGTTGTGGCGTTTTCCGCCCAAACGCGTGGAGGCGGAGGTGATTCGTGACTCGATCCTGCAGGCGTCGGGATCACTGGACCGAACTGTCGGCGGTCGCAGCTACCGAATTCACAACGAAAAGAAAACCTACGCCCAGTGGGAAGTCGTCAAAAATTACGGTCCGGAAACGTGGCGCCGCATGCTGTACCAAGAACGCATGCGTCGTGTCGACGACCAGATGTTCACGGCATTCGACTTTCCCGATTGCGGTCAGGTGCGTGCCAAGCGTCCCGTCTCGACGACTCCCTTGCAAGCGTTGAACTTGATGAACAGCGACTTTGTGATCCACCAATCCGAGTTGATTGCTGAGCGTGCGAAGAAAGAATCGGGTGGGGAGTTGAAAGCGGCGATCGTCCGCTGCTTTGAACTGTTGTTATCTCGCCAGCCCGAGACCGACGAACTGGATTCTTGTTTGGAACTTGCCCGGCAAACGAGTTTGTCGCTCGTCTGCCGAACGTTATTGAACACCAACGAATTTGCGTTTTTACCATGACCAATCCCGAAAAACTTTCGCCCCTGGGCAGACGTTTGCTTGATCGCCGCGGGTTCCTACACACCGCCGGTTTGTCCACCAGCGCGTTGGCGCTGGCCAGCTTGCTCGACGCTGACGGATTGTTGGCCGCCGATGTGAAAACGGTCAGCGGAAAGACGCCGATTCGGCCTGCCATCGATCCGAGTCAGCCGTATGCCCCGCGTCCGGGACACTTCGACATGCCTGCCAAACAGGTGTTGGTGATCTATTGCCCCGGCGCGGTCAGCCATGTCGACACGTTTGATTACAAACCGGCGCTCTGGGAATTGCACGGGCAGAAGCCGCCGGGGATCCCAGAAGTGACCTTTGAAGGCCCGACCGGGAACATCGCCAAGCCGTTTTGGGAGTTCAAACCCCGCGGCGAAACGGGCAAGATGGTTTCCGATCTGCTGCCGCATCTCGCCCAGCACGTCGACGATTTTGCGTTCATCCACTCGCTGACGACCGACACGAGCGCGCACCCCCAGGGCGAGAACTTCATGAACACCGGTTTCACGATGGAAGGGTTTCCGTCGTTCGGCGCCTGGGTCACGTATGCACTGGGGACGGAAAACCAAGAGCTGCCGGCTTTCGTCGCCATCAATGATCCACGTGGGTTGGCGCGAAGTGGCAAGAACAATTTCGGCAACGGGTTTTTGCCCGCCGCGTTCCAAGGCACCGATTTCAGCGCCGCGGCGCCGCCGAATAATCTGCGCCGCCCCGACGTGCTTTCGGCCCAAGAAGATCGTCTCAGCGTCGACCTGTTGGCCCGACTCAATGCGAAACACTTGGAACAATTCCCCGGCGACGCCGATCTGGCCGGACGGATCGCCAGCTATGAACTGGCCGGGAAAATGCAGACCACCGTCCCGGACGTCATGGACATCTCCGGCGAAACCGCCGAGACCTTAAAAGCGTACGGGGTCGAAGGCGGCAGCGAGTTGCGTGGCCAGTATGCACGCAACTGTATTCTCGCTCGACGGTTGCTCGAAAAGGGCGTCCGTGTCGTGCAATTGTTCAACGGCAGCGATCCGGCCGGCGGCAACGGTATCACCAACTGGGATTCGCACGCCAATATTCTGGAAACGCACGCGATGCAGGCGGAGATCATGGATCAACCGACCGCGGCGTTGTTCGCGGATTTGAAGCAGCGTGGGATGTTGGAAAACACACTGGTCGTTTGGGCGACCGAGTTCGGACGGATGCCGTTTTTGCAGGGCAACGGAACCGGCCGCGATCACAACCCCGACGCGTTCACCTGTTTCCTGGCCGGTGCCGGTGTCAAGAAAGGGATCAGCTATGGTGAAAGCGATGAGTTCGGGTTCAAGGCGGCCGCCAACACGACCACCGTCTACGACTTCAACGCAACGCTGTTGCATCTGATGGGGCTCAACCACGAGCGATTGACGTTCTATCACAACGGGCTGGAACGACGCTTGACCAACGTCCACGGGCATGTGGTCAAGGACGTGCTGGCGTAGCGGGGACGGTTGTTGATACCGGACGGCGTGGTTCGACGAAGCGATGGTGCATGACCTGTTGCTGATTCGTGGCGGCGATGAAGAGCCCTGTACCGGCATTTTCGGCAACCTGATCGCGTAGCTGTGTCAAACCGTAGCATTCAAAGGAGTTGCAGAGATCAGACCGCATCGGGCGGGGCAGGGAGCAACCGGTCGCGGAGTGATAGACACAGGACGCTTCGTGGGTCTCCTCGGGGACATGCTGCAGGTAGTCATCGACAATCGCGTCAGGACTTCGGTCCGGGTGACGGGCGAGGTAACGGCGCATCGAGTCGACGGTGAAATAGGCGTGGTCGTCTCCGTCGGTACAGCAATGGCCGCCACAGCAGGTACAGGCTACGCGGAGGAACTCGGCCAGCGTTTCCGATGCGGCGTCGTGGTCACTTGAATCTGCACCGCCAGCCTGATCCGGTGCCTGCGTAGGGGTAGCCGGTTCGGCGTCCGCTTCAGAAGTACAGTCTTCAATCAGGACCAACAGAAACGCTCGGAGCGCTTCACGCCGGTCCGCCGTCATGGGGACCAATTCGGCTTTGTAGCTTGGGACGCAAACTGGCAAATACCTTTCCGGATGTTCCATCCCGCATGCATCGGCCAGTTGGTTGCGCGTCGAACAAAGTCCGTTTCGAAATTGGGTCAGCGCCTGTTCGTATCTTGCTTCGGATTCCCTCACTTGATCACGCAATTGGCCACGGTGTTCGCAGCGGCACTTCCATGACATGCAGGTCTGGAACGATCTGGCCTGTTGACGAGTGATCTCCGTGCCGCAAATACAACAGCGAAACTCGTTGCGCGTGAACGCTTTGTGGTTTCCGGGCATGGTACGTGCCACGTCAAACAGTGGACCGAAGATAGTGCGCACTCCCACCGATCGATTGTATTCCACAGGTGCCGTGCCGTGACAGCATTTTTCGTCTCTGGCGGGACGGCTTCTTGGCCTGGTCCGCACGAAACGCTCGGTACGATTATTGCAGCGCGCTATCGCTGCGGCCGGTCGGGTGCCAACTTGGCTGTTGCACGTCGCAGGTTTCTGGCACGCACGAGTCGTGGGACATTCAACATGAACGTTTTGCGGTGGAGTGTGATCGGCCTTTCGGTTCTCGTCGCTTCTTCGGTGACGCGGGCGGACGACGTCGTTGTGATCGGGCCCGACGCGGGTGAGCAAGCGGCCGAGGATCGCTCGGCCGCCACGCTCGGCACGGTGGAAGGCGGCGGGTTTGTCGAACCGAAACCCGGCCAGGGATCGGGCAATCCGATTGTCGGCGGTTGGTATTTAGGCGTCTATGGCAGCTACAGTGCGAACGGGTTGTTGTTGACACAGGTCTACCCAGGGACGGCGGCGGCCCGCGTGGGATTGGAAGTGGGGGATCGGATCCTCGCCGTCAATGGACATCCGATTGGGATTGGAACCCATCGGACGCTTCGGATCGACACGGCGCTGGAGCGCTACGCCAATCGTTTCGGATGGGTTCGTTTGCTGGTCCGGGACAAGCGTAGCGGGCGGTTGATCAACGTCGACGTCAAACTCAGCCGGGGAACGGTTCACTTTTGATGCGGCACTAGCACTCGAGTAGTGGACGAGGCGACGAGTCCTCTGCAGTGGGCTTCTTGGGATGGACTCGTCGCCTCGTCCACTACACGAGAATTACAGAGGACTCGTCGCCTCGTCCACTACCGCCTACCCGAAACACTGACTCGCCACCGCTTTTCATCCCGGCGGCCCTCTCGGGCATCCAATGGGTCGGTGGCATGGGATACAATGGGGCTTTGGTGAATCCGTCCACACCAACAACTTCCCCGGTTGTGATCCCCCTGGACCGGACGTGCACACGGCTGCCAGTGATCGGGCATGCTTCGAGGCGGTCGGTCGACCGAAACGCATGAAAGAGTCGGCACGCTACATTCTGCAGATTCTGGTTTTCGTCGCGTTGGTCCTGTCGATCGGGACCGGCGGGTATCTGATCATCGAAGACGGGATCACGGTCGGCGATGCGTTCTACATGACCGTCACGGCCATCACGCCGACCCAGTTTGATGAGATCCATGAATTGTCGGTCCCCGGACGGTACTTCACCGTTGTCCTGGTGTTTTGCGGATTCGGCGCCGTCGTCGCCTTCGCCACACAGTTCGCCCGCTGGGTGATTCAAAGTGAATTGGAAGGGGTCGGGGTCATTACGCGGAAACAGATGCGCAGAAGGATCAGTCGAATGAGAGAGCATTACATTGTGTGCGGCTACGGAAAGATCGGGGGCGCGATTTGCAAGGAGCTGAAGGACCACCAGTTGCCGTTCGTCGTGATCACCGACGATGAAGCCTCGATCGCGGCCGTGGAACGTGAAGGGTTTGCGTTGGTCCGGGGCAACCCGACCGCGGATACGACGTTGAAGGAAGCGGCGATCGAGCGGGCTCAGGGCGTGATCGCGGTGCTGACCGACGACTCGAACAACTTGTTCATTTCGTTGGCGGCGCGGGAATTAAACCCCAAGATCTTCATCATCGCGCGGGGCGAAGACTCAGGCGTCGAGGACCGGATTCTGAGGGCCGGGGCGGACATCGTCGTCTCCCCGATGAAACTCGGCGGTCGTCAAATCGCCGAGCTGATCAAGCAACAAGCCGATAGTTCATCCGTCGTGACCGGCGTCTCCGAACACTCCAGCGTGTTGGGCGTGTCGTTGAAACCGCATCGTCACGATGCCGAACAGGTCACGACGGTGGACGAGATTCTGAACGAATCGGCGGCCGTCGGGGTCGCGGGTATCCAACGCGGTGATGGAACCTTCGACCCGACGCCGCCACCCCAGACCGCCGTCCATCAAGGCGACACCGTGATCTTGGTCACGCGCACCAGCCAGGCCGGCGACTCCTTCAACAAACCGCCGTCGGGCAAGACGATCTTGCTGGCCGACGACCATCGGGCGCTCCGGTTGCTGTTCACTCGCAAGCTTGCCGCGGCCGGACATGATGTCATCCAAGCGGCCAACGGTGACGACGCGTTGGCGATGGCGCGGGCGACCACGCCGGATTTGATCGTTTTAGACGTCAACATGCCCGCGCGCGATGGGTACCAGGTTTGTCACGAACTGCGTCAATCCAAGCAGTTTGCCACCACGCCCATCATTCTGTATTCCGGCAACGATACCGCCGAATTCGCCCAACGCGGTCGTGCCGCGGGAGCGAACACCTGTGTCCGCAAGACAAGCAAGAGTTCCGAATTGTTGGCAAGCATCGAAGCGATCTTCTCTGAGCGGCAACAGGATCGCGACGCCGAGGGCCGATCCGAACGACCACGCGAGGGATCCAGTTCCACCGAGTCTGCTACCGTGAGCGAAGGCCCGCCGCCACACAGCCGGCCCTTCGATTTCGAGACGGCGATGGAGAATGCCGGAGGTGACGAAGAGCTGTTGAGCGAATTGATCACGGCGATGGAGGAAGAGACGCCGCGGATGATGAATGAAATCCAAACCGCGGTCGCCGCGACGGACTACAAGTCGTTGGAACGCGCCGCGCACGCGCTGAAGGGATCGCTGGTGGTGTTCGGCGCCGACGAAGCCAGCGAGGCGGCGACGCAGTTGGAGATCGCGGCACGACAACAAGACGCATCGAGCATCGAGCGATTGACAGGTAATCTACGGAAACAGATTGCCGAAGTGACGCACGCTTTACAACAGCACGCCCGATCGCTCGCTCAAATCGACTGATCTTGGTGTCCCGCCTTCAGGCGATTGCCTGTCGCTGCTCCGCAGCGACCCGGGCGGCTAAAGCCTGCACACCAGCGCACCTCAACAAAAAATCCGCAACACGCATGGGACGCGTGGTGCGGATCGATTTGACGGTTCGATAGCGAGCTACTTGGCGTTGATCTTGATCCGCTTGGGCAACACTTCGGATCGCTTTTTCAACAGCAAGTGCAACACGCCGTTTCGATAGTCCGCTTCGATCGATTCGGGGTCGACGGAATCGGGGATGGAAAGCAACCGGCGTGCCAAAAAGCGAGGCCGCGGCGTTAACCGCGGCCTTCGAGGGAAAATGACGACGCGGATCACCCGCGCCGTCGTCAACCAAGGTTCGGTTCAATCGAAACCAATTCGACTTCAAAAATCAACAACGTGTTGGGGCCGATCTTGTCGCCCGAGCCACGCTCGCCATAGGCCAGTTTCGGTGGGATGTACAGTTTCCATTTCGCTCCCGGTTTCATCAGCTGGAGCGCTTCGGTCCAACCCGGAATCACCTGATTGACTCCGAACTCGACCGCGGAGTCAGCGGATTGGTCAAAGACGGTGCCGTCCATCAACGTGCCCTTGTAGCGAACCTTGACCCGACTGTCTTCACTCGGCGACTCGCCTTCACCCTCGGTCAACACTTCATATTGCAATCCACTCTCAGTGGTGATGACGCCGTCCTTGGACCGATTTTCTGCCAGGAACTCGTCCGCGGCGGCTTGGTTGGCTGCCGCCGTTTCCTCGGTCGACGATTGCGGTCGGGTCTCCGACTCGGGGTCGGAGTCGGACTCCGACGTTGACTCCGACTCCGGTTCTTTCACTTCCTCTTTCGCTTCGACCAGATCGCTGCGAGAGAGGGCAAGTTTGTCGTAATCCTCGCCGGCGATGACATAGTACCACTGCGCAAAACGTCGGTTCAACGACTCGGCTTTCTCCTTGCCCTGCTCGATCTTGTCTTGATGCGACTGCCATTCTTCCAGAGCGTCGTTGTAGGCTTCCATCTCCGCATCGTAGCTCTCACGCAGTTCCTTCAAGCGGTCGGCTTCGTCTTGTTCGTCAGGCGATTCGGTGCTTTCCGACGATTCGTTTTCGTCGGCTGCTTGGGTGTCGTCGGACGATTCGGACTCCTTCGGCGTGGCTTCGTCGGTCTCCGCTTCGGCTGCACTCAGCTCCTCCGGCATTTCCGGCTTGGTCGGTTTCTCAGGGGCTTCACCGAGGAACTGCTGGTCAAAATTGACGGTGACGAACACGTAGCGGCCGGGTTTTCCAGAGTTGCCGGTTTCGTTTTCGTCTCTGCTATCGGTCTCATCGCTGTTCTCGTTGTCGCCATCGGCGGAATCAGAGTCACCCGCATCCTCTGATGCCTCGTCGGGATGGTTTGCGAATCCCAATTCGAGTTCTTCCTGGCTGCCGGTGAACACGCGGCCGAAGTATAGGTTGTACACCAGCCCATCGTTAGTCGCCGTCGCCAGTTCTCCTTCACGCGAAATCAGCTTCAGCGTGTCGGGATTGTCTTGAACCGGTTGCAGCAAGAAGCCTCGGGAGAGTAGATCGGATTGCAAACGGTCGACATCAGGTTGCGAACCGAGGGCGTCGCGGTCGAGTTGCAAATCGGGCGTCAGACCGGTTTGCTTGGGCCGGACACCGACGATGTCAAGATTGGCGATGGCGTTGACGGTGTCGCGAATCGCATCCTTGTTGACTTGCTCGGTTGCATCGTCAATGCCGTCCATCTTCCAGTCGTCGAGCGACGTTTCCCGATGCAGCGTCGTGACTTCACGTTGCGTCACCGTTCCTTTGAGTTCATCAAATTGATAATCGTTCAGTGAAACGTTGACGACGTCACTTTGGCTGATGTCAAACAAGTCGGTGTTGATCCAATCGCTGAATCGCGTGGACAGGTCGATGTTGAGCGTCGCCACGTAGACTTCGTCTTCGTCGGGGTGCCGGACGTAGTACTGGTCGAATTCATCTTCGACCTGTTTGCCGATGATGTAGTCGGCCAGAACCGAATCGTCTTCGCCACGCAGGGTGAGCCGTTTTCCGACTCCTTCCACCTGGCCGACTTCCAACGTGTCCGTCTTTGGATCGACGACCCCATAGCGGGCATGATCGGCTTGCCAGCGGGTCACCATCGCCCCTCGCTTGATTCCGAGCACGCTGCTGGCGGTTCGGGCCAATTGGTCTTCCGCATCCGCGGGATAATTGTGGTGGGATGGGATCACCCACTGACCGTTTGCGTTTCGTTCCACACTGAATTGTTTGGCTTCGACTTGGTCGGGATCGATGACCGCCACGTTTAGCGCCGAGGCCAGGGTGGGATCACGGAATTCGGGAAAAAACTCTTTGCCGACCTTTCCGTATTCGGCGATCACCGCCGGTCGAGTCGCCAATTCGATCACGCCGGTGATCAGCAGACAGAGGATTGCGGCGGCGGCGTACAGAACCGTCCGACGAGTCTCTTCGGCCAAGCCCAGCCAGCGACTTTTGACAGCCGCGGTGGTGGCTTCGATGGTTTCCTTGGTTTGTCCGCCGGGCCGACTGTCGGCGTTGGGTTGCGTCTGGTCTTGGGTTACTGTGGACATGGGAATTGGTCGGTGTTGTTTTCCGGTGGTGGAGGTGGATGGGGTGTCGGTGGGGAGAACGCAAGCTGGAAGCTTACGCCACCGGTTTGCGACGGCGTGAGTCGATGACCGTCGACTTTTCGTCGCGGACTCGTTGTGCAAAGACGAACGCGCCGAGGGCAAACGCCGGGATCGCGGGCAGACAAACCGACCAGAATCGGATCTTTGATTCCAGCGACTTGATCTGACGATTGGTGGTGGCGCGAATCTTGCGGATTTCGTCGTTCTTGTTCTGCTCGATTTGGGCTTCGGCCAGCGACAACCGCTTTTGCTCGGCCTCTTGAGCTTGCTTGAGCATTTGCGCTTTGGCGATCGGGTCGAGATCGCTGTTCTCTTGGATCTCCTTGACGCGTTTGCCGAGCTGCTCGCGGCGTTGCTCCAATTCCTCTTCGGCCTGCTGGTCCGCTTCCCGTTCGGCTTGGTTTGCCGCTTCCAGGAAGTGGCGTTTCTGTTGTTCGACGCGAACCAGTGTTCGGTGCGCCGGGCGTCGGCTGCGGAGTTCGATGAAGGAGTCGTCGCCGACCAGCGAATCGACGGCGTTGAGCACGAAGGTGACGTTGTCAAAGCTGGTGCTCAGGTTTCCGAGGTTGCGTTCCTCGAAGAAGAAATCGGAGATCATGTCGACGTCGGCGACAAAGATGGCGTTGACCTTGTGATCATCCGATTCGCCGGTCACGCGCGCGGCCAGGGTGTGGGCGGCACTGTCGATCACGCGGAACGGATTGCGTCGCGGGTTGGCCGTTCCCTGCATCGAAAAGAAATTGAAGCCTCCTTCATCGACAAATTCTGCCCACTGCAAGACGCCCGATTGCCGGCTGCTGGTCAGTAGCGGTTGGAAATCAAACTCACTGCCGCGTTTTTCCACTTCGCCGGGATACAACGCGATCAGTTCTTGCAGCCCCTTGGTGATCTGATCGTTCAGATTGAACGATTCGACATCGTTCCCGCTGTTGGTTACGAAGACGTATTCCGGGGGAAGCATCGCGAACTCGGGGTGCGGATTGTTGAAATCAAACACACAGGCGTCGTACTGCCAATCGATCCCCAAGGCTTCCAGCAAACGCGTTGCCCGTCCGCCATCGGCCTTCTGTTCTGGCGGCGGACCGCCTTGACCCATGAATCCCGAATGGCCGGAGCGTTTGGGTTGACGCGGGGCACCGGTCACGCCAAACCCGTTGCTGCCCAAGGACAGTGGGAAGGGATCGTCGAACACCAGCAGTGGACGACCGGTTTTGGCATAGGTCACCAGATGGTCCATTTCTTCGCCGGTCAGCGACGACGGCATGACGGCCAACAGCACATCGAAGGCGTCGGCATCGATTTCGGTCGAGGGCGACACCGATTGGACGTTGTATTGTTTTTTCAGTTCACGCACGATCTGCCAGTCGCGCGTGCCTTCCATCAAATTCGCGTCGGTCCGCAGCACGCCGACGGTGTGGCGTTTCTCGTTGGCGACGGTCTGGATTGAACGCGTCAGCTCGTATTCGATCGGCAGGCCTTTGCCGAAGAACGGCACCACGACTTTATCAAAGCTGCTGATCACGACCGCACCGAGGTACACGTCGGCCTCGCTGCGCCGGCCGTCGACTTCGGTCATCACCTGGACCGGTTCGATGCCAAAATGTTCGGCCTCGTCGGCTTGTTGGCTAAACGGTTGGACATCGACATAGCGGACTTCCAGACTTTTTCCGCCGAGTTCGTCGAACTGACGCAGCAGTCCGATCAATCGTTTTCGCGTTTCGACGTATTCCCGCGGCACGTCAGGGCTAAGGAAGGCCTGGATCTCGATCGGTCGTTCCGAATCGAGTTGGTCGAGGATGTTGTGCGTTGCGTCGGAAAGGCTGAAAAGGCGCTCGCCGGTGGCGTCCACGCGCAACACGCTGTACCCCGCCCATGTCGTCACGCAGGACAAAACGACGGCGACGCTGATCGCCCGCACCGCATATTGAAAACCGATCGCCGGTTCGCGACGTGTCTGCCAGTGACGTCGGGTCATCAGGGTGTGATTCAGGTACAGCATCACCACGGTGAAAGCGACAAAATAGAGCAATGCCGTCAGCGGGATCACCCCCATGCCGAAGTCGCGGAATTGTTCTTGCAAGCTGAAACGTTCCAGCACGTCACCCAGGCCCAGCATGCCACCGATCTGTCCGACAAACACCGGGATCGCACAGATGACGATTCCCAACACGAATGCGACGGTCATGTTTGCCGTCAACATCGACGCCAGCATGCCCGCACTCAACATCGCCGCGCCGGCCAACCAATAGCCGAAGTACGTGGTCGCGATCAGCCCCCAGTCGGGATTGCCCAGGAACGTCAAAACGAAAACATGTGCCATCGAGAACACGAGTGCGACGCTGTAGACCGCGACGACCGAAAGGTATTTGCCGAGCAGGATTTCGATTTCGGTCGCCGGCAGGGTGAACAATAGCTCGTCCGTTCCGGATTTGCGTTCATCGGCCCAAACGCTCATCGTGACCGCCGGCACAAAGAACAGCAGCAACAACGGGTACCACGCGGTCAACTGATCAAGGTTGGGTTCGTTGCCGGTGAAGAACCTCGCGTTAAACGCCAGGGCGCCGCCGAGCACCACAAACACCACAATGAACAGGTAGCCCAATACGCCCGAAAAGTAGCTCGCAAAATTGCGTTGAAAGACGGCCCGGATCACTTGGGGACGGATTTGCATGGTGGGGTCTCTGAAAGTCAAACTGGGATGGGTGTTGGTTCGTTATTGCTTGCTACGCGGCGACGGTCAGTTCTCGGAACTTCTGTTCCATCGCATCACTCTGTTGGCCGAGTTCGTCGGTCGGTCCATCGAACACCAACCGCCCCTCGTTGATCATCACGACGCGACTGCACACCGCGTGGACTTCTTGCAAGATGTGCGTGGACAGCAACACGGTTTTGGTTTCACCCAACGCGGTGATCAACTCACGGACGCCGTGCACTTGGTTGGGATCCAGGCCGCTGGTCGGTTCATCCAGAATCAACACGTCGGGGTCGTGCAACAACGCTTGAGCCATCCCGACCCGTTGGCGATACCCACGCGAGAGTTTTCCGATCGCTTTGCCCCAGACATCGCCGAGCGAACATTGCTCGCGGACCCACTCCAGGCGTGCCTGCAGTCGGTCGCCGGACAGCATGCGGGCTTGGCCGACGTAATTCAAGAACGCGTGGGGTGTCATTTCGGAATAGAGCGGGCCATTTTCGGGAAGGTATCCCAGACGCTCGGCCGCGTTGATCCGATCACGGTGCACGTCGTGTCCGGCGATCTTGGCAGTACCGGCGTTGGGCGACAGATAGCCCGTCAACATTTTCATCGTCGTTGACTTGCCAGCCCCGTTGGGTCCCAGAAAGGCACACACTTGTCCGAGCGGTACCTTGAATGAGATCGCTTCGGCCGCGGCAAAGTCGCCATAGTATTTGCACAAACCGTCGGCTTCGATCATCCACTGGGTGTCAGTCGGGGCTTCGGCCATCGAGTGGTTTCCTTGTTGCTGTGGTGGCGGTGAGGAGGAGTCTTGCGTGGTCGCTCGCGTGGCAAGGCTCGTGCCAATCGTGCAAATTTGATCCCGCACGCGGATTCGCGTGTTCGACCGCGTCGAAGCACCAAAACGGTGGGTGACAAAGTGTCGTGATCCAGGTCAAGTTGACGTGGTGGCTGAGTCGACACGAAGCAAATTGCCGAACGTTTCCTTGTCAATTGATGATCAGCCGTTTGGCGCAACGGCCTGTCGATGGAGCGGGTTTGGGCGCGATCCGCGGCGCTGGCACGCCGGTTGCAAGTTTCCAGCCACCGCTGTCATTCGACTCTCACCCATCCGCGTTCGTCAGTTGGAGGAGATTCACTCGTGAATGGTTTGCCTGGAATCTTGGAACTGGTGGGCATCGATCCGTCGCGTTATGACGAATTGGATGTCGCCCGCTGTGTGGCTCAGCTCGGCGGATCCATGATCGGACGTCAGATCGTGTTTAGCGATACGTCGCGGCGAGATGCGGCGATCGAAGTCTTGTTTCAGAAATTCGGCGCGGATGCGTTTGCCTGGGGTGATGCCTGGGGTGACGCGTTGCGTCGCGAGTCCGAACACCCGATGGAGCTTTCCCATGCCTGAAATGCCTGAGAATCTTCTTTCCTTGGCGCTGCTTTCCGCCGGCGCGCTCGCTTCGCTTGGTCTGGTCGCTCTGGTGACCTACATGGCGTTCTTTCAAAAACATTGACGTTCCGATCGGGTGAAACGCCACGCCGGCGCGTTGTCGACGTTTCAATATCGGCGTTTCAAACTTACGGTAGCGGAACTCGCCAACGGCATGTTGATCGAGTGGGCCGTGACACGGACGTGGTCGGGCCTGGCATTTCGCCGCACCTTGGTTTTCGGGTAGGCGGTAGTGGACGAGGCGACGAGTCCTCTGTAGTCGGCATATTGGCGGAGGACTCGTCGCCTCGTCCACTACCCGGGAACTGAGCTGGGTTAGACTGCGAGTGGAATGCCCATCGTGCGGATCTTCTGAATCGATCGACAAACTCCCAAGCGTTTCGTTTGGGCGGCGTCTGCTACCGATTAGATTCCAAGTCGAATTCTTTTAATTTACGCTGCAGCGTGCGGACGCTAATGCCCAACAGTTCTGCCGCTCGTGTCCGGTGGCCGCTGGTGTGTTCGAGCGTCCGGCGGATCGCTTCGCGTTCGATCTCGGCGAGCGTCATTCCGGGTTGGATGATCGCTTGAGCCGACTCGGCGCCGGTGATGTGTGGCGGCAGGTGTTGTTCATCGATGATTTCGTCCAGCGTCAACACAATGATGCCTTCGAGGGTGTTTCTGAGTTCGCGGACATTTCCGGGCCACTTGTAGGCCTTCATCGCCTCCAGCGCCGCGGTGGAAATGTCTTTGACCGGTCGCTCGTTCTCGGTGGCGATTTGGTCGATAAAGTGGCGGATCAGCAGCGGGATGTCATCCTTGCGTTCCCGCAGCGGCGGTAGCGCCAGTTCAACGACTTTGAGCCGGAAGTAGAGATCCTCGCGGAATTCCTTGTTCTGGACCTGCTGCAGCAATTCGCGATTGGTCGCCGCGACCAGTCGGACATCGACGTCGATCTCTTTGGATCCGCCGATCGGCATGACCGTCCTGTTTTCCAGCGCCCGCAATAATTTTGCTTGCAGCGACAGGTCCAACTCGCCGATCTCATCCACGAACAGCGTCCCGCCGTCAGCCGTTTCAAACAGGCCCTTGCGGTCGGCGGTGGCGCCGGTAAACGCGCCTTTCTTGTGGCCAAACAGTTCGCTCTCGACCAGCGATTCCGGGAGCGCGGCACAGTTGACGGCGATCAGTGGTTTGGCGGCGCGGCGGCTGAGTCGGTGGATCGAGCGGGCGACCAGTTCCTTTCCGGTGCCGCTTTCCCCCGTGATCAACACCGTGCTTTTGGTGTCCGCGACGAGTCGGATTTTTTCGAACAGGGCGCGGATCGAGGCGCTGGTGCCGATCATGTTGTCCAGGCCACGTTGCCGGGTCAGCTGGGACTGAAGTTCCGCGATCTGTTCGGCCATCGCGCGGCGGCGCAGCGACGATTCGATCCGCTCGGTCAATTCATTCAAGTTCACGGGTTTGGGCAAAAAATCGTCGGCGCCCGCTTTGAGCGCCGCGACGGCCGCGTCGACGCTTTCATTCCCGGAGACGACGATGACGATGGCGTGCGGGGCCTTTTTCTTGGCGACGTTCAACAGCGCCAGGCCGTCGGTCTTGGGCATCTTCAGATCGG
Source organism: Phycisphaera sp. RhM (assembly GCA_033042175.1). GTDB lineage: Bacteria > Planctomycetota > Planctomycetia > Pirellulales > Pirellulaceae > Stieleria. The sequence goes on from WCIL01000004.1 coordinate 85,058, forward strand.
TGACGACCACCGCCACGCCCTCTTCGATCAGCTCCATCGCCGACTCGCCATCGGCGACCGTCACCGGGTTGTAGCCGTGCCGCTGGAGCCACTGCGCCGTCGACGCGCGGCTGTCCGCGTCGTCGTCGACAATCAGGATTTTCCAGGCTCGTTGTTCGGTCATGTCGGGGGCGGGGTCCTCGGGTTGGTCACAGACGCGGTGCGGTACGCCGTGCGGTGCGGTACGCCGTGATACGCCGTCGCGCGGGCTGCAGTTCGCCGGACATTTTGTCATGTCGGCGGTCGCAGATGAAGCCAACTTGACGTGATTTGCTGGTGTCTGTCGGTCAACCTCGGAGGCGATCGCGGATCGGCATTCGGCACAGGAATTGCTTGACAAAATCGCTGAAATCAAGCGGACGCTTCGTCCGCTTGTCCAGACCGTAACTTCGTTACACGCCAAACTGAACCGATCCATGTCCAAGTCAAATGGGACGCAACGACCGATCCGTCATCGTCTACCGGAGTTGCAGGAAGCGTCGCTGGAAGAGGGGCGTAGCGAACGGGTCAGGATCTTGATGGCCAGCCATCGGGCCGAGGCCTGTCTGACCGCCCCGGCGCCGGGCCGCGAGCACGATTGGAAGGACGCGGTTCAACAGGCCCTCAGTTTGCTGCGCGCCTCGCTCGGCGAAGCGAGCCAGCGCGGGGAATCCGCCGGCGGCTTGATTGCGGAATTAAAAACCGCGGGCGGCAAGTACTATCACCGCGTCGATCGGCTGCAACAGGAATTTGACGAAATGGTGCGACGGTGCGATGCCACGATCGAACACCTGCGTTCGCAGGGCGAAGGCGAGTCGATCGACTACGCCGACATCCGCCAGCGCGTCACCTGGCTACTCACCTCGATGAAACACCATCAAGCCAGAGAAGCCGATCTGGTCTACGAGGCGCACGGATTGGACATCGGCATCGGCGAGTAGCACTCCAGGCGAGGCGTCGTCGATTCTGAGAAAGGTCGATTCTTCTGCCGCAGGATCTTGGAACCAAACGCCAGAGAGGGCCGGCGCTGCGCAAGTCTTGGCAGCTTCCGCTGCGCTCAAATTCGCCACCTCTACAACCGACCTCCCGAAGGGATCCCAGCGATGAGCCGGAGGTCAGCGAAGCGCCCCTCCGGGCGACGCCCAGAGCCATCTCTGTTGGCTTGAACGGAGTGATCGGAACGCTGCGAGCCGTCCGGTCCCCGCTTGTCCCTCCCGCGCCGATCCTAAAGCGGCGAGCGCTCCGCCTACTGGCACCGACGGTGTGAAATCCCTTCGCCGGTATTCGTCCTAGTCCGGCAGCGAAACCATGTAGCAGCGGAACGATGCAGCACACATCGCGTATATAGCAGACCCGTCTGGCAACTCGTGCTTTGTGCCGTAAACCAATCGAGCACAAAGACATCGCGATGGCTCGCAAGAAAAGCGGAAAAGTGTGTTGCCTTCATTTTCGACTTCGGCGATCACTCTGAGTACCTCGACGACGTCTTTCAATGAGGCCGCGCTCGGTTGGAGCGCGGAAGGAGGTCAGCAACACGGGGACGCAATCTTCGCCCACGTGGCTTCAATGAGGCCGCGCTCGGTTGGAGCGCGGAAGGCTGTGCTGCTGACTGTTGTCTATCGGACATCCGAGCTGCTTCAATGAGGCCGCGCTCGGTTGGAGCGCGGAAGGATGTATCCACGAGTTGGGTTTAGGTCAGTTGCCATTGATGCTTCAATGAGGCCGCGCTCGGTTGGAGCGCGGAAGGTCGATGTTGCGATGGGATTGCACCGAGCGTCTCGTGCGCTTCAATGAGGCCGCGCTCGGTTGGAGCGCGGAAGGGTTTGCCGGGATGCCGACGGCGTCGATGGTCAACGAGGGCTTCAATGAGGCCGCGCTCGGTTGGAGCGCGGAAGGAGGACGCGCAACCGCAGGACACGCAACCAAAAAAGCGTGCTTCAATGAGGCGGCGCTCGGTTGGAGCGCGGAAGGTGTATGTGAGGCTGAATACATCGTGACGTTTACAACGCTTCAATGAGGCCGCGCTCGGTTGGAGCGCGGAAGGGCAACACTCGGAGCGGATCGGCAACGGTCTACGGCATGCTTCAATGAGGCCGCGCTCGGTTGGAGCGCGGAAGGTTCTCGTTTCCCGGAACATCGCCCGACTCTGACAAGCTTCAATGAGGCCGCGCTCGGTTGGAGCGCGGAAGGAGACCGCCCACGGCACCGGAACACCCGGCGAAGCCACGCTTCAATGAGGCCGCGCTCGGTTGGAGCGCGGAAGGTGCAATAGGCGAGCGTCCCCTGATTCTGTCTTCTTGCTTCAATGAGGCCGCGCTCGGTTGGAGCGCGGAAGGGAGACGGGGCCAAGAAGGGTGTCGTCTCGGTCAAGATCGCTTCAATGAGGCCGCGCTCGGTTGGAGCGCGGAAGGCCACCTCCGCGGCGATCATCGCCAGGGCGACCGTCAGGCTTCAATGAGGCCGCGCTCGATTGGAGCGCGGAAGGGCGAGGGCACGCCGCCGGAATCGACGATCGTCAGGTAAGCTTCAATGAGGCCGCGCTCGGTTGGAGCGCGGAAGGGAAATGAGTGCGTCGGGGCTGAAAATCTACCTCAAGCTTCAATGAGGCCGCGCTCGGTTGGAGCGCGGAAGGTTCGGTTCCTATCCAGCCGTCGGAGCGCCGCCGACACGCTTCAATGAGGCCGCGCTCGGTTGGAGCGCGGAAGGCCCCGCGTCCGTGTACGTCAAAAGCTGGTGCTCACTCAGCTTCAATGAGGCCGCGCTCGGTTGGAGCGCGGAAGGGGACGGGTCTGGGTCGCCGCAATCGTAAAGGATCCTGATGCTTCAATGAGGCCGCGCTCGGTTGGAGCGCGGAAGGCCACATGGAGGACGACAATCCGTTACCGAGATGTTTGTGGCTTCAATGAGGCCGCGCTCGGTTGGAGCGCGGAAGGCCGAGCCGGTGATGGAGCGAATCCCCGTGCTGACGATGCTTCAATGAGGCCGCGCTCGGTTGGAGCGCGGAAGGTCTCGTCGGACAGCCTCGTCTCGCGGCTGATTGGGATGCTTCAATAAGGCCGCGCTCGGTTGGAGCGCGGAAGGTGTACGGTGACCCCGTTACCGAGAGCGAAGTTGCTGCTTCAATGAGGCCGCGCTCGGTTGGAGCGCGGAAGGACGAAAGTGGAAGACCTGGACGAAGATGTCCGACGAATTGCTTCAATGAGGCCGCGCTCGGTTGGAGCGCGGAAGGACGACTGTCGCAAGACGGTCGATGCGGAATGCCCCGGCTTCAATGAGGCCGCGCTCGGTTGGAGCGCGGAAGGGTACGAAAAGGAATTTGGAGGGGGATCGGGTGAACATCGCTTCAATGAGGCCGCGCTCGGTTGGAGCGCGGAAGGGGGACGACGGCGGAGCGTGGGTATGACAATCGGATGCTTCAATGAGGCCGCGCTCGGTTGGAGCGCGGAAGGTGCGGTCCGCCAAATCCGCCACGAGCTGCGTACAGTGGCTTCAATGAGGCCGCGCTCGGTTGGAGCGCGGAAGGATGACGACAGAACAACTAGCCGACGAGATCGGCGTGCTTCAATGAGGCCGCGCTCGGTTGGAGCGCGGAAGGAACTCACCGGCTGCCCTGGTCGCTGCCACTCGTACAGGCTTCAATGAGGCCGCGCTCGGTTGGAGCGCGGAAGGATGCTGTTCATCGGAGGACCGCTCAACGGCGAGCGTGAGCTTCAATGAGGCCGCGCTCGGTTGGAGCGCGGAAGGTTAACGTCTGATCCGAATGGGGCAGGCAAACGATTGCTTCAATGAGGCCGCGCTCGGTTGGAGCGCGGAAGGTTCGACGATCCGGCACAACCGCGCACGCGGTAAGCATGCTTCAATGAGGCCGCGCTCGGTTGGAGCGCGGAAGGGGCGCCATCGCAGCGGGGCGACCGTTCTTGAGATCCAGCTTCAATGAGGCCGCGCTCGGTTGGAGCGCGGAAGGCGCCATCGCAGCGGGGCGACCGTTCTTGAGATCCAGCTTCAATGAGGCCGCGCTCGGTTGGAGCGCGGAAGGGTCAATGCGACGGTCAAAAAGACAAAGAGTGGGATCAGGCTTCAATGAGGCCGCGCTCGGTTGGAGCGCGGAAGGACGGGAACCAATTTGAATCGTTGTCTGATGAATCAAAGGGCTTCAATGAGGCCGCGCTCGGTTGGAGCGCGGAAGGGACCGGCACGACACGGGGCACGTATCACTTCGTCGTTGCTTCAATGAGGCCGCGCTCGGTTGGAGCGCGGAAGGCGGGCGGAAGTTAGAAGCTGTGTCGCTGAGTTTTCGCGCTTCAATGAGGCCGCGCTCGGTTGGAGCGCGGAAGGCGTCCGTATTTGTCACCGGACACCTTTCCCCGTTGCCGCTTCAATGAGGCCGCGCTCGGTTGGAGCGCGGAAGGGATTGCACGACCAGTGATTTCCGCTTCCAGTTCTTCGCAGCTTCAATGAGGCCGCGCTCGGTTGGAGCGCGGAAGGCTGGTCGGCCGCGTTGCAAGTCGCCCAGGCGGTTGCGCTTCAATGAGGCCGCGCTCGGTTGGAGCGCGGAAGGGTCCACTAACACCACAACGTCACCGATGACGCCGTAGATCGCTTCAATGAGGCCGCGCTCGGTTGGAGCGCGGAAGGTTGCAAGAACCGGCAAGCCGGATGCAGCAAATGTACGCTTCAATGAGGCCGCGCTCGGTTGGAGCGCGGAAGGTCGCCAAGGCAACCGAGTTGCCATCACGCGAGAAGCTGCTTCAATGAGGCCGCGCTCGGTTGGAGCGCGGAAGGTGCGATACGTGTATGTTACACTATCGGAACGGATAGTGCTTCAATGAGGCCGCGCTCGGTTGGAGCGCGGAAGGAGGCAAGGCCGGCAGCCGATCCATCGGTCAAAGGCGTGCTTCAATGAGGCCGCGCTCGGTTGGAGCGCGGAAGGTCACAGGGGGGCGACATTACGACTCGGAGACAGGCCAGCTTCAATGAGGCCGCGCTCGGTTGGAGCGCGGAAGGACGATCGGCACGCCCTTGCGATTCGATGTTCTTGCCGCTTCAATGAGGCCGCGCTCGGTTGGAGCGCGGAAGGGAACCGGAGGCACTGGAGTCGCTGTCGGAGCGCATGGCTTCAATGAGGCCGCGCTCGGTTGGAGCGCGGAAGGAGCGTGGGGCTTTGGTGCCGGATTTTCCAGCTTTTTTTTCCGGGTTTGCGAGCGGTCTCGCAACCGGCCGGTTTTGCACAAAACACCTGGACCATCGTATCGTCTAAACCACTGGTATTCAATCACTTACAAAACGCGAGTGCACCTGGGCAATGTCGCGCCACCGAACCGCTCGCGAGACTCCGCAGGCTAAAAAATGCGACCGGTCATCGACTCACGAAAATCGGAAACTCTTCAATTTCCCCCCGGATCATCTTGGCCGCCAGCCGCGTCTGGATGTCAATCAATCGCCGATAGCTGACTCGATAATCGAATAAGGGATGCGTCACCAACTGGTCCATCCGCAACTCGTAGGCTCGGAAAAATGCCTTTCGCCCAGATTCGGTCATCGTCACGCCGCGGCCGGCCGCCACAAAATGCTCCGGTGTCATCATCCGGTTGTTGATTGCCGTCAAAACGACCGAGTCGGCAATTAATGGGCGAAAAGGTTCCATCAAGTCCAAGCTTAACGCAGGACGGCCGGGGCGGACGCAGTGATAAAAGCCCAAGTAGGCGTCCAATCCGATCGCTGCTGCTGTCACCGTCAAGTCCTTGGTGAGCATACTGTACGCCAGTGAAAGCATCGCGTTGACCGGATCTTGGGGTGGTCGACGTGACCGCCGACGAAAATCAAAGGTCCATTTCGGCGGCGACCCCAGCGCTTCGGCCGGATCGGTCGGGTGGTCGCCCGTCTTGATCATTCCCGCAAAGTGCTGAAAGTAGATCCGGGCCGCATTGCCCTCCATCCCACGTAAGATCGATGCATCTGGTGCTGATGCGACCCGCCCCGCAATACGCTTCAACTCTTTCAGTGCCGCGGCAGGAGGCGAGAGGTGATTGCGTTGGAGCAGAACACGGCAATTGCGGATTTTTCCCGCGACCAACAACTTTGCCAGCCGCAAGCATTTTTCAGAATCATCGGCCATGCGAAACTGTTCTCGCCGCAGCACGATATTCTTCAAACCTGTTCCCTGCAGCATGCCCCGAAAGTAGCCGCGCGAGGAGAACATCGTCAGCGGAATGTCCAGGGAAAGCAGCGTTTGCATCGCCTGCGTCGAAACTTGAATGTTTCCAAACAGATTGACTTGATTGATGTCTCGCAAACGCACTTCCTCCACGAGTTTACCGTCCGATTTGACTTGTAGGACTTCACCCGATTTGCCAATGAACATTCCTTGAGTGTTCAGATACAAAGGCCGCAGCTCATCGCGTGGTGTTGCAGGCAGGCGAACGATGGGAGCCACATTCTGGTCGCTGGGCCGACAGCGATTGGTCTCATCGGGCAAGCAGATCGGCGAGAGCGAGCATTTGGGACATTTGGGGCTCTCGACCAGGGGCGGAGGCGGCATGGTCTGTTCTTGGAGCAATCGGGCCTGCTCCACCAACCGTTCCGTCTGACGGATGAGCGATTCGTCGATCGGGATCGTCACCCGTTGCCGGGTTTCATTAAAATACAACACGCCATTGTCGCACCGATATCCATTCTCACGGAGCACGATGGCCTGCAAGCAGATTTGAACTTTTTCCGGCAACCAGGCATCCGGGTTACCCTCGTGGTCATAGCGAGGTTTGCCGCGTTTGTAGTCGACCGGGGTTGCCAAATCCCCTTCGGCTTCGACCAAGTCGAGTTTGGCGATGACGCCCAAAACGTCGCTGCTCAACGAAACGCTACGCGCGTGCACCTTTGTCACTTCGCTTGAATTAGATTCGTTCTCGTCTTCCTCGACGCCAACCGAATCGGTGCCATCGTCTTCAGGTTGAAACAACTCTGGCGTCTTCAGCGGATCGACTCTTTTGTCGACACGTTTGTGGACAATCTTGCCTTCGGTCGTGTAACGATTGCGTTCAAACAGGCCTTCGACGTGCATCAGATAGTACAAACGTGGGCAGTAGGCCATTTCGTTAATCATTCGGGCCGGCAGGTAGTCTTCCGGCGCGATCGGCAATTCGGGATTGGGTTGAATCATAGCGAATCAGACGATGTAGCAAGGCGAATCCACTTGGATGTACGGCTGGCCGATGGCCTGAATGGCGCGTTCCCCGCGATTGGCGGCGGGGCCCAAGTAGATGATCAAGATTTGGTCGTGGGCGTGATTGATGATCTCGCCGAGGTCGCCGCGCAACTGTGCCAGTTCTTCATCGCTGAGTTGGCATTCGAAGACCGAATATTGGAGATGGTCACCCCAATTCCGCATCGTCTTGTAAACACGCCGCAAACGCTTGTCGTCACGAATGTCATACGTGATTAAGTAACTTCCACGCATCGATATCTCGCCACTACCGCACGATGGGATCTGCACTGTGCGATCCTTCACGACAACTCTCCACGGGTGACCACCATAATTCGAAGTGGAGTGGAATTCAGGAAAAACGTTTGAATTCGAATTGTTCTGCGGTCTGTGAAACCGCATTCTCAAAACGTGCTGACGACGTCTCGTTATCACCTCCATCAAATTGAGTTGGTGAAAAAGGAGAAACAACCAAATTGAAAAAGAGCAACGCTGATGAGTCACTTGGCAACCATTAGGATGAATTGCCTGAGCAGTTCGTCAAACCGGTGTCAGTTCATCGCTATGAGATGGTCGATGCCGCTGTAAGATTGGGAGTCTTCCCGACCAGGATTTTACTCGACTGAAACAGTTGTTCGATTCCTCGCTGCTTCAGATCATGTAATTCAGTGTGTTTTGATACGACTGCGGAGAGTGCCAAAATCGTCCTCACACTATCTAGCCCAACTGGAGTGGACCAGATTGGCCAATTGAAGGAGGTGCTTTTGACACGCTGTCCTTGAAAGCCGACTGTCGTCAACCGGTCACGGGCTGGCAATGACTGAAACATTGGCCATGCTTCTAGGGCGAGTCGATTTGCGCCGATCATCCCACCGCTGACTTTGCGAGTGGGATCGCCACTTGGCATATGCCACTGATAGGCGTGGCGCCGGTCTTCACGAGGCTCTAAGTGGAGCGACACACCAGCAATTGGATCTGAATAGTCCCAGGCTTGAAACAGTGTCCGTTCCAAATGACTCGCAAAAGTCTCCTCAATCACGCCCCTAATATTTAGCGATTGGTAGTCACGTCGTGAAGTCTGAAGCTGTGAAATAGCCGAAGGTGGCGCGGCATCAGACTGGGTGCAACTAATCCAATCTGCGGTTTCTCTATTGTCAATTGCACTTTGCAGTGCCATGTCTCTGAACCACTTCAGTCGCTGCTCGTGTTTTGATGGCGATTCCAGAAGCGAGGGGTGTGTTCCTGGATCTTGTGTCAGATGATCCAGCAACAAATTGATCAATTCATCACGTTGCCAGTCGTCCCCGCGCGGATCAACGACGACGGGCCTCCATGATCCGGCATTTATTTCCCAACAGAATCGCAGCCGATTGCCGTTGGTCGCACCATCGAGTGTTCGAAAGAGTCCAATCGCTGAAAGAAACCCCAATGGGTTTCCGCCATCAATACCATTGAATATCAATCGCGATTCAGTATTTGGCTGTGCTTGATTCGGCGGTTTCCAGTCAAGCAGGGTTAGTTCGTTCGTCTGGTAAGGATTCGCGCTTGCATGCCAGTCGGACAGACGCAATAACGATTCCAAGTAGGCCTGGCCCCATGCACCAAATTCTCGGTTTTGCTGCCAAAACCGATCGGGCACGCCGCTATCCAAAGCGTGTGGCGCGATCGTCGATCGACGAGATTCGGTATCCCAAAAAGGCCCGCCTAGTGGTCCAAAATCTACTTCCCGCATGTCCGGATCAACGCAGACTGGCACCAGTGGACGGCCAAACCCATGATGTGTCGTCACCAAATGCCGGATCAACTCGGCATCTGCGCCATCCGCAATGCGGGAAAAATCGATCACCTGAAGCGACAGGCTTTCGTGGCGAAAGTTTTTTGGTAGTGGCGAAGTCTTCGGGTTTCCGAAGTGAGAGGACTTCGCGACCAATGTTGTGGCGAACCGACTCGCGGCGACTGTCTGGCCCCGCAAATGAGCTTGGAAACGCGAATCGGCTTTACCGACGTCGTGCCAGCGGCAGGCCTGGATGATCGAAGCGGTCTGACGCGATTCCAGTTGTAAACTGCGAGTAAATACCTGCCCAATGTGTGCTACATCAGCAAGGTGTTGTTGAAGTGAAACCGCATTGTCCGCACTTCGTGAATCCAATTGATCGTCGAAGCTGGTTGACGACAGTGGGGGGACGCTGGATTGAATTAAGTCTGGTTCTACCTTGGTTTTCCAGATAAATCCCCCTTGGTATTTCGCGATCAATTTGGAGTCAAGCAATGAGTTTAATTTATGGCGTAACGTTAGATCGGTCCCCGAATTCTTTGATGCCATCAGGTCATCAAGTGAATCAAGCACTACTTTCAATTGCTGGTGGCACTTTGCGGGAGACAAATCGATTTGGTCGCCAACGACGCAGTGTTCCTCCAGCAGCTTTTTGAGCATCTTTTCATGGTCACTAAGCGGCAACTTCGGATGTAGGCGAAGCAGAAACCTTGCTTGACTCGTCCGGTACGATTTCTCCGCAACATCGACTCTAGGAAACTCGTCAAAACGGCTGATGCTCTCCTCGCACTTATCTTCAGCCGATTTGATTAGATGAACGATCCCTTGCCATTGCTTTGTTTTGGTCGTCAGGGGAGTGTAGCCTGGATCCTTAGGCCCATTAGGTACGTGTCCCAGGCACTGCCATCCGCCAAACTCAGCGGGAAGCACGACCGTTTCATTCTCTGCGATTCCATAAACATTACGATGACTGACCAGTTGAGAACGACCAACGTTGTCAGAACGTTGATTGTTTAGGGATTTATCCGGACCGCGCCACAGCAATCCGTACCGACTCGAGTCACGGCTGGACGGCTTTACGGCGAGGTCTGTGTTCTCCTCTTCTAATTCACCTTCTACTTCACCTGACACGTCTTCCAGGTCGATTCCCAGCAACCAGCGCTGGAAATGGCGAAGTGGTATTGTCATACACTCAGAAACTGTCGGTGGGCAAAGTTCCAGAGCACGAATCCAGTGCCCCGCCACCTTCGAAAACGCGTGGTCAATGTTTCTCTCGATTTCTTCGACTTGCGGTATCACCAAGTCAGCACGCCAACACACCTGAATCATTTTTTGCGGCTTGCGCTCTCCGGTTGGATCGATTCCGTGCAGGAACGTTGCGACGTCAGGATCGGGTGACGGACGAGGCGACGTCTGCACCAGCATATCGACGTGAGCAGGCATCAACGCCGGTGCATGCAATCCGCGTACATAGCACCTCGTGTCTGCCACCCGCTTTGGATCCAGGATTGAGCCGGACGCGCGCACTCCAAATTCGACGATCCCGTCGTCCGACGCGAACTTTTGGAGGTGCTCCCATGTGTACGGGATTGAGTTGCTATAGATTGGATCGAGTGGCTTTTCGTCAGCGAGCTTCTCGATTGGGCTCAGGTCTGCTTCGGCGACAATAACGATTCCGCGAGCATGAGGCGAGTTTCCGATCCGATTGAGTCGACCAAATCGTTGCGTCAGCGCGTCGAGCGATGCACATTGCGTTACCATCGCATCGAAATCAAAATCGACTCCCACTTCAATGGTTTGCGTCGAAACCAAAAACTTGGGAGGCGTGGTGTCGTCCTTGGGTGGACCGTTTGAATTGAATTCGGTTACGAGCCGATCTGTGAGTTCTTCTCGGTCAATCGGACGCATTCGTCCAATCAGCAATTCGGCATTTTGCTCTTTCTGCTGAAGCAAGTCGAACGCCTGTTTGGCAATCGCGACGCGATTCGCGATGATTGCGATTCGCCGATGGTCGCCTTCGGCCAAAGCAATCGCTTGTTTCACCAATTCTGCGGCAACTTTCTTGCCGGCACTCGCGCCTTTGGCTTTTTCGAGACGAAGTAACGAAACCGACTTTGAGGCTTCATGGCGTTTGCGCAACAGTGCATCGGCTTCATAGTGCGAGTTTGTCAGTTGGAAAATGCGTCGTTGGGCGTCTTTCTTAGCAGGTGTAGCCGTCATCTGGACCATTTTCAGGGGCGACTTGATCGGCTGGTTTGCCCAGGCATCTCCGCGGTAGTGAATGACACTTCGAACCGTTTGGGCAAATGGCCGGCTACAATGAGCTTCGTCCAATATGACAAGCGAGTCACACGCTGTCATCGCGGCGTGTATCGGGAGATTACGGTCACTGACACCGTATCCGCGAAACAGCATTCGGGATCCAATTTGATCAACGGTGGTCGCAATAATCGTCGGTTGGACCGGAGAACGCACCCAAGCGTCGTTTCGATACAAGCCACCTCGAAGTTCCCAGACATCGAGCGGAGGCTGCTGGCCGAATTTTGTCTTTAATTGTTCGCTAGCGCCCAAGCTCAGTAGGTTTTCGGCAACTCGTCGGACGACGGAATCTTCAGTGGTTTTTCTCGCTGCATTCCGAAGCTTAGATGCTAAGACGTCTTTCGCGTGTCGGTAGACTTGGTTGACCACGAGTCTCCGATCGACGGCGAAGTAGATGCGACGTCCGAATGTTGGGCCGGAATAGTTGCGGTCGGCGGTTGCAGCCAAAGCGAACACCGCGATATCGATCGCTGCGCTTTTGCCACTTGCGGTCGGGAGTTCGATGTAGTCATGCCAACCGAGTGACATCACCTCGGAGGCCAGATCACGTTGCCATTGAAAGGCGGGACGATCGTAGATGTCTTCGTAAAACGCCGCGAAATCGCCTGGCGAAAGTTCATGTGTATGCCCCGGAACATTTAATTCATTCATGATCCGCCGTCTCGCTTGTGATGTATCACGGGTTTAAGTAATCCATAACCGAGAAATCGGCCTGCTCCGATAAGAATTGGACCGGCGACTGGGGATTCAAATTGCAGGCGAACATGAATCTGCGGTCGGGCGGGTTTCCCTTGACGCGTAGGCAGAGGGCGAAATCCATCACCGGCGCCGCGCCTTGTACGTCGGCTCGTTCCTGGGACCTGCTTTTGCGTTGCTCGTGGAACCCCTTGTTGAAAGGCAGTGGTGTCAATGTCGATTGCAGTTGGCCGCGGGACGCCGACGAATTCACATGAGCGGCAAATCGTTTCGGCGACTTCTGTTCGCCATCCCAATAAATCTTTCCTTCGATCGGTTTTTGGATAGCGGTCTAACACCACCGGCGTCACAGATTCCCAGCGACGACTCGGTAACGTCCAGGTTTCTACACGCAGAGCTTGGGGAGGCTCGAGTCGTTGCTCCAGCAGTAGGGTCATTTCGCCCAATATCCCCAGGGTCAACTTCAACCGTGAAGGGCTCTCACCGCTGTACAGCACTGGCGCGAGGCACTCTCGCAATTCGTTCAATGGGATTCCGATTGGCAGTGCCAAAGCATATCCGAGCAAATGACCATCGGCGTAGGCGCTGCCTGTGTAGGCAAGCGGTAAAAATGCGAGATGCGGATCTTTTGTCGGCTTGCTATTTGCGTCATGCCCACTCACCCACGGCGGTGGTGGTTGGACACCGCAATGCGTCATGACCGAAGACCGCAGGATTTTCGAAATCGACAAGGTATCAGCCAATGTCAGTGTCGGCCCATCGAAATGGGTAAGCACGACCAAATCGGTATCGAAGCAATTCGTTGGGGGCTCTGAATCCACAGCATCAGATACAGCTTCGTTGGCCCGACAATAAGTTTGCCAGGTACTGATTGTGGCGGGGATGGGTTCAGGCGGTCGCATGTTTTTGCTGAACTTGATACCGAATTGCTCTTCGAACGACCGCTTTGCACTACGTTTTTCGCTTGTGGTACCAACCGTGCAGCGTTCTTGCCACTCGACGAACGCGTCGATTTTTTCTCGCGAGCCGGAGAAACGCAATCGCGCGAATTCACCCTCTGTCGGAACGCGTAAAGAGACACCACGAAAGTCCGTCGTCGTGCGCCAGTGTTCCCCTTGGGGATTCATTCGCCTGTCGTCTAGCGACCGATTATGAGACGGTAGTGATGAGGTGTCGGAAACAAGGTTTGCACTAACATTGACCAAAGAAGAGGAAGTCCAACCCGAATGATGTCTCGACACAGCGCGTTGAGGTTTTCAAGCGGACACTGTGCAACCTGTTCGTCACTTAGTCGCCAAAGAAAACGAATCAGCTCATCTGAAGGCAGCACCGTAGGAAAGCTCCTGGCCTGTTTTGATCGCGTCAACCCAGGTGTGGCCTGCAACACCGCCTTGTTCGGGGTGAGTTTGTCGTTGGTTGCGACATAGACTGTTGTTCGACTCCGCTCCTGTGGAATCCCGCAGAAGATCTCGGGAGGTGGCAGTTTTTCCAGCCATTCGGCGGCAGCCACTTCGTGCGGCTCTGATCCGCGTTCAAAACACGTTGCAGCCAATGCCATGAACAGACGTCCGGGATGCGGAGGCCATTCGGCGGCATCGCGATCCGAAACGTGTGCAGCGACATATCGACCGGTCAAAAGTTGGACCGTAATTACTAGGTTGCTCATGAGTCATCTCCATTCTCACCCTTGCTCTCAACCGCCAGCGCCTGGCTCTTCTGAACGAGTTCCGCAAGCTTCTTCGTGGGTTTCAGTCGGATCGGTTCTGTGCGCCATGGCAATCCTGATTCCTTTAGATGATCTACGGCTTCACGCAACAATTCGACGACTGCTTCACTTGTCAACGAGAAAGTGCGTGGCGTTTCACCGGGAGCTCCAAGTAGTTCCCATTGAGGCAATTCCTCGGGCCAAAGCAAGCATCGCGAACGAAGGTCCATGCCGCGTTCAGCTGCTAAGACGCTGCCGCACAAGGCAAGTGCAGCGAGCGCTGTTTGAGCCTTGGAGTTGGATTGTTGGTCGTGCTTCATAGACTCGCCGATCGGGAACTTCAATCGCCGAAGTGCCGGGAGCGAGAGAACGGTCGTTTGTTCGGCATAGTCAATCGTTACACCACCGGCCAGCGGAATGCGAACGTTGTCTTCAAAGGGGCTGCTCGTGGTCTTGGAGATTGACGGAACGATATTGCCGTGATTGCCTTCTGATGGACGCCCATCTTTTCCCAGCAGTTTCGGCTTGCTTTTAACCTTCACCGCTTCATTTGCGTCAAGTGTCCAGCCACCATTTTTGGCCTCATAAAGCGGGCCGGAGGAACGCTGAATTGCCAATGGGTCAATTCGGCTTTCCGTCTTCACGCCAAGTGATGCGTTGACTCCAATGATTTCTGAGACCAAGGCTCGCTGAAACTTGACGCCTAAGCCTCCTTTCGGGCCCGTCGAGTCCCATAACCCAAGAACCAACGCGGTGGGATTGATTTCAAGAAGTGGTGTCGCATTGCGGAGAGTGGTTAAGCTTACTTTCTTGCCTGCCTCTGTTTGACGGAACGGGACACCATCGAGTTCGCTGTCTCTTAGAATCGCATCAGCGATTCGGTGGGGCGTCTCTAACGATGTCAGGCGTCCTATCGGTTCGTAGAGACCGCTTTCAGTTGAACCCGGCTCAACGATCGGGATGTGGCTGAAGTCAACCTCCACGATGGGAACTTGAACGCGATCTTCGTCAACCGCATCCTGAAGTGCTTCTTCGAATCGATTGGCTTGGCTTTGAACAGAATCCATCAGCACGCACACGACGGGTTCGTCATATCCTGCAAGACGCCGCTTCTCCAGGGCATACTTGGATTCTGCATAGGTCGGTGGAAAGACTTTGTCGCCTTGCCCACCGGCGGGTTGCAGTTTCGTTCTACAACGGAATGCCGCAGACATTTCGACGGCAGACTTGAGAGTTTGATAATTGAGTTGTTCGGGCATGATTGGCCAAGTGAACGGGGAAGGAGAGTTTGCTTGATTGAGGTAGGTAGAGATCTGCCGATCGGAATGACGCGGCAAGCTTGACTGTCGGACGTCTGGCGCGTCTGAGCTACTCGGTGTCGAAGGGGCGCGCAGAGAAGCGGTCAGCGACCTTTCTTTGGTAGTCCGCCGTTTTCTGAGCCACGTTTGCGCAAACGTTCCAGGTGCTGCAGCGTTTCTCGCTCCGTCGCGTCTGGGCATAACGCGATGACTTTCTCAAGAAAGAGAGTCCGAATGTCCGGATCGAATGCGATCCGGTCGGCGGCGTGGGGCTGGGAGTCGTAGGCGGCACGCACCGCGGTGTCGAGTTGGGGAGATACTTTGCTCATGGCAGCCCTCATTTCAGGGGGTTGAAAATAAGCGACCGCCCGCGACACTATGAAACGCCGGGGCGAAAGCTTCGGTAAACAACGGGCCAGCGCGAAGTTCTTTAGTCGGCATTTCGCGTTGGCTTTTTTTGTGCGCACGAACGCACGGCACTACTTTAACACCCCCTGATAAATTGTGCACCTCAGTACGCACTTTGCCACGAGCGTAAACTGGCAGAATAGCGATCAAGCGCATGTGCGCCCCAGGTTCGGTAGGAGGGCAAGGTGAGTGGTTCAACTAATTTTGTTCGCATGCGCCAGGTACGGCTGAAGCCTGGACACACAACGTGTCGTCCAGCACGTTCCTTCACAGCCCTGCTCTTGTTGCTTGCCATCATTCTGCCCCAAATCATTCTGCCATTTTCCTGCGGGCCCAATAACACCTTGGCCGGTATGATCCATCCTCTGCAAGGAGGCACGGTTCCGTTAACCTGAAAGCAAACAAGGGTAAAGCGTTTTACGCGAGGCGCGGTCGATTTTAGGGTTGGGTAGCCGCTGGGAATGAAGGTGGGAAACTGTTGGGGGAAGAAATGGCAGGCTATCGTTGCCTACGTCCTTCGAATCGCGGCAACCATTCTCAATTCCCATGTCTTGCTCGGCGCGTTTACAGACCTTTTTGGGATCGACGGGCGGGGCAGGTCACGCTTCGCGATACGGAAGGTGTGGCTGCAGGATGGACGCCAACGAGGGAAGCCCGTGCCATTGGCGCCCGACGCGGTCGACGTCAAGTTTCCATGGCCTTGAAGGTGAATTTTCTCGACGACGTGGTGGCGGGATCGACAACGCGGATCGGATAACGTGAGGATTGGCCGTCGATGATCGTTTCAAGTTCAGCTTCTGTTGCCTGAATTGATTGGGGCTTGCGGAGCAGAGCGAACTCAGGCCCAATTTGTCCCAGTTCGTAGGTTTCTTCTGCGACGTGCAGAAAGAGTTGGACATCCGCGGAGAAGGTTCCTTGGGGTTTGATCATGACCGACGATGAACTCCTGAGTGTTGCCGATGCCTACGCAGCCGAACGTGGTGGGATTGTCACACATTGCCTGGGCGCGGGGACTCAAGGTACCGTTTTCGCGTTGGCGTTTCTATCCCGCGGCCTCGGTGTTGCGGTCAAGTTTCATCATCGTGAAATTGCGTTTCGCAGGGAATTGGCGGTCTACCATAGGCTTCTTGACCTGGAGATTAACGAAGTCCAAGGGCACGAAGTCCCGGTCCTGACCGGTTGCGATCGCGAAACGCTGGCCATCGAGATGACCATCGTCAGCCCGCCATTTTGCCTGGACTTTGGCGGGGCTTACTTGGACCGGCCGCCGGATTACACCCCCGAAGTCTGGCGGGATTGGCGGGAACAGAAAAGTGAAGACTTCGAAGACAACTGGCCGGCCGTCCTAGAAATCCTCGACGAATTTGAGTCCTTCGGGATCTACATCGCCGACGTCAATCCGGGAAATATTCGCTTTCAAAACAACAACTGACCGCGGAGGCGTGACGCATGTGAGCGACGATGATCTGGTGAAGCTGCAATGAGGCCGTGTGAGGTGGATCGTGGGGGAGGGCGCCTGAAGGCTGGACACCAACGGTGGCTGGGGGCACTGGCCGACGCGGCGTGTTGGGGTGCTGGGCGGTTGCGGACACGGTTGGGCATGTGACGGCTACAATGATCCGAATTCTTTTGGGCCGGCGGAATTGTTGAAGCTGGCCGGCGGGTTTGTGACACTTGTGGGATGACATTCGATGCGACATTTAGGGTTGGTTTGTGGATTGGTGATTGGACTGTTGATGGGGTCATCGGTACGAGCCGAGGTCACGATCACGCCCGACGTCGTTTACGGCCACAAGTCGGGATTGGCGATGACGATGGACGTGTTCACTCCGACCGAGAATGCCAATGGGGCGGGAGTCTTGTTCATGGTCAGTGGCGGTTGGTATTCCCGCTGGCAGCCGCCCGAGCAGATGCAGGGCCGATTCAAGCCGTTGACCGACAAGGGCTTCACCGTCTTTGCCGTCCGCCATGGCAGCAGCCCCAAGTTTTCGATCCCCGAAGCGGTTTCGGATGTCCGTCGTAGTGTCCGGTTCGTTCGTCTGAACGCGGATCGGTTCAAGATCGACCCGCAACGACTCGGCGTCTATGGCTACAGCGCCGGCGGCCATCTGTCGCTGATGTTGGGGACGGCGTCGGACGAAGGAGACCCGGCGGCCAGCGACCCGGTCGAGCGGGTTTCCAATCGCGTCGCCGCGGTCGTCGCTTTTGTCGCGCCGACCGATCTGCGGATCATGGTCAAAGACGCGCCCGATCGGCTGGACGCCTACGCGCGGTTTCCGGCCTTGGATCTTGATCTGAAGCTTGCCGAGGAGGATTCGCCGCTGGTTCATGTGACCCCGGATGATCCACCGACGCTGTTGATCGCCGGGGACAAGGATGATCTGGTGCCGATCGAGCACAGTCGAAACATCCATGCCGCCTTTGGGGAGGCGAACGTCATGAGCCGGCTGATCGAAGTCGCCGGCGCCGGACACGGGTTTCAAGGTGAAGACGCTCGTCGGTCGACCGAATCGATGGTGGAATGGTTTCAATTGCAACTCGCTCCGTAAGACGCCAACCCGTTCGACCAACGTAACAACCAAAGGGGCGGCCTTGGCGTGCGCCACTGCACGCGGTCTGCGGCCAGAGGTTACAATCGGGTGTGAAAGCATGAAGTCAACGGCCCACAGCTCCTGCCCCGGTTGCCTCCATCATGAGCGGTCCCCGCTTAAGTCCGGTTGACGCAGAACAACGAACGGCCGAGCTGGTCGGGACGCTGTGGATCATTCTGATTGTCAGTCTGGCCGTTCATGTGTTGACGTTGATCGCGGCGCGATGGCAGTTCGCGGATTTGAGCTGGCCGCATGAGCCCTTTCATTCGACCGTTGAGATGGCCGGGGCGATCGTGGCGTTGGGGGTCGCATGGATGTTGCTGTCGTTGGAACGGCTGCAATCGGGCACCAGCTACAACACGTGGATCGCGTCGGCGTTGGTCGGCATGGGCGTTCTGGATGGGCTGCACGCGATGGTCCATACGGGGACGACGTTTGTTTGGCTGCACAGTCTGGCGACGGTCACCGGCGGGCTGCTGTTTGTGATGGTCTGGTTGCCGCGTGATTGGAAACGGTGGGCGCGATGGTGGCCGTGGGCGGTGTTGGTCGTGTCGCTCGCTTCCGGCATCGGTTCGATTCTGCTGGGGGACCGGCTGCCGAAGATGACCGAGGGCAGTCAGTTCACGCCGCTGGCACAGCAAATGAATATCGGCGGCGGGCTGTTGATGTTCGCCGCGACGGTTCGGATGGTTTTGACGTACCGCCAGACCGGCAACCAGGACGACTTGCTGTTCTGTCTGCACTGTGCGCTCTTCGGCGCCGCGGCAATCATGTTTCAGCAATCCAGGCTTTGGGATCTGCCGTGGTGGGGATGGCACTTTTTGCGACTGGTCGCCTACGGCGTCGCGCTCTGGTTCGTGATCAAGACGGATGATCGTACGGCGCGTGCCCTGCAACGTCGGGCGGCCGATCAAGCCCGCGTGGAGGCGTTGAAGGAGAATGCGCAGCAGCTTGAGCAAACCAATTCAATGCTGCGCCGCGAACAGTTCTTGATCAATTCGTTGCTCAGCACGATTCCCGATGCCGTTTTCTTCAAGGATCGCGAAGGCCGGATTCTGCGTGCCAACCAGGCGATGGCACGTGATGCGGGATTCGGGCACCCCGATGAATTGATCGGCAAGACGGCCGAGCAGATCTGGTCGGGTGAGTTGCACACCGAAACCGCTGTTGACGAACAGAGGATCATGAAGACGGGGGAAGCCATCGTCAATAAGGAAGAAATGCCGGTGCGCGATGGAGGTCCACCGCGTTGGGTGCTGGTCACCAAGATGCCGCTGTATGGTGTGGACGGAGAGATCACGGGGCTCTTCGGGGTCGCCCGCGACATCACCAAAATCAAACTGCAGGAGCTGCAGCGGCAGCGGCAGGCGGAGGCATTGGCGCGGGCCAAGGAGGCACTTGAGCGGAGCAATGCCGATCTGCAACAGTTCGCCTACGTCGCGTCACATGACTTGCAAGAGCCGCTCCGTGCCGTGGCCGGGCATTGCCAGTTGCTGGAAATGGCATTGGCCGATAATCGGGATGAACGCGTGCAGAAGTTTCTCCGCCACGCGGTCGATGGTGCAAAACGGATGCAGCAGTTGATCAACAATCTGTTGGATTATTCCCGGGTGCAATCACGCGGCCGAGAAATGGTCGCGGTGGACATGCACGGCGTGGTGGACGACGCGCTGAAAAATCTCGCCGTCGCGATTGAAGAGCACGAGGCGGTAATCGACATCGATGAGTTGCCGAGTATCAAGGGTGATCGCGACCAGTTGATCCAATTGTTCCAGAATCTGATCGGCAACGCGATCAAATTCTGCGGCGAGAACGCTCCGCAAATCAAGATCGCGGCCGAGCGCGAGGCGGAGCTATGGCGTTTTTCGGTCCGCGACAACGGGATCGGACTGGAGAGCGAATATCAAGACAGGATCTTTGTCATTTTTCAGCGGCTGCACGGACGGACCCGTTATCCTGGGACCGGGTTGGGGCTCGCCATCGCCAAGCGAATCGTCGAGCGTCACAGTGGACGAATCTGGGTGGAGTCCGAACCGGGCGCGGGCAGCACCTTCTTTTTCACCCTATTGCCGGCATAAACCATGACTCCGCGAGCCGACTCTCTCGATCCGAAACGACAGATTGAAGTGTTGTTGGTCGAAGACAGTCCCAGCGATGCGATGCTGACGATCGAGGCGTTGCGTGAAGGTTGTGTGACGGAACGGTTGCATCATGTGGAAGATGGCGTCGAGGCATTGGCTTATCTTCGCCGCGAAGGCAAGTATTCCGACGCGCGCCGCCCCGACGTCGTCTTGCTGGACTTGAACATGCCGCGTAAAAATGGCCACGAAGTCCTCAAGGAGATTCGCGCCGATAACGCGTTGCAGTTTCTGCCCGTCATTGTGTTGACCACCTCCGACGATGAGCGTGATGTGTTGGAAGCCTATGGCGAAAACGCCAATTGCTACATCACCAAACCGGTCGATCTGAACGCTTTCGTTCGGGCGATGCGATCACTGGGGGATTTCTGGTTGAAATGGGTCACCCTGCCGCCACGTTCGGTTTAGCCCCTCTTGTTTTGAATCATTGCCACCAGAGAGTTGCTCCGATGCCACTTCGGCTTGCCATCTTGTTCAGCGCCGTGTTCGCGCTGTTGCTCCCTTCCCACGCACAAGTTCCTGTCACCGCACAGACTCCCGCACAAATCGAGACCTTTGACGGCAGGGGGAGTCTGCCGACGGGCTGGTCGGTGGTTTCGGGCGACTGGAAACAGGCCGATGGAGTGCTGCTGGCGCGGTCGATGGAATCGGACAGCTACATCACGTTCGGTGATCCGTCCTGGAAGAACTATGAGGTCGAAGCCACGGTGACGTTTTTGAAAGTCCGCGATCCGGCGCGTTGGGTTTCGCTGCTGGTGCGGGCCTCCGAAGACGGACAGACGCCCTGGTCCCAGGTGCCGGTCCGGTTCGATGCGACGCAAAAGAACGGGGTGGAGTTTGCCGTCCGGACGAATCCGCGTCAGTGGAGCGTTCGCCAGACGGCCGCGGCATCGACGTCCAGCGAGTTGAATCAAGCTCGACGGCTGAAAGCGATCGTTCGCCAATCGTACGTGGAAGTCCACTTGGACGGGCAACAGGTCCTGAGCAGCCATTATTGTGTCGACCGCGATCGGGGCTGTGTCGGACTGGGCGTGAGCGGCTGTATCGCTTCGTTTGATGACGTTTCGGTGCGCCGATTGCCCGAGGACGACAGTGATGTCTCCGTGCCGGTGGGACCTTGTGAGACGGTTGCTCATCGAGGGTATTCAGCCGTCGCACCGGAGAACACATTGGTCGCGATCAGCGAGGCGATCCAAGTTGGCGCCACCGGCTGCGAATTCGATGTCTACCGATGCGGCGACGGGACGGTCGTTCTGATGCACGACAAGACCGTCGATCGCACCACCGACGGAACGGGACGCGTCACGGAACTCAGTCTGGATCATCTCCGCCAACTCGATGCAGGGGCATGGAAAGGTGCGCGTTTTGCCGGCGAGCGAGTACCGACGCTCAAAGAGGCGCTGCTGCGGCTCCGCGGTACCGGCTGTCAACCGGTGATCGAAATCAAGATGGAAGGGATTTCTCATCAGGTGGTCGACGATGTCCGCGCGTTGGACATGGTCGATCAAGTCGCCGTGATCGCATTCAGCCAACAGGTGGTGCGGGAGATCCGGGAATTGGAACCGCAACTCACCTGTGCCTGGCTGTTTGGCGATACCATCGAAGGCACACCGGCCGAACAAGCCGATTGGTTAAAAACGCGTGCCGATCAATGCAACGCAACCATCTTGGATTTGAATTACAAAATCCTTTCACCGGCTCTTGTCGCCGAGCTGAAACATCGCGACTTGGCGGTGTGGACCTGGACCGTGAACGAAGCCGCGGTGATGCGTGCGTTGCGTCGCTGGGGCGTGGACAGCATTACGACCGATCGGCCGGATCTGTTGACGGCGGCTGTTGAACCTTGACGCCCAGGTGATGAAACAGAAACGCGCAGGTATCGACCACCTGTTCGATCTTCTGTGACAGACCGGAATCACCGCCGTGTCCGGCGTTGGCACTGGTCCGCAACAGCACCGGCAGACCCGACGTGGACGCCGCTTGCAGACGCGCCGTCATCTTGCGGGATTGCATCGGATCGACACGCGGGTCGTTGGCGCCGGTAAAGAAGATGACGGCCGGGTAGTTCGTACCATCGGTGACATTGTGAAACGGCGAATAGGCCCGCATGGCTTTGAAATGGTCGGGGTTTTGGACCGTGCCGAATTCAGGAATGTTAAACGATCCGTTGGGCGACAATTCGACACGCAGCATGTCGTAGATTCCGACCGAGGACACCACGGCCTTGGCCAGATCGGGATGCTGTGTCAGGGTGGCGCCCATCAATAAGCCGCCGTTGGAACCGCCCATGATCGCCAGCTGGTCCGACGTCGTGTATCCGTTGTCGATCAAGAAGCGAGCCGCCGCGTAGAAGTCGTCAAAAACGTTCTGTTTTTTGGTCAGGTTTCCGTCCAAATGCCAGGCTTCGCCATATTCACCGCCGCCGCGAAGGTTGGCGACGACATAGGTGACGCCATTTTCCAAGAGCACTTTGTTGCTGGCGTTGAAACGCGGCGTCAAATTGATGCCGTAGCCTCCGTAGCCGTACAGCACCAGTGGACCGGGGCGGTTGGCCGACGCGGGACGCATGATGTTGACCGGTACCTTGGTGCCGTCTTTGGAGACGGCGAACTGGCGGGTCACGCGGACGTCGCTCATGTCCACGGGGGACTCGCTGGACAGTGGCGTTTTGATGGTCATTTCGTCCGACGCGTCGTAATGAAACCAAAGCGTCGGATCGACGTAGGAGCTGTTGTAAAACAGAATGTCGTCACCGGTGAGCGGTTCGAGCCCGCCGACGCTGGAGATCGGCAATTGCTTGGGTTTGGCCAGGGCGTTCCCGTCGCGATCAAAGACACGAATCTCCGAAGGGCCGCCGAGTTGGTAGGTGACATAGATCCGGTTGTCGGTTGCGACCAGACTGGGCGGCGCGCGATAGAAACTGGTGACGATCGTGTCCTCGTTCTCGGGGATCAGCGGTTCGATCAACGCACCTTTGGTTGTCAACGTTGAAATGCGAACGATCTTGCCGCGTGGTGCGTCTTCGCGGGTGATGGCAAGGATGTCCCCGCTGGGCTCGAACGTCGCCTGGACCAATTTGTCCCCGAAGTGACTGAACTGGATCCAGTTGCTGTCGGCTCGCCGCACGTAATGCGCGAACTCACCGCCATCACCGTTTTGGACGTTGCACAGGACGTGACCCGTTTGCCGGTGCACCTCGACCTCGATCTCTGCGATTCTTGGAAAATCGGTTCCCAATTCGAAGCGATCGTTCGCGCTGTCGGTGCCGAGCTGATGGAAATAGAGTTGCTGATAAAAATTCAGATCGACTTCTGCGCGCTCACCCGGACGCGGGTGCCGGGTGTAATAGAAACCTGTGCCGTCGGGCGCCCAAGCCAGGTCGCCACCTGCTGTTCCCGAATTGACGCGTGGGACGGTCTCGAAGACTTGATCGCCGCTCTTGGTGTCAAAGACCGACACGTCGCCGACTTCGCTACCGCCGCTGGACAACGAGATCGCGACGAGTGATCCGTCGGGTGACGGTTCGAACCAATCCACCGAGGTTGTTCCTTCGGTATCGACCACGTTGGGATCAAACAGCACGCGAGCGTGTTCCAGATCGTCAAGCGAATCGAAGGTGATCAAGAACGGCTGCTCTTTGGGCGGCTGACTCTTCATCGCAAAGTATTGTCCGGCGGCGAAGCGAACGCTGCTGTAGGAATCCTGTTGTGCGGTCATGATCTCGGTCACGCGGCGGCGAATCGAATCGACGCCGGGCAGTCCATCCAGATCCGCGCGCGCGTGCGCGTTCTGGTCTTCGCTCCAGCGTTTGACTTCAGCGTCGTTCCAGTCTTCCAGCCAGCGATAGTTGTCGACGACGTCGACGCCATGGTAGGTGTCAACGGTCGGCGAGGTGCGAGTTGCCGGCGGCTGTGCCGGAAGGGGATGGGACGACAAAACGATGATCACTCCGGCAAACAGAGAGTTCAGTAGAGGGGGGTGATGGGGCATGTTGCGCTCGCGTGCTTGGTTCGGGATCGATTGTTGGTGGAAGGTAGAGTGGTAGTCGCGGAGACGTTCGACGGTTCGGTGATCATCGTTTGACATCAACCGGTTCACGGCAGCGAATCCAGTATCCCGGAGGGATTTTAGCGAGTAGCCGGAGGTCAGCGGAGCGCCACCTCCGGGAAGCCCTTTGACCCCGTTCGGGGTCATGCCAGCGACCAACGAGCGCCCGTAGGCTCGCGCCGATCGGCTGGTTCCATTGACAAGCGTGTCGGCGCGGTCCGCGACGGCCGTTTGTCAATGTATCGATTTGTGTCAAATGGTGCTGCCTCGTCGAGGACAGGGGCTCAGGTTGCTCCTTGATGGCTTCGAATTGGCAAGTGACCGTCCATCCGGGCCCGTGAAACGCGGTGATTATGGAAGACCGGCCGCAGATTGTTGGTTTGCGGTCGGAGATGATGTTTGCGAATTTGGTCGTGCGCGGGCTGGAAAATGTCGGTGGTGTTCGAGCATATCTAGTAGCGAATACCGCAGAAGGACTGCTATACTTACGTTCTAAGGATCGAGCGGATGAGTAAGTACACCGCCGCTTCAGGGGTGGCCCACTTGGCCGCTCGATTTTTAGCTCGTCTGCGATTCTGGGGCATCGCACTGCTCAACCTCATGCACGGATAACATGCACGGATCGCCAGCGATGATTGGTTCGAATCAAGACCGTTCGACCTTCGTCCCCATCCACCGAAGTTTGTCGGATCGGCTGGCAAAGACAGCGTGCGGCATCTCGGACAAATTGCAATTGTCTCTGCAGCGACTCGAAGCGACCGGAGCCTTTGATTCCGGTCAAATGCGATTGATCGAGGAAGAGTTTGCGGCGGTGTGGGGGTCGGAGGATTCGTTTCAACACATTTCGTTGCTGCAACCTGGCGATCAGATCGAACACTTCGTCATCGATCAACTGTTGGGGTGTGGTGGTGAAGCGCATGTATTTCGGGCTCACGAAACAGGCACCGGAAAAGTCTTCGCGATCAAAGTGCTTCATAACGCGCGGACGAGTGAGCGGTTTCATCGTGAAATGAAGATGGTGCAGCAAGTGGCGCACCCCAATATCGTCACCGCTTACGAGGTCGGCGAGATTCACGGTATGCCGTACATCGCGATGGAATTGATGCAGGGTCCGGATCTCAATGCCATGGTTGCCGACAGTGGGCCGATCGATTGGCAGCGATCCTCGGCGTACATCTTGCAGGTCGTCCGCGCGTTGGGACACGCCCATTGCCGCGAACTGGTCCACCGAGACATCAAGCCGGGCAACATCATTCTCAATGGCAACGATCAAGTCAAACTGGTCGACTTGGGATTGGCGTCGATGCGAATCGGATCGTTAGAAGAAGAGACGCAGTCGTTCAACTTGACGCGAGAAACGCAAATCGCCGGAACGTTGCCGTACATGGCACCCGAGCAAGCTAAATCGCTTTCCAGGGCCGATGTTCGTTCGGACATCTACAGCCTGGGAGCCACCTGGTTCTACCTGCTGACCGGGAGAGTTCGCGTCCGCGGTAAAACGTTGTCGCGGCAGTACAGGAATCTCGTTTCCAAGCGGCGATTTCGCGAGATCCCCACTGACTGTCTGCCACCGAATCTGTTCCAGATCTTCTCCAAGATGGTTGCTTACGATCGACGCCAACGCTACCAAAGTTGTCTGGCGTTGGAGCAAGACTTGGGGAAGGCGTTGGACGACTTGGGGCAAAACACCACTTCCCAACAGCTCAGTGTGTTGATCGTTGAAGACAGCCAATCGGACATGTTGTTGGCGGTCGAATTGCTCAAGATGGCCAACGACAGTCTGATGATTCATCAGGCGACCTGTCTGTCTGATGGCATCGAAATTCAAGCCGAGCATTCCGTCGATCTGGTCTTTCTGGATCTGACGTTGCCCGACAGTGCGGGCGTCGCGACGGTGGAGCGTTTCCGAGCCGAGCACAGCGAGGTACCGATCGTGGTGCTGACGGGACTTTCCGACGAACAGGTCGCCGAGGCCTGTGTCAACGCGGGGGCGACCGACTTCATTTGCAAAGATGAATTGACCGCCCACAAGCTCGAACGCGTGATCTTCGTCACCTTCTCCCGACACGCCGCGATGGAGAATTGAATCCGCGCCGCGAGGTCCCATCGAATCGATTCGCCGCCGGGTCGTCTCACGGTGTTAGCGGAACGGCGCGAGCCGTCCGGTATCAGCGTTGAAAGACCGGAGGGCTTGCGCCCTGCCGCTAACAAGAAACACTTCGTTGGGTGTTAATGGAGAGCGCCAGCGAATCCGGTATCCCGGAGGGATTTCAGCGAGTAGCCGGAGGTCAGCGCAGCGCCACCTCCGGGGAGCCCGTCGCAAAATCCCCACCGACCCCGGCGGGGTCGCAGCGAATCGATTCACCGGCGGCGGGGTAGTCCGTGTTCTGACAGAGTTGATCAAGAGGCTTGGTCCACTCTGAATGGGAGGCTGGGTCCGAGGGCTCGGGCGTGATTTGCTTCGACACCCTCCGGGGTCGTGTCACGCGGGGGACCGGATGTCCGGAGGTGTCGCTGCGCTCACCTCCGGCTACTGGCTTTGACACCCTTCGGGGTCATGCCAGCGACTTCGGCACTCACGGTGTTAGCGGAACGGCGCGAGCCGTCCGGTATTAGCGATGAAAGACCGGAGGGCTTGCGCCCTGCCGCTAAAAAATGCTTCACAGCGTTGCCGGACTGGATCGCAGCGAATCGATTCGGGTCAGCGCATCGATGGCGGTAGCGAGTCGGCCAGGGGGCTCAAGTAGAGCGGGCTCGCCTGGTGCCGGGCGGGGTCGGGACGCAACAGATCGGCGGCGGCTTCCAGCAAGTCACGTCGACTGACCTGGCCGACCAATTTGCCTCCGCTGACGATCGGAACCCGTCGGTAGGGCGAGTTCAAGAACAGCTGGGCGATTTGCAGGATGTCCGCGTTGGGGCCCAGCGTGAGCGCCGCGGTGTCGGCAAACTCGCCGACTTCGTGGTCCTTGGCCGACTCGGCGATGGAGCCTGATGCACCGTTGCGGCGGACGCGATCGGCGACTTCCAGGGCGATGCGGTGTTGGGCGCGCAGCACGTCGCGTCGGCTGACCTGACCGGCGAGCTTTTCACCGTGGAGAATCGGCAGTCGGCGGTACGGCGTTTCTTCGAACTTTCGCGCCACATCATGCAGGCAATCGTTTTCGTCGATGATTCGATTGCGATCCAGGTTCATGTAGGAACCCACATTGGTGCCCGGCACTTGGTCGTAGAGTGCGGCGACCAACACTCGCATCGCCGTCTTTTCGGAGAAGATCCCTAAGAAATTTCCCTTGGCGTCCACGACCGGCGCACCGGAAATGCGTTTGCTGAGAATGTGATCGATCGAGCGAAAGACGTCGTCATCTTGTGAAAGCGTGATCAAATCGCGTTTCATGAACTCGCGGACCTTGGGCGCGCTGATCCCCAGTTCGATCGCGGCGGCCACCGAACCGCTGAGCGCCTTCATGCAGGCCTTTTCGCTGAACACGCCGACGTATTGATTTTGATCGTCCACGACCGGCGCACCGGAGATGTTGTCGCGCAACAGTCTCGCAACACCGTCAAGGACTTTGGTGTGCGGGGAGAGCGTCACCAATTTGCGACGCATGAAATCCTGAGCCACTTTCACTTCGTTCATTTCAAGCCTCTCGCAGATTAGATAGATTTGTAAAAAGTCCTCGATCGTCACTCGGGTTGAAAACCGCCCTTTCCGAACCCGAGACCCTTGCTCGCGCCGTGGCTCCTGTTCAACCGAATGACGGGCGAAATGACTCGCCATCAGCCGCCGAGCAGTTCATCCGCTGCACGCCCCCTGCATTAACTATAACGAACTCACCGGCAAGTTGCGACATTCTGTCAACTGGGCAGGTGTTTTTTGTTGCGGCGAGCGAAAGCAGCGACGCGTGGCCGTTGCGGGGCGGCTCGTTGACGCTGGCGGGTGTCCGTCAGTGGGCCGGCGCCTACGGGCCGTGCATTGCTCGGCGCCCGAATCGTGTCCTTTGGGGGCACGGGCACTGCTTCTGCCGCTGCGCCACTTGCGATCAAATCGCCCGCAACCGAATCGCCTGCAACCGAATCGGTGTGGGTTTTGGTATACAGTTCCGACTGGGCGAGTTGTACGTGCGACTCGTCAACCGAATTTGATTCCAATTTGAAAGAATGACTGATGCGACATCACTGTACGAGTTTGGTTTTGGCTCTCTTGCTGGGCACCCTGTCGGCTGCCGGCGGCGCCTCGGTTTCGGCGGCCGACGTTTACGAATACGACGGAGTGCACTCCTCGGTCAGTTTTAAGGCTCGGCACTTGGACATCAGTTGGATCCATGGCCGATTCAATGATGTCTCCGGCACGTTTTCGCTGGACCGCGAAAATCCGTCGCAGTCGACGTTTTCGTTGACGATCAAAGCCGACAGCATCGACACGGCCAACAAGGCCCGCGACGAACACCTGCGTCAGCCTGATTACTTTGACACCAAGCAGTTCCCGACGATCGAGTTCCGCAGTACGAGCGTCAAGCCGATCGACGGCGGTTACGAAGTCACCGGCGACTTCACGATGCACGGAACGACCAACACGATCACGCTCGTTTTGATGGGCGGTGAGGAGCACGATTTTAAGAAGGTCAAACGCGTCGCCTTCTCCACCGAGCTTGCGCTCAAACGAAGCGATTACGGCTTCGACAAGCGGGCCATCGGTCCGATCGGCGACACGGCGTTGATCATGATCGATTGCGAAGGCGTTCGCGAGTAACGGATGCCTGATCCGCTGCTGTATGTCCAGGCGACCGCGGCGGCCGCGGTCGCCGCCGCCGCGATTATCGTGATGCTGCTTTGGCTGCCCAGGTCACCGACGGTCGTTTGGCTCAATGCGACATGCGGCATCGCGGTCGCTGCCGGATTAATGGTGGGATTGCGGGTCGAGGACCTGCAGGTCGCGGTGCCGCCGGCCAGCGGCCTGGATCGGTTGTTGCTGGTCGTCCTTCCCGCGGCGTTGTTGATCGAATCGATCGCCGCGTTGCCGGCGGTCGCAAACCGGTTCGTGTGGGGGCTGCGGATCGGTTTGACCTTGCTGACCCCACGTATCCTGCTACATGGTTCGGTGTATGTAAGCGATCCCGAGACATGGACCGCCTGGCAAGCCGCGATCTCGTTCGGCGTCTGCTGGGCGTTGTTGGCGAGCTGCTGGGGGCTGATGTTGGCGTTGGGAAATCGACGGCCTGGGATTTCGATCTCACTGAGTCTCGGTCTGGCCATTGGATCGGCCGCTGCGACGGTGATGATGGCGGGGTACTTAAAAGGCGGCGAGGCGGCGATGCCGATGGTCGCCGCGTTGCTGGGCACCGCGACCGTGGCCTGGGTGATGGCCGGCGGCCGACGTGGGGCGTCCGGCGAAGCGCCGTCTGGGGTGCCGTCGGTGTTGATTGCCGTCGGCGTGATCGGCTTGTTCGGCGTGTTGTTCATCGGCCACTTTTTCGGACGTGTCTCTGGCGGCCGCGCCGTGGCGATCTGTCTGGCGCCCTTGTTGTGCTGGGTGACGGAGATCACGCCACTGAAACACCAGCGGCCTTGGGTCGTCGGGACAATTCGGTTGTGCCTGGTTGCGGTCCCGCTGGTCATCACGCTGACGTTGGCCAAACGTGATTTCGACCGCGAACTGGCGCCGCTGGTCGTGATGGAACGGAAAAAAATCAGTCCAATGGCATGGGGGACGTGGCTGGTGGAGGGGGGGCGTCTCTTCGGAAACCCCGCCCAGCGGGCTCTCGATCAAAGCCCGCAAGCGTGAGCAAGGGGCCACGCGGCGCCCCTGGCCGACGCGTCGCACCTGAGAAAATGGCGTTGAATTCCGAGATCGACTCAATCGATCGCCCGCCTCGCGACGCCCTGGGAGCCGGAAACGGCCGACAATTTCCCGCTCCGATCTTTTTTCGCTGCACCACTTGCAAAAAAGATCTCGGCTTCGCAGAATACTTGTCGAGAACAATTCTCATTAGCGTTAGTGCCGCGATCGGCACAGCAGCCCTACCGTTCACCCGCACAACCGGACCGTCCACCCAGGGACGGAACAGATCCGAGGAGATACTCCACCATGCCTGCCCAGCCCCGTTTGATGTTGCTGCGTTGCATGTCGCTGTCGACCACCACCCGGTCGCGACGAAACGCCTTCACCTTGGTGGAGTTGCTGGTCGTGATCGCGATCATCGGTATTCTGGTCGGATTGTTGTTGCCGGCGGTTCAGGCGGCTCGCGAAGCGGCACGACGCATGAGTTGCACCAACAACATGAAGCAGATGATTTTGGCCGTTCACAATTACGAATCGGCCACCAAACGCTTGCCCCCGGCGTGGACGCGACCGGCGATGACGGGCGACGGCTGGTCGACGCAAGCGAGGATTCTGCCCTACGTCGAAAACGTCGCCTTGGCATCGGCGATCGATTTCGGCGCCGGCTACGGGGCGGCCCGGATCACGGTGGACGGCGAGTCGATCAAGGTGTCCAGTTTTCGCGTTCCGGTTTACTTGTGCCCCAGCGACATCAACGACTTTGAACGCAACGATGACGACGGCAATCCGTATCACTATCCGCTCAGCTACGGCTACAACGCCGGGCCGTGGTTTGTGTTCAACCCCAACACGAATCAAACCGGTCCCGGATCGTTTGTCGCCGGGCGTGCGTCGCGATTCCGCGATGTGTTGGATGGGCTGAGCAACACGCTCGGGTTCGGCGAAGTCAAAGCCAGAACGCCGTACTACCGAGACGTGGAAATCGAAGGGACGATCCCGACGCCGCTGGAACCCACCGAAATCTGCGCCCTGGGCGGCAGCTTTAAGACCGACACCGGCCACACCGAATGGGTCGACGGTCGCGTCCACCAATCGGGATTCACCACCACGTTTTCACCCAACCGCAAAGTGATTTGCGAGGTCAGTGGTCGTGAGTTTGACGTCGACTTCACGAACATCCGCGAGGGCAAGGACACGACCGCGCTGACTCAGGCGGCCGTGACCAGCCGCAGCTACCACCAGGGCGGTGTGAACGTCACGATGATGGACGGCTCGGTGCGATTCATCACCGATTCGATCAATTTGGACCTCTGGCGGAATCTTTCCACGCGAGCCGGCGGCGAAACCGTGACCGTGCCGGAGTAGGCAGGCTGAAAACCGCCGCTCGGTCAACGTTTCGATTCAGGTTGCGTTTGTCGAGCGGAAAAAGGTCAGGCGATCGCTTGCAGAACGAGGGAGCGATTAGTGGGCCCACGGATGGCAGCGTGAACCCACGGATTTTTTGCACCTCGTCATCCGTGGGTTCCTCTACCCCCAAATTAAATGTGGCCCGAGCACTTTTCGGCGAAGTGCCTTGCGATCGATTCGCTGGTCGGTTGTTGGATCACGCCGCGCTCGGTGATGATCGCAGTGACCAGCTCGGCGGGCGTGACGTCGAACGCGGGGTTGAGCACCTTGGCCGCGTCGGGAACGATGCCGACCCCATGCGGGGCGGCGACTTCATCGCGACCACGCTGCTCGATCGGGATGTCATCGCCGCAATCGAGTTCTAGATCGAACGTGTTGGTCGGGGCGGCGACGTAGAACGGCAGCCCGTGATGTCGGGCCAGCACGGCGACGGGGTAGGTTCCGATCTTATTGGCCACGTCGCCCCGCGCGGTGATCCGATCGGCGCCGACGATGACGGCTTGGATCACGCCTTGTCGCATCAGGGAACCCGACATCGAATCGGTGATCACGGTGACGTCGACTCCGGCTTGCGACAGTTCCCATGCGGTCAGCCGTCCGCCTTGCAACAACGGGCGCGTTTCGTCGGCGATGACTTTGGGTGCCTTTCCGGTCTGGTGCAAGTGATAGATCGGCGCCAGCGCCGTCCCCCAGGTCGATGTGGCCAGTCCGCCTGCGTTGCAGTGGGTCAGCACGGTGTCGATTCCGGATAACAGCGGCGCCCCGTTGCGTCCGATCGCGTGGCACATCTGGCGGTCTTCGTCGTGGATCTGTTTCGCTTCGGCGACCAAGACGTCTTTGAGGTTTTCCACTGCCGTCGATTCTACGACGCGGCGCATCCGGTCCAGGGCCCAGAACAGATTGACCGCGGTCGGGCGGCTGGTGGCCAGGTATTTGATCGCGTGGATGTATTGCGATCGCGGGTCCGACTGGGATTCATCACCCGACGCCCGGTAGACCGGATCGTCGGCGGCCAGGCAGACTCCGTAGGCGGCGGCGATGCCGATCGCGGGGGCACCGCGCACGACCAGTCGGCGGATCGCGTCGTGGGTTTGCTCGACCGTGGTGCAGACCAGTTCGACCAATTGGCCGGGCAGTTTGGTCTGGTCGATCAGGATCAGTTTGTGGTTTTCAAAGCGGAGCGTTTCAGGGGCGGTCATGGAGCGGACGAGATGATGGAGTCGGTTGTCGGGGGCACAGCGGTTGCCAGTTCACTGTGGTTACTGGGGTTCACCCGGGGGCGGATACATTCAACAATGTAGACCATCCGTCCTCGGCGGCGAACACGTCGTGCCCCGGATCAACGGACCTCCTGATGAGACTGATTCTTTGATCGCATTTTGGATAACGCTACCGATCGAACTGCGATTGGTGCTGCTTGCCATGTTGGGGATCGCGATCGGTGTGCTTGCCAATTGGGCGATTTATCGATTGGCCTGGGACGCTCGTTTGATCGGGCCTTGGGTGCCGGCTGATGAAACGGCTCCGCCACGCAAGCCGTCGGATCGCATTCCGATCACCGGTTGGCTGGGGTTGCGTCGCGAAGCATCGATTCACGGCAGCGGGTTTTGGATCCGGCCGATGTTGATCGAGCTGGCGATGGCGGTCGGGATCCCGCTGTATTACTGGTTCGTCACGCAAACGGGACTGTTGCTGCCGCCGGCGGATCGCGTGCCGGTGGTAATCGCGGGGTTGCAGCCTTGGATGACGATCGTGTTTGTGTCGCACCTGATCATGATCTCGTTGATGGTCGCGGCGACGTTTATCGATTTCGACGAGCAGACGATCCCCGATGAGATCACGATTCCGGGCACGTTGATCGCGTTGGTCGTGGCCTGCGTGACGATGACCGATTCCTTTCTACCGGCGCTGGATTTGAACGGCGTGTTGGTTCCGATCGCGTTTTATTTGCCGGCACCGGCGGAGGCTCCGAAGTGGACCGGTCCGACGGGCTGGTGGACGGGTGTGGGGATTTGGACGATGTGGTGTTTTGCGTTGTCCAATCGCCGATTGATTCTGCGTCGCGGGCCACTCAAAGCGTTCGAATATTTCTTTGCCTCGCTGGTCCGCAACAAGCCCTACAACCCATGGAAAGCCCTGTTGGCGATGTGGTTGATCGGTGCGGTGGGCGTCCGAATCGTCTTCGGCATCGGTGGAGACACCTGGATCGGCTTGTTGACGGCATTGATCGGACTGGGCGTCGGCGGCGGCGTGGTTTGGGCGATTCGAATTGTCGGCAGCCTGGCGATGCGTCGCGAGGCGATGGGGTTTGGCGACGTCACGTTGATGGCGATGATCGGCGCGTTCGTCGGCTGGCAAGGCGCCGTGATGTCGTTCTTCCTGGCCCCGATTGCCGCGATCGCCATCGTTCTGGTCTACTTCATCATCACCCGCAACTCGGAAATCCCGTTCGGCCCGTATCTGTGTGCCGGAACGCTGTTGTCGATTTTCGGGTGGGATCGGCTCGTCAACGGGTGGTTCCTGGGCAATCTGGCGATCTTGGGGCCATTTATGCTTTGGTTGTTTGTTGCCCTGACGGGTATCATGGGAGTGATGCTTTACTTTTGGCGAGTCTTGAAGGAGACGATGTTCGGTGAATAACTATATGAAGAATCGCGGTCATTGCGACGGATCAACGGGAATGGTTTCGGCCGGCGGTAGCGGGCTGATTGGCGGTCTGCTGTTGGCGTTTGCGTGCGGCTGCGTTGATGCACCGTTAGCATCCCAGCAAGTCGGTACCGATCCGTCGGAGCCGGTGGTTTTGGTCGGTGATTCGTCTCCGGCAGAGAGCACGACCGAGTCGGCCGACCAAAGCGTGAAAGAATCTGGCGAAGAA
Source organism: Phycisphaera sp. RhM (assembly GCA_033042175.1). Classification (GTDB taxonomy): domain Bacteria; phylum Planctomycetota; class Planctomycetia; order Pirellulales; family Pirellulaceae; genus Stieleria. The sequence continues at coordinate 119,311 of WCIL01000004.1, forward strand.
ACATCGCCCAACGAGAATGCCCCCGAATCGGAAAAACCAACCGTGACAGAGTCCAGCGAAAAACCGGCACCGAAGCAGAAATTGCAATTCGTCGACGAGTACAACGCGCTCGATCGAAATGCCGCCTTTGTGATTTTGAACAAGGGCACCGAGCCGCCGGGGCCGGGCGGGTACACGATGACCAAGGACCCCGGCACTTACATCTGTCGCCAGTGCAACGCCCGGCTGTACCGCAGCGACGACAAATTTGAAAGCCATTGCGGCTGGCCGAGCTTTGATGACGAGATCAAGGGCGCCGTGCGCCGCGAAACCGATGCCGATGGCTATCGGACCGAGATCTTGTGCGCCAATTGTGGCGGACACCTCGGGCACGTCTTTGAGGGCGAACGGTTCACCGAAAAGAACACCCGGCACTGCGTCAATTCGATTTCGATGAAGTTCATCCCGGACGGCAAAGAGCTGCCGGCCAAGCTGGTGATCAAGGATGAGAAAGAGGTGGACAAAGCGAATCAGACGCTGGGGGAGCAGACGGCAGAAAAATAGGGGACGCGGATGCGGGTAGACAAGAAAATGGGTGACAGGAACATTTTCTTGCCATCGATTTTCTTGTCTGATTTCCCTGCTGTGCCTTGATCACCCGCTTCCACTTTTTGCGCCGCGGCGCTCGCGGCAGCGCCCGTTGGTGGTCCGTTTTTCGTCTTCCGTCATCAGGGACCAGCGGGCGATTTCGTCGAGCGTGCGGAAGCACCCCAGGCAGGTCTGGGAGGCGTCGATTGCGCAGCGGTCGATGCAGGGCGACTGAGAGGTGATCGGGGACGACGGATCGGGCGACTGATTTTCAGCGTTCATGCGCAGAGTGTACCCCGTCGACCGTCAAAAAGCGGCGGGGTTGACGTTCGATCTTCACCTCGGTCGGCGGTGCGACGGGCGCCCCATTCGTGGCCATCTGGTGCCTAACAGACAAGACCGCCAAGTGAAGCGAGACGGAGGTGCCCGGACGCTGGCGCGGACCGGCTGATCTCAAACGGTGATCAGCCGTTTGGCGCGAGCCTACGGGCCCCAACCTTTTTCGATCTGACCCCGTTTCCGTCTCGTCTGCTAAAATCCTCTCATCGGGGGGCAGGCAACTCAGGTTGCGGACTGACCACCGATTGATCGCACGCATCGTCCACGCCATCAGGAGATCGAGATGAAAAAGCGTTTCGACACCAAAGTGTGGTTGCGATGGTTCGCCGGACGCAACGAAGTGTTGATGTTTTCGCTGGCGTTGATCTATCTGGTCTGTCTGGCGGTCCTGGTGGTGATTTGGGTCGATCTTCCCGGGCTTCAGGAACGTGCCGCGCAAGTGATCGACGCGGAGAGTTTGCAGGCGGCCGAGATGGCGGTGGTAGCGCCGTACGGACTGGAAGGAGCGGTGTTGTTGGTGATGCTGGGGATTTGGTGCGTCGTGGTCGGTGAAGCGATCGTGCACTGGGTGACACGCCCCTGGAATCGCGAGCACCTGCGGCACCATCTGCACAGCGGGCTGTTTTGCATCTGTCCGGCGCTTCGCATGTGCGCCCGAAGCCCTGAAATGCACGGACGGATTTGGTTGCCCGGACTGGGGTGGCGTCGTGGCGGCCGCCGGTTGCAGCGTCAACTGGAACGCCATTTCAGCGTTCCGATGATGGTCGTCGCGCTGCTGATCATGCCGATCTTGATCATCGAATTCTTTCTCAAAGATCAAGTCGCCGCGTACCGTTGGTTGCGCATCCTGCTGCACGGCGGGACCGGAGTGATTTGGTTCGCGTTTGCGGCCGAATTCATCTTGATGGTGTCGATCGCCGAGAAGAAGCTGGAGTATTGCAAAGAGCACTGGATTGATTTGGCGATCATCCTGCTGCCGCTGGTTTCGTTTTTGCGCACCTTGAGTTTGGCCAAGGCGACTCGTCTGGCTGATTTGATGCGGATCCAGCAACTGTCGAATCTGGCTCGCGCGTATCGGTTGCGGGGGACGGCGATCAAGGCGTTGCGCGTGTTGATCCTGTTCGACTTGACCGAACGTATCTTGCGGGTCAGTGATGAACGGCGACTGGAGAAACTGGAAACGCAGCTTGCCGAGATGGAGAAGCATTCCCGCTTGCTACGTCAACGCATCGCCAAACTGAAATTAAAATGCATCGAGCAAGAGGAGATGTCGCCGGGGATGCCGATGGCTGAGATCCCGATTTGTGCCGTCTGTAACGTCGCGTCCTTGCAGCCCTGCCGTTGCGTGAGGGGTCAAGATTCGATGGCTTCGGCGGACACCGGCGGGGACCAGAATCGACGTGCGATCTGACGGGCGGCGAGGTACAGACCGACGGCGGTCAAAATCCCTAGCACGTCGGCCAGGGCATCGAAAACGTCGGGGTGCCGGCCCGGCGAGAACGTTTGCGTCAGTTCATCAATGCTGGCGTACGCCGTCAAAACGATGATCACCCCCAGAAAACGCCGCGCCGACCGGCGTCGATCGTTGCCGGGGGACTGGGTGACGTAGCAGCACAGGATCGCCAGCCCGAAGTAACCCGAAAAGTGCTTCACTTTGTCATTGAGCTGGGGGCCGACATCGATTCCGGCCGGCCAGTGGGTTCCCAGAAAAAGTGCGATCCAATAGAGCGCCAGAGCGATGACGCCAAGGCGAAAGCCGAGTATGGTGATGCCGGTGATTGGACGCATTGGATTGGTTGGATTGTCGGCCCGCTGGTTGGGGCCGGATGTCGTCTGGTCGAACAGAAACTGAATCGTGAAGCGAATACATCTCTAGGCAAGAGGACACCAACGTGCAGCGTCTCCATCGAACCCTCACCCGCGGCCAATGGATGTTTGCCGCCCTGGTCGCTGCGGCGGTTGTAGCAACCGTGACGCCTTCCCAGCAAGCCACAGCTCAGCAAGCCACAGCTCAGCAAGCCACAGCTCAGCAAGCTTCAACAGAGCAAGCCGAACCGGCCGGTCAGTCTGCCGCTGAGGCCGCCGGGGACAACAGTTCCGAAAACTCTGCCGCACAAAACGGGACCGCGGCCAAAAACTCCGCCGACAAATCCGAAAAGACTGCTTGGATCTCGCTCGCGGGCCACTGGAAGGCCTGTCAATTTGGTGGGGAAGGCGACGTGAACATCAAGGACGGCGTGATCAAGATGGAGCACGGCGACCCGCTGACCGGTGTGGTTTGGACGGGCCCGTTTGACGGTGACTCGCCCGAAACCGGGGCGGACGATTCGAAACCGAAAGACGCGAAGCCACTGCCGCGAGACAACTATGAACTCCGCTGGGAATGTCGTCGCGATTCGGGCTATGACTTCCTCTGCGCCTTCACGTTTCCGGTCGCCGACCAGTACGTCAGTCTGGTGATGGGCGGATGGGGCGGCGGGATCACCGGGATCAGCAGCATCGACGGCCGCGACGCCAGCGACAACGAAACCACGATGTTCATGAGCTATGAGGACAAAAAGTGGTACAGCGCCCGGGTGCGAGTGGAGACCACGAAAATCACGGCCTGGGTTGACGGCACGGAACTGTTCAGTCACCCGCGAACGGACCACGAGTTTGACATCCGGTTTGAAATGGATCCCTGCACACCGATGGGGATTGCCAACTTTGAGTGTGATTCGCAAATCCGCAACATTCAATTGCGGCGGCTGCACGCTTCTGAAATCACGGCGGCAAAGTAGGTCCGCCGGAGATGCAACAGCAGCAGATCGACGAGCACTTCATGGGCCGCGCCCTCGAGCTGGCCTATCAAGCGGTCGAGCAAGACGAGGTGCCCGTCGGGGCGATCGTCATCCGTGATCACCAGATCATCGCAGCGGCGTCCAACCAGCGGCAAATGCTGAAGGACCCCACGGCACATGCGGAGATGATTGCCATCACGCAAGCGGCCGCGGCGATCGGCGATTGGCGGCTGGAGAACACGACGCTGTACGTGACGTTGGAGCCCTGTCCGATGTGTGCCGGGGCGATTCTGCAGGCCCGGATTCCCCGCGTGGTGTTCGGTGCCAGCGACGGCAAGGCCGGCGCGGTGACCAGCCTGTTTCGATTGCTCAGCGACGATCGACTGAATCATCAGGCGGAGGTCGTCGCGGGGGTCAAGGCGGAACCGTGCGGACAAATCTTGACCGATTTTTTCGCTAGCAAACGCGCAATGGGGAAAAAGTGATGCTGGGAAGCTGTGCCGGTATTCAAGATTCTCGGACTTTTGCGACTTCTCGCGATAATCAGACTAAGCCCTGGCGCTCGACCTGTCCGATAAGACCGTCACGACCGAATCTTTGTGTCAAGAGACAAAAGAAAATCGGTCAATGCACCCCAACGCGGGTCGCTGATGGAATCTGCAGGCAGATTCCGGCGGCCACTACGGACGACTTCTAATAGACGGTGGAACAGCGATGTCGGTACGGAAGCTGACGGCTAGAATTTTTGGATCCCTTGTACTGCTCTGTGGTATGGCTTCGGCCCAGGCTCAGGAGCACGTCCCCGTGGCGGATCCGCTTCAGTTCGATCCCGACTTCCGTTGGTTCGAGCCGATCTACGACATGGACTTGGCGGATATGAAGCCAAAGAAGCGAGCCAATACGGGCTGGTTCGCCACCTACGACCGCTTGAACCTTTATGGTTCGCGGCCTGAACTGGAAGACAACTCTCAAGGGCTCGAGTCCGGTTTGGACAGTGGCTGGGGCCACCGTTACGAGATCGGGTTCATGTTGCCCGACGAGGACAACGGGTGGTTGTTCAGCTGGGTCGACAATGACGTCGGTGAGTTTTTCAGTGTCCGCAAGGAACGCGGTAATCGTTTCAACGAAGACGAACTCGACGGCGATGCGACCAATCCGGCGCCTCCGTTCGGATTCGAAGCGATTCCCGGTATCAGCAACAATCGCGGATTTAATTATCGATTCGTCGATGAAAAGCGAAGCGAGAACGTGATCGACTTTGATAGCTACGAGCTGAGCAAGACGTGGCGGATGGAGCCCTACCATTACGGTGGGATCCTGGAGCCGATGGTTGGATTCCGCTGGTTCCGAATTGATGACACCAACGTTCGGCAAAACTTCATCAGTTCGAACGATGCAAGCCAAATCGCTTTGGCGGCAGCCGCGGGAGTGACGTTAGTCGACACCTATGGTGCGGCTGCCGAGCAGATGACGACCGACCAGGCATTCACCGAAAACGAAGCGATCACAGGACAGATCGGGTTCCGATACTTCAAGTTCTTTGATCGATTCACCTTCGCGACCGACTTCAAAGTCTTCTCGGGGGCCAACTTCCAAAGCAGCTTCAACAATCGACACGTCGAAGCAGTCATCTACGACGGCACCGACACGATTGAAGAAGGCGATGAAGTCAGCCGCATCCTGTATTCAGAAACCGACCGCGTTTACACCCGTAACGAAGAGTTCTTCCTCGGGTTTGATGTTCGCGGTGAACTCGGCTACCAGTTGTCCCGTGCGGTCACGGTACGAGCCGGATTCCAACTGATCGATGTTGCTCGTGGTTTGTGGCGGGGCGGCGACCTGGACAATTCCGTCGTGCGAGGCGGCGACAACGATCAAGACTACTTGATGGTCGGTGGTACCTTCGGGATCACGCTGAACCGCTAGTCGAACGTCGTACGACAAATCTGGCTCAACCACCGAAAGCCAAAACCAGGAAAGCCGCGGCGGAATCATTCCGTCGCGGCTTTCTTTGGTTGGTGCGACAACAGTGGTCGCGATTTTTCGGAGAGGTGATCAAGCTTTCTCGGCCAACTCTCGCAATTCCTCTAACTCCTGGCTCAATCGGTGCCGCAGCGGGCTTTCCGGCCGGAGTTCTTCGTCCAGGAGATCTTCTGCTTCATCGAAAACGTTTTCCCCACGCTTGGGGTCGCTAATCAACTTGCGGAACATCTCTTCAACGGTGGCTTCAGTAAGCAAAACGATAACCTCGAGGGGTCATCCGAGCGGCAGAACGTGATTGCGTGTTTGTCCCGATCAAACACTCACTGCATCAATCGCGCGCCCTCAGACGGACAATCGATTCTAAATTCAGTGCTGCCGTCCGCAAGGTCTCGGATCCCATTCGAACGAGAATTCGAGCTGGAAACGTCAAAAACGCCATGAATCATCGGTACCATTTTTCCAGACGACTTTCGGACACTCCCAATGAATGAGCGAGTTGAAGGCCCCAGTTTCGAGCGGTCTGTCTGAAAACGCCGCGTTTCTTCCATCGCCGCGCGTCGATGTGAACCAAGCCATCAACCAGTATTGGCCAAGACTGTCGTCGTAATGCTTTGGACAACGCGACGTCTTCCATCAACGGAACCGACGGAAATCCTCCCACGCGGTCGTACAGTGTTCGCGTCACAAACATCGCTTGATCTCCGAACGGCATGCCTCGCCAACGGATGCGGTTTGCATTGCCCCACTCCAGCAACCTGTACGCCAGTCCGGGCTCCTCAATTTGTTGCTTCAGTCCCCCCCAGCAATCGTGCGGTCGGGGCGAAGCGTTAATGCGTTGACACAACGCTTGGAAACAGCCGTCACCCAATCGATTGTCCGCGTGTAGAAACAGCAGGACGCTTCCTGTCGCAGCGTGGGCTCCGACGCGGAGTTGGTTTCCGCGGCCGCGTGGGGCGGTGAGGACGATGGCCCGATGCGCTCGTGCGAGATCGGGGGTTGGGTCGCTACTGCCGCCGTCGCTAACGATGACTTCGCCCGCGCCGTTGTTCCAGGCCGATTCGATTGCCGCTTCGATCCGTTCGGCTTCGTTGAGCGCCGGGATGATCACCGAAACCTGTCGCGGTGTCATACCGTTTCAACTTCGCGCAGTCGCACGTAGGCGATCGGTCCGAGCACCAGAAAGGGCATCCACGCGGCGACTGCGGGCGATAGCAGGTAACCCCCGCCTCCCATCGCGCTGCCGGCGGTCTTGAGTGCGAAAAACAGCATCACCGTTCCGATGGCCGTCCCAATCATCATGAACAGATTGCGGCCGCGACGATTGACCACCAGTGGCAATCCAAGCAAGAACAGCGAAAAGTCCAACGGCACCCTCATGATCCGCTCGTGCAGCAGCACGCGCGTCGCCATCGAATTATGAACGGCGGGATTGCGCAGACGTTCCAGCAGTTGCTTGCTGCTGCACAGCCGAGTGGACGACTGGTCGGTCTGCAGGATTTCCGCATTGACCGGCGTGGCAATGAAACATTCACCCGAAGCGATCCAGGGTTGATCGTGGGCCGTCATCAGAATTAGACGTCCGTCACGTCCCGCCGAGGGGATGTAGTCGATCGCCGGCGGAGTGAAAACGTTTTGCATCAAGTAGCCCTCCTCGTGGTTCTCGTCGGCCGGCAACCAGCGCGCCGAGACCGAGACGATGGCTTCGCCGAAACCCGGGTAATCAACATCGAGTTGGAAATTGGGCTGATGGATTTCTTTGCTGCGGGGCCGAATCGAATGGCCTTCGAGCAAAATCCCGCTGATCTTGTCATAGCTGGGCAAGATCGGTTGGGGGGCGTCGCCGGAAAGATCCTTGCTCTTCATCGACAACGCATCCCGCATCGTCGGCAACAGCAATTCGCGGCTGCCCAGCTGAACCAACACGATGGCCAGTGCGGCGAAAACCATCGAGCGGAAAATGCGTCCGTGCGACACGCCGGCAGCCAGCGTCGCGGTCAGTTCGCCGGTGCGACGCAGCCATCCGACGACGAACAACAGCGACATCAAGGCGATGATCGCGCCGGTCCAATCGAACAACAGCAACATGTAGGGGCCGTAGTAGTACCACATCACGCGGGAGATCCCGACGCCGCGCGACTCGGCCAATTCCACCAAGTCGTTCATGTTCTGGAAGGCATGGAATACGACAAAGATTCCAGACAGCGAGGCGAAACAGACCAGAAACGTCCGGAAGAACAGCCCCAGAATGTAACGATCGATTTGCGTCACGGCGGATCGGACTCAGTTGGATGGAAACGTGTTGCCTGCTACGCTGAAGGACCATCTGGACGCGGCGGATCAGGGCCCGGCGGATCAGGGCCCGGCGGATCAGGGCCCGGCGGATCTGGTCCCGCAGCATCGGGTCACAGGGGGGCGTTCAGACCACTCGGGACGATGCCCTGGAGGATCCTCAGCGATCGCGCAAGCATCCCACCGGGTCGGCGGCCGACGCAAGATCGAATTGAGACGCTATCGCTGCTCGCGATAAGTCGACCAGCTCAAGTAGATCAGAACGCCGCCCAAGATCGCAAAGGTGAGGTCCATCATCAGACTCGCACCACCCAAAATCGCCAAGCTGGTTTGGCCAGACAGTAAGGCAACCGCGTCTAAAACGAACAGGCTGACGACCAAGATCGACGCGACAAGGCTAAAAAGACAGAGTGCCTTGGGCATCAATTGAACCTCGGGACGAATGTGAAATGAGTGAAGGGCCAGACGGAACGCTCGTATCGCGGCCGGGAAAGGGCCGCAGTATAGTTGCCCGAGCACATGTTTCCCAAGCCTACGCTATATCGCTAGTTTACCGAGAGCCACTCTAGCCCCGGATTGGGACAATTTTTCGGTAAATTCCGTTTAGAAGGGCGATTCGACGATCCTAAATCATGCCAAGCACGCCATCTCCGCCAGATTCTGACCCGCAAGTTCGCTCCGACCCGTGGGGCTGGTGGCGAAAAAAAATGCCGATCACGGAAAAATGGGCCTATTTGGACCACGCCGCCGTCGGCCCGCTTTCGATGCCCGCTGCCGCGGCGCTGCGGAACTATGCCGACGAAGCCGAACGCGAGGGTGATACCGTCTGGCCCACTTGGGCGGGGCGGGTGGAAACGCTGCGTCACGCCTTCGCCGAGCTGTTGCACGCCGAGACGGACGAAGTCTGCTTCGTGCCCAACACGTCGGCGGGGATCAATTTGGTCGCCGAAGGATTTCCATGGCAGGGCGGCGATTCGGTCGTGGTGCCCGACGGCGAGTTTCCCAGCAACCTGTACCCCTGGCAAAACCAGGCCTCGCGGGGCGTCGAGGTGCGGATCGTGCCGCGCCGCGACGGGCGTGTCGAGCCGGATGACTTGTTCGACCGCGTCGATGATTCAACTCGCATGATTTCTCTGTCATGGGTCGGGTATGCGAGCGGATTTCGCGCCGATTTGGAGGCGATCGTCCAGCGGGCACACGCCCAGGGCGTCTTGGTCTTCCTTGATGCGATCCAGGGGCTGGGGGTGTTTGATTTGGATCTGCAGAAGATCGATGTCGATTTCTTGGCCGCCGATGGTCACAAGTGGCTGCTGGGGCCGGAAGGTTTTGGCGTGGCGGTGATCCGCAAACGTCATCTGGAACGTCTGCGTTGCTGTAGCGTCGGTTGGAACAGTGTGCGGAACACCTTCAATTACGCCGAACCGAAATTGGATCTTCGCCGCACTGCGTCGCGGTTCGAGCCGGGGTCGGCCAACATGTCGGCCGCGGCCGCGTTGGGAGCGAGCGTGGCGATGTTCAACACGATTCGCCAGACGCATGGCCCCAACGCGATCGGCGACCGAGTGTTGGCGTTAGCGACTGAATTGGATGACCGGCTGCGCGCCGTCGGTCTGCCGACCCAGATGCCCGGCAAGCGTCAGCACCGTTCGGGGATCGTGACGTTTGGGGTGCCTGGTCAAGATCCCGCGGCGGTTCGTAACCGGGCAATCGAGCAAGGCTGTGTCGTCAGCTGCCGTGGGGGCGGCATCCGTGCCGGCGTTCATGCTTACAATGACAGCTCGGACCTGCAACGGCTCGTTGACGCGGTTGCGTCGACATAGTGCTTTGGCACCACTGGATGGGATCCGATGAGCGATCGAAACCTTTTCCCCCGAATCACGCATGAATGAAAACAACGAGCGGCGGATCGCTGTTTACACCGGATCCTTTGACCCGATCACGTTGGGGCATCTTCACATCATCCATCGAGCGAGTCGCTTGTTTGAAAGCTTGGTCATCGGGATCGGCATCAACGCCGAAAAGGGGTCCCTGTTCTCGCCGGAACAACGCAGCGAGTTGGTGCAGACGGTGACCCAGGACATCGAAAATGTCCGGGTTGAGATCTTTGACGGGCTGGCGGTCGACTTCGTCCGCTCGCTCGGGGCGCGTCTGATGGTGCGTGGGATTCGTCCGATGACCGATATCGCCGGCGAATTCACGATGATGATGGCCAATCGGCAATTGGACGAGGACGTCGAGACCGTGTTCCTGATGGCCGACGAGCGGTTCTCGCACGTCAGCAGCTCGCTATTGAAACAGATCGCCAGCGTCAGCGAGGACGACGAGCAATTGGCAAAGTTCGTCCCCCGAGCCATCATCGCGCCGTTGCGAGCGCAAATGCGGGGCTAACGCACGCGGCAAGCCATTGCAGGGTAGTGGATCTTGTTACACAGCCTTGCGCTAGGGATCTTTAACAAAATCCACTCCGCGTTTGGGGGGATGACGGTGGTGTTAGCTTCGGATATCGTCGCGGAGCCGGGTGAGCAGGTCGATCGCGCCGCCGATTTCCTGCTTTTGTCGCACGGGATCTTCGGGGATTTCTCGTTCGATTGTCAGCGGGCCTTCGTAACCGATCTCGTGTAGCGTTTCGAGATACTTCCGCATGTCGACGTCGCCTTTTCCCAGCGGCACTTCGCAGCCCCAGGTTTCACCCGGATGGTCGCTCCACGTGGCGTCTTTGCAGTGGATGCTGCGGACGTGTTTAGCGAGCATTCGGAGCGCTTCGATCGGTTCGCCGGTGCCGTAGAGGATCATATTGGCGGGATCAAAATTGATTTTCAGATTCTCGCAGCCGACCGCGGCGATGAAATCCAGCAAGCCTTCGGCGGTCTCTTGCCCGGTTTCCAGGTGCAGGAATTGATCGTTGCCGGCGCAGTGTTGGCAAAGATCGGCGGTGACCTTGACGATCTCGTCGTATTGCGGATCGGCGCTGTCGTGGGGGATGAATCCCAGGTGCAGCGCGACGGCGTCACAGCCGAGCCATTTGGCGAAATCGGCGATGTCACGCATTTCGGCCAAGCGGCTTTGGCGAGTTTCCGCGGGCACCAGACCGATCGTTTTGACGACTGTGGGGATGTCGGCATAGCTTTCGCCTTCGAATCCGCCAAACACCGCCGTGCAACGCACGTTCATTTCATCCAGCTGTTTTTTCAGTTCTTCCGCCGTCGCCCGGTCACGCTTGGCCGGCTGCGGTGCGTGCAGTTGGATGGTGGGAAGTCCCAGTTCTTTGATGACGTCCCATTTGACGCCGAGTCCGGCGTCGACCGAAGCGAACACACCGATGGGCCAAGATTCCATTTGTTTCAGATCCGTAAGAGTTGTGAAGCGTGATTGATTGATTGATTGAGATCGCCCACGACGATCGATGCGATGTCGGCGAAACGTCAAACGACGTAATTGCGGAGAAAGTTATACGACTGTTTCAGCGCCCGCAAACAGTCCTCGTCGGATCGTTCGTAGGCGCGGTCTTCGACTTCCACGCAAACGGGACCGTCGTAGCCGGTGTCCGTCAACGCGGCAAAGAACTGTCCCCAGTCGACGTCGCCCAACCCCGGCAATTTCGGCGAATGCCACTCGTTGGGGTTTGCCAGAACGCCGACCCGGTCCAGTCGGGCCCGATCGACGCGGACGTCCTTGGCATGGACGTGAAAGAGTTTATCGGCGAATTCTGCCAGCGGTGCAAGGTAATCGACGTGCTGAAAGACCAGGTGTGAGGGATCGTAATTGAGCCGAAGTGGTCGCTGGGGATGTCGTCGAACATCCGCTGCCAGATGGCGGGCGAATGGGCCAGGTTTTTGCCCCCCGGCCATTCATCGTTGGTGAAATACATCGGGCAGTTCTCGATCCCCACCCGCACGTCGTGTTGTTCGGCCAGTTCGATGATCGGTTTCCAGGTCTCCAGAAAACGCGGCCAATTGTCGTCAACATGCTTGGTCCAATCGCGACCGATAAACGTGTTCATCGTGCCGATGCCCAGCCGGCGCGCCGCCACGATCACCGCCCGAATGTGCTCGACGGCCAATTCGGCTTCGCTGCGATCGGGGGACAGCGCGTTGGGGTAATAGCCGAGCCCGCTGATCGAGACCCCGCTGTCTTGTTGTAGCGTCGCGATGGATTCGACCGTTGCATCGTCGAGCGAGTGGACATCGATGTGGGTGATGCCGGCATACCGCCGCGTCGCCTTGCCCAGCGGCCAGCACATCACTTCCACACAGTCGTAACCGATCTCAGCGGCGGTCTGAAAAACCTGCTGCAAATTCGCTTCGGGAAGAATCGCGGTGACGTAACCGAGTTGCATGGCTGATCTACTCGTCGAGTTTGGTGTCGGGGACGGTTTCGCCTTTCCCATTCCAGTTGGGAGCGCGATACCGGGTGGTGGGCGGACGCACGGTCGTCTTGTTGGTCAGCAAACGCATTTGATCGCCCGCAAACAGTTTGGGAACCAGTTGTTCGCCACGTCGCAGCCGATACAAGATACAGCCTTTACGTTGGACGTAGTACATGCCCCAGACCGTCGCGACGAAACGTTCACGCTCCAGCCCCACGCCTTTTGTTTCAATTTGATCGCCGATTTCAAACTCCTCGATACGGATCGACAACCACATCGCCGGTCGCAATCGAAACTGAAGCCGTCCATAGACATAGTGGTAATAAACGCCATCGAACGACACCCTTTTGAGCACCCGCGGGCTGGGGATCAATTGAGTCGCGATGGGCGTGTCGTCGGGATGGATGAACCCTTGGCCATTCTCCGGCCATCTCAAGAAACATCCATAATCGGGTAGCTGCGGCCATTGCATGGGAGGGCAAAACTTCACAAAGCGGAAATGGGCGTCCACGCCAGGGGCATAGTGTACAGGACGCAACAGTCTAACCGAATCAACCGCACCTGCTGTCCGCAGCGACAGTAATTCCCCACTCCCAGTATTTACACGGTCGTCGCGCAGTGAGATCGCAGATGACACCTGACACCACGTTGCAGCGATCGGGCGGGTACAATCGGATACCATCGGCGTTCTTACGACAATCTTTTCTCTCTACTTCGCTCCGTTGGACCGACTCGTTTTTCTTTATGACAAACAGCAAGACGCAACCCCCGGTCGGAATCGACCTGGGCACTACCTTTTCGGCGGTCGCATTCCTGGACGGTGAAGGTCGGCCCGAAACGATCCGCAATTCCGAGGGCGACCTGACCACACCCAGCGCCGTGTTCTTTGACCAGAAACGCCCGATCGTGGGGATCGAAGCGGTCGAGGCCGGGCTGTTGGAGCCTGATCGTTTGGCCCAGTTCGCCAAGCGGAATGTCGGCGAGCAATTTTATGAAAAAGCGATCCGCGGCAAGCATTTGCCGGCCGAAGTCATCCAAGCGTTGGTGCTGCGGAAACTAAAAACCGATGCGGAATTGAAACTCGGCCGAATCAGCGAAGCGGTCATCACCGTCCCGGCGTTCTTCAACGAGCCCTGCCGCAAGGCGACCCAGGATGCGGGGCGACTGGCCGGATTGAAGGTGCTGGACATCATCAATGAACCGACCGCTGCGGCGATCACCTACGGGGTTCAGCAAGGCTTTTTGGGCGCCGGAGTTGCCAACGAGCGGCGCGAGACGGTGTTGGTGTACGACCTCGGCGGGGGCACCTTTGACGTCACCGTGATGGAGATCGAAAAAGGAAACTTCAATACCATTGCAACCGCCGGCGACGTTTACCTTGGCGGCATCGATTGGGACAGCCGGCTCGTTGACCTGATCGCCGAAGCGTTCCTTGCCGAACACGGAATCGATCCTCGAGACGATCCCCAGGCTGAACAGGAATTGCTGCGCAAGGCCAACCAGACCAAGCACGCACTGACCCAACGCGAAGCGGTCACCATTGCGTTTGCCAATGACGGTCGGCGCTTGCGAACCGAGATCACGCAAAAGCAGTTTTCCGAGCGCTGCGTCGACTTGGTCGAGCGGACGATCATGACCGTTCATTTGGTGCTCGACGACGCCGGCATCGATTGGCCGGATCTGACGCGTTTGATTTTGGTCGGCGGCTCGACGCGAATGCCGATGATCCGCGACGAGCTGCAGCAACTCAGCGGAATGGAACTCGATCGATCGCTTTCACCCGACGAAGCGGTCAGCCACGGTGCGGCATTGTACGCGGGCATGTTGTCCGCCGGCGATAATGACAAGACCGGCATCTCCGTCAGCAACGTCAACTCGCACGATTTGGGCGTCTTGGCCCTCGACCCCAAATCGAATAAACCGCGACGCAAGATCATGATCCCGCGCAACAGCAAATTGCCGGCGCGGAAGATGGTGCGGTTTCGAACCCACGTCAACAACCAGCCGAATGTGAAAATCCAAATTGTCGAAGGCGGCGACAAACGTGGCATCAATGCGACGCCGATCGGCAAGTGTGTTGTCGCCGACTTGCCCAAGGGAACACCCAAGGGAACCAACGTCGAAGTGCGATTCGATTACCGCGCCGACGGCCGGCTGACCGTTCACGCGTCGCTGCCCGAGATCGATCGAAAGATCACGATGACGCTCAATCGGGCTGCCGGATTGTCGGACGACGAAATCGCCGCCTGGAGGCGTCGTTTGGACGACGGACTTAGCGACGCCATGTTGGCCAGCCTGGCCGAACACGGTGACGACGCGTCCGCCCTGTTCTCGGCAGACGACTTGACCAGCGAAGATGCCGACGCGCTGCCCGATGAGAGTTCCATTGACCAGTCCGAGGCTGCCGTGGCGGATCAAACGATGGTGGATCCCGTTCAAGGGTTTGCCGCCTTGCAGCACGTCGAACCGGAACCCGCGTCATCCAATACGCCAGGGGGCGCCTCCAAGGCCGCCGCCATTTTGGGCGTGTCTCAGCCGCCACTTTCCCCGCCACTTTCCCCGGCACCGGCTGACTGCCAGGACGCCGTTCGTGAATCCAGCCCCGCCTACGCCGCCAACCCGGTCGTGTCTGGAAAAGCCACCCAGGGCAAACGCGTTGCGGCCAAAGCGGTGTCAAGCAACGACGCGGGGATCAAGATTGAGACCAACGACCCCGCCGGCGGACCGAAACTGTCGGTCGCCGATGCCCAGAAATTGGCCGTCGCGGCCGGATCGGCCGCGCCCACCGTTTCCGAAAAACCGAAGTTGGAACTTGACCCCAAGGACGCGGCGCCGAAGGTCAAAGCCGACGCCAACGATTTTGCAATGCTGGCGGCTTTGGGCGGCGAGGCAAAAACGCCCCGCAAGGCTGACGTGCCGTTGATCGTTACCGACGCGCCGGCCGGCAACGGACGGGCGAAACCGCCGGCAAAACAGGCCGCCGAATCAAAGGACCCGGCCAAGCCGAAAAAGGTCGGGGGCTTGTTCGGTCGCAAGCGAAAGTGATGTGACAATTCTTTTACATTGTTTTGAGACGATCCAGACCATTGAATCGCTGAATGATCGTTTACTAGGATAGCTGCGGCGTGCCGTTGGATCTGAGTCAATGGCGCGGATCGGTGTGTCGGCGATTTCTGTGATCGCCCCCGGGAGACGCAGCTGACGAATGACCACCTGAAAAAGGGAATCGAAACGATGTCTGCGACTCATTGGAAAAACGCGCCCGTCCTGTTGGCGATCGGGCTGGCTCTGGCGGTGATGCTCGGCAGCGGATCGAACACGTTGCGGGCCGAACAGTTGTCCTTGGACGTCGGGGTGTCCAGTCCGACGATGCTGGCCGGGGAAAAGCAGATCAATCACATCCGCATTTCCTTGACCGGATTTGACGTTCCGCAAAACAAAAAACGTCCGCCGGTCAACACGGCGATTGTGATCGACCAAAGTGGATCGATGGGCGGACAAAAGATCGTTCAAGCCCGCGAGGCGGCGATCGCGGCGGTCCGCCGATTGCGCGATGACGACATCGTTTCCATCGTGCTGTACTCCGATTCCGCGACCGTGCTGGTGCCGGCCACCAAAGCCACCGATCGTGAATCGATCATCCAAAAAATTCGCTCGGTCAACGCCGGCGGAAGCACCGCCCTGTTTGCCGGCGTCAGCAAAGGGGCCGCGGAAGTCCGAAAGTTTCTCGACAGCGATTCGGTCAATCGTGTCATCCTGCTCTCCGACGGCCAAGCCAACGTGGGGCCGAAAAGCCCTCGCGAGTTGGAACGATTGGGTGCGTCGCTGGTCAAAGAAGGGATCAGCGTCAGCACGCTCGGACTCGGACTCGGTTACAACGAAGACCTGATGAGCCGGTTGGCGTCGGCCGGCAGCGGCAACCACATGTTCGTCGAACAAGCCGATGATCTGGTTGCGGTCTTTCAGAAAGAGTTCAACGACTTGATGAGCGTGGTGGCCAGCGATTTCAACATCCACGCGAAAATCGGCGAGGGCATTCGTCCCGTCCGTGTGCTCAACAACAAAGCGGACATCAGCGGACAAGACATCTACATTCCGTTGGCCCAACTGTACGCCCGCCAACAACGCTACTTTGTGATCGAAGTCGAAGTCGACGCCGGGCAAGCGGGCAGCAAACGGCCGCTCGCCTCGGTCACCGTCCAATACCAGAACATGCTCAGCCAGACGACCGACACGTTGACCAGCAGCATCGAAGTTCGGTTCACCGACGATAAAGAAGCGGTGGCCAGGGAATGCGATCACGAAACCGCTGCTTACTGCGCGATCCAATTGGCCAACGAAAAGAATGTCCAAGCCACTGCACTGCGTGACGCCGGGCGTATCGAAGAGGCCAAGCAGCTGCTGCTGGGAAATAGCATCCAGTTGCAAAAACTGGATCAACTCTACGGTGCCCAACTCGGCGACGAACTGTCGATGGAGCTGAAACGCAATGCCAAGCTGAATCAGGATCAATCGGTGATCATCGAGAGTCCGTCGGCATGGAATTTCTCGCGCAAGGCGATGCGATACGAGCAAAGCAAGAACGCGGCGCAACAGCAGATGCGAGTGAAAACACCGCCCCCGGCGGACAAGAAGTAGGGCCCACCACTACATGCCATGCCGCGTCGATTGTTTCTCGCACTGATCCTACTGGTCGCCGCACCGATGGTGCTGTTGGGGTGGATGAGTGCCAATGCAATCAAGGCCAGCCAGGTGGCGGCGAAAGAGAATTTGGCCACACTGCTTTCGTCCCAGTTGTATGATGCCGACCGCCGGATCGTTCAACTGTTTGACGGCTATGCGTCGCAGTTGAACGAACAGCTCGACGCTTCGCAATCGGTCTTTGAGGCCTTGCGCCGGATGCGTCGCGAAGTCCCGATCGTCCGCCAAGGCATTGTCGTCGATCCATCCGGGACGATGGTCTTTCCCCGACCCAGCGATTCAGTCGGCATCGATGCCACCGAGGTCGCCGCGGCGCTGCCCGGGTTGGTCGACGCGCGTCCGTTGCCGAACGCAAATTCGGATTCCCAATCGTCCGGCGCCAAGATCGCGTCCAAACGGGCCTTCACCGAATCGGCCTGGCAACAATGGTACATGGCCGATGGCGCGCAAGTCGTTTATTGGCGAACCCGCGATGACGGATCGACCGTCGGTGTGTTGCTGGAACGGAGCCGTTGGATTGCGGATTTGATCGCCGCCTTGCCCGATCATCGCGGCCGGTCGATTGCGCCATCGTCGTCGCGACCGACCGAGGGGGGCTCCAAGATTGAACTCGGCGAACTCGCGGCGACCCCGATCGGCAGCCTGACCTTAGTCGATGAGGCTAAACGGTTGGTTTATCGATGGGGCGAAGTGGATGAATTTTCTCTGCCACCGCTGGTCACGTCGCCGCTCTCCCCGCCGTTGGCCAGTTGGCAGTTCAGACTGCACGTCGATCAGTCGCTGATCCCGTCGTCCAGCTCGATTCCCACGTACCTGTCGTCGGCAGGCATCGCGCTGCTGCTGCTGTCGGTCGGTTTTTATGTCCTGACATCGGTACAACGGCAGGTCAGCGAGGCCAAGAGCCGCGTCAGTTTCGCCGGCCAAGTGTCGCATGAATTGCGTACGCCGTTGACCAACATCCGGCTATACACGGAACTGGCCGAGTCAGACTTGAAACGCATCAACAAGAGTGATGCCAGTGAATCGCTTGCCAGGCGGCTGGAGGTGATTGACCACGAAAGCCGGCGTTTGCAGCGTCTGGTCAGCGGCGTGTTGGAAATGATTCGCCCCACTGGAAAGCCGCTCGGGGTGCGACGCGAACCGACGGACATTGGTGAGTTGATTGGCGGGATCGCAGAACAATTCACGCCCAGTTTCAAAGCGGCGGGGCTGACGTTGCAGACCGTGTGCCGGTGTCGGGATCAGGTTTCGATCGACGGCGACGTGGTTGAAATGGTCTTGGTGAATCTGCTCAGCAATGTCGAGAAATACGTGCCCCGCGGCGGACAATGTGTCATCGAGTGTGAGCTGTTGGACAATGCTTCGGCGTCGACGCGAACGTTGCGGGTGGTGGTCAGCGATGACGGGCCGGGCATCGCAACGGCCCATCAAGAAAAAATCTTTCGTCCCTTCCAGCGCGTCGACGATTCGATTCATGCCCCCGGTGGAACCGGCATCGGTTTGACCATCGCGCGACGGGCCGCGGTCCGCCACGGCGGTGCCCTGGTGCTGTCCTCGGAACCTCGCCTTGGCGGCGCGACCTTCACGTTAACCCTACCGATCGGTGATTGAATGACACATCACATCTTGATTGCCGAAGATGACGCGAACACCCGAGCCGCGTTGGCTGAAGTGCTGAGGAACGAAGGATACCTTGTCACCGAAGCCGCGGACGGACGACATGCCAAGGACCTGTTCGATGCGTCGCCGCCCGACATCGCTTGCCTCGATGTGATGATGCCGGGACTCAGCGGCTTTGACGTTTGCAAGTACTTTCGCCAACAGTCCCCGACGATGCCGATCCTATTCATCACGGCCAAGGCGGAAGAGATCGACAAAGTCATCGGACTGGAACTCGGCGGCGATGACTACATCGTCAAACCGTTCGGGACCAAAGAAGTGATCGCGCGAATCCGAGCGGTCGCCCGTCGCAGCCTGTCCGAATCCCCCGACACTCGGGTGACGTTTTCCGACGAGCCCTTTTCGATGGGAGGACTGGATGTGTTCCCCAAAGAGCTTCGCGCCCGCCGCGGCGACGAAGCCGTCTCGCTGACCCGGCGGGAAGTCTTGATTCTGCAAACCCTGGCCGCCCGGCCGGGCGAAGTCGTCAAGCGGGCCGACTTGTTCCGATCCGCCTGGGAGGATGACCATGTCCCCAACAGCCGGACCATCGACCAGACGATCAGCCAGCTGCGAAAGCGAATCGAGATCGATCCCAAGCATCCAGAAATCGTTCAAACCGTCTACGGCGTCGGCTACCGCTACGAGGGCACCGCGGGGTGAGCATCTTGCTTGCCTCACGAGAAGCTTTAGCTTCTGCGTTACACGCCGAAGACGCAAGCTGGAAGCTTACGCCACGGTGGGGTAAGCATCTTGCTTGCCTCACGAGAAGCTTTAGCTTCTGCGTTACCCGCCGAAGTCGCAAGCTGGAAGCTTACGCCACTTGGGGGCAGATTGGTGTAGAATTGGCGGCGTCGTTTTGAGTGCTTCCTCCCCTGTTCTGTCCACGTGATCATGACCAACCGCCGTCAATTTCTCCAATTTGCGTCTGCCTCCGCCGCCTCGCTCACCCTGGCTCCGCTGTTCGCCGCTGAGGCGGGCGAAGCTCCGTTCAAAATTTCACTGGCCGAGTGGTCGCTGCACCGCACCCTGCGCGATCCGAGCAAGGGTCTGACGAACCTGGATTTCCCCCGCGTCACCAAGGAAGAATTCGGGATTGATGCGGTCGAATACGTCAACCAATTTTTCAAAGACAAAGCCGAAGATCAGAAATACCTGAGCGAGCTGAAGACCCGTTGCGATGACCTGGGCGTCAAGAGTCTGTTGATCATGTGCGACGGCGAAGGAAACTTGGGCGACCCCGACGACGCCAAACGCACCAAGGCCGTCGAAAATCATTACCGTTGGGTCGACGCCGCCAAGTTCTTGGGATGCCACTCCATCCGCGTCAACGCCAGCAGCTCCGGCAGTTACGAAGAACAGATGAAATTGGCCGCCGACGGACTGCGTCGTTTAAGCGAGTATGCCAAGCCTCAGGGATTGAACGTGATTGTCGAAAACCACGGCGGTCTCAGCAGCAACGGCGCCTGGCTGGCCGGGACGATCGCCAAAACGGAAATGGACAACTGTGGCACACTTCCCGATTTCGGCAATTTCTACCTCTCGCGAGGGAAAGAGCCGAAGATGTACGACCGCTACAAGGGCGTCGAAGAATTGATGCCGTACGCCAAAGCGGTCAGCGCGAAATCGCACGACTTCGACGAAGATGGTAACGAAGTCCACACCGACTATTTCAAGATGATGGAAATCGTACTGCGACACGGCTACCACGGCTACGTCGGCATCGAATACGAAGGTGGCAAGGTCTCCGAGTACGAAGGCATTAAACTGACCAAGGCGCTGTTGCAACGTGTCGCCGAGAAACTGGCCAAGGCTTAGTCGACATTGGGGTTAAGCATGAAGGCAGAATGATGGAGACGAGGAGAGTGGGGCGATGGATTGGCACATGACCTGCGTATGCCCAGGTGTCACCCCATCATTCTGCCTTCCCATCATTCTGCCTTCCCTGTCCGGTTTCAGCACAACGCATCCGGTCTATCGTTCGGGAATAAAGCCCAATGAAGTTAAAAATCGGATCGACTTGGCCAGGGTGTCTTCATAGGCGTCGCCCTTGTTGAAGAACCCGTGTGCGGCACCTTCGTAGAGGTGCAATTCGTTTCGCACGCCCAGCTTGTCGAGTTTGGCTTTGAACGCCTGGCCGGTTGCCACGGGAATCAGTTTGTCCTTGGTTCCCAAGAAAACGATCGTCGGCGGAGTATCTTTGCGGAGGTTGTGCAGCGGCGAGATCTCTTTCCAGTACGCTTCGACCCGGTCGTAACCGTATCCGTCCGGTCCGTTGTCGTAGACGGGATTGAACAGGACCAGGGCGTCGGGACGGCAGTTGACCGTCGTGTCATCGGCCGGATCGTCAAAGGCGGTCACCGTTGCCGTCGCAGCGGCGACATGCCCGCCGGCGGATCCGCCACCGGCGGCGATTCGATTCGGATCGATTCGGTAGCGAGACGCGTTCTGACGGGCCCAGCGAATCGCGGACTTGCCATCGGCGACACACGTCTTCGGTGGCGTCCCGTGCGTCTTCTTGACGCGATATTCGGCGCACATCGCAACCATTCCCCGGTCCGTCAGTGCACGGCTTTGCCCGTAAAACTGGCTCGGCGAGCCGCCGTTCCATCCGCCGCCGAAAAAGAACACGATCGCCGCACGCGGCTCGGCCGAATCCGACGGGGCGGGTTTGAACACGTGCATCGACAATTCGACGTCGCCGACGGTCTTGTAGACAACCTTTTCATCGGGTTCGGGTTTGGCGTCGGCGGCAAACGCGAGCGGCGAAGCCAGCAAGGCCAGCGTACAGACGGTGATCCAAGGGCGAAGATTCATGATCGGACAGGGCAGGATGGAGGAAAGGATTCGAAAACCGAGACAGCTTTTAATCATACACCGAATCACCAGGCGCTCTCGCCAAAGTCGATGCGGCATGTCAATCTATGCCAGCCAGCACACGGCGTCAGCCAGTGCCCCCAGCACGCGGCGTCAGCCAGTGACCGCGATCATCAATCCACACCGCGCATCCGCGCCTCCTTCCTCGTCCCCAACACTCCGTCCATGGATGAAATCGTCTATCACGACCGTTACCGCGACGAGTCACGCGTCGAAAAAGTCTACGGCGACAAGGCGCTTCGTTGGACGTATGGGACGTGGGGCGGAAAACTCGCCCTGGCCGCGATGGTGAAACGGGCGTGGTTTTCCCGCTGGTATGGCTGGCGGATGGACCAACCGAAAACGCGTGAGAGAATCAAACCCTTCATCGCGGCGTTTGGACTCGACGCGAGCGAGTTTGCCCGCAACCCGGATGAATTCGCCAACTTCAATGAGTTCTTTTTTCGCAAGCTGAAGCCGTCGGCCAGACCGATCGACCCCGATCCCTCGACCATCGTCTTCCCCGCCGACGGACGCCACCTCTGCGTGCCCGATCTGTCGCGTTGCGAGGGGTTGTTCGTCAAGGGCCAGATGTTCGACTTGGCGACGCTGCTTCGTGATCCGGAACTGACGCGGCGGTACGCCCAGGGAAGCTTGCTGCTGTCCCGGTTATGCCCGGTCGACTATCACCGTTTTCACTTTCCCGCCGCCGGACGCCCCGGACCGGCACGCTTGATCAACGGACCGCTCTACTCGGTCAATCCGATCGCGTTGTGTCAAAACATTCACATCCTGGCGACCAACAAACGCCAGATCACGATTCTAGAAACCGAAACGCTCGGAAACGTCTTGCTGTTGGAGATCGGCGCGACCTGTGTCGGCGGAATCTGCCAGACCTATCGCCCGGGCGACCCGGTTGGCAAAGGGGATGAAAAGGGCTACTTCCGGTTCGGCGGTTCATCGACCATCGTCATTTTCGAGCCCGGTCGTATCGTGTTCGACGACGATTTAGAGCAACACTCCGCCGACCAGCGTGAGTTGTATGCCCGAATGGGTGATTCGATGGGCAAAATCGTCTGACGCTTCAAATACAATGCCCACCGATTGCAGTGCGATCCCACCGATGACGGGGGACTAAAAATCCGTGGGGTCGCGCTGCTATCCGCGGGCTCCCTGGTCATTTCATTACTCCGCAAGTCACAGGCTGCCCCTGTTCCGCTCGACAAAATCCAAGCCGACAATTCAAAGTGGACACAGCGCAAGGTCAGCGCTCGTGAGACGTTGACGGGCGACGAAGGGGTTACAATACCGGACCGCATGGAGGTCCTTGATGTGATTTCTTCCCCACCTGCCAAGAGTCCTTTCGATGATTCGTCTGCTATCGTCTTGTTGCATTGCCCTGATTCTGACCGTCGCGTCCACGGCATCTGGCCAGGACGCACCTGCACCGAAGAAGGCGGCCCCCACACCGCCGCCCGTGATCGAACCGATCAATGCGGCCATGCAAGCCTTTGTCGAGCAAGGAAAAATCTCCGGCGCGGTGACCTTGGTCGGCCACCGCGGGAAGATCGTGCATTTGGGCGCGGTCGGATTGGCCGACATCGAAGCACAAAAAGAGATGCGTCCCTTCACGATGTTTTCGATCGCTTCGATGACCAAGCCGATCACCGCGACCGCCATCATGATCTTGCAAGACGAAGGCAAGCTCAGTGTGGACGACAAGGTCAGCAAGTACATCCCCGCTTACAAGGATCTGAAGCTGAAAGATGGGTCGGCGCCGAGTCGTGAAATCACGATCCGGGACGCCATCACGCACACCTCGGGGTTGGCCGGCGATCAACTGTTCGATGGGTCACTCGAAGAATCGGTCGACCAACTGGC
Organism: Phycisphaera sp. RhM; assembly: GCA_033042175.1. GTDB lineage: Bacteria > Planctomycetota > Planctomycetia > Pirellulales > Pirellulaceae > Stieleria. Next base: position 142,732 of record WCIL01000004.1, read on the forward strand.
CGAGCGACCGCTGGCGTTTGAGCCCGGCACCAAGTGGCAGTACAGTCCGGGGTTGAACGTCGCCGGCCGGATCGTTGAACTCGTCTCGGGACAATCATTTCAAGCGTTCCTTCAAGAGCGAATCTTTGAACCTGGCACGATGACATCCACCACGTTCTTTCCTGACGAGAAACAGCAGCGTCGCATCGCAACGTTGTATGGCCCGGGCGAAGAGGGACAGTCGCTGCAGGCGGTTGCCAATCGCATTTCGAATCCGGCCGAGGTGAAAGCGCCCAATCCGTCGGGCGGTCTGTTTGCAACCGCTCGCGACATGTTCCGCTTCTATCAAATGGTCTTGAACGGGGGCAAGTTTCGCAAGCAGCAGATCGTTTCGGAAGACGCGGTCGCGCAGATGACGTCACCACAGACCGGCGACTTGGAAACAGGATTCACGCCCGGCAACTGCTGGGGTTTGGGCTGGTGCCTCGTCCGCGAACCACAAGGCGTGACCGAGATGTTGTCTTCGGGAACGTTCGGGCACGGCGGGGCGTTTGGAACACAAGGCTGGGTCGATCCCCAGACACAGACCATTTACGTGTTGATGATTCAGCGGACCAAAATGGGCAACAGCGATGGGTCGGACATCCGCAAGACGTTCCAACAGACGGCCAGCGAGGCGCTGGGGTTGTAGTTCCGCGGTGATACGACACGAAAAAAAGGCGGCTTCGCGTGGATCACGCAAAGCCGCCTTTTTAGTGGTGAAGCGGAACGCTTGTTAAAGCGGCTAGAGTGCCGGAGTGGTGTAGGGTTCGACGTCGCCAACCATGTGGAAGTGGTTGTGGTCGATGTAGACGACTTCGACGGCTTCTTGATCGTGCAGGGTGTGTGGCACGGGGTAGCCGATCGTGGTCTTCTCTTCGAAGTAGATCGTGCACTTGTAGTGGGCGTGGTGCAGTTGGGCGGGGCCGATCAGCGGATAGAATCGAGGCGGATCGACGTAATCGGCGATCTTCTCTTTGATGATCCGCACGTCGTTGCGTTGCTTTTCATATAGCAACGGAATGCCGCCTTGGACCGGACGTGCACTTTCCAGTGCGTGCATCACTTCGTCGTCACTGGGGGGATCGAGCGCGACCGGGGCGCCACCGGAGGTGGTCGGGCCGAGGATCGGCACCTTTTTGTAACGCTCTTTCTTCCAGAATTCCTCTTCCGCCTTATGTTGATAGTACGGGCTGACAGGGATTGGAAAGCCGAGGAAACCAAGATTGTAATTGGTTCCTCCCAAGCCCCAGCATCCTGTCGTACTGACGGCGACGCAGGCCATCGTCACCAAGGTAACTGTGCGTGCGAGAGACGAAAGGGCACTCGCACCTTTCGTGGCCGATTCCAGACGGTCTGCCTGGGCGGCGTGTTTTGTTTGACTGTTCGTCGTGTTGGTCATCCGAGCAACCTTCCCTGGTGTTCGATAACAAGACCGCGCGTCGGAGCACGGTTGGGTTCCGCTTGTACAGACAGTTATCGTGTGAACTTATACGGATCTTGCGGGTAATTCAGGAGTTTTAGCGAATCGCCGAGCAGGCTGCTGTTTCACAACAGCGGATGTTCCACACCAGACCGCTCCTGCTTTGTCAGATTGAAAAGCGACCTACCCAAAAAGAGCTCGCCTGTCCGCCGAACTGTTTAGGTTGCGTTGGCCGAGCGAATCAGAGGGCAGGCTGTCACTCAATACCGCTAAGTTACGCATTGCTTCCTTGTGCTGGGGCCCGTAGGCTCGCGCCAAACGGCTGATATTCAATTGATATCAGCCGGTTGGCGCCAGCGTCCGGGCCTGTCCATTTGTCTAAACTTAGCGGGATTGGGCTGTCACTTGCGGAGCGATGAAACGATGACTGGGCCCACCGATCGCAGCGCGAACCTACGATTTTCTTGCACCCGGTCATCGGTGGGTTCGCGCTGCCATCGGTAGGTATTGTTTTCGATTGTTACCCCGGGTGAACGTGCTGAAGTGCTTTGTCACGATTGAATCTGAGGGTTGAAGCGGTAGCGGAAGCCGCCATCGCTGTCTGCGGATCCCTATCGGAGCCATCGTGTTTCTGTTTGCCGCTCAATAAAAAAAAGCCGCGAGGGACAAGTGAGTCCCTCGCGGCAGCGATTTCCAGAACTGTGGCTGGAGTCACCTTCGCCTACCGAGTTCGCCTTAGCGATCGGTGAAGTCCAGGAACCACCATCCGTCATCCCATTCCAGTGACACCTTACGCCATCCCATCGGGACTTGCGGGTAAGGATAGAAGGGACCGATGTAAGGCCACGCCGAGGGGCTGTACTGTTGAGGGTAAGTCAGGGCAGCATAGTTCGGGTAGGATGCGTAACCTGGCCAAGCGTAGTTGGGCAGGTTGGGAGCGTCGTAGCGTGGGGCTCCGACGGCGGCGCCATGATTCATCGCAACGGGTGTGCCTTGCATCGGCATACCCATGGCGGGGGAACCCATGACCGGAGTCGCGGCTTGTGCGACCGGAACGGGCTGATTCATTTGGTACGGCGACGCCATCGTGGGCACTTGGTCCACGTTGACCGGCGCCATCCGATTGCTTGCCAGTTGAGCTGGCACGCCGGTGGGTCGGCTCAGTGCCGGTGCAGGTTGACCGATCACGGTGATCGCTTGGTCGATCCCTTGAACGCCGGGTGCGGATTCAGCAATGCTGAGGATCCGCTGACGTTGCTCGGCCGATCCGGCTCGGCCTTCGATCGAGACGATTCCGTCAAGGCATTTGACGTCGACGCCAAATCCCTTCAGTCGTCCGTCTTTCTGGGCGGCACTGAGAGCCTGGACGACGCCGGCAACGACTTGTTGGTCGCTCAATCCGGCGGGTGCAGCCAGCTCGACCGCGGCAGTGGTTTGAACTTGTCCGGGGGCGATTTCCAAAGCAGCAACGCTTTGGGGTGCGTCCGCGATGATCGGCTCAAACGCCACTTCAGGTTTGGTTTCGGCGGGGTGCTGCAGACCGGCCGACAGCATGTTGCGGAGCGATTGATCGCTCGTTGCAACAGCCGGCTCGACCGGTTGCGGCTGCGTAGCCTTTTCTGCTGTTTTCGCAGCCTTGACGGCGACTTCGTCGACGACCTTTTCGATCCCTTCAACGCCTTCGGCGGCTGACAGGACGAGCTGCTTTTGTTCGCTCTCGCTGACACTGCCGCGGAACAGGACGACGCCCTGGTCAACTTTCATGTCAAGCGTAAAGTCTTTGAGGGCACCGGAGTCACGGCTGCCCTTCAAACGGGTCATGATTTCTTCGGCAATCTCTCTGTCGCCGCCAAAGGCCGAAGCGGGGCCCAACGCGGTGATCGCAGCGATCGCCAATCCTAGATACTTTCGTCGCATGGGAAATGCCTCCTACAGTTCCAAATCGCTCCGGCCGGTGACGTTGCAAGAGCCGCCCGCGACGTTCGCGGGACTCTTTATCACGGGTGGCACAACGCCTACGGAAAATCCGTGTGGGACCGGTGTTGCTGTAGATTTCGGCGGTTCCGCCTGCTATCAGGTAGGTTTTTTCGGATTTTGCCGTCGAATCAAGCGTGCGAAGCCGTAAAGATTGCCTAGCTTGCCGCCGAGGTCACCGAATCAATCGCCGATCGCAGTTGGGCAACAAATTTGGCCACCGCATCGCGTGCGTCGGCGGCGTCGGTGTGCTCTGCAATCCGTCGGACAATCGCCGAACCGACGATCAGCCCGTCGGCGACTGGAGCCAGCTTGGCCGCGATTTCCGTGCCGCTGATCCCAAAACCGATGCAAATCGGCAGCTCGGTCTGGCCCCGCAACCAGCTCACGCTTTCCAGCAGATCCGCCGGAAGCTCATTCCGCTCGCCCGTGATTCCGGTCACCGACACGTAATACAGAAAGCCCGAAGACGAATTCGCGATTTCAATCTGACGCTGCCGCGGCGTCGTCGGCGTGACCAGTTGAATCAAGCTGAAATCTTCGTCGCGACAGATCTGCGACAGTTCGCCGGCTTCTTCGACCAACAGATCCGGCACGATGGCTCCGGCGTACCCCGCCGCTTTGGCCCGCTGGACGTATTTCCGCAACCCCACCCGATAGATAATGGCGTAGCTGACCATCGTCACCAGCGGCATGCCCAGTTCGGCGGCCTTGTCCTGGCCCAATTGAAAGGCGTCTTGCAACCGAAATTTGCGATCCAGTGCCCGCTGATAGGAGGCCTGGATCACCGGGCCGTCGGCAATCGGATCGCTGTACGGAATCCCGATTTCGCATAAATCTGCACCCGCGGCGGCCAGACCGTCCAGAATGGTCCCGGTCGCCTCGATGCTCGGATCGCCCGCCGTGATAAACGGCATCAATGCCTTTCGTTGTTCGGATTTCAAACGGGTAAAGAGGTCGTCGATGGCGGACATTTCGTGGCGTCAACGGGATGGATGGGAAATTGGAAGCGCAGAAGCGTGTGGAAAGGGTACTCAAAACAACGGGCGCGGTTTAGACCCCCGAGCCAAGCGGGCCGTCCGCCACTTGCGATTCGATCGCCGCGGCCAACATCAACATCTGCACCAGCTGGCCCAGTGAATGGGTGTCGATGACCGGCAGACGGATCCGATTCTGCCGTACACCTAACGCCTCAAGCTGTCGCTGAATCACGGGCAGCTCGTCGCGGTGCAACTGCGGCAGGGCCGATGCGTCATCCAGACCGGTGACCGAACCGGCCGGCGTGATGGGAAGCGGATCGGTCCGAATGGCGTCGACGACGACATGATTGCAAATGACCGAACCACCCGTCCGATGCCGGCGTTTGAGTTGTCGCATTAAGTGGCGCCTCGCAAAATCCGTCGCCAAATCTGCGGTCGCGCTTTCCCCTCGCCGTTCGGTTCGGTGCAACGTTTGGCGCCAGCGGTCCAGCCCAGCGAGACTGCGTGCCCACCACGCAAACTCCCGTGACGGCTCAATCGACGACGTCAATCCGTCCGGTCCGACCAAGCCGTTGGCAGCCAAAAAACGCAAGACGAGATTCGTCTCGAATGGCTCGCTGCGAAAGTTCGCGTTGACCGCCGCTGCCCCGACGAGCAGTTGGATGCAATCGAGTCCCAGAAACGCCGATGGCAGCAATCCTAACGGCGTCATCACGCCCAACCCGTCGACAAGTTTGCCTGAAACGCGCAGCCGTTGGCCGCAGCCGGGGTAGCAGTTCGAGATCTCGGCGGCAAATCGGTCGTCTCCGATCGGAGTGACCAGCCGCGATCTCAGCCCCGGATCAATCTCCGCATTGGCAATCCCGTGTCGGTGCAGCAGATGCTGAAGCACCGGACGACCATCGACCGGCGAGGCGTTACCGGCGGCGATCAACGCCCAACTGTTTTCCGCGGCGCTGTCGCCGTATCCGCCGACGGCCAGCCGGTGGAGCAGCGATTGCAGCTGATCGTTATCCAGTTCGTCGTTGACAAAGTAGATCCGCGGTTTGCTGCCGCGGGCCGCTCGATCGAGTTCATTGTGATACGGATCGCAGCACGCCTGGAACATCGCTTCGGCCCCGGCAACATCGCCCACGGATCCGACGACAACCAATGCGTCAATGAAATCATGCGTTTCATTGGCGATTCGAAAGACATGCCCCAGTTCGCTCGTCTCGCGATACTTCTCATACGCCAACAACTGTTGTTCCGGCAATGAAACAAACGTCTGCGTTTCGGGCAATCGCGGTGTCAGCGATTCGGCGTCCTCGAAATCGCTGGCTTGCGAGTCGACAAACTCGTCGCGGACGCGTTGCAGTGCGGCGATCAACGGCCCAGATGGCGTTGCGTGGTCGGTTTCAAATCGCAGCAGCGGCATTGGCGAGAGGGTTTACAAAAGCAACAACAAAAAGAAAACGCCATCGAAGGTGGAGGCCCTCGATGGCGTGAATGTCGTTCTTTCGCACGATCAATGCAATGAGCGATCGATCAGAATTGCGCGAGCAACTCGTCGAGTGCACGCAATGACTCTTCATCGTCGGTATCCGAACCCGAGTCGGACGACACGCCGGTCATGGCGGCAGCCGCTCGAATCTGGTCGGCGGCGAGCAGATCCAAGTCCGACGACGCGGGGCGTGCCGCGGCGGAACTGGACGCTGCGATGTTCGACGAGGACTCAGCCGATGCCGCAACCGTCGCGCCGTCCCAATCGCCCGTCAGTGGCGTCCATCCGGCGTCACCACTCGGACCGAAGCCGAACAGGTAGTCCGATGCTCCGGACCGGAAGGTGTCGATCAGGTGGAAGAGCGAATCGTCGGGTTGGTACAGACCGATCGTGTCGATCTTGTCGCCGTTCCAGTCACCAGCCAGCGGAATCCAGCCGGCATCACCTGACGGTCCGAAGGACGTGTAGATGTCTGCCGAACCCGATGCGAATGCGTTCTTCAGGTGGAAAATTGACACGTCGGGCTGATACAAACCGATCGTGTCGGTTCCATCGCCGTTCCAGTCGCCAGCCAGCGGAGTCCAACCGGCGTCACCGGACGGTCCGAAGGAAGCGTAGATATCTGCCGAACCCGATGCGAACGTGTTCCTTAGGTGGAACAGCGAGATGTCGGGTTGGTACAGGCCGATCGTGTCGATGCCGTCGCCGTCCCAGTCACCAGCCAGCGGGATCCATCCGGCGTTCCCAGAGGGGCCAAAGGTGAACAGTTGGTCCGACGAGCCTTTGCCCAGCGAGTTGACCAGGTGGAACATCGAGGTGGAGGGTTGATACAGGCCCACGGTGTCGACTCCATCGCCGTCCCAGTCACCGGCCAGAGGAATCCACCCGGCGTCATTGCCCGGTCCGAACTGGGTATAGTCGACCGAAACACCGGTTTCCAATTCACTGTTCAGGTGGAACAGGGAAATGTCGCCCTGGTACAATCCGACCGAGTCCATCGTCACCAGATCGTTTGCCGAAACGATGACACCGGCGTCGATGTTGATCAGGTTGGTTTCGCTGCTAAAGTCGAGAACTGCCGTGGCACCCGTATTCGGGTCAATATTGCTATCGACCGAAGCGTCGCCGCCGGCCATCAAGGGCGAGAACTGGTCCAGCGAATCCAGTCCGTCGATGCGTACCCGGTACTCACCGCCGCTCAGGTTGTAGAAGGAGTAGTGCCCATTGGCATCAACTTCCATCGACGCGATTTCGGTGTCCCCGTCGATCAGTACCGCCGTCACTCCGGTCAGTGCGACATCGCCTTCTTCACGCACCCCATCGCCATCGACGTCGACGAACACGCGGCCGGAGACACTTTGCTTGCTCGGATCGGGGAAGTCCGCCGACACCACGTTGGACTGGGTGAAGGAAGCTTGAATCGTTTCTTCAAACGCACTGCCCGAGACCTCACCACTGACGTCCACTGACAACGTGCCGCTCAAATCGCCGCTGGCGAAATCCAACGCGGAATTCAAGATCGCGTTGAATTCTGCGTTCGTCACGGTAATGCCGCCCACGGTTGCCGAGAACGTTCCATTGATGTGATTGGGCGAGATGCTGTTGATCTGCAGCGTCATCGGGTTCGAATCGGACACGATTTCGATGTCACCCGATTCAGCCGACGCTTCGAAGGTGCCGTCGACGTTCTGGCCATTGACCTGTCCATCCAAGGCACCGCTGCTGGTGATCGTCACGTTGGTCAGGCTGATGTCGCTTGCGTCATCAAGTTTCGGATCCAGAATGGTGACGTCGAATCGCAGCACCACGTCGCCGTCGACTTCAAGTCCGTTGGAAAGATCCGAGAACGGGATTGTCACATCGATGGGGATCAATCCGCTGCTGGCGTTATAGTCCACCGCGGCACGAACGCCGGCATCGATATTGAGCAGGTTGGTGTTGCTGGAAAAGTCCAGCGATCCGGTCGCCCCGGTTGTGGGGTCGATGTTGCTGTCCACCGTGCCGTCGGCTCCGACCATGACGGGAGAAAATTCTTGTTCGGCTCCCAGCCCGTCGATGCGGATTTTGAAATCACCGCTGCCGAGGTTGTAGAACGAATAAAAACCGTCGGCATCGACGTTGACCGAGTCGATTACCGTATCACCGTCGAGCAACACGGCCGTCACATCGTCGACGGCGACGTCGGTTTCGCTACGGACACCATCGCCGTCGGCATCCAGGAAAACACGGCCGGAAACACTCTTCAGACTTGGGTCGGGGAAGTCCGCGGTCACGACGTTGGACTGTGAAATCGTGACTTCAAAGCTCTCGTCGATCGCACTGCCGGACACGTTACCCGACAGGTTGATGTCCAAGGTGCCGTTGAGCCCACCGCTGCTCAGGTCCAGGTCCGAATCTAAAATCGCCTGGATGACACCGGCCTGCCAAGCTTCGCTTCCGATCGTCGCGTCGATGGAACCACCGAGATGGTCCGGAGCCACGCTGTTGATTTGCAGAATCGAGGCGCCGCCACTGGCAAGAATCTCCAACGCGTCGTTGTTGGCCGACGCGGAGTAGCTACCCGAAACGTTTTCGTTGTTGACTTGCCCGCTCAGCTGAGCGTTGCTGGTCACTTCGAAGTTCGTCAGATTCACATCGTCCGGGGAATCCAGATGCGGATCAAGAATGACGGCGTTGAATTTGATCACCGCGTCGCCGTCGATGTTCAGCCCGTTGGAGCTGTCCTGGATCGGGATCGTGGCGTTGACCGGGATCAAGCCCGCCGCCAACAGGTTTCGCTTTTCAAGACTTTCTATCCGGTTGAATCTACGTTTCATTTTTGGGTTCCTCGGTGCGATTCATCGTGGGGGAGGTGGCCATCGGAGAGCGAAGCGGAAAGACGGAGTCAGTCGCCGCGCGCTGGTCGATCGCCGACAGTTGCCGACTTCATAAACTGAGCCGGTCGTGAAGGAGTTCGGGTGATTCAGCAATTGGCTGCTTCAGCCGACCGAGGGCCGGAAGCAAGTGATGTGCCAGAAAAGTGACTTGAGCTTCCTGCCCGCCGTCAACCGCGCGCGGTGTGGCGTCCGCGGAAGTCCGGAAAATCGCGGTAAATCCAGCTGTGCCGGCAACGTTTTCGGTTCTGAGAAAATTCTTCAGTCCGGAAACATTGCGCGTCGAGAAAAATTGTTCGGGCGATTGACCCGATTCCCAGCTGAACTGTTGCGTTGGCCGATTCTGGATCAACGTGTTTCTTCGCTGACCGCCCTGAAGTCGTTACAGCCGCAATCCACCGACGGTGGACCGGGTTTCCCTGGCCCACTTTGGAGGACGCCCCGTCTGGGCTAACATTCTCCTTATTCGCTGCCGGGAATCGCCGGCAGGTTGGCAACCCAGCCTCCTTTTTGATCCACGCCTTTTCGACTCCAGAACCATGACCGAAGTCCGCCGAAAACCTGTCGTCTTGATTGTTCGTGATGGATGGGGCGAAAACCCGTACCCCGAGTGGGACAAGGCCAACGCCGTCGTTCAGGGTAAAATTCCTGTCTCCGACGCGCTGATGGAAAAATATCCCAACGTGTTGATCAAGACATCCGGCGAAGACGTCGGACTGCCGGCCGGCGTGATGGGCAACAGCGAAGTCGGCCACCAGAACATCGGTGCCGGACGGATCGTCGATCAAGAAGTGATGCGAATCACCCGTTCGATCCGCGAAGGCGAATTCTTCAAGAACGACGTGCTGCTGGGGACACTCCGGCACATCCGCAAGACCGGCGGCAAACTGCACATCCTGGGGCTGATGTCCGACGGCCGCGTCCACAGCGATCTGGATCACGCTCTGGCCGTCGTCGACTTGTACAAAGACAGCGGGCTGCCGGCGGATCGGTTGGTCGTCCATGCGATCACCGACGGCCGCGACACCTCGCCCAACGGCGGCTTGGGCTACGTGCAAAAAGTCCAGGACAAACTCGATGCCGCCGGTGTGGGCCGAGTCGGAACCGTCGTCGGCCGGTTCTATGCAATGGACCGCGACCTGCGATGGGATCGCGTCCAAAAAGCCTACGACGCCTTGACCAAGGGGGCTCAACGCACCGCCACGTCGGCCCAACAAGCGATCCAGGCGTACTACGACAGCCCCACCGAATCGAGTCGCAGTGGTGATGAGTTCATCGAAGCGACGTCGATCGTGCCCGATGGCGGTTCGGCCGCGACCATCGGCGAGGGAGACGCGGTCGTGTTCATCAACTATCGCGGTGACCGCACCCGTGAAATCACCAAAGCGTTTGTGTACGACGACCAACAATGGGCGGACATTCCCGGCGGCGGGTTTGACCGCGGCGGCAAGATCAATGATCTGTACTACGCCACCATGACGGGGTACGAAACCGGGCTGCCCGTCGAAGTCATTTTCGAAAAGCCACCCAAGATGCCCAACATCCTTGGCCAGTACGTCAGCGAGAAAGGGCTCAATCAGTTCCGCTGTGCCGAGACGGAAAAGTACCCCCACGTCACGTTCTTCTTCAACGATTACCGCGACACCCCGTTCCCCGGCCAAAACCAGGAAATGGCGCAATCGCCTCGCGACGTCTCGACCTATGACCAGAAACCCGAGATGTCGGCGGCGGAGGTCACCCAATACGTGCTCGATGAGATCAAGTCCGGCCGCAGTGAATTGATCATCGTCAATTTTGCCAACGGTGACATGGTCGGTCACACCGGGGTCTTAGCCGCTGCGGTCAAAGCCGTGGAAACAGTCGACGCGTGTGTCGGAAAGCTCGTCGATGCGACCTTGGATGCCGGCGGATCGCTGGTGATCACCGCCGACCACGGCAACTGCGAACAGATGATCAACCCGGAAACCGGCGGACCGCACACGGCGCACACCACGTACGATGTTCCGCTGATCGTCGTCGAGCCTGGGTTGGAAGGAAAAACCTTGCGCGAGGGTGGCCGGTTGGCCGACATCGCACCGACGGTCCTGGCCTTGATGGGGCTGGAAAAGCCGGTCGAAATGACGGGCGAAAGCCTGATCGACCTGTCGTGATCCGGATTCGGAATCCGCAGGGGCGGCGCGCCACCGGTGACAATTTCGCTCGCCCCTGCTAATTTTTCCTTCGCTGTGCCGCCTGTTTTTTTGCCCGCCGATCCGCCAACCCCGCCCCTGAAACGACCATGAGTGATTCTGCATCGAGCATCGTTTACACGTTCACCGACGAAGCTCCCGCGCTTGCGACGCTGTCTTGGCTGCCGATCGTCCAAGCGTTTGCCGCAAAGGCTGGCGTGGCGGTTGAGACCAAAGACATTTCGCTGGCGGGCCGCATTCTGGCAAATTTCCCAGAGTCGCTCAGCACCTCGCAACAGCGTGAAGACGCGCTGACCTTGCTCGGCGAACTGGCCAAAACGCCAGCAGCCAACATCATCAAATTGCCCAACATCAGCGCCTCGATCCCGCAACTGACCGCGGCGATCGCTGAATTGCAGGCCGGCGGTTTCGACATTCCCGATTACCCCAGCGATCCGAAGACCGACGCCGAGCAGGAAATCCGTGCCCGTTACGCCAAAGTGCTCGGCAGTGCGGTCAACCCCGTACTCCGCGAAGGCAACTCGGATCGCCGGGTGGCAACTGCGGTCAAAAACTACGCCAAAGCCCATCCGCACTCGATGGGCGAGTGGTCGTCCGATTCGCCGTCGCACGTCGCCCACATGTCCGAAGGCGATTTCTATGGCAGCGAACAATCAGCGATCCTCCAGAACGCCGGTGCTTTGAAAATTGAGTTGGTCGCCGCCGACGGAACACGCACCCCGCTGCGTTCGCCAGTGCCCGTCGACGCCGGCGAAATTGTCGACGCGTCCGTCATGTCCATCAAGCAACTGCGCGCGTTCTATGAGGACCAAATCGCCGATGCGCGAAAGTCTGGAATCCTGCTCTCGTTACACCTGAAAGCAACGATGATGAAGGTCTCCGATCCGATCCTGTTCGGTCATGCCGTCAACGTCTACTTTGCAGACGTGTTCGAAAAGCATGCCGACACCTTCGCCGAACTGGGCGTCAATCCCAGCAACGGCGTCGGGGGCCTGGAAGCCAAGCTGGCGGGGCTGCCCGAAACGAAAGCCGATGAGATCCGCAAGGACATCCAAGCGGCTTACGAAAACGGACCGTCGCTGGCCATGGTCGATTCCGATCGAGGCATCACGAACTTGCACGTGCCCAGCGATGTGATCATCGATGCGTCGATGCCGGCGGCCATCCGCAGCTCCGGAATGATGTGGGGGCCGGACGGAAAACTGCATCCCACCAAAGCACTGATTCCCGATCGCTGTTATGCCGGCGTCTATCAAGCCGTGATCGAGTTCTGCAAAGAGAACGGCGCGTTTGACGTGACAAAGATGGGCTCGGTCAGCAACGTCGGACTGATGGCGAAAAAGGCCGAAGAGTACGGCTCTCACGACAAGACCTTCGAAATCCCTGCCGACGGAACGGTTGTGGTGACCGACGACTCGGGAGCGGTGATCTTTGAGCACGCTGTCGAAGCCGGCGACATTTGGCGGATGTGCCAAACCAAAGACGTGGCGGTTCGAGATTGGGTCGGCCTGGGCGTCCAACGGGCGCGGCTGACCGGAAACCCCGCCGTCTTCTGGCTCGATGACCGACGCGGGCACGACGCCAACCTGATCAAAAAGGTCAACGAGTATCTGGCCGATCACGATACCGACGGGTTGGACGTCCAGATCATGAACACCGTCGACGCGACCCGACACGCTTGTCAACGTGCACGTGATGGTCACGACACCATCGCGGTGACGGGCAACGTGCTGCGGGACTACTTGACCGACTTGTTCCCGATCTTGGAACTCGGTACCAGCGCCAAGATGCTTTCGATCGTTCCGCTGTTGGCCGGCGGAGGCTTGTTCGAAACCGGCGCCGGTGGTTCGGCCCCCAAGCACGTCCAGCAATTCGTGTCCGAAGGTCACCTGCGATGGGATTCACTCGGCGAGTTTCTCGCGTTGGCCGTTTCGCTGGAAGACCTGGGGCGAAAAGCGGGTAACGAAAAAATTGCCGTCTTGGCCGAAACGCTTGATAACGCGACCGATCAGTTTCTGGTCGAAGACAAATCGCCCAAACGCAAGGTCGGCGAGCTGGATACCCGCGGCAGTCATTTCTACATGGCGCTGTACTGGGCCGAAGCCTTGGCCGCGCAATCGAAAGACGCCGAGCTGGCCGCCGCCTTCACGCCGGTCGCCAAGGCACTGCGTGAAAACGAAGCCAAGGTGGTCGACGAACTCGGCGCGGCACAAGGCCAGCCGGTCGACCTGGGAGGCTACTACCAGCCCGACTGCGAAAAAGCCACCGCCGCGATGCGCCCCAGCACCACCCTCAACGAAGCGATCGCAAGTTTGGCGTGAACCGTTTGGCGCGGGATCTACGGGCCCGCCGAGCGCGCGGCCTTGCACGATGCCCGAACGCTGGCGCGAATCGGCTGATCTCCCACGCACCGTCAGCCGTTTGGCGCGAGCCTACGGGCGCTCGTCGGTCGCTGGGATGACCCCGACGGGGTCCAAGCGAGTAGCCGGAGGTGAGCGCAGCGACACCTCCGGACGTCCCGCCCCGCGCCTAACGCGACCCCGAAGGGTGTCGAAGCAAATCACGCTTGAACCCTCGGACCCGGCCTGCCACCGCGCGTGAACCAGCATCTCTTTCGGAAACACAGACTACCGCGCCGCCGGCGATTCGATTCGCTGCGACCGTGCCGGGGTCGGTGGGATTCTGCGGCGAGTTTTCCGGAGGTGTTGCTGCGCTGACCTCCGGCTACTCGCTGAAATCCCTTCGGGATAATGGATTCGTCGCGATCCCTCACTGCTCGCGAACTTCCGCCGCCGATAAAAAACGATCGTCGTCTCGATCCAACTTGCGGAACGTCTCGATCGGACCGAGAAACTCGTTTGCCGACACATCGCCGTCTCGATTGGCGTCCATGTGAATCGCCCAACTCGGCCGTTCGTCCGACTCACCGATAACGCGTCGGCTGAACTGAAATCGTACGTCGTCTTGCTCCGGTTCGCCGCGGCAAAACTGAATCATCAAGGTGTCGGGGATGTCGTTGGCCGAAAGCGTTACGTTCTCGGTGGCCAAGCCTCTCAATCGCGCAGAGGCCGACTGAATTTCACGAGTGGAGAGGAATTGATCGTGATCCAGATCCAACCAGGCGAAGATACCGTCAGGATGTTCGGCCGCCCTGCCGCGGACCTGAAAATTCCAAATCGATTGTTTTTGCTGTAACGCTTGATTGATCTCCAAAAAACTCAGCTTGCCGTCGCCGTTTTGGTCCAATGACTCCAGCGGGAATTGATCCTTCGCGCCGTCGGGAATTTCACTTTCATCAATCGCTCCGTCCTTGTCGGCATCGAGCTGAACGAACACTTGGCGTGGAATTCGGTTTTGTGTCGTCGGCATGTCCAGCGCAACGGCACCAACTTGGAACGCCTGGCCCGCGATCCAGCAGAAACCGGGGTGATGTTCCATGCGGACGTTGTCGCGAACCGATGCGTGTACCTGTGTCTCCACGGTCGATGCCGACGGATTGGTGCTGTCGAACCGCACGGCGAGCGTCAATGCTGGGGCGAGTGTCAGGACTGACTGCGCCTCGGACTCGGAGATCCAATTGTCTCGATCGGCGTCAATCGATTTCACCGGATTGGATGGATGCAGAACAGGATCCTCTTTCAACATGCCGCCCATGGTGTACGACAGATTCGACCAATTGACGTAACCGGACAAATCCATCGCGACATCGCCTTGGCGGTTGAATCGATGACGCTGCCAAACATCGGTTTCGTTTTCACGCAGTCGGATCAACTCGGTAAAGTCGATGCAGTGATCGGAATTGAGATCGATCTCCCGCAGTAACGATTCGCCGGCCTGTTCGATCTCGGTCGCATCAAGTTTTCGATCCTGGTTTCGGTCGATGGCTGCATACAGCGGCGAAGCAGAACGGTTGGCCCATCGAAATGCGTCGGTCCCGAACAGGCGAAATGCTTGCGTGACATTGGAATCGCGAAAGAGGAATCGAACCAATTCTTGCTCGTCGACCGAGTTGTCCTTGTCGCGGTCGTAGCGTTTGATGAGTGCTTGTTGTTGAGCGTCGACGCGTGAGGCGGTTTGCCCGAAGGTGGCGGGGTCTGCGGCGACGTGTTCCAGTAGCCGATCCCAGCCAATCGCATCCTCATCGGACGTTTCCAACGTCGCTTGAACGGAGGCAAGTTTCTCCGCAAAAGCGTCCCGCAACGGTTGGTCGTCGATCCACACGTCCAGGTCGACCAACAAGGGGCCTTTCGAGGTCGGTAGCCACAGACGGTAGGCGGCTCGAGGTTCTTCGGTTGAATCGGGCTTGTCAGCTGAATCGGATACCGCGTCGTCAGAGGAAACGTTGTCCTGCGAGGCATCGAGTTCATTTGCGACGTCCGCTCCGGCGTCTGTCTCGTTATCTGGCGAAGCGGGATTTGCGACGACGGAATCAGACTTGACCGCGTCGTCGTCTTGTTCGCGTTGCGATTGGGAGGTTGACGACGCGTCGGGGGACGGGACGATGGCAAGCTCAACGGTTTTTTTCGCCGTCCCATCGGGCGTCGTGATCGTCTGGGACGGCGATTGTTTCGCCCCGCGATCGCATCCGGCGAGTACGATCACCGCTGTCATGGCGGTCGGGATCAGAAGCGATCGACGCATCAGCGTTGCAAGACCACTGCGGCGCTCTCCTGTTTGCGGGATCACAACAACACCTGATCGATCGGGTTGCCTTCGGCGATGGCGATCGGCCGACCGCCTTCGGCAATGTTTTCGCTTTTCGGGTTCACACCCAACGCTTTGCAGAGCGTCGCCAGCAGGTCTTGCTGATCGATCTTTCCGTCAATCACTTCCATGCCGTCAGGGCTGGTTGCGCCAAAGGCTTGTCCGCCGGCGACGCCTCCGCCGGCCAGCACGCAGGAGAACGCTTGGGGGAAATGGTCTCGTCCACCGTTGGAATTGATCGCGGGGGTGCGGCCGAATTCGCCCGCCCAAAGGATTGTCGTTTTCTCAAGCAGCCCGCGATCAGAAAGTTCCGTCATCAACGTCGCCCAGCCCGCGTCCAGCTGTTCACTCAGCCGTTGAACCTGTTCAAAGTTGTTCGCGTGCGTGTCCCAACCCAGCCCATCGCCCAACGTGACTTCGACCAGTGGGACACCGCGTTCAATCAACCGCCTGGCCATCAAACATCCTTGCCCAAACGTGCCACGTCCGTAGGCTTCACGCACCGTGTCCGATTCGGCAGAAAGATCGAAGGCGTCCTTGGCGTCGCTGCCCAACATGTCGATCGCCGACCGATACACCGTGTCCTGGGCAATGGTGTTGGGGGCGTTGCGCGTCTTCAAGTACGACGCCTGCATCGATTCCCAGAGCGCCAACCGGCGCTCAAAACGTTCCGAGTCGACGAATCCATGTGGCTGTAAATGATCGACACGCAATTGGGCGAAATTGCCCGCCGTCGGTGGCCCTGAAACACTGACAGAGGTTGCGGCGAATTTGGGACCCAAAAAGCCGGGGCTCTGCGAGCTGCGGGCGAAGGGGCCCGGCGCGACCGTGACGTAATGGGGCAGTTTGGAATCGGGGTTCCTCAATGATTTCGAAAGCGAGCAGCCGATCGCTGGGTAGCGGACCGGGCCACCGGCGATGTGACCGGTGCGCATCACCGTGGTGCCGCGCTGGTGGTCGCCTTCCTTGGTCGCGATGCCACGCAGGATCGCCAGTTGATCGGCCTGTTTGGCCAGCTGGGGAAGGTGCTCGCTGAACCGCAGTCCCGGTACGGCGGTCGCGATCTCTTTGAAGGAGCCGCCGTTCTTGTGCTTCGGCTTCATGTCGAACGTGTCGAGTTGGCTGGGGCCGCCCGACATCCAAAGCAACACGCAGTGGCGCTGATCGTTTTCCGTCGCCTCGCCCGCGACCGCGGCGATCGATTGCAGCAGCTGACTGATCCCGATCGTTCCGCCGATGGAAACGGCGCCGGCGATCGTCTGGCGGCGATTGAAGAGGGGTGATTGGAACATTTGTCCTTCGATGATGGCTGTGCGGTCACGTGTGGGATAGGCTTCCAGCCTGTCGTTTCAGCATTGACAGGCTGGAAGCCTATCCCACTCTCCTGCTTTTACGGACAAACAAAACATTCAGCGGTATTGAGTAAGATCCAAGTCAGATCACTCAGCCGTGCGGCGGAGGCTTGCTCGGCGGACGCGTCATTTAAATGAGCCAGAAACATTTCCAGTTCGGTCTCGCTGGGCGGTCGAGACAGACACGCCAGGAACAGGGTTTCGATCCGATCGAAATCCGAAAAGAATGGTGCTTCCATCGACGCGATCAGACCGCTTTGGTCTTCCGCGGTCGCGGCCAGCATCTCCGGGCCGTTCATCATTCCCAGCACCTGTACCACTCCATGTGGATAGTCACTCGGCGCAGCCTCGGGGGCTTTCATGCGCCGAAGAAATTCGCCACGGACCGCTTGTTCGACTTGCGACGAATCGGCCTGGGCATAAAACCGCCCAAGCAAAACGTTTTGATGAAGGCTGTCGAAGTATTGGGATGCCGAGAGGGTTTTGACATTCATCGCGGCGAAAGCATCCGCCCGTGGTCGCTGGCCTTCGCTGATCGCGCTGGTTCGATGGTAGGCCTGGGTGCGGGTCAGCATGCGGTAAAGCTCCCGCAAGTCAAAGCGGTGTTCCACCAGGTAGTCGGCAAGGTACTGCAACAGTTCGGGATGGCTGGGCGGATTGCTGGTATCCATCGCGTCCACCGGATCGACAAGCCCGCGTCCGAACAGATGCGCCCAAACGCGGTTGGCCGCGGCGCGTGCGAAGTAGGGGTTGTTGCGCGACGCCAGCCAGATGGTCAGTTGACGCCGTCGAAAGTCTGTCGGATCGGCCTCCGGTGGCGAAGTCGCGCCCGGATACCGTGGCGCCATGACTCGATCGGAATCGGGGAACATCACTTCCGCACCCGATCGATCTTCGATCGCTTGGCCGCCACCGCGCAGATTCGTCTCGCTCAATCGTAGCTGCGCAAAGAACGCGGCGAACGACCAGAAATCATCTTGCGTCCACCGGGCATAGGGGTGGTCGTGGCACTGGGCGCATTCCAGTTGAACGCCCATGAACAATCTGGACGTTGCCGCGGCCAGTTTCACCGGTTCCAAGTTCCGCGACGTGTAAAAGATCGCCGGCCCCTGATCACTCTTCCCGCCTGCGGTCAAGAATCCGCCGACCAGATGATCATACGGCGTGTTGTTGAGAAACTGTTTTCTTAACCAAGCGTGCAGGGCCGCCGCATCAGCCTGGCGGTCGTCAGACGTTTCCGTCGGAAGCAAAAACTCATTCCAGCGATGGGCCATGTGAGTGGCAAAGCGAGACGAACTCAGCAGCGATTCGATCAACCGATCCCGTTTGTCGCCCGACGGGTCCGCCAGAAAACGGCGCAATTGCCAAACCGGTGGCGCGACACCGGCAAGGTCCAGCCAGGCACGTCGACAGAACTCGGCATCGCCGCTTGGCGGGCTAGGTCGTGTCGCCGTTTCCTGCCAAGATTCGCTCAGGTACTGATCCACACGATCCGACGGCGACGCAAATCGATCTCCCGTCGCTTCGCCACAACGGGCGACGCTTCCGATGGAAACGATGAGGGCGAGAACGAAGTGAATGCAAACAATTCGCATCATGACGCCGATAGAGAAGAAGGCCTTGCTCCTGTGTTATACCACTTGTCGGGGCGCCACGCACGGAGATTCAGAGGCAGGAGAATCAGGTTCAGGGATTCAGGCACATCAATCAGAACGAAAGAATTTGGGCGGTTTGACGCCGCTGACTCGTAGCCGGGGCGCCGAGACGTTAACATTGGCGTGACGCGGAACACACTTTTCAGATTGAGCAGTAGCGGATGATCCCAACGACCCTGAGTGCGGCCAGATTGAAACAGGTGGTCAGCGTTCTTGCGATGTGCGGTTTGATGGCCTTGTCTCCGGTTTTCTCGACCGGTGCGCTGGCACAGGAGGGGGCGTCCGAAACGGCGGCCGTGCCGTCTTCAAAGGCCGCCCTAGCCGCCGACCCCCAAGCGAAGGAACCTGCGGGCGTTGCCGTCACGGTCATGCCGTCTGGCGTCCAGCGGTTTGCCAGCGGCGGATGGGCCTCGTTGGCCGTTGTGGGAGTCAATCACACCGAACAGGATGTCGAAGAGGTCGTTTCGGTCTTTGTCGGCGATGATCCCAACCTACAATTTTCGACTCGGTTTTGGCTCCCCGCGCGAAGCAAACGCCAATCCTGGTTGCCGCTCGCGATTCCGCCGAGCGAGCGGATCGATGGCAACCGTGTCGACCTGTCGATGATTCGCATTGCCGAGTCCGAGGGAGAGGAGTCGTTCACCGAGAACGTGAATCAGATGCCCGTGTCCGTGCGGTCGTTGATGTTGGCCGACGACGAGATCAACACGGGGTTGTTTGCCGACCCACTTGATCATGAGGGGGCAACGCGACGTGAAGCCACTCGGGAGCGATTGAACGCGGTTCTGAACGCCGGGCGTGATTCGGTCACCCTGAGTCCGAGTGATCTGCCGATCGTCAGTTTTCTGTCCAATTTTCTGCCACCGACCTACGGTGCATTGGACGAACTGGATCAAGTTGTGATCGCCGGCGACCAATTGCAATACGATTCTGATGGAGTCGTCGCGATCCGGCGTTGGATCCGCCGCGGTGGCCGGGCTTGGATCATGTTGGATCTGACCAGCCAGTCTCTCGTCAACGATCTGCTCGGTGACGACGCTGACTTTACCGTGATCGATCGCACCGAATTGAATGAGTTTCAATTGCAGACCACCGACCCGGTCCGGGGGACGGCCGGTTCGACCGAAAGTTGGTCGTCGGAAACCCCTGTCGCAATGCTGCGGGTGTTGACACAGTCCGACGACGTCATCTGCCGCATCGACGGCTGGCCAGTTGCGTTTCGCAAACGTGTCGGCGATGGCGACGTCCTGTTTACCGCCTTGGGCGCCGACGGCTGGATTCATTCCGACCAAAACGTCACAGCCGGCTTGAACCAGCTGGCACGTGAATTCTTTGAACCCAAGAAACAACCGCAGGATCTGGTCGCCGCGATGAAACCGATCGTCGATGACCAGATCGGTTATCAAATTCCCAGCCGTTCGACGGCCGCCTTCGTGCTGGGCGTCAACGCGTTGGTGATCTTGATCGGCGGTGTGTGGTGGGCCCGCCAACGACGACTCGAACGCATGGCGTTTCTGGTTCCCGTCTCGGCAATCGTGACCACGCTGATCATGCTGGCGATCGGGTCGTCCCATGCCACCGCAATCCCCTCGACGGTCGCCACCAGCCAAGTCGTCCAGGTTCAGTCGGCCACGGGCGAAGCCGATGTGTCCACGATCCGCGCCGTCTACAGCCAACAAAGCGGTGACTTGGGGTTGGTGTCCAATCACCAAGTGATGACGATGCCGCTGGAGAACACGGAGACGTCGCAAACACGCCGAGTCAGTTTGGAAGACGACGGCACCAGCCGTTGGCTCGGTCCTGGGCAACCGCCCGGCGTCGTTCGACATCTGGTGTCCGATTCATCCACCACGCTCCAACAACCGATCCGCGTGCGTGGCACGTTTGACGGCCAGGGTTTTCGAGGAACACTCTCCGGGCTCGACCCCCAGACTTGTCAGGACGGACTGATCGTCGCGTCGCCGGGGCCGATCACCGCCGTGACGATCGACGCGGATGCTTCCGCCGGGCAAGTCCTCGCGGCAGCTTCCGATCGGCTTCCGCCCGGTCAGTTCATCCCCGGTTCTATTTTGACCGACCAGCAGCGGATGCGCCAGGACTTCTATGATGCAGTGCTCACCTCCACCGAGGGGCATTCACTCGGCCAGGGGCCGTCGCTGTTGGTGTGGACCGATCCTTTCGAACTCGGGGTCCAATTTGACAGCCGTTTCGATCAACGCGGGGCGGCGTTAGTATCCATTCCCATTCAATTGGAACGACCCGCTCGCGGCGTCGAGTTCCGGATCCCATCCAGCTTCATCCGAACCGACGCTTTCTGGGGAGCCCAGGGGCGAACGACGCTGTTTAGTCCGCGCACCGGAAAGTGGCTTGCCGAGATGACGAAGGCGGCCGAGGCGCAGTTGCTGTTTCGCTTCCCGACGCCGTCGCACCGATGACGCTGCAGCAAGTCAACGTGACGATGAAGATCAATGCGCCGTCGCGCACGTTTTTCGTCAACGCACTTGTCGATGACCAGCCCACCCGAGTCTTTCAGCTGGACAACGCAACCGGGGTGATCAATTTCTCGATCGACCAGAGAGATGCCTTGCGTTTGCATGCCGACGGCGGATTGTATTTGGCGTTCGGCGTGACCGAATCGTTCGAGGTGACCGAGCAAAAGGCCAACGTGTCGGATTCGGGCGAAGCGGGCGATCGAGTCGTCGACAACGCGACCTGGCAAATCGACTACGTTCATCTTGATGCGGTGGCGCAGATCAACGCCAGCGACCTTCCTTCTCTTGACGAAGCTTCCGACACAGGCACACCGTGACCGATCAACAACCCATCATTGAAACCGTGGACCTGACCAAGCGGTACGATGAATTCACCGCCTTGGATTCCCTCTCGATCACCGTCCACAGCGGCCAGATCCTGGGGTTCATTGGACCCAACGGTGCCGGCAAAACGACCACCATTCGAATCCTGGTCGGGCTGCTCAAACCGACCAGCGGCACGGCCCGCATTGCCGGTGCGGACTGTCTGACCGAATCGCGAAAGATCAAACGTCTGGTCGGCTACATGCCCGATGATTTCGGCAAGTACAACAACATGCGTGTCGGCGAGTATCTGGATTTCTTCGGCGCCGCTTACGGGATCGGCCGTCGCAAGCGGATCGTACGCATCGATGAAGTGCTGGAGATCGCCGGCGCGACATACATGAAAGACCTGTTCGTCGATGCGCTCAGTCGCGGGATGCAGCAACGCGTGGCGATCGCCCGGACGTTGATGCACGATCCCCAAGTGATGATCTTGGACGAACCGGCCAACGGGCTTGATCCGCAAGCACGGATCGACATGCGAACGATGTTGTTGCGGCTGGCGGAGATGGGAAAAACATTGATCGTCACCAGTCACATCCTGCCCGAGCTGGCGCGGGTGTGCGACATCGTGGCCATGATCACCAAAGGACGGCTGCGGGCATTCGGGACGCTGGACGAAATCATGCGCGATATCCAGCAACGACGCACCTTTGAAATTCAATTGGTCGACCACGACCAGGTCGATCGTGTGGTCGCGTTGGTCGAGTCGTGGTCCCGCGAGATGAACCACGAATCCGAAGTGACCGGGGCGACGACCGAGACGATGGTTCGTTTTACCACCGGATTGAACGATCGGGAAATCACGCCGCTGTTGACCCATCTGGTGGGATCCGGCGAAGCGATCGCCCAGTTTCGCGAAGTTCCGACCGATCTGGAGGACGCCTTTTTGTCGGTCGCCAGCGGAAGTCACGGCGGCGATCCCCAGCAGGCTCAGCCGGAAACGCAAGAGGCGACTTCATGAGTTCGGCATTCAATCCCGTCGTGCAACGCGAGTTTTTCGGAATCGTTCGCTCGCCCAAGGCGTTCGCAACGCTGTTGGCGCTGACGATCACGTTTTCGATCGCCGTGCTGATGCGCTGGCCGACCGATGCCACCGTCGACTTGAGCGGGGTGCAGTCGATCCAGGTGTTTCGTGTGTTCGGTTACGGCTTGCTGGCGGGAGTCGTTTTTCTGGTGCCGGCGTTTCCGGCTACCTCGATCGTCAATGAAAAGAACGCCGGGACGTTGGCCCTGTTGTTGAATTCGCCGCTCAGCCCGCTGTCGATCTATTTCGGCAAGCTCGCCGGCGTCTTGTTGTTCGCCCTGCTTGTCCTGCTGGCCAGTTTGCCGGGCGCTGCCGCTTGCTACGCGATGGGAGGCATCGACCTGAAGAGCGGGTTGGGGCTGTTTTACTTTGTGCTGTTGTTATTGGTGTTTCAATACGCCACGTTGGGGATGTTGATCAGCAGCTATGTGCAATCATCCGATGCCGGAGTGAGGCTGACTTATTCGGTCATCTTCGCACTGTTCTTTTTGACGCTGATCCCGGATGCGTTTTTTCCCGGCGGGTCCGGCGTGATGGGCACTATCGCCCAGTGGGTGCGCTACGTTTCACCCGTGCCGGTGGTGATGCAGATCATGGGACAGGGCGGACTGGGATCCAAGGGACTGATCGCCTCACCGGGCAACGTGCAATTCATCCTGTTCACGTTCATCAGCAGTTTGGTCTTTGCCGCGGTCACGATTTCCAGATTGAACTATCGGATTTTCGACCAGTCACGGGCGCAAGGCGTGATCACCGATGACCGCGGATTGGTCGCCCGGTTGCTACGACGTTTCCTGTTCATCGTCGACCCGCAACGACGCAAGCCCGGTATCCCTTGGTACCTGAACCCGGTCATGGTCAAGGAGTTTCGTTGCCGGCGGTTCGGGCGATCTCAATGGCTGTTTCGATTGGTCGCGCTCTGTGCCGTCGTCTCCATGGTGCTGACCTTTGCCGCCGCCACGAGTGTGACGAGCTGGGGCACCGAAACCATCGGTGGGCTGATGGTGATTTTGCAAGTCATCCTGATCGTCGTGATGACTCCCAGCCTGACCTCGGGGCTGATCAGCGGCGAGCGCGACGGCGGTGGTTGGGAATTGCTGCGTCTGACACCCCTGTCGTCGCTGAAAATCGTCCGCGGCAAATTGCTCAGTGTGCTCTGGACGCTGTTGTTGGTGTTGATGGCGACGTTGCCGGGGTATCTGGTGATGATCTACATTCAGCCCCAGATGTGGTACCAGGTCAACTTGGTGCTGGTCTGTCTGGCATGGACGGTGGTGTACACGGTGGCGGTCAGCGCCGCGGTCGGCAGTCTGTTTCGAACCACGGCCGTCGCGACCACCGTCACCTACGTCGTCGTCATGGCGCTGTTTGTAATTCCCCTGTTGGTCTGGCTCGGACGCGGCGCCCCATTCGGATTTGAGATGGTGCAACGCGTCTTGCTGATCAACCCGGTCGGCGCGGCACTCAGCGTGATCGAAACGCCCGGTTTTGAGCAATACAACCTGCTGCCCGCCGCGTGGTACGTCGCCGGCGGCTTTTCGGCCCTCATGTTCTTGGTCTTTGGTTTAAAAGTATGGCGTCTCACTCGTCCCGTCTAATGGTTGCGGTTTGGATTGCCGTTGTCCTCGCGTCGCTCGCCGTGTGCGGCATCCCCTTGGGGGCTGCCGATCCGGTGGCCGTGGCGCCATCGATCCTGGACGTCGATGACGTGATGGAGAAAGACCCTGCGTTTGCCTATCGGGAAGCGCTGCTGATAATCTCCAATGATGCGATACCGCTTTGGTTGGAAGCGCTGTCCCGGCCCAACGCCCAATTGCAACGTGTCACGATCGACACGATTGCCATTGCACACCGCCGAGGGATGGAAGGCATCGACGTCGCTTTGCCGGCACTGGTCGAATTGGCCGGGCAGAATGAACTGGACGCTTCGGTCCGACGAGCGGCTGTTCGTGCATTGATCGCAATGGACGCCCGCGATCAGTCGCCGCTGTTGGCGATGTTGGCTGAGAAATACGGGATCGCCATTTCCTCGCTCGTCGAACCCGCGTTGGTGAAATGGAAGTCGCACGAAATGTCTCAGCAGTGGCTGACGCGTCTGAGCGACACCGGGGCGCGGCGGCAATCCCTGTTGATTGCGATCCAAGGCGTGGGCGCCCTGGAATTGCACGACGGATCCGAACCGCTTCGTCGTTACGTTCGCGATGTGTCCTTGCCCGGCGGAATCCGATTGGCCGCGGCGCGGTCGCTCGGTCAGCTGTCCGCCTCGGGGCTTGAACCGCTCTCTGCCGAGTTGATCGACGGTGCGCAGGGTAACGGCGATGTCGTCGCGGACCTGTCGGCCATCGCACTGTTGAGCCGTCACACTGACCCGACGACGATCCAGTTGCTCCAATCGCTAATGGGCCGCGGCAGTACCGCGGTCCAATCCGAATCACTTCGGCGGCTTTATGAAATCGATCCCAAGCTCGTGCTCGATTTCACCGAGCAGGCGATCACCAGTCCAGACGTCAATGTCCGTCGCACGATCGCGTTGGCGCTGATCGACAGCAAAAAAGTGCCTCACATCGCGTCCCTCGCCACGCTGCTCGATGATGTCAATCCAAGTCTACGTCGGCAAGTGGCAGCGGCGTTGTTCGAACTGGCTCAACTTCCACCGCTTCGCGATGAAGTCATCTCGCAAGCGTCGGGGATTCTCGATCAAGACTCCTGGCGTGGCTGCCAGCAAGCCGCCCGGGTGCTGGTCAGTTTGGACCACAAACCGGCCGGCGATCGACTCGTTGATCTATTGCGACATCCCCGCGGCGAGGTGATGGTGACGGCCGGTTGGGGGCTCCGTCGATTGGGGCAAAAACAACACCTGCCGGCAATGCTGGGGCGGGCGACGGAAATCCACCAGCAGTTTCAACAAGGAAAACTCAATGCGAGCTCACCCGGCGCGGTCGATCTGATGTCCCAGCTCTTTCAAGCCTTTGGACAGATGCAATACCGCGAAGCCGACGCCCTGGTCCGAGCCTACGTGCCACGCAGTTTTTCACTCGGCGAGCGGGCGCGGACCGCCGCATCGTGGAGCGTCGGGTTCCTGTACCCCGACGAGGCTCCCGACGATCTGGTCAACATGCTGCTCTCGCGACTCAATGATGTCGAATCGCTGGAACCGGAGTACGGGACGGTGCGAGCGATGTGTGCTCAAAGTCTGGGGCGGATGAAGGCGAAGGCCGCCTTGCCGGATTTGCGACGATTCGCCACCGACTTTGGCAGCCAAGTCAGTTTCTCCTGTCACTGGGCGATCCATGAGATCACCGGTGAATCCTCGCCGCCGACCGTCTCACCGATCATCACCGACTACGAAGACTGGTTCCTGAAACCGGTCTCCGCCGACGAGTGAAACGGTGGGGGCAGAACGATGACGGGCAGAACGATGGGGAGGCAGTACCAGAGCGAGTTGCGCTCCGCTACAAGGTGTCGGTATGAATGGTTGTGATCCAGGGGCAGCGCCTGCGTACCGCGTTGAGCTGCGTCACCGTGATGCCCGTTCCATAAAGATTCAGCTCTCGCAACGTTTTGATGGTTGTGATCGCAACGATCATCTCGTCGCTGATCTTGCGCCCGACCAGTGACAGCGTGTGACCTTCGGAAGACGTTGGGAACGCCGGAACAACACCCAGGTCCACGAACAGATTCTTGTTGGAGTTTTTGAATAACATCGGCAGCAAGTCGGCCGGCAGCTCGTCCCGACTGTTGACCGTTAACGACACAAATTGATCTCCGAAAGCCCAACTTTTATACAAGTCGGGTGGCGGGAATTCAGCCAGTTCCAAAGATTCAAGGTTGGGGCCGAAATCCAGTCCCCGCCAGGCCTTCTCGTCCAACGACGTGTCCTCGACTTTCACCATCCTGGCATTGGTTTCGAGAAAAATGCGATTCAGTACGTGACGATTAAATCCTTTCCCCTTGATGACGTAGTCTTCCAAGTCCGAAACTTGATTGGTGACCACAAAACCGGTGGGAAGCTCTGATCCGAATCTGACCTCGTTCAAGCCGGGCGAGTTAATTGCAGCGAGCCATGTCAAATCTGGATGATTCCGCAGATCGATCGACGTCACGTGACTTCCGTCCAATTCGATTGTTCCTAACCGCGTTGCGGCCCCCATCAGGCCGTCGAATTGTTTCTGTGTGATCGCCGCGCCGGACAGACCAATGCTCAGCAAATTTGGAAACGTGTCTTTCGCAATCACATCAAAAGGAATTCCGCCTGATTGAGGCGGACAGGCAATTGTCAATTCATACAGGTTGGACAGCCGAGCGAGTTGTTCGCACGCCTCGCGATCGATTCGCCCGGATAGTTCGAGCGACCATTTTCGGTCCGCTGAAAGAGCTTTCAATTGTTGGGCAAGCGAAACGTCATTCGTCTCCTTCAGGTTCAACGCGACCAAATCGTTGAACTTCAATTGAGGAACTTTGAAGAAACACGACGCGTTACGGAATTCCAGCCGATTGCCATCGTACCTTCCACTGAACTCAATATTGATATGAGGTTCCCGTGGATTGATCGCGGGCAACTCGGGATCGCGAAGGGCAACAAAGTAAACTGAAAAAAGACTCGACCCCTTCAAGCTCAACGAGAGATCGTGATCGCCATGATGAAGCACCACCCGATCAAGATCATCTGTACGAAGCTCGATCGGGCTCGTACGCTGTGAGCTGTTTAGCACGAGCGTGTTGATTCGGTACGTGTTATCAAGCTCCGACAAATCCGTCTTGTCCGACACTTTGATCAACAGTTCTTTCATCCAATTCGGAAACGTGATGGGATGTGAGTTCTCACGCAGGTCGACGTCCAAAAACCTCGTCTGTTGACCAAAGGAAATCGGAACATCGGGTAACGTCGCCGCGACGACGAGCAGTTCCAGTGATGCAATGCTTGTGATTGCATCCAAGGCAGATGAACCCAATTCAGGGCACTCGAGCACCAGACTCTCCAGCCGGTTGCTGCGGACCAGGCTCCATGCGGATTCTGCCGGCAGTGCCTGGACGTCTTCAGAAATCTCAAGCGTTTGCAATTCGGGGAGCGAACAGATCTCCTCCAGATCGGTCGCTTCGAGCGATTCCACAATGGACACGTCGGTGATGACTTCGCCGGGAACGTCATGTCCCAGGGAACGAGCGGCCGATGCGGTGAGTTGATCGATCGGGTGCAGAGAGTAGGGGGTTCTCGCCAGCCAGAGTTTGTCTGCATAGGGGCGTTTTTCAAAACCGCCATCCGCCATCAGCGATCGTACATTCGCAATGGAAACGCCAATCAGCACCAGGGTGCAAACCAGCGCCGCCACGCTCCATGTCCAGGCCCGCGCCAAGATCGGCACTGTGTCACGGTGTGAATCAGCACGCCGATTCAACAACGTGCCCCCCAGACACGCGATGCCAAATCCGAACGAGACGGTGATCGCGATTCCGAATGCAATGTTCCCCAACAGCGATGCGAACCGCCACGTCGGCGCCGTCATGGCTTGGGGGATCGGCCAGCCCACCAATCCCGCCGCATCGCCGACTTGTGTTCCGTACGGAATCAGATTGATCCAAATCATCACGCCGCCCACGGCCGAAAGACAGACAACAGTCGTGACCAGACGCCCGACGTCGCGTCCCAGACCGCGGATCTCGAATCCGCCAAACCTCAACCCACACAGGCTTGCAACCGACGCGAAAATCGCCGCACACGTCGGTGGTGCGATCGCGTTGGCCAACAAGTCGCCATCAAATTCTGCGAGCGTTGCAACGGCATTCAATGCAACCCACGCGGCACCGGCGACCAACGGGGCGGCCAATACAAAGACCAATAGCTGAAGGCCGATCTTCAGCGGTGCGAACAATCGCAGAAAAGTAACCGACGCGATTGTCGAGATCGCAGCCAAAATGGACGGTTGGATCGGGTGGGGACGCCAATGCGGAAAGTCGTTCGTCAGGCGATAGCGAATCAGTGCGAAGGCACCCGCGCAAGCGGAGACCGCCACAATCAAATCAAACAGACTTCCCCGAGCGCTGACCTCTCCCGAGGCGTCGTCATTGGACTGTGCATCGACAAGCCGCCATGGCAGAACCAGACGGGCCGCGATCGCCAAGGAAGTGGAAACCAAGATCGCGATCCAACAGTCGCACAGGGGGCCTTCGAATCGGAGCTCGCCTGTTTCCATCGCGTGAAGTCCCGTCAGCATCGCCGGAACAAGGCAAAACGTACAGACGGCGATCAAAAAGGTCGCGTAGGCCAACCGCTTGCGAGGCCATTGCAACCAGAGCCATGCGCTCAGTAACCCCAATTGAATCGCGAAGCTAAAACCCTGATGGTGATCGACACTCTCCCAGAACGTCGAAGCCGGTAACAGAATCGTGATCAGCGCGACCGGCGCGACTTGTAAGGCATACTGACGCGGAATTCTCAGCATCGATTCCTGCTTCCGTGGAAAACCTATTGAAGATGACGGTGGCTCGAAGCAATCGTTGTCAAACCAGCACGAGCTGGCTTGCACCCTTGGCCAGGTCCAGGCACATGATCAACTTGCCATCAGCGCGAGCAAACGTGCCGCTTTTCAACCGTGAAACCGAGGCAACTTCGGTTAACTTGACCGGCTTGCCCGCGTGCGTCAGCGCGGGAGCCTTGGTGATTGCCATGGCGTCCAATGAGATCGTGAAATCTTTGCATGCCAGCGGGGCTTCGATGGCGATCGTGCCAGCGTCGCGCCGTGCCAGCACCGTCAGTTTCTTTGCCGCCCAGTAACGTGCAATTTCACTGACCTTCATCCATAGCGTCTCGTCGCCGAAGCGCGAGGCCAGTGACGTGACCACGCGTTTGAATGCCTCAAACCCCGTTTGGGTTCCGTTGCAATACATGCCCGGCCAATGACACAGCATCACCGCCGGTTGACCACGCTCGATCAAATCCACCATCCGTCCCGACGTGGCATCGGCGTTGCAGTACAGATCCGGCTGCGACACCTTGCTGCCTTCCCAGCTGCCGAACCAATCACCCGTCCCCGCCGGCACGTTCATCGTCAGGTTCGAGAGAACGTGGTTGCCGTCAAATTCCAGCTGGGGTTCAGTCGATTCATCACCGGTTTTGACGTATTTGAAATAGTGGGGCAACTCGCTGCCGTACACATCACGGACCGCTTGGCCGGCCGCGACGGGCAGCTTGTCCTTCACGCGGTTTCCGAATCCGCCCGGTGTGGTGATGCCGTCGCAGTGCAAGCCGCAATTCTTCAAAATGCGCAGTGCGTAAGCCAGGTATTCGGTCAGGTGATCGGTGCTGATGTCGGTTTGTGGATAGCTGTTCTCCATCGTCCCCGCGTTGACGTCGGCCATCGGTCGACCGGTCTTCAGGTCGATCACCCGTGTGTGGGTGATCATCTCGGGATGGATGTCCCAGTTGGGCATCATCAAATCGCGAACCAGCGATAAACTGTTGTCCAGATCCTGGCGCGACCATCCCGGCAGGGTCCGATCCAGCCAGCCGACACAGGCGGGATAGGGAACGATGCTGTATTTTCCTTTGACATCGTGCTGGGCGCACCACTCGCCGAACTCACGGACAAACCGGTCCGGAATTTCGCGCGGCCACTCACGCCACTGCTGTTGGTAGACGTCGCGTTCAGGCCAAGCATGGGCGAATTGCGGCATGCAAAAATGGCCCATGTTCACCAGACACGTCGAATCATCAATGATGAACGACAGCGGCACCCGTGCCCGCGGATGAAGCACTTCAATGGTTGCCGAATTCGGTGACGTGTCCTCGGCGAAGGATACGCCAGACGAAGTCAACGCGGCCATGCCGCCAAGGGATGCGGCCGTCATCCGGATCGCATCACGTCGATTGATATTCATCGCCAATCCCATTCGCCTCGTGTGTGTCGGTCAGAGCTGTTCTCGAATCCTGATCCAGAACGTCGGTAGTGCTTCGTCAACGGTTTAACGGAGGGTGCCACGAATGGACCGGGCATGAGCAAAACGGAATTCAGCAACCGTTGGTGTATAGCCTTTAGGCGATTCCCGGTCGCTGCTACGCAGCGATCATGGGCGGCTAAAGCCTGCACACCAACGCTTATGCCCGTGCCATTCGTACCTGACCCCTGTTCTGCTCGACCAGTATAGCGTGCAGTGAGCGAGCGAGGGAAAACCCTCGCGACGCCGCGTCGGGTTGCGACTGTTGTGCCGAACACGCTTCTTCGCCCGTGTTTCTTCATGATTTCCACGATTCGGCACGACCGATTCGCTTCGTTGGTGCCAAGGGCAATCAGCCCAATCGCAGCTTAGCCTGTAGGACGATGATTCCACCATCCGACAACAGAAATGCGTCTAGAGAGACTCATCCCAGCTGTTCCATTGGCCTGCGTATCGCGAATGTCAGTCACAAAGACCACGCATCGGATCGATCGAAAGGTCGTCCAAGATGACGTGCTGCACGTCGGGGCGCCGAATGTGGGTGACCGCGCGTACTTCGATCAACTCGTTGACCAGATTTTCCAGCGGCGATGGTTTACCAACGACGGTTGCGTGGTCAAAGAGTTGGAAGCGAAATTGCGTTCCTATTTGGGCGTCAAACACTGCTTCGCCGTGTGCAACGCGACCAACGGTTTGCAGCTGGCTTATCGTGCGCTGAATCTGACCGGCGAAGTCATTGTGCCGTCGTTTACCTTCGTCGCGACGGCCCATGCGGCACAGTGGTGCGGGCTGACACCCGTCTTCGCAGACGTCGATCGCGACCATCATACGATTTGTCCGCACAGCATCGAGTCGTTGATCACCGAGAAAACCAGTGCGATCGTCGGCGTTCATCTTTGGGGAAACCCCTGCGACACCCAGGCGATCGAGGACTTGGCTCGCAAGCACGGTTTAGCGGTCGTCTACGATGCGGCGCATGCGTTTGCCTGTTCGAACGACGATCAGATGGTTGGCAATTTCGGTGACTGTGAAGTGTTCAGCTTCCACGCCACCAAGTTCTTCAACACGTTCGAAGGCGGAGCGATCACGACCAACGACGATGCGCTGGCGGAGCGACTGGCGTTGATCAAGAATTTCGGGTTTGCCGGAATGGACATGGTCGTCGACTTGGGCACGAACGCAAAAATGCCCGAAATCTGCGCCGCGATGGGATTGTCGCTGTTGCCGTGCCTGGATCAGCTTCTGGAAAGGAACCGACACAATCACCAGCTCTACCGTGCACACCTGGATGGGATCCCCGGCTTGCGGCTGGTGACGTACGACCATCTTCAACAGACCAATTGGCAATACGTGGTCATCGAAATCGACGAGAGTCGCTTTCGCGTCAGCAGAGACGAATTGGTGGCCCAGCTGCACGCGCAACAGATCCGCGCCCGCCGATACTTTTATCCCGGCTGCCATCGGATGGAGCCCTATCGGTCGATGGCTCGCAATCAAAACTTGACGCTTCCCCACACCGAGACGCTTTGCAATCGCGTGATCTGTCTGCCGACCGGTTCGGCGATTGACGAATCAGACATCGAACGAGTTTGTCGGGTGATCCGCGGATATTGATTTCCAGCCTTCTCGCATCCCTCTTCATTTGGAATTTGGTCACGATGGCACGCAGCAAATCAAAAAGCCCGAAACGACGAAGGCCGCGACCGCGCCCGCCACAGCGTCCCGCGACGGACACGCAAGTACTGTCGGCTAAGATTGAAGCCGCGCTGTCGCTACAGAAAGCGGGGAACCTGGAACAGGCCAAGCAATTGTATTGCGAAGTGCTGAGCGTGGATCCGAACCACTCCGATGCTTGGCACCTGCTCGGCATGACGCTCTACTCCGCAGCAGCCTACCCGAGTGCGCTGGAGTGTTTGGAAAAGGCGCATGGGCTGCTGGGCGATCACCCGGAACTGATGAGCCATCTGGCGCTGGTGTATCACGCGCTCGGAGACCTCCAGCGGGCTCGGCAGATGCTCAGCCAGCTCGTGTCGGTCGATCCAAATAATGCCGACACGCGAAACAACTTCGGAGTCTTCTTGCTTGAACTCGGGCAATTGGAACAAGCCGAGGAGCAGTTTCAGCATGCACTTCGGATCAATCCCGACTCCGAACAGGCCGCGATGAATTTGGCAAACTGTTGGGTCCGGCAGAACCGTCTTCACGACGCCGAACAGATCTATGATGAACTGTTGCGACGCAACGGAGACAACCTCGACGTCCTGGGCAATCTCGGTGAATGCTACCGCCGCCAGTGTAAATGGGAGCAGTCACTGGAGTTGCTTCAGCGTGTGGTGCGGGCCCGTCCCAGCGATGTCGTCTCCAAGTTGACGCTCGCCCGGACGCTGGTGAATCTGGGGCGACTCGACGAGGCGGCCGAGCGTTTGGAACAGCTCGTCGTGGAGTTTCCCCACTATTCCAAGGCACACCATTATTTGGGGACCGTGTCGCTCACTTTGGGCGATGTCGCCAAAGCGGAGTCGGAGATTCAGTTGGCATTGGAACTCGATTCGGCGGACGCACACGCGCTCTGCTCGCTGGGGTTCGTCTATATCGAAACCGACCGGCGTCGTGAAGCGGCAGAATGCTTCGCCGAAGCCGTCAAGCTTGATCCCGGCATGAGCGGCGCCCACGGCTGTTTGTTGTACTTGATGAGCGGCGATCCCGACATCGACCCCCAGCAACTGTTCGAAGAACACGTCCGCTGGGGCGAGGTGCATGGAAACGTCCAGCCGCTTCAGCGACACCTCAACGTGCGTGATCCGAACCGCAAGCTGAGAATCGGTTACGCGTCGGCAGACTTTCGCGAACACGCCGTCACGGCGTTCTTCGAGCCGCTGTTGAGTCTTCGCGACCGATCAAAGTTCGAAGTCTATTGTTATTACGAGTCCGGTGTGGAAGACCACGTGACCGGGCAGTTGAAGTCGCTTTCAGATCATTGGCGAGTGACACTCGGTTACTCGGACCAACAGGTGGCGAAGCAAATTCTGGATGATCAGATCGATATCATGGTGGATTTGGCTGGACACACGTCGGGGAACCGGTTGCCGGCGCTGGCCTATAAACCGGCCCCGATCCAGATCTCCTGGCTTGGTTACCCCAACACGACAGGACTGAAGGCGATCGACTATTGCCTGACCTGTGACGTGCAGAATCCCGTCGGCGAGCCGACGTTGCACACCGAAAAACTGATTCGGATTCCCGGTGGGTCGTTTTGTTTTGCACCGCCCAAAAACGCTCCCGAACTGTCATCATTGCCTGCCCGTCGCAACGGTTATGTGACGTTCGGATCGCTGCACCGACCGTTCAAAATTTCCTCCTCGACGCACGATCTGTGGGCGGCTGCCTTGAAGGCCTGTCCCGATGCAAGGTTGCTCGCGTTCAACACGCGGTTCAACGACTCGTTGAAGCGGGAATTGATCAGCGCGCTGGTTCAACGTGGGATCGATGAAAGTCGGATCGAAGTCCGCAGCACGTATCGCGGCGAGTCGTATTTAGAAACCTATCACGAGATCGATCTCGGGCTCGACACGACTCCGTGGGCGGGCGGGACGACGACGATGGAGGCCTTGTGGATGGGGATTCCGGTCGTCGGCTTTTATGGCGTCAACCGACCGTCACGAGGCACCGCGGGGATCGTCCACCACCTCGGCAAGCCGGAGTGGATTGCCAAGTCGATCGACGATTATGCGTCCTCCGTTAGCCGGCTCGCCGGCGACCTCGACGAACTGGAACGTCTGCGTGGGACGCTGCGAGAGACGACGCGGCAGACGATCGCAGACCAACAGCGTTTCGTTACGGAACTCGAGACAGCGTATCGCCAAGCCTGGAAACGCTGGTGCGACCAACAGCCCGCACCCGCAATCACGTCGCCCATCCCGGGTGCCGAAACGAAGTCGCACCATACATCCGGAGGAATCTATTCTTAGGCCCCCCTGCGGATAGTGCCTGATTCCACCTTGCTTTGTTGGCTCGATTGGTCGGTTTGGGTGTTTCGACGCACTGGCGTTGCGAAGATTGAAGGGACTCTGTAACGTCGCCGATCGGTCGTTGGAAACGATGGCGGCGGTTTTGCGGGGAGGTGCAAGTCCCCTCCGCCGACGCCAGCGACAAAACGTCGAACCATACCAAATTTGAACGAAGCACTGGGCGGAAAGGTGGCGTAGAGTTTCCATCGGCGAGACGAGGGTTGGCAGCATTGAATGCCCAGCTTAAACCCGTCGCCGCTCTATTCTACATTTTGCCCGGCTCGTACTTCTCTCCTGATGGGCTCATGATGCGAAACCGTAAACGGCGCAACACACAACGCCAACGTGTAATTACAATCCGCAGCCGTCAAGTTGAGTTTCAAACGTTGGAAAAACGCATGGTGCTCAGCGCCAACTCGCTGCTGCAGGTCGAGCATTCTGGCTCAGATTATCACGACGACGCCGATGGGAATGTCTATCACTCGCTTCCGCTACCAATCCATGAGGTGGAAGGGATCACCGAAGCAACGGGCGACTCAAGTTTTGCTGCTTCCACTTTAGAAGACACCTTTCGCCTACATAGCAATCCCGGTGCGTCCAAAACGATCTATTTGGATTTTGACGGGCATATCACATCGGGCACATCGTGGAATGGTTTTAACGGCGGTGCTGACATTGTGTCACCTGCCTACAGCTTCACCGGCGATGCATCGTTTGATGATGCCGAGCTATCAAGGATCCATGCCATTTGGCAGCGTGTCGCAGAGGACTTTATTCCGTTTGATGTCGACGTGACAACGGAAGAGCCCTCACTGGATGGATTGGTCAACAGCGGTTCGGGCGACACGGCGTGGGGGGTTCGTGTCGTCGTCGGTGGTGACGGATCCTGGTACGGAAACGCTGGCGGCGTTGCCTACTTGGGATCCTTCAATTGGAATAGCGATACACCGGTTTTCGCGTTCGAAGATGTCTTGGGCAATGGCCATGAAAAATACACGGCCGAAGCGATTACCCATGAAGCGGGTCACGCTCTGGGGCTCAATCACGACGGTCGAACTTCGCCGTCGGAGGGTTACTACCAAGGTCACGGGAGTGGTGCCACAGGGTGGGCGCCGATCATGGGCGTCGGGTACTACAAAGAACTGACCCAGTGGAGTCGCGGTGAATACGCCTATGCCAGTAACACCCAAGATGATTTAGCCATCATCACTGGGAATAACGGCTTCGGTTATCGAGCCGACGATCACGGCAACACCACTTCGACCGCTTCGGTGCTGTCGGTCGATCAGGGATCGGTCGCACACTCGGGAATCGTTGAACGCAACGATGACGTTGATGTGTTCACGTTCCTGACCGACGCGGGAAACGTCAGTTTCGATGTGGCGCCGTTCCAGCGAGGGCCGAACCTCGACATTTATGCCGCGCTACTCGATGCCACCGGCGCGTTAATCGTCGCGTCCAATCCGGTTGGCTCACTGTCGGCGACGCTTTCGGCAACGTTGGCGGCCGGGCAATACTTTGTCCAGGTCAGCGGCGCCGGGCAGGGCGATCCGGCGTCGACGGGCTACAGCGATTATGGCAGCCTGGGTTCCTATTCGGTGAGTGGTTCGCTGGTGCAGACGAACGCCGGCTATCTGAGCATTGCCGCGGCCGACGCCGATCAACCCGAAGGCGATTCCGCATCCAAGGCCTTCACGTTTGCGCTGACGCGTAGCGGTGAGACGTCTTCCGCAGCAGAAGTCGGCTGGTCTGTCAGTGGTGGCGGTGCGTCCGCTGCGGACACTGCTGATTTTATCGGCGGCGTCTTCCCCAGTGGCATCGTCACGTTCGCCGCGGGCGAGACTTCGAAAACCATTACGGTGGAGGTGTCCGGGGATACGGATTCCGAGTCGGATGAATCGTTCACGGTCTCGCTTTCGGCTCCGACGGCGGGCACACTGCTCGTCACCTCGACCGCCCAAGGGACGATTCGCAATGATGACGCCGCTCCCACTCCGCCCGGAATCACGGTCACCCCGATCACCGGACTGACGACCAGCGAAACCGGTGGTTCGGCGACGTTCAGTGTCGTGCTCGATTCGGCACCAACCTCTGATGTGATGATTGCAATTGCATCCAGCGATGTCACCGAAGGGGTCGTCGATCAAACTATGTTGACCTTTACGCCTAACGACTGGTCGACCGCGCAGACGGTCACCGTGACCGGAGTCGATGACGCGGTCCGCGACCGACACATCGCGTACGTGATTCAAACTGCAGCCGCCCAAAGTAGTGACACCGCATACAACGGTCTCGATGCCGATGACGTCCAGGTCACCAACCAGGACAACGAAAAAGGCAGAGGCGGTGGTGGGGGCAACGATGGAGGAAGCGGTGGCGGCAAAGGCAATGGCAAGAAGAAAACGCCTGTGGCCGCAGGCGCGGTCGCCATAAACCGTTTGGCGATCGCAGCGATCAGCTCGATCGATGTGTCGTCATCAAGCCGTTCAATGTCCGATCGGCAGGACGGCTTGGAAGTTCGTGTGCCCCAAGAGCGGGTGGAGCATGTCAAGTTGAAAGCGGCTCAGGTCACTCAACCCGCGCAGTCATTCGAGCAAGGGCCCGCGGATGGTGTGAACGGTTCCGAGGCGGACGCGCCATCAACCAAAAAAGAATCGAGCCTCTCTTTCGAACGACTCGATTCCGTTTGGGCAACAGTGGGTCGCGAGTGATTCGATCGCTAGAGATCGCCGGTAGGCTGTTTTTGACGACGTCGCCGAGCGCATGCAAAACAGCCGACCACAAGCAGAGACCAGGTTACCATCGAACCTGGTTCGGGCACGATTCCCGGAGGCGGTACCGAGGTTGAATCCTTGTATACACCAAAAGCAAAACCGCTATCTGTCGTGTTGCCTGGGCCCTGCTCCAATGATTGGAGGTGTGCGCCTAGTTGTCCGGATCCCGCGTCGCCAGTTAACGTCGGCGCGCCAGTGAAAACGCTTGTCGACCAATACAAGCCATTGGTCAGGGTTGTCGTGAACGATAGTGATTGAGTGTTCGTGACATTAGCGATTCCACCGCCAGTTCCCTTGTCTACTTCAAAGCTAAAAGTTGAGGTTCCCGCGCCAGCTCCCGATGGCTGAACGTTAAATTTTGCAATCCATCCTGTCGGTACGAACGACGAAAACGTGAGATCGTCCTGAAGGCCAGCGTTTCCCAGATCCACGCTGCTCGCAAGATTTGCATAAAAGGCGTCGAGTTTAATATTGGGATGATTCGGTGAGTTGAGATCGATCACCCAATCGGCTGTGGTGTCGTTCAAGTCATCAAACGTTACCGTAACATTGACGATCAAGTTGTCAGGATTGGCGGCCCGAATGTCGCCCGTCAGCGTCGACGTGATCACGCCAGCGAAAACGTTGGAACTGAGCGTCAGAGAGACAGACGCCATCAGTAAAACTATCCGCAACCTGACTAATTCAGAACGTTTCCAATGCCGGTCGTCTGTGGTTTGCCTTGGAACGGAACTCCTTCGAAGAATCCGACGTAGTGTTAAGTCCAAACGTGACCAGGTATACCAACTTCCTGTGAAGCTATCGTTTCGCATTTTCAATCCCCCGAAATCAGTGCTGTTTTGAATCAACGCAATAAGTTTTTGGTCTACGTTCAGATGGGGACCTTCAACAAACGGATGGGAATCCAATCGGGCAAACGGGCGTCCGCAATGCGAGCCGTCCTTTGGGTGATTCGCTGCTTGAGGAGGCACTCGGGATGTGCCTTAGCGGCAACATTCTGGTGAGACTGATCCAGCGTTGCGGTTTGCCACATCCCCGTCGCAGAGTTTGCCGATCGGATGACCGCAGAGGTTTGGGAGGCGTCCGCAGATACAGCCGTCCCGTTAGTCGGCAAACACGCCAATGACTGGCTGTCCGAAACGATCAAGCCAGCCAACGCGTGATCGGCGGTGATCGCTGAAAAAAACAACATCGATACGAGTAGAACAGAGCGCATCGCACACGGTGGGGCAAACACACTGCGTCTCTCCCGCTCCCGTTACTGCCAAGCGGCAACATGAGCGTGAGTGATTCCCGAACTTTCCAGATCGCTCCCAGCGACTTTTTGTCTGCCCCAGATGGAGTTCCGCTAAGCTCCAAAATAGGGTGTGGGGGGTGGTTGGCAATACCTTTGTTTTCAAAATTTCTGAACTTTATTGAACTACTGTGCAAAAGAGCATCTATAATGGCTCTCTATTTTCACCAGGTTTCCTAGATTCCTGTTTCCGGAGCGCTAACAGCGACCCGTTACCGTCGGCGGGTGCTTAGAACCGAGCCGTTCTGGTCCGGCTGCATCATTGGGAAGGGCGTCAAAAACTTATCCACCCAAGGATAAGGCGGCAGATAAGAGCCCCACCGCGGGTGGCCACGTAATAAACAAGTTCACGCTGCTAACCGACGCCTGACAGCAACGCCCAACGTCTTCTCTGTGTCTCTCGGTGACCTTTGTGGTTGACACTTTTCACGGATCGATTGGTGCGGTCGACTTGGCCGAACGGAAAGAACCGATGGCTGAAAGGGTGACCGCTCTGTGTTTGCCGAATCCAACGGAATCGATAGATCGTATTTGGCTGGTTGGGCGATGTGTCTTAGGCCCGGAGGGCCGATAGAGTGTCTGCCGGTGGTGTCTGCCACCGGGGATGGATTCCATGCAACGCTCAAGGCCCAGCGGGCCGACACAGTAATCGGAGTTTGATCGCTCCCGGGCGGCCAAGAGAACAATTGTGCCGGCCCTTCAGGCCTTTGTGCTTCATTGCACTGAACACCGGTGGCTGACACCACCGGCAAGCACTGTGCCAGCCCGCCGGGCTTCATCGTGACTGTCCAGCGAAGACAAGTGTGAGCCAGACACTTCGATTTCCCTCGGCGATTCCAATCGAGTACATTGGCAATCAGCGATGTTGGCTCAAAGTGACCTTGTGGCCGATCCGCGTGAACCAACTGGTGCACCGCAGTCGGCGAGTCGAGTTGGTATTTGAGTTCCGGTCCATCCCGCCGACGCGGTGACCACCGACGTTGAACTTAATCGAATTGCTTTCCGCTGCGACGGTTGATGTGTGGTCACAGTGGGGCGGCGTTGTGCGGGACTTCAGGCCGGCAAGGCTTACGCCAGCTTCTTGAATTCTCTGGCTGTACGTCGTTAGCGTTTTGGTGCGGCAGTCGTCTTGATCTCTCGTGGCCCATTGCGTGATCCGCACGCGCATGACTCCTTCGTCACTTGCGTTGTGTGGTCCGCGGTGTTTTTCTTTTATTGAAAGACCAAACCGACCGAACGCACGACGCGATGATTCTTGGGAGTCGAGCGGCATTGGAGGTTGAAGGTGCACCTGTTAGATCCGAACGTACTGTGTCGGCCTTCCAGGCCTGCGCGGAAGTTGCATCGGAAACCGGGCCCTGACGGGCCCGGCAGTCACTCTGTCAGCCCGCTGGGCTTTTTGATCGTAGGGTGGCGCCGCGCTGACCTCCGGCTACTCGCTGTGATCCCTCCGGGATGAGGCCATCGCTTC
Organism: Phycisphaera sp. RhM; assembly: GCA_033042175.1. Taxonomy (GTDB): domain Bacteria; phylum Planctomycetota; class Planctomycetia; order Pirellulales; family Pirellulaceae; genus Stieleria. The sequence goes on from WCIL01000004.1 coordinate 182,743, forward strand.
AACGCGAGGGATGGATGTCGTCTCGATCGACCGTCGTGGACGGACGTGCTTCGGACCAGCAGTGAACCGTGTCCGGACTGGTGTCGCAAGTCATTGATCTCGACGTTCGCCGTTTCTGGGACGGCGCGATGGGAGAGGAGTTTTCGCACTTGGTACGACTGCTATCTGAAAAGTGAATGAGAAAGTGCAAAGGAGTCGGAGCTCGCACCGGACTCGGCTGCCGCCACCCAACTCGATTTCGCCTGGTACGAAAATGCTGGCACGCACCGCCGGGATCCGCTCTAATCGAGTCCCCTCACCGGCTCAAGGGAAGGCCGACAAAGTTCCGGCGCCCATTCGATCCCCGTTCCTCCGCATGCGCGGATAGATCGCAAATGTTCTGCCTACGACTGACAAATCGTGAGGTCCAAAATGATGCGTCCCAATTGCGTTTGTTTACTGGTCCTCAACATGGTCGCGGCCATTGCTACTGAGTTACCCGCTCAGGTCCCCACGCCGGAGTTGAGCGCGCGAGACCAGTTCAACCAGGTGTTCGTCAAAGTCATCGTGCCCATCACCCCTCACACTCCTAAGCAGTACGGCCCCGTCGTTGAGTCTTGGGTTGCAGAGCAGCTCAAACAATTGGGCGAGTCCGAATACTTTGCTGTCACAGATTGGGTGCCTGTTTGTGACGGGCTGCTTGCGGACGATCGCGTAGACAATCGCGTTCGTCTTAACGGCAAACTCCCCTTTTGCCCTGTCGGCGGAGACATTGCTGAACGGGAAAACGGTCGCTTGTTGGTTCGCGTTGGAGGCTTTACGCCAGGCGGTGGCGAGGCGAACATCACGCTACCGGACGAACCAGGTAGTCGAGCCGTTGGGTCCGTGCGGTTGCTTGTTGGCAAAGAAGGAAAGCGGATGAAGATCGAAGAAGGGCTCCCCTACGTGGCAGTCATCATTGCGCCGCCACCTCTGGAGAGAGTCACGTTACGCGGCGATGGCAAATAGGCAGATCAAGGCGGTAAACCTGAGCCGCCGATCACGCGCATTCTGAAATCATCGTTGTTTGGCGGCGGCCCGGTTACCGCCGGCGTTTCCCGACTGAAATCGCATGCAGCATTCTTTCCTCACAATTGCAATTGCACTTTTGCTCGTGACGATTGGCTGCACGGCCGACACAACCGCAATCAACACTCAACAACAAATGACGCTTGAAGATCAGCTCGCCGCCCTGAACGCCATTGGCATCAAACTTGACGAAGGTGCGACGGTTGACGATCTGCTCTATTCCTTCGATCGTTCTGAATATGAAAAACAACCTTTCGACGCCTTGTTGTTCATGCTTGGTTGCGAGATTGAGCGTCGACCGTGGGGGCGATACTTCTCATCCGTCGCTTGGAATTTCGACGCGGAATGCATTGTGGAAGATGGTGACTATGTCCGTATCGTCGAACGATTGGCCGAGCTCTCCGGACGCAGCGACGAGCTGACAGATGTCGAGGACTCCGTGGATTTGGAGCGTGGCGTTGCGACGCTGCGATATACGCTTGACGGAACAACCCGGTCACTCACACCAACGGTCAATGACGATTGGGCGGATGCAAACGTTGTGAACGTCATTCTGTCCGATCTCGAACGTGACGGGCATTACTTCTATGGAATCGACAATGGTCAGTCGACGATCCTATACTACCTTGACGAAGCGACCGCCTCTGAATTACGAAAGCTGACGACTGACCCCGTCGTCCGTATGGTGTCACAGTAGGGGGAACAACTCGATGCTCGACGAGTCGCCGAGTCGTGGTTATTGAGCTGGATGATCACTCGCGGCACCGCGTGACCGGTACCGTTTTGCGACTCGATGGATTGTTGGTATGAATGTGGATCAGCTTGCAGCCGAGCAACTTAAAGACTTCGACCGGCAACGTCCCGGTAGTTCTTTCGCGAATCCCGACGTTTTCCTTTCTGTTGAACAGGCTTACGCGTTGCAGTTCCAGGTAGCAGGGCTTCGCGAGCAGCGGGGTGAACAAGTGGCTGGCTACAAGATCGGCTGCATCAGTCGCACGATGCAAAACCAACTCGGTCTCGACAGTCCGGTTTTCGGTCACGTTTGGCAGTCAGAACTGCACGCGTCTGGTGGCACGCTCCACGCGAAGAGGTTTGACGGATTAGCGATCGAAGGTGAGTTCGCAGTCCGACTGGCCGACGACGTGCCGTCTGCTCAATGGTTGCGGCGGAATGCCGAGGTCCTCGCGGCAGGCTTCGTTGTCATCGAGCTTCACAACTATGTCTTCCGTGGATCACCGGATCGACGTGCGGCCGAATTGATTGCCAACAATGCGATTCACGCTGGAGTTGTGCTTCCCGTCGAGGAGACGCCGCTTAAGAACGCCGAAGCTCTCTCCTCTGCAACCGTTCGAGTCTTGCGTAACGGCGAGCTTCTCGGAGAGGCTGCGGGAAGTGAGCTTGAGGGCGGCCCGATGGCCAGTGTGGTCAGCCTGGCAGAACACCTTGAGAAATACGGCCGCCGATTGCGTCGCGGCCAAGTCGTCCTGACCGGCTCCCCATTGCCACTTTGGCGCGTCGCGGTCGGGGACATCATCGAAGTACAATGTGACCCGTTTGGCAAGACGGCGAGGGTGCGCGTTGACGATTAGAAACGCAGGACCAGTGCGTGAACAGTAGCGGCGAATTGGCAGAATTCGGAAATCAACGCGGATCGTCGCCGCCCGGGTACGCAAGACGTTGAGCTTAATCGAATTGCATTCCGCCTCGCCGCTTGCCGTCCGGGGTCGTGGTGCGGAGTGGGGGCGTTGTCCGGAGGTGACGCTGCACTGACCTCCGGCTAATAGCTGTGATCCCTTCGGGATGGAGGCATGGCTTCCGTCATTTGCGTCGTGTGGTCCGAGGGGGACGACGCTCGATTGAGCGGGATTGAAGTTTCGGGGACAGATTGCGGTGGCTTGCCGGCAAAGGCTGCGGTGTTGGGTTAAAATTCGGCCATCCGCTGTCGATCGGCGGGAAATCCGGTCGGCACCGTTTACGGTGGTGACCTGGACGGTGACGGTGACTTCGATGTGGCGGCGACACTTGTTGATGACGATCAAGTCGTTTGGTACCGCAACGATGGGGCTGAGAACTTTACCGAAGTGTTGGTGCGGTCGATCGATGCACCGAGTCCAATTGCGATCGTCGATCTCGATCAGGATGGTGATCTGGATGTTGTCAGTGCCGCCGCGGGGGACGACGGCTTCGTTTGGCATCGGAACCTCAACTCACCCGATTTCGGAGATGCCCCGGCGCCTTATCCGACCTTGCTCGCTGACCGCGGCGCCTACCACGCGGCGACGGGACCCCGACTGGGAGCGACTCGCGATGTCGAAACCGATGGCCAACCCTCGCCAAACGCCGACGGCGACGGGGCCGACGAGGACGGCGTTTTGTTCGGCGACATCGAACCCGGGCAAATGGCCGGATTCAATATCGATCTGCAAAACGCATCAAGCGGAAAAGTCACCGCCTGGATCGACTGGGATGACGACGGGATTTGGGAAACTGATGATAGAATTCGTACCGGTGCCGAAGTGATCCCTGGTCTGCAAACGTTCAATTACAACGTTCCCGCGGACGTCCAACCGGGCCGGCGCATGGCCCGAGTCCGACTCGCATCGGAGACCATCACCGACCCCACCGGCTATGCCGCCGACGGTGAAGTGGAGGACTACCAGGTTGCGATCGGCGGGGACGTCGAGGTCGTTCTGCCTGATTCGCTCTCCAGCGACGTGTATGTGGAACTCAGCGGTAGCGACCTACAGGTGGTCAGCTATACCCTTCCGCCACAGATTTTCTCGTCGACTCCCTTGGCTTCGACCCGTTCATTGTCGATTCAAACGGGGACCTTTGACAATGGAACCTACCTCAGTCGCGTCGTCGTTGATTCCCGTGACGGCTTCTTTTCCCTTCCCGGTGGGATTCTGATCGAAGGGCAATGGGTGAACGGGATACCGCAAAGCCGCCAAAATGTTGAAATCATCGGCACGGGAGCCACCAACGCAGTCTACAGGACAGAGAATCTGCCGCTGGGCAACGGACGCTTCGAAGTCGAGCAGGGTGGGATTCCGTCGGTGATTCGCTTGCAGGAGATCAACGATGTTCGCATCAATCAGATGGAACAGATCACGATTGATGGTGATCTGGAGCTTCGATTCAATGAGCTGTACCTCGATGCGGATGATCCCATCAAATTGGGGCCGGTGACCAAGTTTACAGGACGGCAGCTGGATACCCTCCATTCCACCAGTCCGATCGTGTTCGGCGGTGGTTTGATCGTAGATGTCGTCTTCCGCGGCGGAATCAAGGTAGGAGCCTTTGCAGATCTCTTTTTCGCTCCGAGCTTTAGCGGAGACTTTTCGTCGAGGACGTACCAGGACCATCCTCTCGGGACCGAATGGGGAATTCGAACGGACGAAGCGTTTTTTTATACGCTGCAATTGTTCGACGTTGCCCAAGTTGGTGGAGTCGTTTTGAAGAACGAACCCGATGACACTCAACGATCCACCGTGACCGAGGTCAACGTTGAAATCGAAGGTTACGTTGAGATCGATCCGGGTGCGTTTCAAGTCAGAAAGCGTGGCACCGGTGGTGGAACCGTCGATCACAGCGTGACGGTTGCGACGGTCCAAGGAAATACGGTCGCCACCCTTGCGTTCAGCGGAGCGATGACGCGTGGCGCGAATCATGCATTGGTCGACGGCAACTATGACTTGACGATCGATCCCACGAAAGTCCGTCGCCGTCGCAGCACCGTCATCCTCGATGGAGATGGCGATCAACTCTCGGGCGGAACGTTTGAATTTGGGGTCGCAGAAATAGACGGTTTCTTTGCACTCTATGGAGATAGCGACGGCGACCGCGACGTCGACGGCCAAGACGATGGCCGTTTCGGGTTGACGTTTTTGAAATCGGAGAATGACCCGTTATTCAACTCCGTTTTCGACAGCGACGGTGACGGAGATGTCGACGGTCAAGACTACGGCCGTTTCGGACAGCGCTTCCTGACGGCACTTCCATTTGATTGAACTCGCCCGCGGCTCGACTCACTCGAGTTCGCTGCGACCCCGGCCGGGGTCGAGGGGAGGATGGATCGCGTGTCCCGGAGGTTGCGCTGCGCTGACCTCCGGCTACTCGCTGTGATCCCTCCGGGATACGCAGGCCAGGCCCTGATTAGGCCCTGATTAGGCGATGGATTCGAAGGTGTCGGTTTCGGGGAGGGCGGGGATGGTGCCTTGACGTTCCATCTCGTTGGCTTGGTCGGCGACTTGGGCAAAGCCGTCTCGAATCTGGCCGAGGAGCCTCTTGCCGGTCGCATAGTCTTTGTTGTCAAACTGGACCATGACGAAATGCAGCAAGCGTGCGATGTTGAAGGCGACCTCGTCTTCGTCGGGTTTGAGTCCCGCGTGAATCGTCATGATGGTTTTTCGCAGCGCCAACTCGTGCTTGCAATACAGTGCTTGGTCGCCCGCTTCGGCGGCAATTTCGCAGGATTCGATTTCGCCGATCGCACGATCGTAAAGCATCAGCAATAAGTCGACGCGTGTCCAACCACGCTTGATACTCGTTCGTTGGTAAGTCTTGAGCAGATTCATTCACTATCCCCTGTGCACAAATGCCGTGTGAAGTTGCCGTATGGAGTGTTACTTTTTGTTGTTGCTGAAGTTACCCAGCGACGTTAATTGGGTTGAAATGAAGTTCCCGGTGGTCTGCAGTTCGTTGATGATGCTTTCCAGCGCCGTGAATTCTGCGATTAGGTATTCACGTTTGGATTCGGTCAGTTTTTCGACCTGTTCGATGGACTTGTCGATCGATGCGATTTTGGATTCGAAGGTTTCGTTGACTGTCTTGAGCAGTCCGGTTTCGGCATCTAAGACGCTGCGGATGTAATCGTTGAGTCGCCCGGTGATGCCTTGCGTCACCGTGAGTTCGGCCTCGCTACCGGAGTTGATCTGGGCGGCCGTGAGGGTGACTTCGACCCGCAAGTCGGCTGTGTTTTCGTTGTCCGGATCGCCGGTGAGGATTCGTCCGGTTCCTTTAGCGATTTCTTCGACGCCGTTGACCAGGAATCGACCGGCCACGTTTTGGCCGGCATCGTTTTCGGTGCCTTTGAATCCGAGAATGGCCCCCGCGGTGCCGTTCAGGCTGGAAATGTTGGCTGCGGAACCGTAAGCCTCGGTCGTGATACTCAGTCGGTTGTCACTACCGACACTGACTTCGACTTGGTGGACGCCAAGAGTGGAGGAGCTGTTGATGACCGATTCGAGGTGAGCGGCCAATTCACTGGTGGAGTAGGTTCCGGGGTTGAGTGTCAGAGTTTCGCTGACGATACTGTCGACGGTGATCTCGAAGCTGTTGTTGGTTCCATCGACAACAATGCTTGCGGCGGCGGCGTTGGTGGCGGTGACCAATGCCTGCTCGGCGGCTTGTGTGATGTCGACTTCGTAGGGTGTTTGGGACGGCTCGGTTCGTCCGGTACCGCCGAGGAATCGGACACCGGAGCTGGTGGAGACGCCATTGAGGCCGAACAGGTTTCGGATGTCTTTGACATCGATACCTTCCAGTTCGCCTTTGAGGGCCTTGTCCAGTTTCTGTGAATCGATGGCCAGTTTGCCCTGCAAGTCCAGGTCGACGCCGATTTCACTGAGCCGCGCGACGGCGGAATCGGGCACTGTTTCGGAAACGATAGTCAGCAGCTTGTTCTTGATCGTGCTGGCCGAGCGATCGCCCAGCAGTGGATTGCCGACTTCGGTATCGGGGTTGTACCGCGATTGTGTATCGATGAATTCGACGATGGTGTTGAAGTTATCGACGAATCCTTGCACTGCTTCCTTGGCGGATTCAGTATCGGCTTCGATGTTGATATTGATCACACCGCCCGGATCGGCTTTGTTGAGTTCCAGGGCGACGTTTTCGATCAGGCCATCGACGGTATTGGAGTCGTATTCGGCCGAGATGGCCCCGATTCCTGAGCCGAGTTTGACGATCGCGTTGAGCGGCGGTTGAACGGCGGGGCCTGAAAAATCGGGCAGCACACCGCTCAGCGGATCTTGCGCGCTGGAGACGGTGATGGTATTCGCCGCGCCGGTGCGTTTTGAAGACAGCAGGATGCGATGGGAACCGGCAGCTTGGTCGAACACGATGCTCGCATTGATGTCTTCGACTTGTTCATTGATCGTGTTGACGAAGCCTTTGAGGGTATTGTTGCTGGCGTTGATATTGATCGTCTGTTCGGCTCGGTCGCCGACTTTGAACGTGATATCGCCGCTGGCAATTTGATCGGTGGTGGACGAGAAGCCTTGCGAGGCGATCTGGTGGGCGGTGGCGAGTTGCTCGACGCTGATTTGGTAATTGGAGGCGATCGCACCGCTGCCGGCCGTCGCGGTCACGACGTCGTCGTTGGTGCTGGAGGCAACTCGCGCGTCAAAGACCGAGTTCGTGGCCCGGTTGAGGCGACTCAATGAGGACTGAAGCGTGACAAGTTGAGCCTCGATGCCTTTGAACGAGGTCTGCTTGGTGGCGACCTCGGCCTTCCGCGAGTTGAACGTATCGATTTGCTGTTGCTGGAATCCGAGCAGGCTATCGATGATGCCGCTGGTGTCAAATCCAGAAACGATCCCGTCAATGTTGAACATCGTCAATTAACTCAAGGCGAAGTGTTGCCGCGTGGGCAGTTCGAGCGTCAGGAAGCGGGCTCTTACGCTGCGGGTCCCACCGAGCAATGGCAGCCCAAGAGCGCAGCACCCTGACGGGTTTCAGTCATCCAAGTTGATCACGTCGCGAGTCCGTTCTGGTCTCACCCCAGATTGCTCCATCGGAAACCTAGATCGTATGCATTGTGATGTTCACGCAAAACTTTGAACCGACGGTAAACCTTCACGCCTAATCGGAAGGACGGCTAAGGTTTCACTTCCGTAAAAAAAGATCAGCGTACCCGCCGCGGTCGCGCCGCCGATTTGATCAGGCGGCGGGAGCGCGGAGAGTACGCTGACGCGGGCCGCCGAGAGTGGAAGGGGTGGATTTCCAAGCTCGGCGGTGAGTCTCAGTCTGGTCGGTCTTACTGAAGCAGCGACAGAACCGATTGCGACGTTTGGTTCGCACTGGAGAGCACCGAAGTACCTGCTTGCACCAAGATTTGGTTGTTGGTGAATTTGGAGATTTCTTCGGCGAAGTCCGTGTCACGAATGACCGATTCGGCGTTCACGGTGTTTTCCAGCGTCGATCGCATGTTGTTGGCGATCGATTCGAGCGTGTTCGATTGGAACGCACCCAGTTCGCCTCGCATGTTCGACAGCTCGTCGATCGATGCGTCGATCACCTTCAACGCGTCTTGAGCGTTGTCGAAGGAGGTGACGTCGATTTCGTTCAGGCTGTTGAACTTCGATCCGGTCACGGCAACGCCCATGGCGTCGGCGTTGACCGATTGGATCGAGATTTGAGCCGTCTGGTTTTGGTTGGCACCGATTTGGAAGACCAGGGCGTTGTTCTGGATCGAAACGTTACCTTGGGCACCGGTTTCGGTCAGAACGGCGTCGGTGGACAATTCGCCGATGCGGACGACCGTGCCTTTGGACGAACCGGAGACGCTGGTCAGGGTGTTGCCCTTACCGGAAGCGGCAACGCCGTCGATGGTACCGGCGATGTTGGCACCTTGGTCGGTATCGAGGGTCGTACCGAAACCGGACGAAGTTGCTGCGGCAGCGGTGTCGGAAACGACTTCGATTTCTGCTTCGGAGCCGAATTCGATCGATCGCAGGCGGGTTCCGCCGGAGACGTCTTCGGCGACGACGCCGGTTTGGTCGGTGAATTCGTTGATTCGAGCGACCACGCCGGCCCGGCTCAGGCCCGAGTTCAGGGTGATGCTGACGCCGTTGACCGAGAGGACTTCGTCGGCGGCCAGGTTGCCGGTTTGCGAGGTCCCGGCGGTGATGTTGGCTCGTTCACCTTGCGTGGTGATGGCGACGGCGTAGGTTCCGTCGCTGGTGTTGCTGCCACCTTTGAGGAACGTGACATCGGCGTCGGAAGTGGTACCGGTGACACCGGCGGTTCCGTTGAGCAGGGTCTTTTCGCCGAACTGGGTGTTGGCAGCGATCCGGTTGATCGTGTCCAACGCGTTGTCGATTTCCGCTTGATTGGCGGCAAAGGCGTCGGCGTCGTTGACGCCCGAGTTTGCCGAATCGAGTGCCAGCGAACGGACCTTGATCAGGATGCTGTTGATCTCGTTCAGAGCGCCTTCAGCGGTTTGGACGACGGCCACAGCCTTTTCGGTGTTGTCGATGGCGGTTCGAAGTCCGGCGATTTGAGCGCGTTGTTTCTCCGAAATCACGAGAGCAGCAGGACCGTCTGCACCCCGGTTGACTTTGAAACCCGTCGACAGTCGTTCGATCGACTTGTTCAACGCGTTCGAAGATCGGTTCAAATTGTTGCGGGCATTCAGAGCGCCGACGTTGTTGGTTATTGTTAAGCTCATTTCTCTTGCTAACTCTGGATTAGGGATTCAAAGAAACGTCCGTGACAATGAGTGCATCCGTGGCTCTTGCGTGTGAAGGAGGACCCCCCGCAAGATTACAAATCGAGAATCGACCTGGCCGTTTCGACCGCAGCCTCTTTGGTCAGGTACTCGCCGCTTTGTATTTTCAGTTTGACTGCTTCCACCACGGACTCTCGCACATCAGCTGACTGCGTGAGGACCTGTGATAAATCGCGGATCGAATCGAGTTGAATCGGGGTTGACGCCGCCGCAGATTGAGCCGCCGAAGCCTGGGTCGGCGATGACGTCTCACTCTGCTGGGCCGTCGACTGGGAATCGAGCCGCTTGTATTGAGCGGGCTGCGAATTTCCAATTGGGTTGATTCTCATGTTTCTCTCTCCGCAATGGGTGACTGAAATGGGTTGTCGAGAGGCCGGTGGCGAACTTGCGTATAAATTCTTCAAGCCGCAAAGCTTTTTTAGTCGATACAGTCGTAGCGAATGAAGGGACAATAGCGCATGTCCGGAATGCGCCAAATCCATCGCCTTTCCAAGCCCCATCTGGTTGATGCGGGCGACGTCTCATGCAGGATGCAACACGGTGTTTCGAGCGGAAGTCTTGTGGATTTCAGTGTTTCTGGCGATCGGTGCGGTCGGCGGGCTGGTCTACAATTGGCCCTCGGAGCCGGAGGTGGACGTTGAGTCGCCGGTTGCCGCTGAGCCGACCCCGGCCGTAGAGGTTGTCGCCGAGCCCGGCGACGACTCGGGGGCCGAGTCGGCTGGGGACGAAGGATCGGCAGCGGTGGAGCCCGCGTTGGGGGAGAACCCTCAGCCGGTGCTGGCCGATCCCAGCGCGGTCTCGGGGATCTGGAATGACGCCGGTCCGGCGTCTAAACGCAGCCAGCCGATCGACTTCGGTGTGCTCGAGCTGGGTGATCGCCTGTTGCTCGGCGGGAATTCGATCGGTGCCGTCAAACACTACAGCAAGCTGTGGCAGCAAGCCAATCTGCCGGTCGACTGTGCCGTTCTGATTCGATTGGGTTTGGCGTCCGAGTTGGCGGGATTGCATCAGCAAGCCGAGAAGCATTACCACAGTGCCATTCGTGTGGCGAAGAAGGGCTCGGCTCAGCAGCTGGTCAGTCTGTTGGGGTTGGCTCGGCTCTGGGAGCGTGAAGGTCAGTTGGGTGAAGCGATCTCGCTGTTGGGTGAGTTGTTCTTGGTCTATTCGCATGAGGGCTACCCGGTGATCATTCGGGAGTCCATTCATCAGCAACTGGCCGACAGCCTGCAGCGGCGACTGCTGGCCAGTGAGGTCGTTGTCGAGGCACTGCGAAAAGAGCCGATGGAGTACCATTGGTCCCCAGTGATGGTGGAGCCGATTCTTGAGCTAGCTGATTTCAAGTCGCCGACCGACCCGCCGGCGAATCCTGCCTCAGGGCTGAAGTTGCTGCAGGACTATGATGGTGGCGTTTCGCTGATGCTGGTGCAGGCTCACTTGCAAGGCATCTCGGTGTTGGAGCTGATTTCAGAGTTGCAGCGGCTGTCCGGGTTGCAGGTCATTGTGACCGAGCAGGCCAAGTCGTCGTTGGTTGGGCGTCTGGCGGATGTCGATTCGCCCGTGATGCCCGTCTCGATGTTGTTGGATCACGTGCTGGAGCCGATGGCGTTGGCCTGGAGTCAGTCCGAAGGCGTGTTGACGATCATGGCACGTGATGAGTTGACGTCCAAGGATCTCGCTTCCTTCGACCTGGCCCGTGCGCAGCGAATCTTGCGGCAGGTTCAGTTGAGCCTTAACAAAGAGGAAGGGCTGGGGCATGCCAGCGGTGTCGAACGCACCGCCGCGGCGATCATGAACGAAGGCAACAATGCTCGTCTGTCCGGCGGCTGGGATGTAGCGGTGGAAAAGTACCGCTCTGCCCGGGATGTCGGTCCGGCTGATGAGCTCAGTGCCAAGCTGTATTTCAACGAGGCATCGCTCTCGCTTGTCCGCGGCGAAAAGCTCAACGCATTGCATTCGAGTTACATGGCGCTCGATCAGACCTTGTCGGCGGAGCTTCAAGCTCAGGTCTATTCAATGATTGCGGACTTGGAGTTGGAGTTTGGGCAGTTGGAGAAGTCGATCACGGCCGCCTCGCGTGGATTGCGGCGGGCCGACGACCCGGCGGTGTTCGCGCACGCCGCGATGACACTTGCAAAAGCGTATTTGTTGACGGGAGATCCGTATTCTGCGAATGCCGTGCTGTTTGAAGCGTCGCCTAGCTTGAGCGGAGAGGCATTGGAGCGATTGGCGAGTGTGTTTTCGTCGTTCGCGAGGTTTCAGCATGTCGGGCCAACGCTCGGGTTGCAAGATGAAGGGCAACGCGTGGTGTTGGCCCTGGCGGCGCTGCAGCCCGACGACGTCGTGTCCTATGCCGATGCACTGATCGTTTCCAAAGCCTATTCGGCGGTCGGTTTGCGGTCCAATGCCATCGATCGATTGAGCGAGGCATTGGAGATCGCGCCGGCCGGTTATTGGAACGAGCGGATTCGGTTGCAACTGGCAGAGATGTACTATGCCTCGCAGTCATTGGACAAAGCGAACGAGACGATTGAATCGTTCGGGACTGTTTCTGCAACACTATTGCCCAGGGTGTTGTACCTGCACGCGTCGGTTCAGTTGGATTTAGGGAACCTGGAGCAAAGTGAAGCGATCTGTCGGCGTTTGTTGAGCATGGGCATCGATCAGGAGATTCAGTCCAGTGCGCTGGAAAAGCTCGGTCAGACGCTGCAGCGATCGGGGGATCACTATGCCGCGGCCTTGTGCTTTGCGGGGCTGTTGCCCAAGTCGGAAGGGGCGGCGTCAGAGGCTGGCGTTGAAACGGCGGTGTCGCCATGAAAACTCGAACACAACCCTCAAGAGGCTGCGTTACGTTGATTGCAAAAGTATTCGGTAAACGTCGGTTGGTGTTTCCGTTGATGGCGATGTTGGGTCTGGCGGGGTCGGTGTGTGGCCAGGCGACCGAAGAAAACGCGCCGTCGTTGCGTTCGATGATGACCGGAAATTCTGCGAGTAACCAAGACGTCCAGGACCGTCTCGACGCCTTGATCAAGACCACGCAGGAGGCACGGCTGGAACGCCAGTCCGCGGACGAGCCAGAGGCCCTGCCAGCGTCTCAGTCGGCACGGCCAGGTGCTTGGGTTCCGGGTGGCGGCACTGTCGATGGTGACTTGGCGGCCGATGACTTGGCGGCCGGGACGTCGGCTGGTCCGTCAACCCGGAGTCTGTCAGAGATTCGCGAACGCATCCGGATCTTGCAGCGGCTTCGCCGTGACCGAATGATGGCCACGCCGACAGAGCAACCGTCCGGGATTCCAGGGGGTACCGCAGTGCCCACGCTGTCCGTGCCCGACGGCGACGTGATTCAAGGGGATCCGGTTCGTCGTCCCGGGGCGGCGGACATCGCCGGCTCGGCGATGTCGTCGATCGATGACAGCTTGAACAATTCACCTCCGGAGAACGATGCCGCTGAGGAACCTGTGCCCGAATCCGACAGGCCCGCCGAGCGGATTCTGCCCAATCCGGTCAATGCCATGGCGCTCGGCGAAAGCCTCTACCGTACCGGAAACTATGAATCGGCGCTCAAGGCGTTTCGCTCCGTATCGGTGGACGGGCTTTCCCAGTCCGACCGCACCTGGCTGGATCTGCTGATCGCACTGTGCCAGCGCAAGCTTGGTCAGTTTGAAAAAGCGCAGGGAACGCTGCGTGAGATCGCCAACGAAGAATCGACGGACTATCCCGTCAAGGCAGCCAAGTGGTGGCTCAAGTACGCGGAGGCTGCGGACGGAACACAGGTGAAATTTAATCGCGTGTCAACAGACTTCGATGCCCTTTTGGAAAGGTCAGAAACCTATGTTAGCCCATGAAGAACAGACGCTGATCGACTACACCATCAAGCTCAAGCAGCAGTACCAGTCTCTCAGCGAGATCGTCGATGCGATTGAACGCGAGCCCGGACGTGGTGTCGAGGCGATCAATGAGCAGATGAAGCAAATCAAGCAGACCGAGGATCTGCTGCGACCGCTCCGCCAGCGTTATCAAGACGAACACGCGCAGGCCAGCGGGCAGATCAAGGTCTTGACGGACGAGACCATCGACGTGGTGAAATCGTTGATGCCGAAGTTGGCCGGGCTGGAAAAAGCGTCGGTCGATTCACTGCGACGCCTGTTTCCAAGAATTCAAGGAAGTGTTCGCGCGGTGCAAATGCAAAACGCCTATCGGGGGAACAATCACGCCTGACGCGACCTTCGGGACTCGCTTCCAGGCGTCTTTAGGATATTATCACTCAATCACCAAAAATCAAACAGCTGATTAAATTTGCTCAGCGAGCGGGGCGTTCGAGTGCCCCGGTGTTGCTGACCGGTGAAAGCGGTACCGGCAAGGAGCTGTTTGCCGAACTGATTCATCAATCCAGCCCCAGGTCGTCCAAGGCTATGGTGACGGTCAACTGCGCCGCACTTCCAGAGAATCTGCTCGAAAGCGAACTGTTTGGGCATGAGAAGGGCGCGTTCTCCGGCGCCGTCGCCGCACGGCAAGGACGGTTCGAGTTGGCCAATGACGGCACGCTGATGCTCGATGAAGTCAGCGAAATCCCGATCGCGTCTCAGGCGAAATTGCTGCGTGTTTTGGAGTCGAAGCGATTCGAGCGCGTCGGCAACAGCACGCCGATTGACCACGATGTGCGAATCATCGCGGCATCCAACCGCGACCTCCAGCGCGAGATCGACGACGGTCATTTTCGGTTGGATCTGTTTCATCGAATCAACGTGATTGAAATTGTGATCCCGCCACTGCGTGAGAGAATTGGTGACATTCCGCCGTTGGCGATGCATTTCGTCGGACAATTTAGACACGAGGGCGAAGTCGAAATCGAAGGTCTGGACGCTCCGGCGATGAAGGCGCTGGCCCGTCATGATTGGCCCGGGAATGTTCGCGAGCTACGCAATGTGATTCATCGGGCTTGCGTGTTGTCGGACGGTCCAAGAATCGGCGTTGAGCATCTGGGGCTGCCCGAGACGGCTGACTCTGAGGACCGGCGGGCGAGCCGTAATGTTCAGCCCAGCGTGCCAGAGCGTGCTTCCGCAGGCGAGGGTCAACAAGAACCGCTGCCAGAGCGATGGCTGCACACGCATTTGGAAGAGGTCGAACGGCAGATCATTACCGCCGCGATCGACCGCTTCGGCAATCGGCGTTTGGTTGCGGAAAAATTGGGAGTTTCGCCGCGGACGCTGACCAACAAAATCAAGCGATACCGAGAGAGCCCGGGCGACGGTCGCAAGGCAGCCTGAGTGCTCTGTTAAGATTTGAAGTTGCGGTTGCGTTTGTCGAGCGGAAAAGGGGTCAGGTACCAAAAACCAAAGGGCCCATCGGGTGCTTCGCAGTTTTGGTACCTGACCCCTTTTCCGCGGCACCCTAAATCTGATAGCTGACGGAGCACTGAGGAAACAATTGCCTCCGACGATGCAGGATTTGCCGTGTTGATGACTTGAGGAAATTTCAGAAATGACGGTTGATCATTCTGCGTAAATGACCCGCCGATAAGCAAGCTATTTTGAGCCTCTGATGAGTTTGGCACAGCGTTTGCCAAGTGTATCCGCCGACGTGTCTGCGGACTGAAACTCACTTCGAGGAAAAAATGGCAAACCTCTTTTTCGATTTCCCTTGCACGACGTCTTGTTCCGATAAGGTGTCGTCTTCTCAATCGAAGGGCAAGTCGGCAGATGCAGCCGGGGCGGCTGAGTCGTTCGAGTCCGTTGTGAAGAAGCTCTTGGCCAACGATGATCCGGACGCACAAGTTGACGCGTCTGCGGTGGCAACAGCCAATGCTGCGGCGTCCGCCACTGAACTTGTTGTCGCTCAGGCCACTGGCGGCGATGGGGAGACGCCAGAGCTGCAGGACACCGATTGGGCATCGGCCAGCTTGGTGATCGGTTCGATGTCGCAGGATTCCGCGGACGCTGTGAGCGACGTCAGCTCGCAACGTGATGCGATGGCGATCTCGGTCGATCCGTTGTTGTCGCAGCCGTTGCCGCAGGCCGATGGATTGTCGTCGGTCCCCCGTAACAGTGCGACGCAGGTCGACATCGATGCCGTCTCGTCAGCAGATATCGACACTGCGATGGAAGCCGGCATGACGGAAGCTGGCGGCGAAGGGGAAGCCAAACTTGATTCAGATGGATTGCTGGTCGACGGCACCGAACCGATGAGCGAGGCCGATGCTTCCGATGCCGAGCTTTCGTCAGACGGCTGGAGCGAAGCGACTGTGTCTGACGCGGTCGTTCAGGCGGAAGTTCAGGCGGAAGTTCAGGCGGAAGTTCAGGCGGAAGTTCAGGCGGAAGTTCAGGCGGCGGAAGCCCTGAATGCGGGAACGCGTACATCGCTGGACGACCGCGGCAACGCGAACCAACACGAGCGTACCGAGCATTCTGCGCCCGACGGATTCGCGTCAACGAAGAATGATGGTGCGAACTCCCGAGCTGGAGCTGTGCCGTCACAGATTGACCTGGCTGGTGATGCAACGGTGGACGCAGCAAGTGGGTTGCACCAAGACGAACGTCCGGAGTCAGCGAGGCGCGCTGATGATGCAGCGGCGATCGACGGGACTGCCGAGAGTCTGCAGGGGCAAGCCGTTGTCGGAGGCAATTCAGTTGATGGAGCGGCGGGGCTGAACGAATCCAACGGGGCAGTCGCCGGAGTTACGTCATCGCAGCAGATTGCCGAGTCAAACAAAGCCGCTGCCTCAAGTTCGCGTATGGCAGATCATGTCGACAACGAAGTCACGTCGAGCGAGCGAGAGCGGGCGAACGATGTCGATACCGGCGACCACGCGATCACCGATGATCTCGCCGAGCAAAATGCTCAACCACAAATCGCATCGGGGTTGGCATCCGACTCCGCCGGTGAGACCGCCCATGAACATGCTTCCGCGATGGGAGCGATCCAACCGGTATCGAAAGAGTCGGCCGACGAGTCGGAGTCGCGGGACGTGCAGTTGTCAGGCGACCTGGCTGTCGATGCAGAAGTGCCTGAGTCCGTGTCGATCGATATGGGAAACCAAACCGAACTCGGTGGGCAACCGTCGTCTCGCGAGGATTCGTTTAACGCGATGGTTTCGGGTGAACCGATCGATGTGGTCCCGGACATGAGCGAACAGCCCTCGGTCGTGCCGATCGATTCTCCGTTCGATACGGCGGCCGAAATGAGTGTCGACCAGGAGATCCTGGAGACGCTCTCGTTGGAGGAATTCATTTCGCAGTCACCGGCATCACCGGAAGCCGTCAAGAAGACGGCTGAAGTGATCAACGATGCGATGCGATCGAGTCTGCAGCTTGAGGGTCAGACCGTCCGCGTCGAAATTCATCCAGCCGAACTGGGAACATTGAAGATTCAGGTGACGCAGTCCGATCAAGCGATCGAAACACAGATCATCGCAACCGAATTCGTCACCAGCGAGTTATTGACCAGCCACCGCGACCAGTTGATGGAGGCCCTCGCCGACCTTGGATTCGAAACATCCGACGTCAACATTTCATACCAAGATCAATCGTCGACAGAATCGGACGGCCGCCAACCGCCTGCCGAACATCGCTACCAATCAAAACCAGAAACAACGCAGTCGCAGGTGAGCCGAGCATCGGTTTCCGGCGGCGGCGTCAACATCGTGGCATAAGGAGAGACAGATGGAAGGAATCACCTCGCAATCGGCTTCAATCGACTACTTTCAGTTGTTGACCGTCCAGCTTCAGCACCAGGATCCGGTGGACCCTGTTGACCAGGAAGGTTTGATCAATGACTTGACGCAGTTTTCCATCCTTGAAGGGATCGAAAACCTCAATGCATCATTCAACCAATACATGCAACTGCAGGAATTGACACAGGGTGTCAACTTGATCGGTAAGTCCGTCGACTACCTCGATGAAGCATCGGGCTCGATCAAATCCGGTGTCGCGACTGACGTCTTCAACATCGATGGCTCCATTCAGGTGCTCGTCGATGGTCAAACCGTTTCCTTGGATCAAATCGCACGTGTGGCCGAGGCCGCCTAACAAGTAGGGCGGCAACGCAACCGGGTGGGCAAACCTCCCGCCATGCTCTCTCCCTTTTTTCTTTTTCATTCCATTTCCAACCAAACATCTACCATCTTTAGGGGCAACCTATGTCTAGATCTTTGATGACCGGCATCACCGGACTTCGCACTCATCAACAAAAACTTGATGTCGTCGCCAATAACCTGGCCAACATGAACACGGTGGGGTTCAAATCCCAATCGGCCGTGTTCAGCGACTTGATGTACAACGTCGCTCGGGGAGCGTCGGCGGCCACCGAAGATAGCGGGGGAATCAATCCGCAAGCGATCGGAACGGGGGTGCAGACGGCACAAATCACCCGAAGCTTTACTCAGGGAACACTGGAATCGACCTCGCAGATCTTCGACTTTGCGATTCAGGGTGAGGGCTTCTTTACGTTGGCGGGGCAATCGAACGAGAACGTTTATTCGCGCGCCGGTGCCTTCTCGCTGGATTCGAACGGTCGCCTGGTCGACCCGGCGACCGGATTTCTGGTGCAGCGTATGGGGGACGTCGGCGAAGGGGCCGACGGCGGAGTCGCATTTCAGGATGTCGGCGAAAGCTACATCAACGTCCCGATCGGGGCGCCGATCGCCGGCGAAGCGAGCAGCATGGTGAACTTCACCGGCAACCTGCCGTCGAGTTCTTCGCCGCCGGTGGCCGAAGTGCTGCAGTCCTTTACCGGATTCTCCACGTCTTCTGGTGTCGCCGATGGGACCACGTTGCTGAATGATTTGACGATCAACACCACGGACTACGTCGCCGGGGATGTGATCGAAATTTCCGGGACGAATCCCGATGGCACCCCCTTTTCCGCGAACTTGAACGCGGAAACGGCAACGCTTCAAGATCTGGTCGACACGCTCAACGGTGCGTTGACCGGCGCCACGGCTGCTCTGGCCGCCGACGGTACGCTTTCGGTCACTTCGGACACGACCGGCGAAGGCTACCTCAGTCTGTTGCTTCGCGATGCGTCGGGCAACGTGGGCGGATCGAGCTTCTCGGCCAACTCAATGTTCCTCAGCACCCAGGGCAGCAACGGTGACACGTTCGAGTTGTCCATGGAGGTGTTTGACGTGCGAGGCGAAAGCCATCGGATCAACTTTGACTTCCTCAAGGAGTCAGCCAACTCGTGGTCGGTGACGGCAGACATTCGAGCCGAATCGGGTGTGTTGATCGACAACTCCGTCATGAATCTGACGTTCAACGAAGACGGCAGCTATGGCTTGGCTGGGCTGACCGGGGTGGGCGACGCGAACATCGAAATCCAATTTGATGGAATCACCGCACCACAAGAAATCGCGTTGGATTTCTCCGGACTGAGCCATCTTGCGACGGATTTTTCGATCACTCAGATGCAAGACGGTATCCCGCCGGGATCGCTGACTTCCGTCGCGGTTTCCACGACCGGTGAGCTGACCGGTTTGGCTTCCAACGGCCGGGCGATTCCGCTTGCCCAACTCGCCATCGCCACGTTCAGCAATCCCAATGCACTCGACGCCGTGGGCAGCAACTACTTTAAGCAGTCGATGAGCAGCGGAGAAGCTTCGCTGGGAAGCGGGATGTCGGGTAACCGAGGGCAAATCATGGGAGGTCAGCTTGAGCGTTCCAATGTGGACATCGCCCAAGAGTTCACCCAGTTGATTGTCGCCCAACGCGGTTTCTCGGCCAACGCACGGACGATCACGGTCTCGGACGAAATGTTGGAAGAGCTGACCAACATCATCCGGTAACGTGAGCGTGCTTAGGCATGCTTCGGTTTGACACCATGGGTACGTCGATGACGCCAAGGGGCATTGAGCCTCTTGGCGTTTTTTGCTGCAACGGCTGCGTTTGACGACGTGTTAGCGGCAGGACGCAAGGCCTCCGCTTCCTCATCGCGTTACCCGAACACCGGAGGGCTCGCGCCCTGCCGCTAAGAGTGCTTCGCAGCGTCGCCTATCGGGTACTTGTTCGCAGCTTACATGATGCCGCCGTGAGTCCGAATCGGTGTCAGGTGACTGGGCGAATCAAGGAACCAGAATCGTTCCCACTCGTCGATCACCGACCGCATGTCTTCGGAGGTGTAGAGCAATTGCTGGACGCGGCGTTCGGGACGCGGCGAATAGATCGGAAGAAAGCATCCGACGGAGCTGCTGACGCAGACGGCCAGCATGGTGAGTTGGAACAAGCGACGCATAGGACGTTCCTCCGTGAACGTTTTCAGTTGGTCCACGACCCCTGTGACGATCGATTAATCTTCGTCCCAGCGACCGGAAATCTTGTTGGACGGCGTGGTATCGGTTGGGGAAACCTGGGCACCGGTGTTCGCTTCGTCAACGTCACCTGACAGCTCGTCATGGTGAACGTCGAGTTCTGCGTCCTGAACCCTGACCTCCATGTACTTCCCAGGCTTGAAGGTAACGACGTACTTTTCCGGTACGATCACCTCGTCGCCTGTCCGGGGATTGCGCGCACGGCGTGCAGCCCTCGGCTTGACTTCGAAGACGCCAAAATTCCTCAGCTCGATTCGACCCTCGCGGACAAGCGTCTCGATAATCGAATCGAAGGTCTTTTGGACGATCTTCTTCGTCTGTTGTTGCGTTAGGCCTACTTCGTCAGAAATCGTTCGGACGATGTCTTTCTTGGTCACTCCCGACTCCTGCTGGCTCTCCGCCGACCCAAAATACGCTTGAGGGCGAATGATGTAACCCTTTGCAAGCTTTCAACTTAAAGGCCGAAGCATAGGGATGCCGGAGTCGGTCGTCAAGCCAACGCCCCCATGTGATCGGGGGCGGATTTCTGGCAAAGCAGACCGCTCTTGGTATGAATGTCGGCATCTTCGCACCGGATTCTTGAAGCATTCCGCATAACCGGAAAAATTGTTGCGACTGGAGCGTCGTCGGTTGTGTAGCTGCCGTCGCCAGACGGCGGAGTTACCACGCTCTGGCGAGCGTAGCTACGACAGTCGTTAGAGGATGAAAACTCACACTCCCATGGTGGGCCGGGAGCGAGCCGGTGAGTTTCTGGGGAGGGGGGAAGCGGGTAGCATTCAGATCGAGGCCAGGGCGCTTTCCGGGCGATTCGCCACTCGCCGTTTGATGCCGCCGGCGAGGTATCGCGAACGTGATCGTCGTCGCAGCAGTTACCGCAGAGCGCTGTACAGGCTGCGTTTGCTGGCTTTGGGAATGGCGATCGGTGTCGGCTGGACGTCAAACGGGATCATCGCGGCATGGTTCGCTGCGACGCCTTGGCGACCGGGAACACGTTTGGCGTGAGTCGCGTTGAGGGCACTGTATTGTTGCATCAGCCGACGAATTTCCGGCTCATACTGAAATCCACCGCCGGGCAATTCACGACCGAGTGATTCAAAGCTGCCGATGGTGACGACGGAGCGATCGCGGTCATGGTACTGGTAGGCTTCCTCGCCCTGCTTGCGCAGTTCTTTGACCATCTTGTCCGCCTGGCGGGCGAATTTGGCCATCCGCTCTTCACTCGGTTTAAATTTATCCTGGTTCTTCGCGCCAAGAATCGTGCCGCAGGCGTTGAAGGTTCGGACCACGACGGTGAACTTGCCATCGGCTTCCAACAGGTTGTGGTCGGTGCCTTCGTTGAGTTGTTTGACGAATGAATCGACTTCGGGTTGTTGAAAGAATCCTTCGGGTAGCAGCGGATTTCGGGTGACGAAGGCGGCGGCCATTGGATTGCGACCGCGGCCTTTACGCGATTTGAACAATTGCTCGCCAAACGCCTTGATCATCGACGCCGGGGATTCGGTGTTGTATTCGGCGGCGACGTCATCGGGATCGCGAAACACATCGAGGTCCGCCGATTTGAGACGTTCCAGGTCCTTATCGATGCTTTCGTGATTGACCGAGTCGTACTCGCCGACCAGCACGGCATACGCCTGGTATTGGTGGGGGTTGGCATAGCGGGCCCGTCTGCCGGTCGCATTGTCTTCGCCGGCGGTGCCGGTGAAATTGAATTCTTCTTTGTAGATGAACGCGGGCAGTCGAAGTTCGCTACGGATTTCGACGGCGGTTCGTTGGGCACGGTCTTTGGCATCTTCTCCCACAAAGGTCGTCGCGAGCAGCAGCCAGGGTCCATCCTCTTCGGTCAGCACGAACGAGTCCGCTTCGTCGATCGGTTTTGATTTTCCGAACAGCCGCAACAAGCTCGGTGGAGCGGCCTGGGCTGGGGCGGCGGACAGC
Organism: Phycisphaera sp. RhM; assembly: GCA_033042175.1. Classification (GTDB taxonomy): domain Bacteria; phylum Planctomycetota; class Planctomycetia; order Pirellulales; family Pirellulaceae; genus Stieleria. Next base: position 204,534 of record WCIL01000004.1, read on the forward strand.
CCGGTGACAACGGCGGCGGTGCAAAACGCGGCAAACGAACGTCGGGAGGGACGCATCATCGGTTGGTTTCCCTGGATTATCGAGTCGATAGATCGTCAACTCGTCCCTAGGTAACAAATCCGATGTCGGGGGCGAAAGAGAGTTTTCGCGGGGGAGGTGCATCGCGCGCCGGTTGCTGACGCGTCCCGCTGGGGCACTGCCGTAACGTCCGGCTCTGACTACAGCTTCGGCACGGGGCGTTTGGGCGCTTTTTGTAGCATCCGTTTTTGGTCGTCGCTGGCCGGCCGCGGGGGATTGTTGTTGTTGCCCGGGTTGCGTCGTGGCGGCGGCGACAGATCGGTAAAGTCTTCGGTCCATGTCCATCCGATCGGCACTTCCAGTTCTTTCTTGGCGAGCAATTCCCACGGTGTTCCGGGGTGCTCCTTGACGACGGTCTCGAGCAGCATTTTGGCCGTTTCGGCTTCGCGTTTCCATTTGCTGCCGACGGTCACTTCGTCGCTCGGCTCCAGAATCCAGGTGTTGTTCTTTTCTTTTTCGAACGACATGCCCAATTTCGCTTTGGCCAACATGGCATTGTACGTTTCGGTGCGGACTTTCTGCGCCAGGACGCGTCCCATGGCGAGGTCGAACCCGGCGCGCCAACGCGGGCTCTCTTCTGACTCGCGGTCCTTCATGCCCGGTTCCAGCGTCATCGCCATCCGTGCCAGTGGCTGCTCGAGTCGGGCTGCGTCTTGCTGCGCGCGGGTCAGGTCGCCGGACAGTCGGGCTTGGTCGGTTCCGATGAAACGAAGCCTTGGGCGGCTGATCCCGCTGACCGGTTTGAGTTGGGCCGCAGTGACCAGGGCGGTGCGCAACGGGCTCGATTTGACTTTGGCGACGTAATCGCGCGGCGACAAATAGTCGGGACGATAGCGAGACATCGCGGCCGGGTCAAAGAAGTACTCCATGTCCGACGCGTACGCGGCCACGTCACGCTTGTTGACTCGGCGAGAAACGTTGCGGTTGGGGTGGACGTTGAAGTAGATCCCACCGGTTTCATAACTCAGACGCGTTAGCGCGTAGGGGCCGAAGCCGCTGTCGATCGTCGGCTCGTCTTCGAAGTTGGCGGTAAACGGCAATTGGACTCGCTCGGGCAAAAACGACTCGGGGCCTTGGTCGACCGATGCCCATTGGGGAGATTGGTCGTACTTGGGATCGGGATCGATGTACTTGACCAGTGTTTCGCGGCGTCCAAAGGGAGCCGGGACGCCGATGATGTGAACCGGCATACCGTATTTGCGGCAAATCTCGATCGTGTCTTCGACCTGCTGTTCGTCATCACCACGTTCGTCGGTGACGACGATCAACAGCACGTTCCGCTGCGGTTCGTTGCCACCGCGGCTGACGCGCAGCGACTTGTACTGTTCGGCGGCGCTTTTGACGGCGGTGAAGACGCGTTCCATGCCGGACGCGTCGGTTTCGATGTTGTCGACGATCTGTTTGATTTCGTCGACGTCTTCGGTAGGCGTCTCGGTGTAGAGCGTGATTTTTTCGCCGAACCCGATGACGGAATTGAGCAATTGGGCGTCGTGGTTCATGCCACGTCGACGTTGCGCGGCAAGCTCTTTCTCGTCCTTGGCTTTGGCGTCAGCGATAATGCCCAACTCGTCATAGATCCGGTCGAATCGGTCTCGGATCTCTCTTCGTTGGCGGTGCAACGATCCGCTTTGGTCGAACAGCCAGACGACCAACGTCGGACGCTCTTCCATCGATTGCAGGATTTCGAAGGTCAGACGATCGACGGCACCGGCCGCTCCACTGGCGCCTTCGCCGACGGTGCCTTTGCGGTCGGTCAGGCGGTCCATGGGGGCCATCGGTTGGGAGAAAATTCGATTGACTTCGATGTCGCCCAAGTCGCTTTTTTCAAGTTCGACGGGACTGGGGATCTCGGCGATTTCCGCGAACATTTCAGCCGACGCGTCCGCCATCTCGGTCTCGGCGGTGCTGTTGGCGCCGATCGCGATCTCCGGCATTTCGCTGAATACGACCTCCTCGACCAATGGTTCGGATTCGGTTTCCACCGGGGGCGAAACGATCACGACCGCTTCTTCGTCTTTGAAAACGGCGCTGGGCGCGATCGCCAACGAGACGATGATCAAGATATGCACGGCCATGCTGCCGATCAGCGCCGCGGACTCGTCCGTCTGCAAAACCGGTTCTTCTTCCAACTCCTCCTCGTCCCAGGCATCGACCTCTTCCAGATCCTGATCCCCCAGACCCTGATCCTCCAGACCCTGATCCTCCAGACCCTGATCCTCCAGACCCTGATCCTCCAGACCCTGATCCTCCAGACCCTGATCCTCCAGATCGATAGCGTCGACGGGACGCTCCGGAAACTCGGCCGAATCGGTGCTGGGAAATTCAGTGGTACTCATGCTAACATCCGATCCTGGAAAACTTGCAGAGAGGGGGTGAGCGAAGCACCGCAAACGCGGGCCGGGCGAACGGGGAAAGCGTCGTCGTCGTGATCGCTGCCTAGACAGTGTCGCTGAGCTTTCACAAACTTTCAACGTAGAAACGACTCTGAGACCGCCTGTTCACCTGAACTCTATTTGAACGAACGCCGATCTCGCACATTTTGTACCCAAAGCGACTCTGTTGGGGGGGCAGGGTGTGCAACACCCGGGATCGCTGGAAACGCCGGCTACGATAGGAAAATTTGTGACGCAACGATTGATCGCGATCGGAGACATCCATGGTTGTCGCACCGCCCTGGAAACAGTGTTGGATGCGATTGATCCGACCGGCGAGGACATCATCGTCACGCTGGGCGACTACATTGATCGGGGACCGGATTCGCGCGGGGTGATCGACACCCTGATTCGACTGGCCGATCGCTCTCAGTTGGTCGGCGTGCTGGGCAACCACGAAGAAATGATGCTGGAGGTTCTGCATCACGGCGGCTCGCACCACGCCTGGTTAAAATATGGCGGTGTGGAGACGTTGGAAAGCTACGGCTTTGACGGCGATCTGGATTTTTTGCCGCCCGAACACCAACAGTTTCTCGACTCGCTTGGCGATTTTTATATCTCCGGTGACTTCTTCTTCACCCATGCCGCCTACGATCCTGAGGTGCCACTGGAAGAACAAGAGATCGAAATGTTGCGTTGGTATTCGCTGACCAATGGCATTCCGCCCCAACATCAAAGCGGCAAGATCGCGGTGGTCGGACACACCGCCAATCGTGATGGAGAAGTTCTCGACTCAGGCCACCTGATTTGCCTGGACACGTATTGCTACGGCGGCGGATGGTTGACGGCGATGGACGTCAATACTCGGCAGGTCTGGCAGGCGAATGAAAAAGGTGAGCTGCGGTAGTAAGCACTACGCTGTAAGTGCTACCGACGACGACGCTGCAGGATCACGCCGCAGCTGGCGAGCATCAGCATCGTTGCCGCAGCGGGTTCCGGAATGGCGACCGCGCCCACCGTCACCACACCCGGCGTGAAGTTGAAATCGATCTCGTCACCGGAGGCTTGTGCGAAGAATGATTCCGGTCGGACGCTCACGCCATATTGGTCACCCGCAGTTGCCGCTGCCGATGCCCCGCCGAGAAGATGCGAAAGGTCGACACTCGCGAGCAGGTGGCCGCCGGTGACCGACGTGTTGGAAAAATCCGCCGTGCCGTCGCTGACAACGACTTCGATGGGTGATGAGACAAGCGTCGCATTGAATCCGTTGATGACGGAATCACTGTTGCCCACAAAGATGTAGTCGGCATTCTGAAGAAACGTTTCCGATTGCGGATCGACGAAAACCAATGAACTTCCCGGGGCAGCGCTCAGCGGTGTGATCTGCAGAATCAACTCAAATTCAGCCAAATTCTGCGGCGGTGCGTCGCTGGCGATCCCAATATCCAACAACAGATTGCCGCCCGGGTCGACTGTGCCGCTGCCGACGGAGATTTCAAAATCGGCCTTCGCCGGGGCGACCGACAACAGCAACGCGGTCGAAACGGCAATCAGCAGTCGGGCAATCGCGGTGGACTTGGGCATCGGTCGTGGTCCGAAAAGAGCGTGTGGGATTGCCCGGTGCGACGGGAGAATCACGGGAGGTTTCACCCAGTAGAATAGTTAGAAACCGAACCGGGATCGAACACTTTCTCGGACCGTCTCGATTTTTGCACCGTTGCCCCCGTTGTGATCGCGTTGATCTTTCGTCCCAATCACAATGTCAATGAATCCCAGCAATGACCCGACCGACGCGGATTGGAAACAGCTACGCATGACTTCAACCCTGATCCCCCGCCGGCTGGCCGCTTGCCCCCCGGATGTCGTCAGGCGAAACTCGGTTCGCCACGTTGCGATCGCGACGATCTTGTCCCTGACGGTGCTCGGTTTCGCCGAAGCGGTTCACGCGGGGATGAGTAGCGAAAACGTAGTGGTGGTGGTCAACGGTGATTCGATGGTCTCGCGAACCGTCGCCAACCATTACATCGATGCACGCAAGATCCCGACGAAGAACGTGGTCGTGCTGAGCGACGTCCCCAGTAGCCTTCATATCGAACTGGAGGCGTTTCGCGATCAGATTCTCAAACCGCTGCTGGCCGAGATTGATGCGCGGGGGATTTCGCCTGTCGCCCGTGTGATCGCCTATTCGGCAGGCTTTCCGACCGCCGTCAAGATCAGCCCGCATTGCGACAAGCTCACCGATCCGACGGCGAAAAAGTACCAGTTGCCGCTCGCCTCGATCACGGGGCTGACCTATTTCTATCGCTATGTCTTGGCCGACGATCCCGGATACCTGAGTTTTGCATCCAACCTGTATGCGCGGGGCAAGTTCGAGCGGCACTTTCTAAACCCCTTCGCCGGAGAAAAAAAGTCCGAATTTGAAGCGGCCCTCAAACTGCTGAAGGAAGAAAAGTACGCTGAATCGGCAGCCATTTGGAGGAAGCTGCACGAGGGGCACCCGAAAACGATGCCCGCGCTGGCGCTTCGCGCCGCCGAGGCGTATTCACTCGATGGGCAACCGGAACCGGCGGTCGAAATGATTCGTGCGGCGCTCAAAGCCGGCTGGCGATCATCCAGTTATTTGACCGAGACGCCGGCGCTGGAAAAACATCTCGACGACCCGCTGATTCAAAAAGCGCTGCCGTACCTTGATGACAGCCCGATCGCTTGGCAGGGGCCGCAAGCCTTCTCGTCCAGCGTGGGGTGGACGTTGACCGGCAGCCCGGTGGAAATCAAAGACGGTGGGATCCCCTATTTGTGCGCGTGTTCGTTGGCCGTCGTGCATCCAAATGGTTCCACCCTCAGCGATGCCGTTCGGATCTTGTTGCGCGCCGGCAAAGGCGATCGAACGTTTCCCCGAGGCCGCTTTGCATTTAGCACCACCGGAGATGTTCGATCAAAAACCAGGTTTCCGGGCGTCGCCGATACGATCGTCTATCTGCAGGAAAACGGATTTGAGACCGAAGTGTTCAATGCCGTCGTTCCCTTCAAACAAGGAGCGATCGTGGGGTTGATGCTCGGCACCTCGACGGCCGATGTGATGGGAAAGCCGTGGATTCTGGTGCGTGGTTCGATTGCGGAGAATTTGACCAGTTTCGGCGGGGCATTTGACATCGGATCACAAACCAAATTGACGGCGTTCCTCAGTGCCGGCGCCGCGATGTCCAGTGGTGCGGTCGCCGAGCCCTATTCGCTGCAGTACAAGTTTCCTACACCGATGCTTTATGGCTACTACGCTCGTGGACTTTCGGCAATCGAGTCCTTTTATCAGTCCATTGCGTCACCCTATCAATTGCTGATCGTGGGCGATCCGCTCGCACAGCCGTTCGCAAAAGCGCCCGATGAACTGGTGGAAGCACGCTTCGTCACCGACGGCAGGAGACGGATGAAAATCTCACGTCGTTCGCTGCGATTAAAAGTCCCCAAGTCGCGTCCCGCTTCGTTGGAACTGTCCATCGATGATCGGATGTTCCAAGTCGTTCCGCTGACCGGGGCGGTGGATGTCCAAACCGTTGACATCAACTGGCCCGATGGCACGTCGGGAATCTACGACGTCCGCGCAACATTGACCGGGCTCGATCGTACCGAACCTCGCGTCACGTTTGTGTCGGAGGTCGACGTTCAAGGCGAGCTCCCCGCGCCGACGGCCACTGTCACCAAAGCACGCGACCAAGCGGACGGGTTCGGTAATGATGGCAGCAACGCGACCGCGATCGAAGTCAGCCTGCAATGCCCCGGAGCCGACCGCATCGAACTCCATCATCTCGGTCAAACCGTCGCGAACGTGGAGGCCGGCGAGGGCACGGTGACGGTGGAAACCAAGACGCTCGGTGGCGGACCCTTGCGATTTCGTCCGATCGCGTTTTTTGGCGAGACAAAAGTCCGCGGCAAGACGCTGATCGATCAGGTCGACGCACCCAAATAGTTCTCCACCGCTTTGCGAATCTCCGCCTGCACTTGCTCAGGCGAACGCGCGGCGTCGATCACGGCGGTGAATGGACTCGCTCGGGGCAACTCCGTCAGGAACGATTGGCGGACCGACTCCATGTATTCCACCCCGCGAGACTCCATCCGGTCGGTGGGCCCTTGGATCCGCCGCATCGCTTGTTCAGCCGGCATGTCCAGCAACAGCGTCAAATCGGGGCGGACCCCCCCGTTGGCCAGGTTTCCCATTTGCCAGAGCAAGTCCGGGGAAACCCCCGTCGGGCCGTCACTGACACTTTGGTAGACCACATTGGCTAACAAGAAACGATCGCTAATCACGCTTTTTCCGGCGGCGAGCGTCGGTCGAATGGTCGTTTCAACCATTTCACAGCGGCTGGCCATGAACAGCATCGCCTCGGTTCGTCGATGCATGGTCAGCTGGCTTTCGAGCAACAGAGCCCGCAAGCGTCGGCCAATTTCCGAACTTCCAGGGTCGCGTGTCGTCAGGAACTCCCTGCCGAGTTCACGCATGAGACGCTCCAGCCCTTGGATTTGCGTGGATTTACCGACGCCGTCGATTCCGTCGATGGCGATGAAATGACCTGTTTTGGGGGGCATTGAGACTTATTTTGAAACGTAAAAAGGGAAGCAACCAACGGTGCGATTCGACTGGATGAAGCTGATTTTCGGTAGGGGAAGTCGGCTGATGTTGCTGAAATGCGGCGTTCTGCCACCTCCGGCGCGTCGGTGGATGCCTAACAAGAGTGGTTTTGGGTTTTTAAGCTTGATTAATGTGCTCAGAAGGGGTAGGTTCTTCCCCTTGCAGCCCTAGTCAAAGGATTTCTCTCTTTAGGAATGGCTGATGAGTACTAACAGTCTTGTTCGCTTCACACGGTCTTGTCCTACGTGTGGCCGGCGAATTCAGATCCGTGGCTCGTTGCTCGGTCGAGTCGTCGCCTGCCGTCATTGCAATGCGGAGTTTGTGGCGTCGGCGTCGGATGATGCGGCCGGCTGTACCGATGACGCACAGCGGTTAATGGATCGTGTGGAGTCGGTGCTATCGCGAAGTCAGCCCCCAATGATCGACACTCCCACTACCTCCGCCTCGACGACCACGCCGGCCAGCTGAGGCGTACTGCGCAACGGGACCTTGAGCGGTTCCTCGTCGTGGTGGCGTGCATCGCGAGGGCAGATCTCGCGCTGTGTACCCTAATACCGCGAAGTGAAGCGTCGTTTCCTCCAGTCCGGGCCCGTAGGCTCGCGCCAAACGGCTGATCATGGTTTGACATCAGCCGGCTCGCGCCAGCGTCCGGGCCTCACCACTCGGCTTATTGGTCGTTTAGCCCGCTGACTGATTGATCGAGTGTCCGCCAGGCTGGGCTCTCGCTGACCAATAGTTGTCTCCAAATCGGCGTTGGACGAGCCGACGTGTGACCGTCCGGCGGATCACGCGGCTGGTTGCGAATTGGCCCTCTTTTTGCTCCTGGGTTTCGTTCGGGCGGCTGACGCGAACTATGGAGCTTGGCGATGGGCAAGGCTGAACGTTTAGAGAGACGATCAGAGAAACGAATCGAAGAAACGGCGTCGGCTTCGCAAGCCATCACTCCCGAGGAGACCCAAGTCGTCGACGACGAAGAGGCATCGGGCGTTCGCGTTGATCGGCCGCTTGTGCCGACGATGACTGCTGCGGAAACATGGAATCCAAGCGAGCTGTTTCAGGTCAAATGTTTTACCGCTCGTTCGCTTCAAGATTATGAAGCAGCCTTTCGGACGTTGCACGACAGTTACGTGAGCGCTGGGCTTTGTGATCCGACTGCAAGCGGGATGCGTATCTTGCCCTTTCACCTGTGGCGAGAAACACAGGTTTTTTCTGGCCGAGCGGATCACAAACGAGTCGCAACCCTTTCGTTGGTGTTAGATGAAAACCATCGTCTGCCCATGGAGGAGGTTTTTGAAGACGAGGTTCAGCGAGAACGTGAGGCACACGAACTGACTGCTGAGCTTTCTTCGTTCGCCGTTGCACCTGATTTTTCCAAACCCCGGACGGAGCATTTGGTTGCCATGACGGCTGCCGCCGTGCAGTTTGCACGGCGGCAGGGAGTCGACGATCTGTTGGCGACGGTGCACCCGAAACATGTCCGTATCTATCGCCGCATCATGGGATTTCAACAGATCGGAGAGGTCGCGCCGCACGGAGGAGTAATGGGGCGACCAGCGGTCCCGATCGCTGCGCCGGTTAACGACATCCAAGCCGTTCATCCACGGTTCTTGCAATGGTACTTTGGCAATCGGATCCTGAAGGAACAGGTTCGTCGGAGCTATCTGTCCGAGAAGGGCTATCGGTATTTTCGACCGTTTGCCATTGGCGCCGACGATGGTCGGTACCGCCGTCCACGATGATCAGTGCGCGGCCGAACGTTGTTCAAGTGTAGTGGGCCACCATCTCTCGCACCGATTCGGCGACCGTCTCGCGGAACTCGGCCGGTTCGATGACCTCGGCATCTGCACCCAGGGAGAGGACTTTGGGCAGGATCTCCCGCGGGTGCGCAGCCGGGACGGTCAGCATGGTCTGGTCGTCGCCCAGGTCTTCCAGCGATTGTTCCGGGTGCCAGGGGTCTTCGCGAAGGTAGGCGGCGCTCCGTTTTCCCAAGCGGATTTTGACCAGCGTTGTGGAATCGCCCGAGAAGATTCCGATACTGCTGCCCAGGTACTTCGACAAGTCGATCTGTGGATCAGGCTTGAAGTATTCGTCCAGTAGCGTGGCGTGATGAAATCGATCCAGTTTCCAATTCCGTAAACGCTGGCGGTTCTCCGCTTGATCGGCGGTTGTCGAACCCGGGACAGCCGCCACGATGTAGATGCTGCTCTGATAGACGGCCAAACCGTAGGGTTCGATTTTTCGAGTCGACACCGGTTTGCCGATCGATTCGTATTCGATTTCGACGAGTCGATGCTCCAGGATCGCGCGGTTGATCGTCTTCAGCATTCCCTCTTGGCGTTCGTACGATTTGCTGGGCGAGCCGAAGACGTGCAGTGCGGCACGGTACCGGGCGTAGTGATCGAAGACACCGTTGGGCACCGCTTCTTGGACTTTGTTCCAGAAGGTCTCGATGCCCCGCCAGTATTGGGTGCCCATCAGCGGATAGAGCAGTTCGCGCCCGATCGACAGGGCGATCAATTCGGTCGCCGAAATGCCGATCTCGTGGACGTCGGTGGTGTTTTGTCCCAGTTTGAACACGCGTCCGCGTTGGACGGTTTCTGATTGGATGTCAAAGCCGGCGGCCTGCAGTGCTTCCAGATCGCGGCGGACCGTCCGCTCGTGCAGTTTGGTCAGACCCAAGTCCGCGACCAAATCGCCTCGCAGTTCCTCCAGCGTGCGACCGAAACGCGACAATTCGAGCAGCTGGAGCAACTTGTGTTGGCGAATGAGTTGTTCATTGCGTGCCATTTGGGATTCGTCTCCTTACGAGTCGCGACCAAAAGAGAACACGAGTTCTGCTGCTCGTGAAGCCCCGGCGTCGAGTCGAGGTGGCCGGATTCTACGCGCCACCGCGGCTGCGGAGCAGTGGTGTGCCACTCGATGGCTCATAAAAACGATCCCATTTCTCGCATCGCTCCCCAAGCCCAGGGTCTGTCCCCGCAGTGTACAGTCCGTACACCCCCGGGTCAGTCCGTACACCCCCGGGTCTGTCCCCGCCACGCCGTCCCCGCCACGCCCGGGGTCTGTCCCCATGCGGGAAATGTGTACACCACGGGGTCTGTCCCCGGGTGGGGAATGGGATGGATGGGGCGAATGGGACTCATGCGTCGTTTGGGGTCCCTGAGTCCTATGTCGCTTCAGGGGCTCGGGTTTTGCCTCGTCACTTGTGCTCACCCGGGGTCTGTCCCCGTGCGGGAACTCCCGGGGTCTGTCCCCGTGTGGGGAATAGGACGAATGGGACGAATAGGACCTATGCGTCGTATTGGTCCACTGGGTCCCATTCCCGTGACGCCAGGGGTCTGTCCCTGGGGCTGGGGCGTTCCCGTGGCGCTTGGGGCGTGTCCCTGGGGGCTGGGGCGTGTCCCTGGGGGCTGGGGCGTGTCCCTGGGGGCTGGGGCGGGGATTTCACGAGCGTCGGGGATGTTCCCAAACTCAGGTGATTGCATCATCATGCGGGTTCAGACATTTCGCTCTTTTAACTTTGCCAACCCATGCCTCTCGATCCAGATTTTGAGACCGCCCTGAAGAACCATGCCGTCGAACTCGATGGCAACGTCGCTGCTCGATTGCAGGCCTATGCGGAGGCGATGTGGAGCTGGAACGAAAAACTGAATTTGACCCGTCACACGACGTGGGAGCTGTTTGTCGGCCGTGATTTGCGAGATTGCCTGCATTTGGCACCCATCCTCGATTCGGGTGAAGAAGTCTTGGATCTGGGCAGTGGCAATGGCGTGCCGGGGATCCCACTGGCGATCTTGCGACCGGACATCGATGTCTCGCTGGCCGAGTCGGTTGCCAAGCGAGCCAGCGTGCTGGGCGAATTGATTGCCGACCTGGATCTGCCGGTACCGGTCTACTCGGCGCGGGGCGAGGACCTGTTGGAGGACTTCCGCTTCAGCAGCCTGGTTTGCCGTGCCGTGGGAAGCATCTCGAAACTCTGCCGCTGGATCGAGCCGCATTGGAGCAACGTCGACCGCATGCTGCTGATCAAAGGCCCGAAATGGATCGAGGAACGTGCCGAAGCACGTCATCAGGGCTTGATGGGCAATTTGCAGTTGCGAAAGGTCGCGTCCTATCCGCTCGGCGACGAAAGCGATGAAGAACAAGGCGCCATCGTCCAGATTTGGCCGAAGGGACGCGAGCTGTCAATGAAAATCAGCTGACGGGCGAAACGGCCCTCAAACGTAGTTGGGCGTCGGCGGACGGTAGTCGCCCAGGTCGATCGACTTGAACCAATCGATCGTTTGCCGCAATCCATCGGCGAGCTTGATTTTGGGTTCCCAGCCGAGTTCTTGCTTGGCCAGCGAAATATCCGGCCGGCGACGGGTCGGATCGTCTGCCGGAAGCGGTTTTTGAACCAATTTGCTCGACGACCCGGAAATCTCGATCACCTGCTCGGCCAATTCGCGAATCGTGAATTCGTCTGGATTGCCGATGTTGACCGGTCCGACAAAATCATCGTGATTCATCATCGCGATGATCGCGTTGACCAGGTCGTCGCGAAAACAAAACGAGCGAGTTTGAGAGCCGTCGCCGAAGATCGTGATGTCTTCGCCAGCCAACGCTTGACGAATGAAGTTTGAAACGACGCGTCCGTCAAAGGGGTGCATCCGTGGGCCGTAGGTGTTGAAAATCCGCACGATGCGGACGTCAACGCCGTTGCTGCGGTGGTAATCCATGAACAGCGTTTCGGCCGCCCGTTTGCCTTCGTCATAGCAGGCGCGAATCCCGATCGGGTTGACGCTGCCGCGATAGGATTCCACCTGCGGATGGACTTCGGGGTCGCCGTAGACTTCGCTGGTGCTGGCTTGCAAGATCCGTGCGCCACAGCGTTTGGCGATGCCCAGCATGTTGATCGCCCCCATCACGCTGGTCTTCATCGTCTTGATCGGGTTGTACTGGTAATGCCCGGGGGCGGCCGGGCAGGCCATGTTGTAGATCTGGTCGACTTCCAAAAACACCGGCAGGGTGATGTCGTGACGGATCAGCTCAAAATTGGGCAAGTCGAGCAAATGGGCGACGTTGGTCTTCTGGCTGGTAAAAAAATTGTCCAAACAGATGACATCGTGACCCTGCTGGACCAGACGTTCGCACAGGTAGGAGCCCAAGAATCCGGCACCGCCGGTGACAAGAATGCGTTGTATCATGTGTCGGATGGGTAAGTCGTTGAGAATCACTCGCCCGTCCACTTGCTCGGTGAGCGAATGAACGGTTGAATCGGCCGCCGCACTTGGACCGACATCGTATCGAAACCTGCGTCTGGGCACGACCGCGATCGCGGCAGTTTCGCTGCGATCGCGGTGCTACGTCAAAATGGAAGGCTTCTTGACCCGGAAAATGCGACCTGATCTTCCGTTACGGGGCGATCAGTCGGTTGTCGATCAACCGCGTCGAGCCGACTTTGGCTGCGATCAGCGCGACGGTTCGGTCATCAAGCTGCCGGATCGGTTGCAAGGTGTGCGCATCGACGAGTTTGGCGTAGTCGATCGAGTCGACGCCCTGTTCAGGTCCGTCGGCCAACAACGTCGCCTGCATGATTCGTTCGATTGCGGCGGCATCGCGCTGGCCGTCGCGGACTGCGTGCTCGGCGGCATCAAGCGCCGCGAACAGCCGCAACGCCCGGATTCGTTGTTCGGCGTTCAGGTAACGATTGCGGCTACTCATGGCCAGTCCATCGGTTTCGCGCACGGTCGGACAGGCAACAATCTCGATCGGAACATTCAAATCTCGGACCATCGCACGGATCACACACAGTTGCTGATAGTCTTTCTGGCCAAAAAATGCGTGCGTGGTCGGAAGGATGTGAAACAGTTTCAGCACGATCGTGGCGACGCCTTGAAAGTGCGTCGGTCGGAACTCGCCTTCGAGTGATTCGGCGACACTGGGCGGCTGGACCGACGTGCTGAATCCGGGCGGGTAGATGTCGTCCGCGTCGGGAACAAAGACGGCGGAGACACCTTCGCGGCGCAGCCCTTCCAGGTCGGCATCGAGCGTCCGGGGATAACGGCTCAGGTCTTCGTGGGGCGCGAACTGGGTCGGGTTGACGAAAATCGTGGTGACGGTGTGGTCGCACTGGCCGACGCTAGTGCGTGCCAGGGAGAGATGGCCTTCATGCAACGCGCCCATCGTCGGCACCAACCCGACCGATGCATCGCGACGGCGCCATTGCCAAACAAGCTCGGTGGCCTGCTTGGTCGTTCTTAGAATCTGCATTTCGCTCGTCGGTTAAGGCATGCTCGAGGTCGCTTCGGCAAGCACATGCTCTGCGACAAAGATCGGCAACGGCGGCGAGAAGGTGACGGCGACGGCGATCGCATCACTGGGGCGAGAATCGATTTCGATCATCTCGCCGTCTTCGGTCTCAAGCCGCAATTGAGCGTAGTAGGTTTGATTGCTCAAATCGCTGATCACGACGCTATGGATCGAAGCGCCGAGCGCCTCGGCCGTTCGCACGACCAAGTCGTGCGTCAGCGGTCGGGGTGGTTGATAGCCGTCTTCTTTGACGCGTCGGTCGATGTTGGTCGCTTCGAAAATGCCGATCAAGATGGGGAACTCACGCTCCCCATCGATCTCACGCAAATAGATGACTTGGCTTTCGGTCAGCTCGGAAATGATGATCCGAGCAAGTTGCATTTGAACCGGCATCGCGGCGGACCAGAATGAGACTGGAAATCAAAAAACGTTACGCTGGTTCAAAGTTTACCACCGATCGCGGCCACCGACACGATGCGACGGCGTGCTATTTTTCCAGACGGAACATCGTGACACCCAGCGGCGGCATGTTGACAAGGATGCTGTCGGGACGTCCGTGGTGGCCGTCGCCGGTCGATTTCGCGCCGGGATAGTTGCCGACGTTCGAGCCGCCGTAGCGTTCGCTGTCGCTGTTGAAAATCTCCTTCCAAAAACCGCTCTTGGGCACGCCGACCCGGTAATTCGACCGCACCACCGGTGTGAAATTGCAGCAGATCAAGATCGGCTCGGTCCCCGGCAGGCCCTTGCGCAGGAACACCAACGTGCTTTCCTGCCAATTCATGCAGTCGACCCATTCGAAACCGTCGCCGGTGAAATCCAGTTGGTGCAACGCCGGATTTTCGATCACCAGTTTGTTCAGATCCGAAACCAGATCCTGCACGCCGCGATGAGATTCGAAATCCAACAACAACCAATCGGGGCCGTCGTCGTGGTTCCATTCGTTCCACTGAGCCAATTCGCCGCCCATGAATAACAGCTTCTTGCCGGGGTGCGTCCACATGTAGGAATAGAGCAACCGCAAATTGGCAAATTTCTGCCACACGTCGCCGGGCATCTGGCTGATCAGTGAGCCTTTGCCGTGAACGACTTCATCGTGCGAGAGCGGCAGCATGAAGTTTTCGGTGAAGGCATAGATCATGCTGAAGGTCAGATCGTTCTGATGATGCCCGCGGTGAACGGGTTCCTTCTGCATGTACGTCAGCGTGTCGTTCATCCATCCCATGTTCCACTTGTAGGTGAAGCCGAGTCCGCCGTCATAGACAGGTCGTGAAACGCCCGGCCACGCCGTCGACTCTTCGGCGATCGTCACCGCACCGGGATGATGTTCATGAACGGCCACGTTGAACTCGCGGAGAAAATCAATCGCTTCCAAATTCTCGCGACCGCCGTACTGGTTCGGAATCCAGCCGCCGTCTTCGCGGCTGTAATCCAGGTACAGCATCGACGCGACCGCATCGACTCGCAAACCGTCGATGTGGTATTTCTCCAACCAGAAGATCGCGTTGGCGACCAGGAAGTTGCGGACTTCGTTGCGGCCGAAGTTGAAGATCATTGTGCCCCAGTCGGGGTGTTCGCCCTGGCGTGGGTCTTCGTGTTCGTACAGCGCCGAGCCATCGAAGCGCCGCAGCCCGTGCGCGTCTTTGGGGAAGTGGGCCGGAACCCAGTCGACCAGCACGCCGACATCATGTTGGTGCAGGTAATCGACGAAGTACATGAAGTCTTCGGGGCTGCCGTGCCGACTGGTGGGCGCGAAGTAGCCGACCGTTTGGTAGCCCCACGAGCCGGTGAAGGGGTGCTCGGTGACGGGCAGCAATTCGACGTGGGTGAAATTCATCCGGTGGCAATAATCGACCAGACGATGCGCCAAGTCACGATAGTCCAGCCAGCCGTGCGTGCGGCCGGGGCCTTTCTGCCAGCTCCCCAAGTGGCACTCGTAAACGTTCATCGGGGCGTGCATCGGATCGGTGGCCGCACGCCGCTCCATCCACGCATCGTCGTTCCACTGGTGCTTGTCCAAGTCGGTGATGATCGACGCGGTCAACGGGGGCAACTCGGCGGCGAACCCGACCGGGTCTGTCTTGTCGATCCATTGACCGTGCTGGTCCAAAATTCGAAATTTATACTTCTGACCGGCCATGGCACCCGGGATGAACAGTTCCCAGATCCCGACCGACATGTCCAACTTGGCGACGTGTCCGCGTCCGTCCCAGCCGTTGAAATCGCCGACCACCTGGACGATTCGGGCGTTGGGCGCCCAGACGGCGAAATTGACGCCATCGATGTCGTCGACGGTGCGCAACTGGGCGCCGAGTGCTTCGAAGAGCCGATAGAATTTGCCTTCGCCGAGCAGGTAACGATCGAAATCGGTCAGAATCGATGGCACCGCGTAGGGATCGTTCGTCTCGATGAGTTTGCCAGTTTTGTCAGCCATTTGAATTCGATAACTTGAGTGCGTCGAGGGTGTCACCTCATCATTATGCCCGATCGAGGTCGCGTCGACCGTGCCTGAGCAGATTGCCTCAAAAAACCCCGCTGGATGCAGTTTACGCATCGGTCGACGCTTTCCAGTGGGCTGATCGACGATCCAAGCGGCCTGGGCATCCGGTAAAAAACTGCGGACAGCCGTCGCTTTCGTGCCGCGATAGTCGACCGTGTGCGGGCCGAGGATTGACGAAGGATTCTCCAAATGACCGTCAACGAGTCGTCCGAGATCGGTGAGGGAAATCTGTGTGTGCATGTCGAAAAACGATGGGTCCAAAAGGGTCAGATTTGACAAGCGACTCGCAAAATCCA
Source organism: Phycisphaera sp. RhM (assembly GCA_033042175.1). Classification (GTDB taxonomy): domain Bacteria; phylum Planctomycetota; class Planctomycetia; order Pirellulales; family Pirellulaceae; genus Stieleria. The sequence goes on from WCIL01000004.1 coordinate 220,692, forward strand.
TTGCGGAGCCGGGAATGAATGACTGCGGAGCCGGGGAAAACGGCTGACCGCCAAGGGTGCGAACTGCTAACGGGGGATTCGGTGGCGACGAACGGGAGCGGGTGTCGCGGTTTATTCGGATTCCAGGTCTTCGGCGGTAAACCGTCCGCGGCGGCGGAGACTGGATGGTGTCGGGGGGGCGGCCGCGTCGCCGTTGATCAGCCGGCGCAACCGCCGGCTGGGGGCCGGAACGCTGCTGCGAACATTGTTTTGTGCTGTGTTCGGCGCTGTGTTTTGGGGGTTGCCCAGACGTGAGCTGCCCGGCGGTGGGTCGATCCGGTAGTGGGATGGACCGGCCGGCGAGGGTTGCCGCGGCAGTCGCGTCGAAGCCGGGTGGGTGGTCGGATCAAGATCGGTGGCCTGACTGAGATCCGCGTCTTGAGCGAGATCAGCGGCCTGGCCGAGAGCTTGGTGCCCATGGCTGACCAAGCAGGAACTGACCAGGCAGGCTTGCACGCGATGAATCGCCAGGGTGCGATCGATCCGGCGCCACAGGTCGGCGTGCTGCACATCGATCCGCCGACCAAAGTGTTCCCAGCGAAAGTTGTTTTGGCGCCAGCGGGGCAGCGAGTTGGAGAGCGAACGAATCAGGTAGCGATTGTTGCTCAATAGCGTCACCGCGCTGGGGCCTTCGAGTGATTCCAGTCCCCGCACGGCTGCCAACAAGGTCAGCCGATTCAGGTCGCCGAGTTCTTGGTCTTCGGCATCTAAAATCAATTCCCCGTCGGCCGCTTCGAGTGTGAATCGCCACCGTCCGTCGGTAAGCGAGCGCGAGTAGGCTTCGCAAACGAGCAGGTAATCCGTTTCAATTGCTGGGTTCTGGTGGGAGGGGAGTCCAGAGGAGGGCACGGCAATTGGTGGATTATGGAGGGCTCGGTTTTGCGTCATCAGCGAAGGGCCGACGGGGTCCATTGGGAATGACAGCTTCACGGCACGCAGCTCCATTGACGATGCTTCGGGAAGAAAACAGACTCGCGTGACATCTGCGAGTGACTCGGCATCCGGGCCGCCTGACCAGTGATCCATTCCATTGAGTGCGACGACGAGAGTTGCCCGCGGGATTGGGAGGGGCAGGCACTCTCGTCGTGCAAGAGTGGACTCGTCAAACTTTGCCGCGTCGCCAAAGTTAGTCCAGTAGATTTTGCTTGCGCCGATTGAAGGCCGCTGTCAGGACGCTACCATTCGCTACAATCGGTGCCCTTTACGGCTCGACCCGTCTTCAAGCCGGCCACGCGCCGGCCTGTTGATGGAGTCGATCTTTCGAATGCAACGCGATCAGGTCAGACGCGACGCGCCAGCGAGGAACGCCGCGTGGCCCCTTGCTAACGCGTGCGGGCTTGAATCAACTGGCCCCGCGCCTCCCGCACCACCGCATCGCCAAGTTCATTTTTGTTTCCAATCATCATGCCGAGCAACACTCAACGCCCCTGGTACCACGACGGTTTGCGGTTCGAATGCACTCAGTGCGGAGCGTGTTGCAGTGGCGATCCGGGCTACGTCTGGGTCGAACAAAACGAAATCGATGCGATGGCCGAAGCGATGAGTTTGTCGGTCGACGAATTTGAATCCCAGTTCATCCGCCGCGTCGGTGCGCAAAAGAGTTTGCGTGAGTATCCCGACGGTGATTGCATCTTGTTGGATCCCCAGCAACGGACGTGCTTGGTTTACCAGGCACGCCCGATTCAATGCCGGACCTGGCCGTTCTGGGATTCAACGATCGAGACCAAGAAAGCATGGCGGGAGACATGCGAGGAGTGTCCCGGTGCGGGCAAGGGCAAGCTGTACACGTTCGAAGAAATCGAAGTGCAGCGAAAGCAGAAGAGCGTCTAAACCTGCCACTGACAGATTTGAATGGCGTCGGCGGCCAGATTGCCATCGAGCAACGGCGACACTTCACCGCTACGAATCGATTCAGCCGCCGCGTCGAGTTCCTTGACGAAGCTGGCGATCGGATCGCCGTCGCCCAGATCGGGTCGTTCGACGCGGCCGTCTTGATGAAGAATCACCAGCGGGATGGTCGCCGTGGTTTCGTCGGCATAGGCGGCGAATTCAAACTGAATCGTTGCCCGTTCGAAAGAGACTTCGTAGCCGTGGGTGAAGCCCCGCGCCGGAGAATCGATGACGCCGCCGCCGGCCGAAACCGGTCGCCCGTCGCCATAACGGAACAGCGTTTCGTAGAACTTCGGCACCGAGTCTTTGCGAATGCAACTGCTTTCCACCGAGTCCGGCATTCCGAACAGGACGCGAATCAAATGGGCGTCATGGACGTGCAGATCGATCAGCGGTCCGCCGACACTGGTCGGATCGTAGAAATCCGGAATCCAATCCGGCGGTGAGATCGTGCGTTTGAATCGCCCCGCGATTGGCCGTCCGAAGCGACCATCCCGTGCGGCGTCGACCAACAGCCCGAACTCGGGCATGAACGGCAACACGTGGGCGACCATCACATCGCCGGGGCCGCCGAGTTCTGCCAATCGCCGCGCATCGTCGGCGGTCAATGCCAACGGTTTCTCGCACAGCACTTTTTTTCCGGCGGCGATCGATTTTTCGATCGCTTCGGCGTGCAAACTTGGCGGCAAACAGATGTCAATCAAATCGATCGAATCATCGGCTAACATCGCGTCGAGTGATTCGTACACGTTCATGCCGGAAACATCGATTTGCTCGCCGGGAGGCCCAAAGTTACCCTTGATCCCCGTCCAATCGCCGCCACGTTTTGCTTCGTTTCGACTGCAGAAAGCCACCAAGTCAGCTTGATCACTTCGCTGGTAAGCCAGATAGTGAATCCAGCCCATGAACCCGACGCCGACGATTCCCGCACGCATACGCTCTGTTGTCCTATAGAAAGTAAGTTTTCGGGCCATTGTAGCTCGTCGTCTCCAACGAGTCAGTCGCCCGCAGCCGCCGAGCGATCCGTTGGAACCGCCGAGTGATCAAGACGAACAAGTGACCAGGCCGATGCGTGAAAACCTATCATTGATTCCGTTTCGCTTCTACAGTTCTAAAATGAAACATTCCAACGCATCGACGAATCGGCTCGGTTTGATCCTCATCCTGTGCACCAGTCTATCAGCCGGTGGGGTCGGTTTGGGGCAGGCCCCCGAGGCGGGGCCATGGCCGCAATGGCGTGGCCCGACGTCGGACAATCACGCCGCGGACGATGTGTCGTTGCCGCGGCACTGGGACCTGCGGACGGGGGAAGGCATCGCCTGGAAAACCAAGTTGCCCGGCCGCGGGCATTCGACGCCGATTTTTGTTTCCGACGCGATTTTTTTGACCACGGCCGATGACGACGCCGGCACGCAATCGGTCGTGGAACTCGACGCGCGATCCGGAAAGCTGCGTCAGGAGATCGTGTTGCACCGCGGCACGCTTCCGCCTCGTATTCATCCCAACAACTCGCATGCCTCTCCATCGATGGCCTACGACGGCGAGCGTTTGTTCGCATCGTTCCACACCGACGATGCGATCGTGGTGACGGCGCTGTCGACCGATGGCAGCCAGCTTTGGCGGACCCGCGTTTGTGAATTCAAACCATCCAGTTTTCAATTCGGCTACGGTGCCAGTCCAATCATCGAAGACAACGTGGTGATCGTGGCGGCCGAGTATGACGGCAAGGACAGTGGGATTTACGCGTTGGATCGCACCAGCGGTAAACAAGTGTGGAAAATCGCCCGGCCGCAGAACTTGAACTTTGCGTCGCCGATCGTGACGACCATTGCGGGAGCCCGACAGTTGTTGATCGCCGGGGCAGAGACGTTTTCGGCCTATGATCCGTTAAACGGACGCTTGCTTTGGCAGGTCCCGACGACGACCGAAGCGATCTGTGGGACCGTGGTCTGGGACGATCGTCACGTCATGGTCAGCGGCGGCAATCCGGACGCGGGGACCTGGTGTGTCGCAGCCGATGGAACGGAGAGGCTGATGTGGAGCAATCGTGTGATGTGCTACGAACAGTCACTGTTGGCGATCAAAAACTACCTGTTCGCCGTCGCGGACAATGGTGTCGCTTACTGTTGGCGGACACACGACGGCAAAGAAATGTGGAAGATGCGTTTGTTCGGTGGCGGAATCAGCGCGTCACCACTGCTTGCCGATGGCCACGTCGTCGTGGCGACTCAACGCGGCGAAGTGTTTCTGTACTCGGCATTTCCGGATCGTTTTGAATCCGTTGCCAAAATTCAGACCGGTGATTCTATCTTCGCCACCCCGGTCGCCATCGGAAACCGTCTGTACGTGCGAACCGGCGTCAACGAATCCGGTCGTCGTCAGGAATACCTGATCGCCATCGGCCCGTGACCACATCGTTAGCGACCAGCCGACCCCAGTGGCGTACGCTTCCAGCTTGCGTCCAAGACCAGTTGGTCACGCCGCGCGTGACAGGCTTGCTAAACTGAAACACTCGACGTTTCTCCATCATTTCCTGGTTTTCCAACGACTCATGAAATTCCTTTGCTTTAGCGATCTTCACCGCAATACCCAAGCGGCGCGAAACTTGGTTCGGCTTGCCGACGAAGTGGACGTCGTGATTGGTGCGGGAGATTTTGCCAATCGTCACGAAGGTCTCGCCGACACGCTGGAGATTCTGGCGGAGATCGAAAAACCGTCGATCCTGGTGCCGGGCAACGGGGAGACCGTGGAAGAACTTCGTAGTGCCACCGAGGACTGGAAGTCGGCCACCGTGTTGCATGGAGAAGGATGCGAGATCGGTGGCGTCCCGTTTTGGGGCGTCGGGGGCGGGATTCCCGTGACACCGTTCGGCGATTGGTCGTATGACTTTGACGAAACGCAAGCCAGCGAGTTACTCAGTGGTTGCGACGAGGGAGGCGTGTTGGTGGTGCACTCACCGCCGCTTGACACGGTTGATCGCGACAGTGGTCGCAGAGTCCGGGGCAGCCAATCGATCCGCGATTGCGTGCTAGCCAAACGTCCGCGATTGGTGGTCTGCGGTCACATCCACGATGACTGGGAACAGCAGGTCACGCTTGAGCAAAGCCTGGTGCTCAACGCCGGTCCGCAAGGCGTGGTCGTCGAAATCGATTTCGACTGACGCCGAGGCGAGGCGGTGGATTCATTGCCATTTGAACGGGCAGAATCAGACGGGGCAGAATGATGTTCTGCCCGCTCAGATCGCGGAGCCATTGAGTTATGGCTACCCCATCCTTCTGCCATCCTCGTCTCGTCAAGACCGCCGTCTGGCGACGGCAGCTACGTCACCGATTTTTCCACCGGCACTATTGCCAGAAGCGGTTCGTCGTGGATCGATGCGGCAGCGACTCGGTCGATTTCGGTTGCGGGGGCGCTATCACGGGTTTGGCCGGGGTGTGTTGCGGTGGCGGGGCGACTGCAGACCAGATACCGACCGGGGCCTTCGGTTTGACCGGCGCCGGTGCGGCGCTGATCGGTACGGCGCTGACCGGCGCGGGGGATACCGGCTCGGCGACGGGTGGAAGTTGTTGTTGGGGAACGTAGGTCGCGGGTGCCCGATGGTATTGAGTTGCGCTCGGTAGGCGGCGGTGATAGCTGGACCCGCGCGAGGTTTGGGACCGTTGGCGGCTGAAGTTTGCGTTTTTGTTGCTCGTGTAAAACGCCCCCATCCGTTTGTTCAGGGGTTTGGCCCAGCCCCATCCGCTGTTTCCCCCGGCCGATGCATCGCCCGTTGCCAACAGGCCGGATGCGAGGACGGTAACAGCGACAAGCAGTGCAAACGGTTGGGGGCGGTTCACGGTGTTGACCCTTTCTGAATCGGGATGGGATGGAAATCACGCGGGAGACGTTTACCAAGCGGAACCATCACGACGATGTTACGGCGTCGGCGCCGAGAAAGAAAATAAATTTCTCAACGAGTCTTTCGAGCGGTCAGAACCCTTCCCCGGAGCATCATGCTGCCACCGATCATTCTGCCAAACGGTTGCCTGAATCACGCGGCACGTTAAGATGGAGTGAACCGAGGAGGTGATTTTGTGTCACTTTCGACGCATCGATACTCGCCGGCGAGTCGCAGAGTTTGCGGTCCGTCGCGGGCACCGACCAGTCAGGGGGGCGACTTGGATTCGACCGGATGATTGGAAGCGTATGGTCGCGTGTCGTGGTTGATCAGTTGGCCACGTAAAAAGCTGATCAAAATTTTTAATTGCAGATGAAAATCTCCAATTGGCTGCCTAATTACAGGCTGCCCGGACTGATGGGGGCCGCCAGAGTCGCCTGAAAGTCCGTCACAATTCTGGATCGCCCGCCGTCCTGCTCGAGACGCGGCGGGTTAAACAAGATTCGAGCTAGCGAGCCACGTAGTTTGTCCAGCAACGCCGTGGTAAGCGAAGCGAGTTTCGGCTCATAACCGCAGGACTACACACGTAGACGCCGTCGTGGACGCATCGCGGGACGAGGGTTCAATTCCCTCCGCCTCCATCACAAGCCGATTTGCGAGAGATCGCAAATCGGCTTTTTTTGTCATCGAATCGATGCTGTTGGCCCAACTTTCCACGGACTGTCGATTTAAGCCCGCACGCGTTAGCAAGAGGCCACGCGGCGCCCCTCGCTCACGCGTCGGGCTGACATCCTTGCGTTGATTTTGGAACATCGATGAAATCGACAGGCCGTCCAGCAACCGACAGAGCAACGGCGGATCGCCCGCGACGTTGAAATGCCGTGCGTTGGGATTACGACCCAAGTTGCAACCACGAAGGACGCAGGATCATGACCAATCCGAGCACCAGAATGACGGCCCCGCTGAGCAGTTTCAGCCACCGGCCCTCACGCTCTTGCAGTTTGCGGTGCGAAAGCGTCACGACGACCACTGCGACCAGCAGCGTATCGTCCAGCATGTAGGCCAGGATATACAGCGATAGAAACGCGTAATTCTTCCAGGCGGGGTAATCCTGGATCGTCAGCACTTGAGTGTACAGGGCCGGCAGCCCGGCGGTGCACAATAGTTCGATCATGTTGACAATCACCGCCAGAACCACCGCGCCGGTCAAGGCCACCGTCAAGTACTGGGCGCTGACGATCTCGCGGACGCGTCGGTACAAGCCCGGTTTGCTCGATTCGGGGATCGAAAACGAAAGACCCTTTTTGAACGCAAAAAAATCTTTGACGTTGATCACGCCGATCAACAGCGCCAAGTATCCCAAGGCAAGTTGCACCGGTCTGGCGATTCCGATCAGCAAGAAAATGTTCAGCCAGGCCGCCATGAACGCGAAGTAGGCCAATCCGCTGATGAAGACGAACGTCCCCGCGATCAGCAGGATCTTGCGGCGGTCTTTGATGTTGACCAACACCGAAAGTAAAAAGACCAACACCCACATGGCGCAGGGATTGAATCCGTCCACCAGCCCGATCGCTAAAGTGAACAGCGGCATGCCTAGCTTCGAGGCGCTCACCGGACCCAGCATCGGAACATCGATCGTGTCGCTCGTTACCACCTCCATCGGCGTTTCGCTTTCACCGGACTGCGACGGTGTGGCTTCCTCGGGCAGCTCCAGCAGATTCATCGAAATCTCCTCGGCGTCATCTTCCTGCTGCGTCGGTTGAGCGACCAGTAGGGCTATCGGCAAGACAGTGGCGAAAGCTTCCAGCTTGCGATCGGCGCCGCTGACAAGCTGAAAGCTGGCGCCACTCGGCCGCCGACGGCTCAAGGGTTCTGGCCGTTCCATCCCAGACACCTCCCTGATCAACTGATCCAGTTGGGCGCCTGTGCTTTCGTCGCCCTGGTAACCGATCAAAATGCGTCTGGCAAAGTCAATCGTCGGCAACCCCGGCGGGCTGCCGGCTTTGCGACACAGCGTTTCCCACTCCGTCCTGGCCGTCGCGGATCGATCGACATCATGGATCACGAAACGAATCGCCGGCCACCGCTGTTGCAAGGTCGGCAGGAACGCTTTCAATTTGCTGCACTTTGGGCAGGTCGTCCGAGTGTAGAGGTTGGCGGTGAAGAGCTGTTCGATCTCCGGGCCGGTTCGCCTGGCATCGTCGAATCCAAAATACATCCGGTCGCAGGCGTAAAATGCCGGCAGCAACGGTTTCTCTCGGCCCGCTTGTTTGGACAGTTTGTACAGGCGAATCAGTTGCGTTTTGTCATGCAGTACATCATGAAGACGAATGTCCAATCCGTTGATTCGCTGTTTCAATTGATCGCAATACTCCTGAACCGTTTCGGCGGATTCGCGATCGCTGCGGACGAAGACATCGAGACGAACTACATTCGTTGCCGCGTCGGGCGGGCGGTCGTCGGCGCGTACCCCGGTCAGCGATGCGGACGACCAAAGCAGACAGATCAGTAGCGCATTTCGGAAAGCCATGGTTGATCGGCCCATGATGCGTGTTGGAAATCGGTAGCCCCTCTCCACACATTCTCTCGGTGCACGACGCATACCAATGGCGTGCTTCCAATCGTCACAGGCTCAGGCTGACTCTTCCGTTTTGGCGCGAAGGTTGGCGACCGAGTAACGGCGCGTCGGTTTGGAATACACCGTTCGCTGCGCGTACTCGTCGTCGGGCTGTTTGCAGCGCTGAATGAACTCTACAAACTGTTCGACAAACAGGTCGACCTGCTTCCAATTGGTGAACTCATAATCAAAACGCGTGCGGTCGGACCGCCCCCTTTCTTGGCGATTAACTGCATCAGTTTGCGTTTCAGCCAATTGTACTTGGAATAGGTCAACGCGCCGGCGAAATGCGTCGTCAACAAAGGGTTCCAATCCGTCTCGTGCAAATAGGCTTCGGTGATCTTTCGAATCTCATCCTGTTCACTTTCGTCTTTGCTGAGGATGCCCAGGCTGACCGAAAAGAACGCCGAAGGCATTTCGTGCAAGATGTCGCGAAACTGTTTGAGATACTCCGCCAGACGGACGTCGTAGTGGGAGTAGTGAATCGGGGAGCCGACGATGACCGCGTCGTAGGCATCCAGCGCGATCGGCCGATTGGGATCGACTGCAATGTTGTGTCGGTCCGATGCAAATCCTTGCGCGGCTAATCGCTCGGAGATGCGACGGGTGATTTTTTCGGTTTGGCCTTCGTCAGTCGCAAAGAGAATCAAAGTCCGCATTCGACCTGTCCTTGCCGGAGCGTTGAGACGTTAAAGCATCGCGGTGAGCGTTCCGGCCACCGTTTTTGCGAAGATCAACAGCGACATGATTGCGATCACGATCACCGAAATCCAAAATACCTTCTCGTGCGGAGAGTCCTTCCAATCGATTCGACTCATCGTTCTGCCTCGGGTTTTGAAAACCAGCGTGCTCGGTTCCACGCCTTTCGGACGCTTTGACACGACGCTAGGAATTTGCAGAATGCATCTTCTGTGCCAAGCCCGCCGTGTCGCGATTGACCGTCACATCGTGCAATATTGTCGCGCGTTTGTCGCGGATTGGCCATTTCCGCACACCCCGTCCACGAGACCGTTCGATTGCTTTGGATCCTGATAGTCGCGCAGTTTCTGCTCGCCGCGGTGCTCGTTTTGTCAGCCCGCTGGTCTCCGCTGCCCGTCGCGGCATTGACGATCGCCGCGCCGGGGATCGGCTTGGCGGTTTGGGCGTGGGCGAAAGTGGGATGGCGGAAAATTCGGATCCATCCGGCGGCGACCGAGAAGACCGAGTTGCTCACGGACGGACCGTACGGAATCGTGCGTCACCCGATGTACGCGGGATTGCTGTGGTTTACCGCTGCGTTGCTGTTGACGCCGCTGGTGTGGTGGCGGGTGGTCGGTTGGGTCGCGCTGCTTGTCGTCCTGTACGCCAAATCTGCGCACGAGGAGCAATCGATGCGCGAGCGGTTTGACGGCTACCCGGCCTACCAGAACAGGGTGGGGCGTCTGTTTCCGGCGCGACGGTAACCGGTTGAACCGTTCGCGGTCGCGACGCAATGCGTGATCGCCCCCGCGGCTAGCGTCCGATCACCGGTGGTGTCGCGGCCAACGGCACGAGGTCTGCTGGTGTATAATCAGGCCGACCCGACGGTGTTTTCTGGTGACGATCCTAGGACCACGGAACTGCAGGCGGTGTGTCATGGATAATGCGGAGTCTCCATCTTCAATTTCGTCCGTCGACGATCCTGCCGAGCGGCGACGCGTCGGGTTGGACGAAAACAGGCGGATCGCAAATCATCTCGGCGAAATCGCCAGTTTGCTGGAATCGCAACACGCCAGCGAGTTCCGTGTGTCGGCCTACCGCAAGGCGGCCGGCACGTTGTTGAACCTTCAAACCCCCGTGCGATGGATTGACCAGAAGCATGGGATCGAGGGCTTGATTCGAATCGAGACGGTCGGGCAATCGATCGCGAGTCTGATCGACCAGTATCTGAGAACCGGTCGAGTCCCGCTGCTGGATCGGTTGCGTGGTGAGGCGACCGCGGAAAGGATCTTCACGACGTTGCCCACGATCGGTCCCGAACTGGCCCATCGAATCTATGACGCGCTACACGTGGAAACACTTCCCGAACTGTACAGTGCGGCGATCCATGGCAAACTCGGTCAGGTCCCCGGGATTGGTCGGAAACGGGCCGCCGCGATTGAAGAGGTGCTGGCTGAACGTCTGCGACGAAACCCGAGTCCGATGACGCCCCTGTATCCACAGACCGATCGTTCGATTCCGGTTTCCGAGATCTTGGACGTCGACGCCGAGTACCGTCGCAAGGCAGAAGAAGACAAATTACCCAAGGTCGCGCCCACCAAATTCAATCCAGGCGGTGTCGCCTGGTTGCCGATCTTGCACACCCAGCGCGACGACCGCCACTACACAGCCTTGTATTCCAACTCGGCACGCGCGCACGAATTGAATACGACGAAGGATTGGGTGGTGATCTACCGTGACGATGACCAACAACACGGTCGCTGGACGGTGATCACGTCCCAGTTCGGGAAACTACACGGATGCCGTATCATTCGAGGCCGCGAAGACGAGTGCCGCGACATCTATTTGAGGTCCCAGCAACGAAACCAGTAGCGCCAAAAGCCGTACCGCCGCGGTTAATAATACGGCACGAAGGGCGTCGGCACGTAGATCTCCACTTCGTAATGCTGTTGCAAGAACGTGACCAGATCCGCCAATTGCGTCACCGTCATTTCGTCATTGTACGTCCGCATCTTGGAAACATCGCCCTCTTGGATCTCGTTGGATTTGTAACCGAGTGCGAAGCGGTGGGACGGGTTGATGATGGACGTCACGAGATCACCGTAGGTCACCACGTATCCCTTTTTGCCACCCAGGGCGACCGTCGTGACGTTTTCGGAGACGCCGACGTCCAACTCCACTCCGTCCACCGTGTGACACGCGTTGCACTGCAACGCTACAAACGTAGCTTTACCCCGTTCGGCATCGCCATCGGGCAACGTGAACCCCCAGCCGGAATGCGGATCCGGTGTGCATCCCACCAGCGCCGACAAAAGAAGGACGCCCAACGCAGCTTTAAGTGACTTGATCATCGATCGATTTCGATTGGGGAAAGACCTCGAACCGTAACAGACCAAGCACAATCGCAAGCGTTGTGCCAACCGTGATGTCGTGCTTTGTGACCCCGCGTTTGTCCGGTGACGCACACTTCGCGAAACGGTGTGCGTTACCGCTCAGGATGGGTTGGCCAAATCGGGCGATCCCACTCGGCAGATCCGACACTTGTTTTCGATTGGATACTAAATGACCAACGTCATGCCCAGCACCAGACTATCTTGCACCACATCCCGATCGCTGACGGTGGTGATGTCGATCAGCGGGGCAAAGCCCGAACTGCGGACGTATTCAGCCGACACGCTGCAATAGCCATTGAGGTGACGAAAATAGCCGATCACCAATTGGCGATTGAACTCAAACTCCGAGCCATCGGAGCCTTGGTCACCCGCACTCCAGCTGACACTGACGTATTGCGGGCAGGTGTCCCGATCGATCCAATAGGCAGCTTCGGTTCGATAGGCGCTGACCAATGACCCGGTGACCGGCCAGGGATGAGTGGTCGAAACGAACTCTCCGGCCAAGGACAATCGGCCCTTATCAATACGGCCGTTGACGTTCCAGCTGCTGTTGTAATCGGACCCGAATTGGTTCGCATCCAAATGCTCGGCAGTGAAACCGTCATAGATTGTACCGAGTAGGAATCCGACGCCCAACTGGACCGAGTGTGTGGAGGAATTTCCGGTATGCCAGGTCGCGTTGGCCGCCAAGTTGTTCAGTTTGCCGCGCTCGGGGGAATCATTCAGGCGGATTCCGCGGCCGCCGTTGATCGCCGCCGCGGTCAGGTCCCAGCGTTGATTGTGGTATCCGATGCCGATGCCTTCGGCCAACGCGGCAAAGTAGTGCCACGTGACCGCCTGAGTGAACGGGCTGAGCGTGCTAAAATCGCCGAAGCCGACATTCTTCTTGCCGAGATAGAAGTAGAACGGCGAAACGTCCAGGTCACCGATCAAAGCATACGCCTGTCTGACTTGCAGGCTGCCTTGTTTAAAATCACCGAAGCTGAAGACGTCGGAAAACAACAGTTCGCCGTGGACGCTTACCGTGGGCGCGACAGAAGCGGTCGCGTGTGCGTTGGCCTGCAGCATCCGCGCATCGGTGGCTGTCTTGCCGCTGAAATCCGTCGGGAAGCGGCCCAGGTAAGGAAACTTGTTCTCTGTGTTGGTCGTCGCCGCCAGAAACGAAAGTCGTGCCTGGCCGCCGACGACCACGGCGGGCCACGTCGACCCGGATTGCCTGCGGTGATGCAGGAGATGCCGTTCTTTGTCTGTCTGTCGGTTCTGGAAATCGAGCATCTGCTGGGTCAATCCGCCGTTGAGCCGCAACCAGTGCTGGGGCGCCGAGAACGCTGTGCTGGACCATCGATGGCTGACCGGTGCGATGGCCGTCACCGGATCCAACTCGACGTCCGCCTGCCAGTCCGTCATTTCTGCAGCGCTGTCCGAGGGGGCGGGCTGCGCGATCGCACAGGTCGCGGTCATGAACGTCGCGGTCATGAACGTCGCGGTCACAAAGAAGACCGCGATCCGCAGCGGCACGAACCGACCGGTGGTGGCAGCGTCGCAAAAGCGGACCATTCTTTTCCACTCGCGGTCGGCTGATTCAGGCCGGCCGAACGATCCGTGTCGATTCCCCATTGGCTTATCCGCTATAAAAAGGCGCGTCCATGCTCGGCTCGATCGCAATATCGCCGTCAAGCGTTTGCGTGCCAGACGCCTATCGACTGCATCGGTTATGGCGACTTTTCAGGTTAGGATACTTTTGCGGTCGGCGGCATTTTTCAATCAAAACGCGGCCTTTGACACAGACTATGAACGCATCGAAGGTCCAGGCCGGAAAAACCAACGTGTTTCACGCCGTCGACGTCGCCAAGATCTATCAGATGGGCGAAGTGGAAGTGCACGCCTTGCGTGGGGTCAGCCTGGACCTTGACGAAGGCGAGTTCGTCGTGTTGCTGGGGGCATCGGGCAGCGGAAAATCGACGCTGCTGAACATCCTTGGCGGTTTGGACTCGCCCACGTCAGGAACGGTTCACTACCTGGATCATGAATTGACCGCCAGCGATGCTTCCCAGCTGACGCGTTATCGCCGCGACCACGTCGGATTTGTGTTTCAGTTTTATAACTTGATTCCCAGTTTGACGGCTCGTGAGAACGTTGAATTGATCACCGAGATCGCCACGTCACCGATGGACGCAATGGATGCGTTGGATCTGGTGGGGTTAAAGCCCCGCGCTGACCACTTTCCCGCGCAGCTTTCCGGGGGAGAACAGCAGCGCGTCGCGATTGCCCGGGCGATCGCAAAGAACCCGAACGTGTTGCTGTGCGACGAACCGACCGGCGCGTTGGACGTGCAAACGGGGATCGTGGTGTTGCAAGCGATCGGGCAGATCAATCGACAGTTGGGGACCACCACCGCGGTGATCACGCACAACGCGGAGATCGCCAAAATGGCCGACCGGGTGATCTTGTTGTCCGACGGTCACATCGCCGGCATCGAAACCAACTCGACCAAGGTCGCGGCGCAGGACTTGAGGTGGTGAGCGATGCGAAAGCTGGACCGTAAACTGCTCCGAGACCTGTATCAACTGCGTGGGCAAGCGGCGGCGATCGTGTTGGTCATTGCCGCCGGCGTCGCCACTTTCGTGATGTCGATGTGCGCCTATCGTTCATTGACGGCGACCAAGGACGCGTTCTACCGCGACTATCGGTTTGCGGACGTCTTTATCTCGACACACCGGGCTCCCGACGCCCTGTTGCCGCGACTGCGCGACATCGAGGGTGTCGCGGCCATTGAAACCCGCTTGGTCTACGATGTCCTGTTGGATGTTGCCGGCATGTCCGAACCGGCCACCGCTCGTTTGATCAGCGTGCCCGATCGCGGCCAAAGCGAATTGAATCAGGTTTACATCCGCCGCGGACGCATGATCGAACCGATGCAAAGTGGCGAAGTCGTGGTTTCGGAAGTGTTTGCCGCGGCGCACGGATTTGTTCCCGGCGACCAGGTTCGGGCGATCATCAATGGCAAGACCCAATCGATGAAGATCGTCGGGATCGCGTTGTCGCCGGAATACGTCATCCAAGTTCAACCGGGCAGCGTTTTGCCGGACGACAAACGGTTCGGCATTTTCTGGATCGGCCGCCGTGACTTGGAAGCCGCCTTTGACATGACAGGCGCCTTCAACAGCGTTACCGTCCGTTTGGCACTCGGTCACGAGACGGCACGCGTGATCGATGAACTGGATCGCTTGTTAAAACCCTATGGCAGCGTCGGCGCGTTCGACCGCGACGAGCAATTGTCGCACCGGTATTTGTCCGACGAATTGTCACAGCTTCGCGGCATGGCGGTGATGGCACCGGCGATCTTTTTGGGCGTCGCCGCGTTTCTGCTTAACATCGCAGTGTCCCGGATCATCACCCAGCAACGCGAGCAAATCGCCGCGCTCAAGGCCTTCGGGTACTCCGACTTCGAAGTCGGCGCCCATTATCTGAACCTGGTGTTCGTGATCAGCGTCGGCGGTAGCGTTGCCGGCTCGTTGACCGGGTTTTGGATGGGGGCCAAGATGATGGGAATGTATGAGGAGTTCTACAAGTTTCCGGCGTTGACGTTTCTGATCAATTGGCCTGCCGTTGCCGCCGCATTTTTGATGACCAGTGCTGCCGCGGTGGTGGGGACGTTTTTGTCGGTACGATCGGCCGTCACATTGCCGCCGGCCGAAGCGATGCGGCCCGAGGCGCCGCCGAGCTACCGAACGTCTTGGTTTGAGCGTGTGGTTCCCAAGCGGTTTTTGGCACCGGAAATGCGAATGGTTGTCCGTAACTTGACTCGGCGACCGGTCCGTGCGGCGCTCTCGGTCGTCGGAATTGCCATGGCCGTCGCGGTGATGGTGCTCGGCAATTTTTCCCTCGACGCGATGAATTACATGATGGAGTTTCAATTCCGTCTGGCCCAACGTCAGGATTTGACCGTCACCTTTGTGGAACCGGCGACCGAATCGGTGATGTACGAAGTGCAAAACCTGGATGGGGTCATGGAAAGTGAAACGATGCGGAGTGTCGCCACCCGCATTCGATTCCAGAACCGTTCGCGCCGGATCGGCATCATGGGGCTGTTGCCCGATCCCCAACTGTATCGATTGTTAGATGCCGAAGAACGCGAGGTGCGTGTGCCCGAATTCGGGATCATGCTCAACAGCAAACTCGCGGACATCTTGGGGGCCTCGATCGGTGACGAAGTGATCGTCGAGGTGTTGGAAGGCAAGCGTCCGACGTTGACGATGGAGGTTTCGGCGATCGTGGAAGAATACGCGGGAATCAATGCGTACATGAACAAACGCCGCCTTCACGAATTCCTGTTGGAATCCAACGTTGCTTCGGGGGCGTTTTTGAAAGTCGATCCGAATCGCATCGATGCGGTGTTCACCGAGCTGGAAGAACGCCCGGGGGTGGGCAGTGTCACGATCAAGGACGCCATGATGCAAAGTTTTGAACAAACCGTCGCCGAAAACATCTTGGTCATGCGGTCCTTCATCGTGATGTTTGCCGCGGTGATCGCGATCGGCGTGGTCTACAACACCGCCAAGATTTCGCTGTCCGAGCGGCAGCGTGACTTGGCGACGATGCGAGTCATGGGATTTACCAATCGCGAGGTGTCCACTGTGCTTTTGGGAGAGATCATCATTTTTACCGTGTCGGCGATCCCGCTCGGTTGCGTGATCGGGTACGGTTTGGCGGCGGTGATGACGGCGGGGTTGGACACCGACAACTACCGAATTCCGTTGGTGATCAGCCGAAACACGTTGCTGTTGGCGTCGTCGGTGGTCGTGGTGGCGACGATCTTTTCAGCGCTGCTGGTGCAACGACGCGTGAAACGTTTGGATCTGATCAGCGTGCTAAAAACAAGGGACTAGTGGTGCGATTTTCGCTCAAGACATTGCTGTGGGGAATCCTGGTGATCTCGCTCGTTATGGTCGCCGTCGCTGCGCTGTTCCCCAAACCTGTTGCGGTCCGAGCGACCCCGGTCACTGTCGGGCCGCTGCGGGTGTCGGTGGTCGAAGACGGCAAGACCCGGATTCGCGAAAAGTACACGGTATCGGCGCCGGTCTCGGGCCGTTTGTCACGCATCGAACTCCGCGAAGGCGATTACATCAGTGTGGATCGGTTGCTGGCGGTGATCCTGCCCAGCGACCCCGCCTTGCTGGACCAACGCTCGTTGGCCGAGACCCATGCCCGGGTTCAAGCCGCCGAGGCCGCCGTGCTGCGAGCTGATTCCAGGGAGCAACAGGCCCGGATCGATTTCGGGCTGAGCCAAACGAAGTTTGAACGGGCCATACGTTTGCTGCCCCAACGTGGCATTTCGCAGGACGAATATGATATCGCCGAATCGCAAATGCTGGCGGACAAACAAGCGATCCAAACCGCATCCTTCGAAGCGGAAATCTCACGATTTGAACTCAAAATGGCCAAGGCGGCTCTGAATCAATTCGAACAAGACGACGACGAGGTCCAAGTCGCGCCCTTCGAAATCTTTTCCCCCATCGACGGTCGAGTGCTGCGGGTGATGGAAAAAAGTTCCACGGTGGTCACCGTCGGAACACCCTTGATCGAACTGGGCGATCCACGCAACCTGGAAATGGAGATCGACGTGTTGTCGTCCGACGCGGTCAAAATTGGAACCGGCGCGGACGTCACGATCGAGCACTGGGGCGGAGAATCTCCGCTCAAGGGCAGCGTGCGCGTGGTGGAACCCGGGGCGTTTACCAAGATTTCATCGCTCGGCGTCGAAGAGCAACGCGTCAACGTGATCGCCGATTTCAACGAACCGCCCCAGCGAATCGCTTCGCTGGGCGACGGTTACCGAATCGAGGCTCGGATCACGATCAACCAGCTCGACAAGGCACTGTTGATCCCCAATAACGCTCTGTTTCGCTATGAGCAACAATGGCACGTTCTGGTGGTGCAAAACGGCGCCGCCGAACTGCGGAAGGTCGAGATCGGCATCCAAAACGAATCACAAGCCCAAGTCGTTTCGGGATTGGTCGAGGGAGAACGCGTGATCGAATACCCCAGCGACCAGCTCAACCCCGGTACGCCGGTCACCGTGCTGAAGGATTAGTGCTCCGTCCAGATTTGAATGCAGGGTTACATTTGTCGAGTGGCGAAGGGCGCAGGCTGTAGCAAGCGGAGGGATGAAAAAGCACTGAGCCCAGCGATGGCACCGCATCCCCACGTTTTTTGAACACTGTCATCGGAGGTCCGCCCTGTCATCGGCGGGGACTATTTTCCATGGTTTCTTGGACTGGCGGCAATGGGACACGGTAGAATTTGGGTTCAACTATTCAGTTGTCGCGCCCGATGCGATGTCCGCCAATGCCTGCTCAACAGGTCCGCTTTGCGGCGACCGAAGCGTTCGACGCGATGAGTTCACTTTCGTCTTTTCAAGAACCGGTCACTGGGGAAGTCAACATGGCAACGACTAGTATGCTTGGCAGCGCGACGACACAGCCTGTGTCACGGGTGAGACCCTCGAAGGTCGATCCGCGGACAGCTCAACCGTTTACCTTGGATCAGGAACTGGAGCCGTTCGGAACCTGGGCCGGTGATCCGATTCTTGTGCCGCCCAAAGACGCGAGCAAGGAAATGGCCGAGACGATGCTTCGTCAATCGGGCATCTTGACCTCCAAAGAGAAAAGCTGGGAATCGGTTGTCGAGGAGCATCGCGGTCAATTCACGCAAGTCAGAGAGCTGGAATTGACCAAGGCTTCGATCCGGCTGCCCCAAAGCAAGTTGTTCTTCACCGTCACCCAGCAGGAACATTTTGACAAGATCACCGATCCGATCCCCGCCTGTGTGCAAACCCGCCTGGACGAATTCCTTGCTGGGCCCGGCAAGCGACGCGGCGTCAAAGTCTATTACCTCAAACCGCTCTGCATTGAAGTCGATCACGAACTGATCTTCACTTCCCGCGAAGGCCTGATGTCCGCCATCACCAAGGTTCAGGAGGAAGTGTTTACCGAATACCGTCGCATGTATCTGTTCCGGCGTCCTCGGCACACGCTCGGAAAAATGGCTCACGCAACCATGGCCATGCCGCGAGCGATCGCAAATCGGGCGATCCAGCGGCGTCAGAAAGCGATCGATGCCTATCAGGCCAAACTGGAATTTCAGCGTCGTCGAATTGCGTTGCGGGCGGCCAAGACCTTTGAAAAAAATCGCACGACCGGGTGCTCGTTCGATGAGATGTTGGAGCTGACCAACCCGCTGCAACGTCACGACGTAATCGAGCAGTACGGCGTGGAGAACGAACTCTCGCGTGCCAAACGCGATCAGTTGATTCGCATGGCGGCGGGCCAGATCCCGTGGTTCGTCGCGTTCACACTCGGGATGTCGTACTTGGTTTCGGTCGGCATCACCATCGGTACCTCTTTGTCGCCGCCGGTCATGGTTTGCGACCCCGCGTTCGTCGCGGAGTTCCCCGGATCGAACGGGCAAGTGCTTAAAATCGGCCACTTCGATGAAGTCGCGGGTGTGACCCACGTCGAAATCTGATCCAGTTGCTTTAGCGACGATCCCGTTGTGTCGAGTCGTCCAGCCCTTGCCGACGACTGGTTAGAATGGTGGGACGGCGACAGGGCGTTACGCTGTCGCCGGATTGTTCTGACACACTGCCCCTTTCGTCGACAACACTGGAAGCTCCCATGGCCACACGATTCATCTTCAATCCACCCGTCGATGCCGCTGAGTTCGACGAAAAGGTCGCGTTGCAGCAACACCCCGAGCACCGTATCTCGATCAAGAGCGGCAGCACGGTCGTCGATGAGCTCACCGTCGAAACGGACTCCGAGACAGAGATCCTGAATCTGCAACAGGAGTTGGCCAAACTGTTCGGAACGGTGACTGTCCAACGCGGTGTCCAATTGCTTTAGCGGCACCGCGCTCGAGGCGTGTTCACATTCGACTTCTTTGTGCACCCACTCTTTGGGTCGCCGGTCTCTACACATCTTAAGCGACCCTCCCAGGGGGAGGGCGACTTCAACTCGAGCGACTCTCTCCCAACGCTTTGGCGATCTTGGCGACGACATTTGAATTCCGCTCGCTGTTGAGTGATTCAAACTCGCGTTTGATAAGGGAGATCAATGACCACTCACTATGGGGTCCGTCTCGTTCTTCTGGTGATCCATCATGCCACCCTGGGCAACGTTTGGGTGGGCGAGCTTTCACTCACAATGGTGTTCTGGAATTTGAAAGACGGATCGATGATAAAGGGGGAAACGAATGAACGATCTTGCGTTTATGGTTGTCGCAACGCGCTTTAGAAACACCGCTAGGGGCGGCGTTGAGATCTAACGACGGCCGGGGCAATAATTCGCAATCTGATCTCTTGACAATAATTTTGAATGAGCAAGCATGTAAGCTCCTGCCTTTATGCAAGCACTTCGTCGAGCGGTCTCATCGGTGCTGTCGCACGCCCACCCCAAAGGAGCGTGTTGAAAGATCCGGATTCGCGCAATGTGATGTTTTTAAATTGTGCGCAAAATCACCGAAACTTAGTGGCCACGACGTAAGTTCTAAGACTTGTATTTCTGAATTACCTTGTCACTTTTACATCGAGATCCTTCAATGAAGCGTTCCGCTCGTCCGAGCAACGGTTTTACACTTGTTGAGCTTTTGGTTGTTATCGCCATTATCGGCATCCTCGTCGGTTTGTTGCTTCCCGCCGTCCAGGCAGCTCGAGAAGCCGCCCGTCGAATGAGTTGCAGCAATAACTTCAAACAATTGGGGTTGGCCGTCCATAACTATCACAGTGCCTACAAACAACTTCCGATCCACGGAGTCGGCACGGGGAGCACCGACGGAGGGAGCGCCCCCTTCGGTGTCGTCACCGCCACCACCAACTGGTGGACGAACTACGGCGATTCCAACGCGTGGCGGTTGAGTGCCCTGGTCGGCTTGACTCCGTTCATGGAGCAGCAAGCGATCTGGGACGAGATTTCGAACCCCAGCTACGTCAACGCGATTGATCCGACCAACCGACTGAGCGTTCCTTGGCCCGCGATGGGGCCGACCGTGCAGTTCATTCAATACCGTCCCTGGGTCACCGAGATCCCGATGCTGCGTTGTCCCAGCGATCCAGGCGTGGGTCTGCCCGCGCAAGGGCGAACGAACTACGCCGCCTGCTTGGGCGATTCGATGGAATGGTCCGTTCGCGGGCCGAAGCAGCACCAAGCGTCGACCGGAGAGGTTGTCGCCAACTCGACTTGGGCGATGCGTTCACTCGCCGCCGACCGCGGCGTGTTTGTGCCCCACAAAGACTCCAAGTTTCGTGACATCCTGGACGGCCTGTCTAACACGGTGGCCTTCGGTGAAATCCTCACCGACCTCGGCGACCGCGATGCGCGGGGGACCCAAAGTATCAACGGTAATCCCCCCAACGAAATCCGTTTGAACCCCAGCTATTGCGTCGACAACAATCAGCTCGATCCCGACCGACCGGGGTATTGGGCACCGGCGACGCCGACGGAGAATGCCAACAACGGACGTGGGTTCAAATGGGCCGACTTCCGACCCAACTTTAGTGGCTGCCATACGATTTTTCCGCCCAACGCCGCGATCGGCGGTGGCAACAATTCCGGGCAAACCGGCATGTTCCCCCCGTCGAGCCGACACCAGGGTGGGGCGCATGTGCTGATGGCCGATGGTGCGGTGATCTTTATCACCGATTCGATCGAAGCCGGGGACTTGCACCAAGAAATGGTTTGGCAGTCGCCCGTCAACGGTGTCTCCGTCCCAGGCTCGAAAAGTCCCTATGGTCTTTGGGGAGCACTCGGAACAAGAGCGTCGAACGAAACGATTCAAGAACAACTGAATCAGTAAGTCTGGTCAATCGGTAGCCCGCCGTCGCGTCATTTTCGGCGGGCACCGAACCCGATCACAATAAAAAAACTCTCGGCCGCGTAAGGGGTCGAGAGTTTTTTTGTTGTGGGTCAGCGTTGCAAAACGCGGTGCGGCAATTCGTCGCGAAAGCGTTGCAACTGGCCGACTCGCCGAAACAACCCGATGCTAGTTAGCGGCGATGCTGTTAAGCAGCGATGCTGTTGAGCAGCGATGCTGTTGAGCAGCGATGCTGTTGAGCAGCGATGCTGTTGAGCAGCGATGCTGTTGAGCAGCGATGCTGTTGAGCGATGATGCTATTTAGCGGCTTTGTCCGCATCTTTCATTTCGCCGGCCAGTGCCGATTGCTCGGCGGCTTCGGTCGCCAAATACTCGTCAATTGCAGACTGATCGGCATCGGAGACGGCATCGGGCGTTGGTGATGAGCACCCGGCCAGACAGAAGGCCAGCAAACCCAGCGATAACGTTTTTACGAAAGGCTTCATTCATATATCCTTGTTAAGACGATTAGTGTCATGGGACAGGCCAGAATTATAACTGTCCAGGCGTTTTAGGATAGCTGGCATTTTATCTTCGGCTCTTACAAACGGCGTCGTGTTTCGCCGTCGGGGTAAGCCGTCCGCAAGCGACTAGGCGGCGATACGAAGGCCTCGAAACCAAGCTGCCAGCCACGGCGCGACGAACAGAACGGCAAGCCCGATCGGCATCAGCCCACCCTGCAGCATGTTGTAATCGGCCGCCAGACGCTGCCAGGACAGCCCGACCACCAACCGGCCGAACAACAGCTCAAACGTCAACGTCAACACCAACCACACCGCACCCGCCTGCAGCAGGTCCCGGCGGCGTGTCGGACCGATCCAGCGGATCGACAGGGTGGCGATTCCGAGCAAGATGGCCGAGCCGGTGAAAACGCCGATCTGGTTCGAACGAAACTCACCGACCAGCGGCACCAGGGTCAGGGCTCTGGTAATCCCGTGAGCAATCTCGGCGACAATCATGAGCAACCAGATCGCGACGATGCGTACGGTAAGCTTCAACCGATTGTTCTCCATGTGTGACGAGCAGACCAGGATTGTTCGCTCTTGGCTAGCAGCCGCCGCCAGACGGTGGACCGTCCATGCTCTGGTGAACGTTGATACGAGATTGATTTTCCCGTCGGATGCTTTGTTCTGCCACCCCGCGTCTAGAACGCGAACCTAGCACTGCCGTTCCCAACACCGCTAAATGAAGCGCTGCACGTGGGCCGCTCGCGCTGGCGCCAACTGGCTGTTATCAAGTGACGATCTGCTGATTGTCGAGGGGCCGACGCTTCCCACTGCAGAAACAAGGGCGTTAACTCAGCGGGATGGACCGCCGAGGAGCCCTCGGGGTCAGCAAGTGCGCTGTTCCGCACGCTGCTGTTTTATTCCGGTGTGCAAAGTGGGCGCATTTGACGTCCACGGTCTTGAAGGGCACCGAGTGGGACGTTGGTATCGAATTTGCGGTCTCTACGTGATGCTTAGTCGAGAGTGATGGGTCGAGCGTGAGCTGAAGTTTCTTTGGCGGAACATGGGGCGAATGGGGTTGGCGCTGAGGACGGGGTGGGCACGTGCCTGTCGCGAGCTTGAGCCCTCTAGATTGGGAATGGACCAATGATGTTCAGACCGCAGTTGAGCCGGCCCCAGCGGTCTCGTCGCCGTTCCGGGATCGTTCGCAAAAGATGTCGTGCTGTCAAACGAGCGAGGCTTGCTCATTTCTTCGAATCGCTGGAACCCCGGTTGGTGCTTTCGGCGAGTCCCTGGGATGTCGGCGACATTCGTGCGCAGACCGATGGGTTGCAGCCCACCGGGCTGACCGTGGTGGTCGGTGAAGGAGGGATGGATTCCGCCGTCTCCACGCTCGGCGAGTCGATTCGCGCTTATGCCGACACAACGAACGGCTCGCAAGACGCCTGGCACATCAGGCTCGCGCCTGGCGAAGCGACGTTCTTGGGGGAGCCGGTCGACCTGGCGGGGGAGCTGGTTGGTGAAGTCGTGGTTTCGGTTCAATGGGCAGGGCCGGACCCGGCAGCGAACGCTCGAAACGTCGAGTCGGTCGGGGACAGTCTCTTTCAGACCCTGGTCGAATTGGGTTGGGCAGCCGAAATTGACACCTCGGCTTCGCAACCGCCGTTGCATCTGATCGGATTCGGTGCGGGTTCAGCCGTGATCAGCGAGGCGGTTGAGCGTCTCAATCGCATCGGACGCGATGTCGATCAAGTCACGTTTCTGGATCCTTACGATCTTTCTGATCTCGGCGTCGCCACGGCCGCGCTTCCGAGAGCTAAAATCTCGACGGCACCGCCAGTTTACGACACGGCGATCTGGGACAACGTGGGCTTTGCCGACGTCTATTACCAGACCTCACAGGGCAGTGGCGGGCGGCCTTTGCCGGGTGCGCAGAACGTTCCAATCGACACCAGTGGCGGGGCAGACTTTCCGGGGCAAGGTGCGGATCCGAAGATTCTCGATTTCTATTCCGCAACCGTGGCTTCTGGAAGCAACTCGGGATTTGCACTGTCGCGTCTTGGCGGCCAAGAATCCCTTCGCGGTGCGCAAAACTTCTTTGCCGCCGACCAGCTTCATCAACACTCGCCCCCAGAGATCGTCACTTCGGCATCGGGCGAACCTTCACTGACGTCGCTGGCGATGCTGGGCTGGCTGCCAAGCGAGATCAACGGTGCAGGCTGGGATGCGACGGTTTCACTGATGAATCCGATCAATGGAGATTTCGAAGCGCCGGTCGTCGGAGCAAACCTGCCCGGTTGGTCGACGGTGCCCGGATCATCGTTTTCGGTGTTGTCCGAGGACGGCAATTCGATGCTGCAGTTGGACAGTGCATCACGCACCGCATTCCGCGATCTCTACGTACCAGTCGCCGCTGGCACATTGGACTTCGATTGGCGGCGGATCACTCCCGATGCCGGCCAGCATCTTGAAATCCGTCTCGGTGATCAGACGCTTGCAAGATTCATGGCGGATGATGTCGACGCGTCGATGCAATCGATCTCGTTAACGGTTCCCGATGCGCTCCGCGGACGCGTCGACCGACTGACATTCGAAGTGGTTGGATCGGCCATCAGCAGTGGTGCCGCGATCCATCTCGACAACGTTCTTTTTTCGCCGGGCGTCTCGCAAGGGGATGTCGTCGCATTGGACCTCAGTCAAGCGACGCCCGGATGGCACGGGTTCGCGCTGACCGCGTTCGATTGGGTGGACTCATCGGGCGTGACAGCGCTGGTGTCCGCAACGGATCCGCCAACGGGTGACCGGTTATTGACCAGCAATGGTGAGTTATTTGCGAGGATTATTTTTACGGATCGATTGGGATCGAGCTTTGAGTCCTTTTCTGAAACCGGACAGGTCTACCTGGTACCGTCGGCGCGCGCTGGCTTGTTGACGAACAACCAAGTCGGAAAGCTACGGATCCACTTTTTGTCGCAGCCACAGCCCACCATTGGCACGCGCGTTGGCGAGGTCGAAGTCGCCGTGGTCCCCGACTACTCACGGAGCGGCCCCTTGGCGGTTACCGATTCATTGAGCCCGATCGAAACGTTACGCGCTCAACAGCGACTCGCCTACCTCGGTTTTGTGGATTCCTCCGGGGTGCCAATGGTCGTCGATGGCAATCCGGGCCCGGACTTCAATCACGCACTCTCTGTGTTTGCCACGGTAAACGACCTGGGGCAACCGGCGGACGCCTCGGG
Source organism: Phycisphaera sp. RhM (assembly GCA_033042175.1). Classification (GTDB taxonomy): domain Bacteria; phylum Planctomycetota; class Planctomycetia; order Pirellulales; family Pirellulaceae; genus Stieleria. The sequence continues at coordinate 245,780 of WCIL01000004.1, forward strand.
TCTGGCTCCGGAATTGGTCCGCCAACTGAACTCCGAGGCGGCCGCTCGATGGGTCGATCTATCCGCGTTGGGCCCCGTGACCGCGGGCGACTTTCAGATCGATGCGAATCTGATCACTCGAGGCACAACCTTCACGACCAGTTGGGTCGCTGAGACGATTCGACAAGCGATGTCCGAGGTGCGACTGTCTGGAATCTCGCTTGCTGTTGTCGTCAGTCAACTCAACGGGCCGGCCGGTGAAATACCCGAAGGTGGCGTCTGGCCCGGTATGCAGACCGGTCGGGAGTTCGCGTTGACGTTGCCGGCAGAACTGGCGATTGCATCGACCGGAGACGCTCTCTCGCCCACCGAGGCTGAAGCACTCTCGTTACTGTTTGAGTTGGTTAAAACGCAACGTAGTGGATCGCAAATCGCCGGCATCCAGATTGCTAACGCAAAAATCGCAGCCGAGTTGAACCTTCAATCTGGTCGCGAAATCGCGACGGTTGCACCGGAGCTCGCAGCAGAAGTCCGCGTCACACTTGCGCCACCCCCTGCTGCAAACCAAGATCTTTCTGGAGCGATTGTGGGGACGGTTTTTGAAGACCACAACTTCAACGGTCGCGCTGACGTGTCGGAGACACCGTTGCCGAACTGGACCGTTTACCTGGACCTAAATGAAAACGAGCAGTTCGATTTCGTCGACGCGGATTCTGACGGCGTTCCCGACGAGGGCAGCGAACCGTGGCAGGTCACAGACACTGAAGGCACGTTTCGCTTTGGCGGGGTTGCCGATGGTAACTACGACGTCATCGCATTCGGTGATGACGGTTGGCTGCCCACATCGCCGTTGATCGGGCGCGGAGTCCAACCCGGTCTGAAACTTGCCCTGGGGCAAACCTTCGTTGTTCCCGATCCGGTCCGCGTGGAGGTGGTGGACGTATTGGATGCCTTGCGGACCTCTCTCGCCACCGAATTGCAGACGGCAAACAGCCGTCAGCTAGTCGGATTGTCCAACCCGTCCGATACAGCGGGTGATCAGCAGTGGCTGAAGTTCGGTGAAATGATTGATCTGCTTCAAATCGTGGAGGATGCGATCGTCAATCCACTACGGCAAACTTACGGCGGTCAAACGCAAATTGATTTCGACGCCTTTGTCGCCAGCTTGAACGGACTGACGATCCAGTCGAACGGTCTGGATTTAACTGTTGCCGCGTCGGGCCAACAGGATCCCCGAACCGGTGGCGTCTCATTCACGTTCCAGATCGATGCGGCCGGGACGCGTGAAGTCAATCTTGATCTGCAATCTGCCTGGGAAGCGGCGGGATTGGTGCTACCACAGTTACCGACGCTGGTCGTCAGTGCGGAAGCCGACATTGGCCTGACTTTGTCGTACAACGCGACCGAGTCGATTGCGGACACGCTGACGGTTGTCGTCGATCGACTGGAAAGCTTGATATCGGCTGACGTTTCAGCTCTGACGGCGAACGGCACGTTTGGTTTTGCCGATGTCACACTTGACGGCGGACAGTTGGTCGTCAGCAGTCCGTTGATTGCGGAAGTCGGTGGCGGAGATCCTTTTGCCTACTCGGACTTGCGTTCCGGCGCGGGTGCGATCGGCGTCCAGGTGACGCAAAACCATTGGATCGACGGCACGCTGCCGGTCTCCACCACGATCGGCACGTTTTCGTCATCGGCGGCGTCCGCATTGGAAATCAACGTTGCGGACGAGACCGTGAGTGTGAACCCCAACGCGACACTCGAGGCCGAACTGGGACCGTTGAGAGAACTGACGGCGTTTGGGTTGAACAACATGCTGGGGCAGCTGAGCGATCGTGTTGACCAGGTCGTTTCGCAGCGATTCGCAGATCTCTCCACTCCATTGGCCGTCGGTGTGGCGATCGGTGACAAAATCGGATTCGGCAACGCGATGGAAGAATCGTTTCTGCGACAGCTGGGTGCGGTCCGGTTGTTGGCCGAGACCACTCCCCAAATCGCCTCTGCCGCGGGCACCCTGAATGCGAACTTGGTGATCAATGGTGACACGTCTATCAACATCAGTTTTTCTACCGCCGATCTCGACGCGAGTAGCGGATTGCAAGAGATTGCCAGAGCCTTTCAAGGTGCGTTAGCTGCAGCACTGGATCAAGCGGAACGGAGCAACGCGGTGGCCGTTGAAGTGGTCGACGGCCGATTGGCGTTGATCGGTCAAAATGCAAGTGTCGATCAATTGACCATGAGCGGGGCGCGGTCACTCGGTTTTGCGGAATCGCAACAGGTCAGCGGGATCGGATTCGCGTCCATCGATAGTTTCTTGAACCTGGTCAGCAATGAATTAGGTGTCCCGTCATCACTGCTCTCAGCCACCTACGTTCCCGGCGGCCCCGAGTTGCGGTTCACGATTGACGGTCTGTCGAGCGCGTTGTCGGCCGGCACGATGTCGATTGACTTCGACGCTTCGGCCGGTGGACTCAGCGAATTTAGCGTCAGTGGGGACGTGGAGTTTACGTCGGAACTTGACGGAATCCTCGCCTTCGGATTTTCTTTGTCTCCCTTGGGCGAGTCGTTCACACTTTCCGAGACCACACCACTGGACGCACTGCGCGGCGGTGATGGAGTCATCATCGAAGCGGCACTCGACCAACATCTCGAGATCACATTGACCACCGGTGACGTGTTCCCGGTCGATCTCCGCGGCGCGATCTCGGTTGGCGATGTGATCTCAATCCTGGAACAGGCTTCCGATTCCGGTAGCGGCCCACGCTTGGCGGCCGAAATCGACAGCGCCACCAAATCGCTCGTGATTCGTGACCTGACTGTGCACTCGGCCGCGGACGATGCGCTGGTTGATGTCTTTCAACTTGCCGCGGCGCCAGGATCGTTTGCCGGACAAGGCCTTGGCATCCTCGGCCAAGATACTCTGAAAGATGGCGTGATTCGTGGAACGGCATTGCACGGCGAGTCGCTGGCCGACCGGTTCTTCGTTGACACCGATCAAACACAGATCTCGGTGGTCTTGGAGGCGGAAACCGAAGACGTGGCGGCTGCGGCGCGGCTGGGGATTGCTGACGTTTCGGTCACGGGAGGCACGGCCGCCGTACGTACCGTGATCGAGTTTGCGCTGGCCTCTCCGACTGCCAACGGCCAAATCGGTTTGGCGGAAATGGCTGATGCCTCGCCGGAATCGGTGCTCGCGTCACCCAGCGTCTCGGGCTCGGCGACCGCTTCGCTGCCGATCGCTTTGCCGGACGTGATTTCTGGTCTTTCACTCGGAGCCGATCCACGCGTCCAATTCACTTGGGACGATGTCCTGCAACCGGACCAAGTGCGGGTCACGCTGCAAGATCTCGACGGCCTGACTCAGCTGCAGAATCTGACTTTACTTGGGCTCAATGCCACGACACCGATCAGCGAATTCAACGACGGCTCGGGGATTGCATCCGGTTCGGCCACGGACCTTGCGTTCACACTTCGCGGCGGCGAGTCGTTTTCACTCTCGCTGGCCGACATCTCAACCGTGGGCGACTTGGTTCGTGCGATCAGGGACACCACGGCCGGTCAAGTGGCCGTTTCGATCAACCCGGACGGTCGAGGGTTGACCCTTTCAGATTTCAGCGAAGGCTCCAATCAGTTCACCCTCTCGGGGCCATCGTCCGCAGATCTGGGATGGGACCAGTCCGATACCGATAGCGACGGAGAGATCATAGGCGATTCGGTCTTCCGCCCCAGCATCCTGTCATCGCTGCGCCAGATGGTCACGCTGATTGCACAGTTTGAACAGGCACCGGCGCTCAGCGCGCCGCTTCCGCTGATCGGCCGAAGTCTGAGCGACGCAATTCGGATCGCGGAAGACCTGTCCCAAAAACTTGACGAGTTTCAACAGAGTTCGGCGCGATCACTGCAGCAACTCGAGCAAACACTGGCCGAAGCGTTGGACTTCGACACCGGTTCGCCACCGCCTCCGACAGGCCCGGGCGAAGCGCCGTTGTTGAGCGATTGTACCGAGGACACTTGTGTCGATGTCGCGATCGACGGCGAAATCCTGACGATCGTCGTCACGATGCAACGGCAGCGTGTTCAATCGATCCCGTTACAGTTGGATTTCGAGAACAGTGAACTGGGACACTTGATCGACATCAACGCTGACGCGTTGCTCGATTTCCAGACCGGCATCGGTTTCCAAATGGTGCTCGGTATCGATCTGAGTGATCCCTTCGCACCGGCTCCTTTCTTTGACGCCGGCAATACTCAATTTGCGGCGACCGCCAAACTCGCCAACACGGCGCCAATGGAATTGGACTCGGTGATCGGCCCGCTCAGCGTGTTCGTTCGAAATGGTCAAGTTGCGTTGGATATTGACGGCGCCGGGACGGCTACCGATCCCGCCGCGTTCGTGCTCGGTCTAAAACCGAACCTCGGTCGCTTTCCCGATGACCGGCTTTACTTCAGCGAGTTTGAGAACGCCGAAATTGTCGCCGACCTTGATGGAGCAGCTTTTGCGACGTTGCCGCTATTTGCACCTACGGAAACCAATGCGATCGGCGCGGTTGAACTGGTCGTCGGCGATATCGCGGATCCCTTGGGAACGACCAGCCTCTCGTTCCCGGATCTGGAAACGCTGATCGGCAATCTCGATTTCACCGAAAACCTTTCCGCGCTCTCGGACGGATGGGACGGACTGTTAAGATTGTTGGAAGAGGCGCTTCGGGGTCGCATCCTTGGCGTCAATGTTCCCGTCGTTGGCGACGGTATGACCGAGGCCGCCGATTTCGTCGGTGAAATGCGTGCGGTGCTGGCCGATCCCGTCGGATTTGTCGGAACAGGCGCGATTCCGGCAGTCCAACAGGCGCTGTTTCTGGGTCTGGATGATCTCGGATTCTTGAGAGATGTAAACGACGACAATGTTGTCGATGTCAGCGATGTTGAAGTCCGAACTGGTACCGATTTCGTTGAATTTGTGATCAGTCTTGCCGACACCAACCGCACCGCAACCGATCTGAATTTCGACATCGGGATGCCTGCTTTGGGCTTCAGCACCGAAGACGCGATGCTGGATCTGGTGTCCGATTTCGCATTTGATTTTGCGATCGGAATCAGTCGAAATGATGGCGTCTATTTCCAGTTCGATCCGAGCGCGAATGATCTGGTGATTGATGTCAGCGCCGGTTTGCCGAGCAGTTTTACGGGCACAGGCAATCTTTCGTTGCTTGATATTCTGATCGAGAACGTGAATACAGGGCTTGCCGGAAGTTTTGCGATCGACATCGGGAACGCACAGGGCCGCGTCAAGCTCGCTGACCTTCTCGGCGGCCGAGGCCTTGACCTGTCGTCCGATTTTGATGCATCGATTGATGTGGACATGAACCTGACCGCTGGCTTCGGCGGGTCCGCCCAATTCCCCTCGTTACGCACCAACTTCGTCGTTGATTGGGACTTGGTTGATGAAAACCCGGTGACGGGTGGATTGAGCACCTCTCCAATTGTGCAATTCAATCAGGTTCAAATCAGTCTCGGTAGCTTCCTCGGTGATTTCCTTTCACCGATCGTCGAGAACATTCAAGCAACGTTGGCGCCGTTGGATCCGGTGCTTGATCTGCTGACGCAGCAATTGCCCGTCTTCGACCAACTCGGATTGGGTGTGTCGCTGCTGGATCTGGGGACGTTGTTTGGCTATGAGGATGCCGCCAGTTTCCTGGCCGCCGTGGCTGACATCAAAGACCTTGCCGACCAACTGAGCGGCGTTGCTCCCGCACCGCTGGGCGAGGCCGCCGGTCAGATCGGGGCCAGCGAAGAGGCGCCCGGGGACAACTGGATTGACCTGGGACGCTTCGAGATCGACGGCAATCTCGCCAGCCGCGACGAACTTCTCGGACAATTGGTACCGAAGGAATTGCAAGGGATCGATTTCAATTCTATCCAAAACCAGATCAACACCACCGCAAGCCCCAGTCAATCGAGCAGTTTTCAGGCATCACTGGATGTGACCGGTGGAGGTTTTGCGTTCCCGATCTTGGAGAATGCCGCGGAGAGTTTCGGAATGTTGCTCGGCCAGGACGCAACGCTTTTCACCTACGACATGCCGCCGCTGGGTTTCGGTTTTGATTACAGCCAATTCTTTCCGATCGTTGGTCCCCTGGGCGCACGGGTCGGGGGAAGCGCCGGAATGACCGCCGACTTTGCCTTCGGGTTTGATACTTCGGGATTGCGTCAGTACAGCGAGAGTGGAAGGCAGGACTTGGGAGCAATCTTTGACGGCTTTTACGTTTCCGACACCGCCACGCCGGACGGTCGAGGGGCTGACGTTCCCGAATTGGAGTTCTTTGCATCGCTGACCGCCGCCGCGGAAATCAACGCCGGTGTCGCGCGCGCGGGGGCCGGCGGCGGACTCTTTGCAAACGTTTACCTGGATCTGTTTGACCCCAATGGTGACGGTCGTGTTCGGGGAGACGAAATTGCGGCTAGTCTCGACCTTGGAAATTCGAGCAACAACTTCCTACACATCTTTGAGACCACAGGGCAGTTTACCGCCGAACTGTTCTATTACATCGAAATCGGGTTCAACACGCCATTGGGCCGCAAAACCTTGCTGAAAGAAGAAGGCAACCTGGGGGCGCCGCTACCGCTACTGCAGTTTTCTGTCGAACGACCGTCTCCGGCCGCGCCCCTGGCAACACTCAACGCGGGAACGTTGCAGTTGACGCTCAGCGATTCGAATGACCACTTCCGCGTTCGCTCGGGGGGCGGTGATGCGCTCTTCGTCGAATCAGGCGGACGCTCTGAGCTCTATTCCGGCGTGACGACCATCGTCGGTTACGCCGGTGAGGGTGACGACACGATCTTGATTGATCCGGCAGTCACACAATCCGTTTTGCTAGACGGTCAAGGTGGAAATGATCGGCTCGTTGCCGGTGGTGGGTTTGCGGAACTACGCGGCGGCGACGGCAACGATACGTTGTTGGCAGGAGCCGGAGGCATCACGGCTTATGGCGGTGCGGGTAACGATTTGATTGTTGGAGCAACCGCAAGCGACAACTTATTTGGCGAAGCGGGCGAGGACCGATTAGAAGGCGGCGAGGGAGATGACCTGTTGGATGGAGGCGACGGCCGTGACCTGCTCGTCGGAGACGATGGCGACGACCGATTGTTTGGGGGCAACGGTGAAGACAATCTGTTCGGTGGTCGAGGCAATGACCTGCTCCGTGGCGAAGCGGGGGACGATCTGCTTCGTGGCGAGCAGGGCGACGACACCGTCATCGGCGGACTCGGCGCTGACGAACTGGACGGCAGCGTCGGGTTTGACATCCTGGTCGGCGACGTTGCAACGGTGACGGGGCAGGTGGTGACCGGGCACAGCGGGAGCGGACGCGACCTGCTCAGTGGCGGCCGCGGTAATGATCTGATCTATGGGGGTGGTGGCGTTGATTTGGTGCTCGCCGGCCAAGGATCGGATCAAGTATTCGCCGGTGATGGCGACGATGAAGTTCGCGGCGAATCCGGAAACGATACCATCGATGGCGGAGCCGGAAATGATTCCATCTTTGGTGGCGCCGGCAGCGACCTGCTGATCGGTGGTTGGGGATCGGACCTGGTCTACTCCGGCGAAACGGCAAGCGACCTGGGCGTCCTCGGCGAAACTCATCGACTGTTCGGTGACCTGGAGGATTCCGATGCCATTGGCCCGGGCGCTCCTGCCAGCCACGCCGATCAGCTGCTCGGCAGCCTCAACGATGACGAATTGTTCGGCGGCTCGGGGCCGGATACGCTGTTCGGCTTTGGGGGAAGCGATTTGCTGGTCGGCGGTTGGCATGCCGACACGATCTACTCAGGCAGCTCCTCCAGCGGTGGCGGAAACGTCTCCGATACCAACACCGTGTTTGGCGAGACGCCGGGATCAACCGCCGTGGCGAATCCCAACGAAGACCATGGCGATTTGATCTTCGGTGACATCGGCAGTGACGTCATTGACGCCCAGCTCGGGAATGATCGCATCGAGGGTCTCGGCGGCGACGACGAGATCCACGCCGGTGCGGGAAACAACGTTGTCGTGTCTCTCGACGGCAATGATACGGTCTCCGCCGGATCGGGAGACGACGTGATTCTGGTCGGCGAAGGTTCCAACATCGTGACGGTCGCCGGAGGAGCAAATCGCATCGAGGCCGGCGCCGCGATCGATCGCATCGTCACCGGCGCTGGAAATGACACGATCCTGGCTGGCGGTGGGGAGAACGACATTCGCTCCGGAGATGGTGCCGATCTGATTGTCGCAGCAGACGGTAATAATCTGATCGACGCCGGCGACGGTGACAACGTGGTCAGGACCGGCAGCGGTGTCGACCAGATCACGTCCGGCAGTGGTGTCGACACGATCCATGCCGGCGACGGTGATAACATCATCGACGCCGGTGATGGCGATAACTTGATCGTCACCGGATCTGGAAACGACCAGATCACCGCCGGAGTTGGCAACGACGAGATCCGTGCCGGTGATGGCAATAACACGATCGATGCAGGTCACGGTGACAATCTGATTATCAGCGATCTTGGGACCACGCTGGTGCTTGTCGGCGATGGAAACGACCGGATCTTTACGGGCGACGCCGATGACCAGGTCTTTGCCGGTGGCGGTAACGACGTGATCCGCACCGGCGGCGGTCGCGATGTGGTGGTTGCCGGAGACGGCGATGATCTTGTCTATGCGGGAACCGACGACGACTTGTTGATCGGCGGACGGGGCGACGATCGGATCTTTGGCGAACAAGGTCGCGATCTTGTCTTTGGCGGTTTCTCGACGGGTGCCCTTGCCAGTTGGCAAGCCAACCCGGGTGGCGATTTCAGTTGGTGGCGAACGGGGTTTGACCCATCCAATCCGGCCAACTTTGAGCTGGCCAATGGCTTTGCCGCAGCCGAGGCCTTCGCCGCAGACACGCAGTGGCGTTCCCAATACGTCGCCCCCACCATCACGCCCGTCGCCGTGTTGTCATTTTCGGTGGCCGGCCAAAATACGGCCGATGGTTTCATCGGCGATGGCAAAGACAGCTTGTTCGGCGGTGACGATGGAGACTGGTTGTTCGGCGGCGGCGATCACGACGTGATCGAAGGCGGCCCGGCGGCTGACTACATCGACGGCGGCGCCGGTCGCGATGCACTTCGCGGCGGTGAAGACGATGATGTGTTGCGTGGCGGATTGGGGGCCGACACGGTGCGCGGCGGTTTCGGTATTGATCAACTGTACGGCGATGAAGGCAGCGATTTGCTGTACGGCGACGCCGGCAACGCGACCGGGGGACAGGCCGGTCAACGACTTTGGGGTGGATCCGGTGTCGATACCCTGTTCGCCTTTGCTCCGTCGTCCGACCAGCAGGCCGAGTCGGGTTTGATCGGCGACGAACTACGCGGCGGAGAGGACGGCGACCAGCTTTACGGAAACCTTCGCCGCGAGATCTTGATCGGTGACTCGATGGAAACTCCCGTCGGCGGCAACGATTTCCTGCACGGCGATTACCTGGCCGGTCCGCAGTACCTTCCCAACACCCAAGCCTCAATGACCGGTGGCAGCGACCATTTGTTTGGCAATCGCGGTCAAGACCAATTGTTCGGCGGGGGAGGTGACGATCGCCTTTGGGGCGGACGCGATTCCGATTGGATCGAAGGCATGGACGGCGTCGATCGTTCCTACGGCGGATCGGGCGTCGATGTCATGGTGCTGGATGTCAGCAGTCGGTATCAGTCGCTCGGCGATGCGTTTGACGGCCACTACGGCAACGTCTTGCCGTTTGATACACCGGACGACGGTGCGGCTGATATCCTCCTGATTCAAGGTGACCAGAGTTTTGACGGAATCGATCCGTTCATCGATGACGCCATTACGATCACCGAAGCCGATGGCGTCGATTTGTTTGGCAATCCCAAATTGATGTTGCAAGTCGACTACACGGCGGCGTCATCTGATCCGGGCGCGCCGCTTCGTCAGATTATGGTCGATTGGCGGAGCAATGACTTTCGATTGACTCCGGTGGTTGAGCAAATCCAGGTCGCGGGGCTGATCGGTGATGATGATTTGAGTGTTGAGCTACGCGCAGATACCCTCGAAGAAATGCGGGCCAACACCGCCGGAGTGACTTGGACGACCGTTTTGAACGGCGGTCCGGGCGACGACACGGTCCGCGGTACGCTGGGACGCGACCGGATCGATGGCGGCCCCGGCAGCGACCGGTTGTATGGCTATGCCGGCGATGACCGAATCTGGGGCGACTTCTTTTCCGGTGATTCGCTCTCGGATACCGATTACTTGTATGCCGGCCAGGGCAACGACGATCTGATCGGCGGCGCGGGAGCGAACTATCTGTATGCGTGGTCACAGAATCCCGATCCGGCCGTTCCCGAAGACGAGTTTCTCGAAACCGGTCCGTCTGCTTCGTTCGGCGTGTTCGTCGACACCGCAGGCAACTTGTACGACGATGACGGCGGCGGGATCTACACGCTCGAAGACACGGGGCTGAACCGAATCCTCGGCAGCGACAATCCGAACCGGCAAGACGTGCTGTTCGGCGGCACCGGACTGGACCTGTTGTACGGCAACGGGGGTGGAGGCGTCCAAGGCGACGTTCTGGTCACGCGTCGTGGCACGCGCTTCGACGGCGGCGAAAGCACGCTCGAGCAAGACGACCAGTGGAAGGAATACGCCAAAGAAAACGATCGGGCGTGGTACCTGGGCGCCTCGGCCGGTGACGACACGATCCGAGTCGACTTCGTCACTAATCCCTACAACCCGCTGTTCGGCCGACACTTGGTCACCGTCAGCGGGGCGGGCGCCTTTGATCCTCGCTTCAACGGTTTTGATTCCTTCACCGCCTTTGACAACGATGACGAACCGGTTCACGACGCCACCGAAGACGTGATCGATGCGGCAAGCGTGTTGCTCGATCCGCGGGTCGAAATCCCACGCTCGACACGCGGCGCTTTTGAACAGTTTGCCGATCTGGGCGTGACTTCGACCGACATCGTCCAGACCGTCTTCGGTCAGGAAAAAGACTTCCTCGCAATCATCGTTGACGCCCTCGACGGAGACGACGAAGTGATCGTCGGTGAAACCGTACAGAAGAGTGTCTGGGTGGATGCCGGCGATGGCGACGACATCGTTCGCATCGAGCCGCAACGTTCTTTCCTGCCGGATCTGTCGGATCCCTTCGGCAATCGAAATGACACCCGAGCCGACGCCCACCCGCTCGGCGTGATCGCTTCTTCGACGCGCTACAAGGGAACGACCTTCGACAGCGCACGAACCACCGAACCGGATATCGATTGGTACACGTTTGAATTGGCGACCGATGCAGTGCCCGGAGACACGATTCGGATCACACCGACCAGCGGCATCCGCGGCGTGAAGCTGATTGCCGAACTGTACGACGCCACAAACAGCGAGCGAGCCACGCTGGTCGACGGTGAGCTTTCGCTGGAGTCGATGACGGCCGGTGCAACCTATTCCCTGCGAGTTGAAAGTGACGGCGCGATCCCGACGGAGTATCAAATCGGATTCGAACTGGCCGCTTCGGCCGATGCCTCCGAGCCGAACGACACGCCGCAAACGGCCCACGTCCTTCCGGACCTGGCCGACGTGTCGCGGATCGGCGGATTGAGTCTGGCCGGCGCCACCGATCAGGACTACTTTCAGTTCACCCTGGCGTTGCCGGTCGCCACGGGCGGAATGATCGACTTGGTTGCCGCCCCCGGCGCGACGATGACGATGGAGTTGTCCCGCGTCGGTGGATTCTCGTATCCCGCGGTCACCACCGGCGGGCCAGACAACACGGCGACGCTGGATGTTTCTCTCTTGGACGCCGCGACGTATCGACTGTTAATCAATGGCGATGTCGGCCGCTATGAAGTGATTCCCAGAATCACCGCGGCGATCCCCGAGACCAACACCGGCAGGGCCGACGCCGTTCGGATCCAAAACCTCTTGACGCTCAAGGCGATTCGTCAGGAGCTTCCGGATGATGGTGTCAACGACCCGCTTCCGCAACGCTGGTTCAAGTTCACGTTGACCGAACAGGCGCCGACCAGCCTGGGGCTTGGCGTGCGTTCACTCGTCTCGATCAATTCGCCGCAGCTTGATCCCGACACGGTCCTGCAGATCGATCTTTACGACGGCCAAGCGCGATTGCTTTCGCAGCGATTGACCAGCGGCGGCGAAGGTCTGGCACTGTTGGACTTGGCGGGATTGCCGGCCGGTGACTACGACTTCCGAATCATGCCATTCGTGCCTGGCGGAGACGAACCGGACTTGCCGGCCGCGTTCGAGATCTTTTCCACGGTCGTCGGTGTTCAAACGCAAGTCTTGGATCTATCCGATCCGGTGATCGTCAGTTTTGCGCCTCCGGTCGATCCGATCGGGCGACGCGACGTGATTCTCGGTGGCCGTGGGAGCGACCGGTTGGCCGGCGGCAGCGGCGAAGACTGGGTGTTCGGCGGCGCCGGCAACGATGTGTTGACCGGCGGGCTGGACGGTCAACGGAGCGATTTGATTTTCGGCGGTGACGGCAGCGACATTTTCCAACTCGTGCCCGACGATTTGCCCGTCAACGAATTGACCGGGCAACCGTTTGATCCCGGCATCGGTGACTTGTTCATCGGCGGTGCGGGCGAAGACCAGGTCCTGTTCCTCGGCGGCGATCAAGCCAACGACAACGACGCCAGTGTCAGCCCGCACAAGATTCGCGATTTCGTGGCCGTCGGCTACGACCGTTTCTTGCATCGACACCGTTTGACGTCGCTGGTTTGGGATACCGCGAACGAGCAATTCTTGTACGAAGACGGTGCCTTCGTCCAGCAATACGCGTTCTTCCAATCGAGAGATGTCGAGCGTACGGTGATCGATACCCGTGGCGGCATCGACATCATTCACGCCGATCCGGGTTATTTGCTGGGTGATCAAAGCTGGGGCGTTTCACTGGGCGATGTGGAAGCCCACGCGACCGCGTATGCCCGCATGGAGTTCCGTGGTGGAACGGGTGAAGACGTGATTCTCGGCGGCGCCGGTGCGGACACGATTTATGGCGAATCGCAGTTCGATTACTTGTCCGGCGGAGAAGGCGCGGACCGGATCATCGGTGGTGACGGCGACGACTATTTGTTCGGAAACGCGATCGACTTGCTGGTGATTCCGACGGCTGTGCTGGACGGTACGCCCGATTCGCGGACCGGCCCGCCGCCGACGAGTGGAGGAGACGCACGCCCGCACTCGTTCCTCGATGACTTGGCATCGCCTTTGAGTCCGGAAGACGAAGGCAAGCTGTTGCCGGGTGCGGCGTTGCCACTCGAGCCGGGTGAGTCGATCGACTTGGCCGAGGCGTTCGCATTGGAGGGAATCGCGGCCGGGGCGGGACTGGCCAATGCGACGAAGTTGGGTGATGTCAACGCCGACGGCTACGACGATTACCTGTTCTCCGGCGCCGTGGGTTCAGACAGTTACATCCTGTTCGGTCCGATCGATCCGCAGAGTTTGTATCGCGTCGAGACCGCCAACTTCGACACCGACACCATCGTCGACGACCTCCGAGTGCGAGGCACCGACTGGTCCTTCGAAGTCACCATGAACAGCCCGGAAGAACTCGACGCGGCGGCAAGAACGTACCGGGCTGAAGGCCAAGCGAGTGTGGTTGTTGCGCCGAGGGCGTTTGACCGTGCCGTTCTGTTCGGCGCAGACCTCATCACCACTGCTGAAGATACTCAATTCAATCAGTCAGCGGACGATCTAGTCTTTGCGAGCGACTCGAGTAGCTGGTCGAAAGTCGAGGCTTTCGCTCCATTCGCTACCGCGAACGTTGCCAATGACGACGCCCAACTCGCGACCGATGGTGAAGGGAATTGGGTGGCCGTTGTCTCAACGGAGAACACGCTTGGTGGAACAATCGGAAATGACACGGACATCCTGGTATCACTCTCGTCGGACAACGCAAACTCATGGAGTGCGCCGTTCGCCTTGAACTCGAACGCAGGCCTTTCCGGTCGGGATATGACGCCGAAAGTTGTCTCGAACGGAAACGGTGTGTGGACGGTCCTCTGGATGACCGAAGACTCTATCGACGGATCAACCGGTTTCTCAGTCGTGTCGTCGCGATCAACTGATGGCGGTGGGTCGTGGAGCACAGCCAAAGTCATCTCCGACGGGTTCAATGGCGGAACGTATCTCGATCTTGAAGCGGATAGCGCGGGAGCGGCGGTGGCGTTCTGGGCGTATTCTGGTTTCGCTGGCGTGCAATCTGCACGATGGGAACTTGGGATTTCAGATTGGAGCTCTCCTATCAACGTATTTGAGGCGACTGCAGTCAGCCGTGCCACCTCTCCGGACTTCTCTCGAATCGACACTAATCGATGGATTGGCAGCTGGATCACAAGAGTCGATCAAAGTTACGACATCCGCGTCGTACAATCGGCAGACAACGGTCATACTTGGTCGCAAGGCTCCTTGCTTTCAGCCAACCTTGGGAATCCAGATCGCTCCACAACCATACAGGCTGCCTCACCAAGCGGAGGCTCAGGTGCCGTTGTGGTTTGGCAATCCTCGACGTCCGATGGAGATGCCTACGGAACAGATTGGGACCTTTTCTTCTCACGATCTTCGGATTTTGGTGCTACCTGGTCTGCACCAGAGCCGCTTAACTCGACCGCATTGAAAGACAATGGAGACCCCTTTGGGGAGCCCGCAATTGGCGACCAATACCCGAGGGTGGCTTACCAAGATGGTGCTCTAGTTGCCGCTTGGATTACTTCCGGAACAATTGGAAAACGCGACATTCTCTTTTCTCGCTCCGTTGATGGGGGACAGACCTGGTCGAAGGCAAACGCCCTGCATCCAACGACGACGATCGAGATGCCGAATGCCTCTCACATCCTCGATGATTTGAAAGCCGATCCGTTTGGAGGTTTTATCGCACTGTCCAACACCAGCGACACCGGAGAGTCACGCGTCGTGACGACTTCACACACGGAGTTCACTCTTGATATCGTTCCGGGATCTCAGCGTTTTGATCGACGTATAAGCAGCGATGACTCGGCACTGAAGATTAGTGTTCCATCAAATGTCTCCTTGAATATCCAGGATCTATCGGTTCTTCAGCTGGATCTGCATGGTGATGTTCTTGATGATTTCTTTGTTTTGGGTCACGGAGACAATCGATTTTCCGATGAAGTGGGATACGTATTTGCAAATGCCGATCTGTCACAAGACAGCTACCTTGATTCGTCTCTCGCTGTTGTTGCGATGGAGCGAGATAGTACTGACCGCGTTAATCACCTTTCAGCATTGCTAAGCGGTCAGGGAATCGACGCGGGGCACTACGAAGCGGTTGACGGAGCGGGCGAGCTAACTTCCCGATCGGTCGGGGACGTCAACGGCGATGGTAAAGAGGACCTGTTGGTCGCAGATCCGAAGTTTATCGACGTTGAACTTTCTGGAGTAAACCCGAATGCACCTGAACGTGCCAACATCGGTCGTGTGTATCTGATTCTTGGTGGTAAGGATCTTTCCGGCAATGTCCCGCTTGATCAGGCGGCGAGCTATATCTGGGAGGGCGAAGAACTTGGCGCGACGCTTTATGACGTCGGTGACCTGAACTTCGACGGCTACGACGAAATCGCGTTTGGTCGTGGAATCGAAACGCGCGGCAACGCGGCGGATTCCAACGGTGCCGTCTTCATTCTCGCGGGGTCGCCGGACTACAACGCTCCTCCGGGTGTGAACTCGGCCGATGTCATTCAGAATCCCGGCACGGCAACTTCCGGCGGTGTGAACGTCGGACTGATGCGGATCCAGCGTGATCTTCCGCAAAACACTTCGGCACACGGCCCGCTGAGTCTGCAGGTCGGTGAATTCGATGGAGACCTGGTGACCGACCTCGCCGTCGGGACTCCCGGAAGCTACTTCTCCGACAGCCCGGCCGAAGACGCGCCCCAATCGGTTCCGGATCCCCAAGCCAATCAGGTTCGTCTGTTCTACGACATTCAATGGCCGCAGCTCGCCGATGCACTCAATGACGGTCCGCTGATGGTACGACTGGGCGATGCGGTCGCGACGATCGACGGTGAGTCCAGCACGCCCGGCGAAGTCTTCGGCTATTTGCCTCAATCGCCGTATACCGACCTCGACGGAGACGGCTTGGATGATCTGCTGATCGGGACACCCAATGCGTTTGTCGACACCGCGATCGATACCGCAGGCGCCGGCCGCGTGCATGTCGTCTACGGGCGACCCAGGGCGATCGATTTGCCCGAGACCGGGTTTGATTTCCTGACCAACCGCAGCATTCCCGGAAGGGTGAATACGTCGTCGAACCGGCCACCGGCGAAGAATTCCGCCGCCGCGATGAGTTGCTGTCCACCGGTGTGCTCGATCTTTCCCTCGCCGAAGACGTCGCGCGATTCGGCAGCATCTATTGCACGTTTGAACGGATCGACGGACGCTACGAAGCGACCGGCGCCGTCGGTCTGGATTCAATCTCCATCATCGAAGACCTCAGCTTCGCACCGTTCTATCAACTGCGAACCCGGCTGCAATCGGTCGCAGGAATTGGCAGACCGACCAACGGCTATCTCGTTTACGATTACCGTGGCCCGGAATCGTTCAAGTTTGCCGGCTACTCCTTCAATGAAACGACGCAAGAAGGTGAGTGGCAGCTTGGCCATCGCGACGCTGCCGGTTGGCACGTCGACGCGTCGCTGCCGGCCGAAACTGGTTTCGATCCAGTCGCCGACGTGCAAGAGTTGCGATTGACCGTCGAAGGAACGGTCGTGCAATTGATCGTTGACGACACGGTGCTGGAATACCATGACGACGAGAACCTGGCCGATGGCGGCTACGGCATCGCCACCCAGAACGCCATCACGCGCTACGACACCTTCGCCGCTTTCGAAACCGAACACTGGTTCCGGTTGACGACGCTCGGTGACGGACAAATCGGCGACCAGGTTCGTGTGCGGATGCGGCAAGACGATGATGAATTTACTTCGTTCCCGATCCGGGGCGGATCGATTGAAGGAACATTGAACGCCGCCGATGTGCGTGTCGCTTCACCAAGTTCCGCGTTCCCGGTGATTGCGGAAACCTATCGCCGCAGCACGGGTTTGGCTGACCCAACGGATCCGCACGAGTTGAAGATCGGCGGTGATGATTCCGAGTTTGTCACACTGATGGAAGTCGACTTGTCGAGCTTCTTGGACCTGGTCGCCGACCCCGAGCGGTTGGAGTCGGCGAAGTTGTCGCTGCCCTTTACGCGGTCATTGTCGGCTGACATTCGTGGGACGATTCAGGCCGAAGTTCTCGATCGTGAAGCAGACCTGCAGTTGTCTGCCGAAGATCTGGCCGGTCGAGCCAGCTACTTTCGTCAATCAATCGGCCTTGACGGAGATGGGAATCCGATTCCCGGATTGGCGACCTATCAAAGCGACACCTACGGTCAAAATGATCCGATCGATCTGGACCTGACCAGCGAAGTGCGTGACGCATTGGCCACGGGACGCACGCGGCTGACCCTGCGGTTGTCGGCACAGGCGGGCGACATTCTCTCACCGCTGATCTTGACCGCCGACGCGGCCGCGTTGGATCTGGTTACCACGGATCGTCAAGGATTGATCGTCGATGCTTATGACGCCGAGGGGCAACTGCTAGCCAGCAACGCATCGATCGTCGATTTGCGCGCGTTCGCCGCCGGCGAGTATTTGATCCGAGTTTATGATCCGTTTGCCGAGGTCGAAAGTCGATTCTTCTACCCAACGTATGTCCCGCCGGCGGCACAGTCGTTCGTGGTCACGATCGATCCGCCGAAGCTCGGCGAAGCGGATGCCTTGCCGGACCGGGATGAACTTCGCGGCGGTGCCGGAGACGACATCCTCGAAGGCGGCCAATCGCTCGATCGTCTGTTTGGCGACGGCGGGATCGATTCCTTCAAGGGTGAAAGCTTCGAGATCCGAGATTTCGTTGCGGCACTCGAATCCGACCCGCTGCCTCCCGAGACGGGCCAGGAAGCCGGCCAGGATGTGCAGCAAGATGACTTTGAGGTCGCGTTCGCCAGCAATGAAGTCGAACTTCGCGTCGGCCAGGCATTGGGCTTGACGGTGGCGACGCCCACTGGCGGTCTGAGGCTGTTGCGGCCGCTGAAGGCATCGGACATGACCCAACTGGTTCAGCTGGACCTGAGCCGTTTGACTTCGGCCGACGCGCTTGATGGATTGGAGTACGCGATCAATCTGGAAAGTCTGTCGCTTGCCGGCGCCGTGATCGACGATTTGAACCTTGCCGCTTTCGAACCCGGATTACGACCCGGACGCGAAACGCACGGTCAGCTGGGGCTTTCGAATCTCCAAGTGCTAGATCTCGACTTGACGCATCTGAAGGCGGGCGGCGTCGGCGCGAGGCAGACCTATCAGGGCGATCAAGATGATGGAGCGTTTGCGGCGTTCGAATTGTTGCCGACGCTGACAAACCTCGAATTCCTCAGCCTTGATGGATTAACTGGCAACGACAGCGGCGGTGAATACGATGCGATCCCGCTCGGGTTCAGCGGAATCGGAAGGCTTCAATGGCTGAGTGCCAATGGGTTGGAGATCAACGATATCGGCGAGCTTGCTGGTGGCGATGACAGGCTTGACGAGCTGATGTACCTGAACCTCGGTGACAACGAGATCAACGATGTGGAAGTCCTCGTCGAGCTTCCATCGCTTTCGTGGCTGGAGCTGCACAACAACGACATCGGCAGCATCGATACGCTGTTGGGCCAATACATCATTGATAACTTCGACGAAGGCTACATCGAACAGGGCACGTACGAAGCCGACTACGGTCCGGTCAACATCTGGTCCGGCGATCGGCACGACGATGCATTCGAAGGCGACTATCGAATCGCACCCGGACAAGCCGCTGATGCGCGCGTGTTCTATCAATTCAGTGGCTTGCCGCTCGGTGTCTACGACGTTTACGCGACGTGGGCGGAGCACGAAAGTCGGACGCGCGATGCGGAGTACATCGTCGACGGATCGAATTTGTTCGATGCCGCGGCGGTGGGTCAGACCGTATTCAAGAGTTTCGAAATCGAAACTCCCCAGGCTCCGGCAGGTGGCGGCAATCAAGTGGTGATCAACACCGACACGCTCACCATTGCCGGAGACGACCAAGAGGCCTATCTGTTTTACGGAACGCCGTATGACTTTGCGGTGACCGCGGGCGTGGCAACAATTCGAGTTCACGGCGATTTGAAGATTCCCGGGGATGCGATTCAGATCACGGGCAGCCGTCCGCTTTCGATTCAGGCACCCAACGACGTCATCATCTCACCCCAAGCCACCTTTGATGCGTCGGCCGTCGGCACACAAACCGTCGCCGGTGGCGGTGTTCCGGGAGTGGTCGGTGCGCCGGGAATCGCGGGTGATGGAATGGGAATCACCACGCCGGGCGGAACCGGTGGCCTTGGTGGTGAAGGAGGACCCGGAGGTAGCAGTGGACCGACGCCCGGAACGCCCGGATTACCGGGTACGGCCGGAAAAGCCGGTCAACCGGGTACGCCGGGAACATCGGGTACGGCGGCATCACCCGGTACGGTCGGATTCAAAAATGCGGCTGGCTCCGGCGTTGCAGGGCAAGCGGGGCTTGCCGGCGCCGCCGGCTCTCGAGGCGCCGCCGGAATCCGTGGCGTTGGGAATGGCGTGGCCGGTGGGAACGGAGGCACCGGTGGCGAAGGCCAACCCGGAGTCGATGGAGGAACCGGAGGCAGCGGCAGGAACGACGTCTTGGGATTGGAAATCTCGGCCGGTGGATCAGGCGGTTCGGGCGGCGGCGGCGGCGGTGGAGGCGGCGGCGGCGCGGGTGGTTCCGGTGGCGGCGGATCCGGTGGCAACGGTGCGAGTTCGTGGACGTATGGATTCGGCTCGTATTTGTCCGGTGGTGACGGCGGTGATGGCGGCAATGGTGGAATCGGAGCCTCGTCCGGAGATGGCGGCAACGGAGCCGTCGGCGGGGTCGGCGGTGCCGGCGGAGGCGCATTCGAAATCGTCGCGGCTGGTCGATTGATCGCGGCAAACACGGACTACGTCGCACGCGGCGGAGACGGTGTTTCCGGGCAATCGGCGGACCTCGGAACGACGGCAGGAACTGAAGACCGACAGGGAACTCCGGGGGCGAGCGTGTTCCAGTTTCCTCCCGGCTGGACGGGCGGTGACGGCGGCGTCGGTGGCATCGGCGGCCGTGGCGGTGACGGCGGGGATGGTGGTGCCGGCGGCGGCGGTGCAGGCGGTACCGTTAAACTGTTCGGGACGGTTGTCGACGTTTCGGGAGTCGACGTCGATGTCGCGGGTGGTTTCGGCGGCGCCGCGGGTGTGAACGATGGCGGCGAAGGTCGCTTCATCATCGGCGACAACACCGTGACCGAGCCCGCGGACTTGACCGGACTCGGCAACGTCACCCCGCTTGCGTCAGAAGTCTACGCGGGCGAGTCCAGCGTGAATCCGTTCTTGGACGGAGACAACTCGCCCAACCTGTACGGTCTAGTCGGCGGCGCCGAAGCGTTCGGATTGCTGGATGTTTCTGCGGAGGATCTGTTTGCCGATCAGATTCGAACGTCTTTCGCGCCGGACAACGCCAGCGGACTGGTCGTGCGCACCGACACGGTGTTCGGCACCGACTTCATCGGTTACGACCTGCTGTTGTTTGCCGATCTAACCGGCGTCGGTTTGGCCCATCCGCAGCTCGGCGCCGAAGCGCCGCTCGCGCCGTTGCAGCTGGGCGGTTACCTGCGCGAAGAAGCGTTCGGCGGAGAGGGTGACATCGTTCTGTCGCAGCTCGGGCCGTATGAAGTCTATGCGACGTTGATTCCCGAATCCGTCGAGACGGTGACGGTGGCGACCGAGTCGGCTTCGGGCGAGCCGTTGTCGATCACGGCGTTGATCACCAATGATCAAGTCGCTTACATCACCGAGGCTTTCGGCGCGACGGCGGTGGATCAGCGGCTGGCACCCGACGGAGACGAATTCGGCGGCAGACCTTGGCAGTTCCTCGGACAAGCCGCCGTCAACGACGGGCAAACCGTAGTCGAACTCACCGGGGAACCCGACGGCAACTTGACCGCCGACGCCATCCGTCTCTCCCGCCCCGTGCTGCCCCACCTGTCGACCCTCGACCTCACCGGCAACCCCCTGGATAACGCGGCGCATGAGTACATCATCGGTGACACGCTCAATGGCGCAGGTCAGGCCGGTTTGACGACGAACCGTGTGGGTACGGATGAGCCGCAAACGCCAAATATGGAATTCTCAGCGTTGGCGTATCCCGTCACCGGCTATCCGCCAAACGGTTTACACCTTGATGCGAACGTCGATACTCCAACATTCCCCGAATTGTATGGTCCGTTCTCGGTGGAACCCGCGGGAACGTTTGAGTTTGACACCCGCGATCACTTGCCGGTTGACTCCGGCAGCGGCGTAGTCAATCCCGACGGGGTCTCCCCGGTAAGTCAGCTCGACGAATTCGCTGTAGCGGGGGCGGTGAATGAGCAAATCTCCAACGTGCTGGAAACCGTGGGCGACGTTTACAGGTTCCAGGTGAGCCCCGACGGCGCGTATGCCGTGTACATCGCGAGTGGTGCACACAACAGCGGACTCAATGAGATATACAGCGTTCCGCTTGCAAATCCGGAAGGACCAATCCGTCTCAATCCGGCGCTTGTCGAAGGCGGTGATATCTGGACATTCAAGATTAGCCCCGACAGCGGTCGCGTCGTCTACTGGGGTGATCAGGAAACCGAGGGTTCGCATGAGTTATTTAGCGTCCCAATCACGGGCGGAATCAGCGTCAAGCTCTCGCCAACGACAGCTCACACGACCTACCTGGATTCGAACTTTCAAATTACCCCCGACAGTAGTCGCGTCGTCTATTCGGGTGATCTTCAAACCGACGAAGTCTACGAGTTGTTTAGCATCCCGATCGCGGGCGGATCCAACGTTAAGCTCAATCCAACGCTGGTTGCAAACGGCGATGTGAGGTCTGACTTCACGATTAGCCCGGACGGCAGTCGCGTTGTCTACATCGCTGATCAGCAAACCGATAATGTCCTTGAGATTTTCAGTGTCCCGGTAGCAGGCGGCACGAGCATCAAGCTCAATCCGACAACGTCGCACGTCATGACCGTGCAAGATGGTTTCCAAATCAGCCCCGATAGCAGCCGTGTTGTCTATCGAGCTGATCAAAACATCGACGGAAAAACGGAGCTATTTAGTGTTCTGATCGGTGGCGGAACAAGCGTCAAGCTCAATTACACGGCGGCCTATCATTTTGCCGTGTACTCATTCGAAGTCAGCGCGGATTCAAGCAGGGTCGTCTACAGATCCGACGAGTTGCTCGACAACGTGGCAGAGCTGTTTAGCGTCCCAATTGTCGGGGGCACGCGAGTCAAACTCAATCAAACGATGGTGAACGGCGGGGACATCAACCGATTCCAGATCAGTCCGGACGGCAGCCGGGTTATTTATAGTGCCGACGAATTAACCGACAATGTCATCGAGCTCTTTAGTGTTCCAACTACCGGTGGAACTCGTCTCAAGCTCAACCCGGCGGTCGGTTCCCACATGCTCTACGTGCAAACTTTCCAGGTCAGCCCCAACGGCAGCCAAGTTGTTTACCGGGCTGATCAGGAAACCGACGGAGTTTTCGAGCTATTCAGCGTTCCAATTTCAGGCGGAACCAGCAGCAAACTCAATCCGACGAGCTCTCACGTCATCGATGTGCAGTCCAACTTCCAGATCAGCCCCGACGGCAGCCGCGTCGTCTACCGAGCTGACCAGGAAACCGACAAAGTCTTCGAGCTATTCAGCGTTCCCGTCTTGGGTGGAACCACCGTCAAGCTCAATCCATCCACGACACACTTCATCAACGTCGAAACTGATTTCCAGATCAGTCCCGATGGCAGCCACGTCATTTATAGGTCTGATCAACTGACCGACCACGTCACCGAATTGTTCAGCGTCCCGATCGATGAGCCGGCGCCGGTACGGCTCAATCCGCCGCTCGCTGTAGGCGGCCCAAAGAACATACAGTTCCTGAAAACTGATGCCACAGGCGAATTTACAGTCTACTTAGTCGGCATCGGAACATCGAATGAGTTTCGCATCCGATCGAATTCGACTGGTCAGACGGTGCGTTCTACATTGCCGCTCAGCCCAAACGAGCTCATTGAGACGTTCCAAATCAGTTCGGACAGTAATCGAATCGTTGTCCAAACACGAGATAGTGAAACGTCCACCAGCGATCTCTACAGCATTCCTTTCGCTGGGGGTGCAGGTGTTAAGCTCACTCCGGCGACGGATCACGCTCTCTTTCTGCAGTCCAATTTCCAGATGACTCCCGACGGAAGTCGCGTTCTCTACGTCGCCAATCAGGAGTCGCAGAGCACCAGCGATTTGTTCAGCGTGCCAGTCGTGGGCGGATCCAGCGACAAGCTCAATCCGACGGCACCTCACACCGTCTACGTGCAGTCCGGCTTCAAGATCAGCCCCGATGGCAGCCGGATATTTTACGTTGCTGATCAGGAGACCGAGAGCGCTTACGAACTATTTAGTATACCAATCGCGGGCGGACAGAGCGTCAAGCATAGTCCCACCTTCGTCGCAGGCCAAGGAATTCAATCGTTCGAAATAAGCGTCGATGGTAGCCGGATTGTTTATCGGGCTGATCAGGATATCAATAACGTCTATGAGCTATACAGCATCGCAGCTTCGGGCGGTGCAAGCATCAAGCTTCATCCGGCACTCGCCGCGAACCGGTACATTGAATCTTACCGCATCAGTCCCGACAGTGGCCACGTTGTTTATAGGGCTGATCAGGACACCGACAATGTGTACGAGTTGTTCAGCTCGCCAATTGATGGCGGGGCAAATGTTAAGCTCAATCCAACACTCGTGGCCAACGGTGATGTGTGGTCAGATTTTCAGGTTAGTCCCGACAGTAGCCGCGTGGTCTACCGAGCCGTTCAAGAGACGACCGGGGTTCTCGAGCTATTCAGCGTTCCGATTGCAGGGGGGGCCAGCGTCAAACTGAATCCAACGGTGAGTTCTCATCTGGGCTACGTGTCTTCGTTTGAAATTAGCTACGACAGCAGTCGCGTTGTCTTCCGATTCAACCAACAGACGGGCGTCGACTCTGAACTATTTAGCATTCCGCTTGCAGGCGGAACGATTGTCAAACTCAACCCAACGGTTGGTTCTCATGACATGAACGTGGAGTCGGCCCGCATAAGCCCTGACAGCAGCCGCGTTGTCTACCGGGCCGATCAGGAGCGTGACAACTTCTACGAGCTGTTTAGCGTTCCGATCGGCGGCGGTCAGGTCCTCAAAATCAATGCCGAGTTGCCTTCCTATGGAGGTCTCGGGATTCATGAATTTGTGGGCACAAGCAACGACGTCTTGTACGCCGCGACGACTGTACGAAACACGCAAGAACTGTTCCGCAGCAGATTGGATATCAGCGAGTCGACGATCCTGCTTTTTGAACTGCCCGCGATTGATCAAACAACCGGCGTCAACCTTGCCGAACTGAGTTTGGCATTGGCCGGATTCGAGGGCGGTACACCGGACTTCGATCTCGACCTCTACGGCCTCGGGTTTGCCGACGGAGCCGCACTCGCTTCGGAATGGTCATTCATCGGTGATCTTGATACGCGAGAGGCGCCGCTACCCGGCACCGATCCCGGATCCATCTTCCGCCGACTCAGCGAGTCTTTGGTCACGCCTCAAACGGGGACCGATGGAGTGGGCGTCGTTTCGTTGACCGACGAGTCGCTCAGAAACTATTTAGCAGATCTGTATCAGGCGGGCGCGCAAGCGGGCGATTTTTTGATCCTACGGCTCAACGTCGGCGATCCCGTGGCCAGCAACTCGCGCTATCAGATCGATCTGTCCAAATCGCGTCTGCTCATGCAGTCCGGCCGATTGAGCGTTGTCGCCTCGGATCCAAGCCTTGATGTTCAGACCACAGACGGTCAGGTTCAGATTACCCCTGCAGCCGATACGCAAGGCTCCTTCACCATCACACTGAACCTGGCCGACACGCAAGGCCGCGATGCTACGAGCCGGGTCGACGTTCACGTCGGTGTCGCGGCGATCTACGGAAAGGCGTATGAAGACATCAGCGGCGACGGAATTCGTAACAGCGACGTCCCGGCCAATGTCGACTACGAGCCGCCGGTCGAAGGTCGCATCTATTATCTTGACCACGATCTGGACGGTCAGCTTGATCCCGGTGAAAGGTTCACGATCACCGATGCCAACGGAAGCTATTCCTTCACCGGACTCTCGAAAGGTGAAGACTACCTATCGGAAGTTTCCGATCCGAGTTGGTTCGCACGGCCATCGGGGCGCGTAAGCGGCCAGGTGTGGCAAGACCAAAATGGCGACGGGATTCACGATCCGACCGAAACAAGCTTAGAAGGCGTGTTGATCGACGTGTTTTCGACCATCGATAACGTCTTACGCGGTACAGATGTAACGGACGAACACGGTGAATACGTCGTACGCGGCCTGCTGGACGGTCTGGAGTATTACGCGGTCTTCCACGCACCTGCAAACCGTACCTTCACGACGACCGACGCCGGCAACGACGATACGATCGACAGCGACGCCGACGAGTTCGGCACGACGGCAGGTTTCACGCTTGCGTTGGGCGAGCACCGCAGCAACCTGGATGCGGGACTGCAGGGAACGGCTCCCTGGTTCGGTTTGGCCCTTGAGGCTGGTGGCAGCAGCAGTGATTACGGCCGCTCGGTCGCCACCGACCCCGCGGGGAATCTGTACGTGACCGGATCCTTCCGAGGCACAGCGGATTTTGCTCCGGGAACAGGGACGATCAACCTGACCAGCGCGGGTTACGAACACGTGTTTGTGGCCAAGTACTCCGCAGCGGGCGCCTTGGTCTGGGCGCGGGCCCTTGGCGGCAGCGGTTCTGCTATTGGGTACGGTCTGGCGGTGGCCGGCGACGGCTCGGTCTACACCACGGGATCCTTCTCCGGTACGGCGGATTTTGATCCGGGACCAGGGACGAGCAACCTGACCAGCGCGGGTAGCAGCGACGTGTTCGTGTCGAAGCTGGACGCAGCGGGCCACTTCGTCTGGGCGCGGGCCCTGGGCGGCAGCGGTTCTGATGTCGGGTACGGTCTGGCGTTGGCCGGGGACGGCTCGGTCTACACCACGGGATCCTTCTACGACACGGCGGATTTTGATCCGGGACCAGGGACGAGCAACCTGACCAGCGCGGGTAGAGACGACGTGTTCGTGTCGAAGCTGGACGCAGCGGGCAACTTCGTCTGGGCGCGGGCCTTTGGCGGCAGCATTAATGACCGTGGGTACGGTTTGGCGTTGGCCGGGGACGGCTCGGTCTTCACCACGGGATCCTTCTACGGTACGGCGGATTTTGATCCGGGACCAGGGACGAGCAACCTGACCAGCGCGGGTAGCAGCGATGTGTTCGTGTCGAAGCTGGACGCATCGGGCAACTTCGTCTGGGCGCGGGCCCTGCGCGGCGGCAATTCTGATGTCGGGTACGGACTGGCGTTGGCCGGCGACGGCTCGGTGTATACCACGGGATCCTTCTCCGGCACGGTGGATTTTGATCCGGGACCAGGGACGAGCAGCCTGACCAGCGCGGGTGGGTTTAACGCCGATGTGTTCGTGTCGAAGCTGGACTCAGCGGGCCATTTCGTCTGGGCGCGGGCCCTGGGCGGCAGCAGTTATGATCGTGGGTACGGGCTGTCGGTGGCCGGTGACGGCTCGGTCTACACCACGGGATCCTTCTCCGGCACGGTGGATTTTGATCCGGGACCAGGGACGATCGACCTGACCGGCGGGGGTGGCAACAACGTGTTCGTGTCGAAGTTGGACGCAGCGGGCCACTTCGTCTGGGCGCGGGCCCTGGGCGGCAACGGTTCTGCTATTGGGTACGGTCTGTCGTTGGCCGGCGACGGCTCGGTCTTCACCACGGGATCCTTCTCCGGCACGGCAGATTTTGATCCGGGAACGGGGACGAGCAACCTGACCAGCGCGGGTGGCGACGACGTGTTCGTGTCGAAGCTGTTGCCGCCCCAGGCGCCGACTGCGATCACGCTGTCGGTGGACCGAGTGCTGGAAGGCCAGCCGATCGGCACGCCGATTGGCGCCTTTGTCGTTGCGGATCTCGATTTGGGCGAGCGGTTCAACTTCGTGCTGGTTCCGGGGGCTGGGGACACGGACAACGGGTTGTTCAGGATTACCGGGGACGTTCTACAGACCAATGCCGAATTGGATTTCGCGAGCCAAAGCAGCTACAGCATTCGTGTACAGACGACCGACTATGCAGGGCTGGTATTCGAACAGTCGCTGGCGGTTTATCTCCAGCAAGCCACGGAACGTTTCATCCAGGTGGGCGATAACCTATTCTCGGGCGTGAACTTCGGTAGCCTTCGGGTGGTCGATGCGATTTCCGGTAGCGGGACGATCGGATTGACGGTGACTGAGGGCGACAATATTGCGCTGGCCGGGCAAATTCGTGGGCTTGCGGGGACGGTGTCGGCGACTTGGAGTGTTGTGGATGAGGGTGGCAGCGAGGTTTATCGACTCGACATCCCCGACGTGACGATGACTCCCGATGCCGACGGCGTGCCTGCGGGAATTGCCGATGGAATCTTCAGTGCCGCCGACGATGGAACACTGATTGCAACACTGCAAGTTACCGATTCGCTTTCCGCCGCGACTAACTCCGACAGCTTCCAAATTATCGTCGAACCTGCCGCGCCGCTGTTCGACCTCGGCGATCCCGTCTCGATTGACCAGGGTGACGTGCTGGACTTGTTTGTCCGATTTTGGGATCCCGGTCCGGACAGCTGGACGGCATTGGTCGACTACGATACCGGCGGCGGATTGCAACCGCTGGCCGTCGATTCCATTGGCAGAAGCATCTCTTTGGAACATCCGTACTTCCTCGCCGGTGACTACACCGTCACCGTGATCATCCGCGATAGCGAAGACAATCTGTCGACGACGGAAACGCTGTCGGTGACCGTCAACCCCGTCGCGCCGATCGTGGACCTGACCGGTGGCTTGGGACAAGTGGATGAAACGATCGACGAGGGAGCGACGCTGCTTCGTCCGATCAACTTCATCGGGTCGGCCGGGGAGTGGACCGTGACCGTCGACTACGGCGATGGCTCCGCGCCGGTCAATCTCGGCTACACCGGCAGCCAGCTGACCGCCGAATGGTTCGCCGAATTGCGACACCGATACGTCCATGACGGTGTGTTCACCGTCGCGGTGACCGTCGATAGCGGGATCGACACCTATGACCCGGTGACCGAAACGTTTACCGTCACTGCCCGAGGCGTCGCTCCCGAGATTTCCAACGCGGTCGCCTCACCCGGCACGCTCGATGAAGGCCAAAACACAACGCTCCTGATCAACTTTGCCGACGTCGGATGGAACGACCCGCAAGCGATCTCGATCGATTGGGGAGATGGCCAGACGACGGACGAAACAAAGTCGCTCGTCGACGGCATGGCCAGCTACATCACCAGCCACAACTTTGCCGACAACGGCGCGTATCTGATTCGCGTGACGGTGACTGACGAAGACGGATTGTTCGCCGCGACAAACCACGCCGTCACCGTTCAAAACGTTGAACCATCTCTCTCCTCGGTTTCCATTGCCCCTCGATTGATTCGCGAAGGTGATCTGATCACGCTGACCGGCGAGTTCGTCGATCCCGGCGTCAACGATCCGATGAGTGTCACGGTCGATTGGGGCGACACGAGCCCCACCACCGTGGCGACGGTTGACTTTACCGGTGGCTCGGGCACTTTCGTCGCCAGCCACACCTTCACGCAACAGGGCCAGTACGTCGCGATCATGACGATCGATGACGGCAGCGGACCAGCGGTCACCGGCAACGTCGCGATCGATGTCGCGAACGTTCCACCTCTGGTGACGGTGACCGGACCGAGTGTGGCCGACGAAGGCGATGAACTCACGGTCACGGCTTCCTACGTCGATCCCGGTACAGACGATGTGATCGATTACCGCTGGGATGTTTTCGCAAATAACGGCGACGTGATCGCTCCGGTTGTCGGTAGCGTCGGCAACCCAACAGCGATTCCGGACTTCGTCTTCTCTCCCGCCAATCAGGGGCGCTACCTCGTTCGGCTGGTGTTAGGTGATGGCATTGGTTCCACAGCCGCCCAAACGGTGATCGATGTGGTCAACGCTGCCCCGGAATCGGTCGATCTGTCGACGGTCGGTGGCACCGTTGCAGGCGATGTGTTCTTGATCTCTGGCGACTTTATCGATTCGGGGGTGACTGACCAGTGGTCCGCAACGGCGGACTTCGGAGACGGCGTCATCATTCCGCTGGTGCTGGGTGCCGCTGTGCCTGGTGCCGCTGTGCCTGGTGCCGCTGTGCCTGGTGCCGCTGTGCCTGGTGCCGCTGTGCCTGGTGCCGCTGTGCCTGGTGCCGCTGTGCCTGGTGCCCCAGGACTGTCTCCACCGGCCGCGCCCGCCTTTGCCCAAGCCGGGTTCTATGGTTACTACGCGTTTGCGGACGCGGGCAGTTACGATGTCACCGTGACGGTACGCGATCGGGACGGCGGAACGATATCACGGCAGATCACGCTCGACGTTTCAGCCGCACCAGACGCTTTCCAGGTCACACAGCTGATTCCCAACCCAAGTGGGTTTGAGCTGTCGTTCAATCGCCCCTTCGATCTGACGGAATTTCAACTATATGACAGCTCGCTGGATGACAATTTGTTGTCGCAAAGTGACCTGCGGTTGACGGCGAATTCAACTGGAGCCGATGTTGCCGGTTCGGTGATCTACGATCCAGCCGCGCAGACACTGCAATTCATCAAAACGGGTGCGGCACTTGTCGACGGCACGTACACCATCACGCTTCGTAGCGGTTTGAACTCAATCCTTGCCGACAACGGCGATACGCTGGACGGCAACGGCGATGGAGTCGCGGGAGGCCAATACACGGCCAGCTTGACGGTCGATCATTCGGGTGCTCGAGTGCTGGGGCTGGGGGATATCGTGCGAGCCGCGGGCCAACCGATCGATCTGACACCCGACGAATTCAATGACTTTGATCTGCCGATCCGTATCAATCAGGCCGACGGTGTGTCGTCCGTCCAAGCGGAAGTCCACTATGATCCGGGCATTTTGGCAGTCCATTCGGTCACCAAGCCGGACAATTTGCCGGGTGACTGGTCGGTGACTTTCGACAACATGACACCCGGCCGGTTGTTGATTTCCGCGTCCGGTACGACGACGCTGGCCGGATTCGATCAGGCGATCTTTGACTTGGACGCCGCTATCGCAAGTGATGCTCCCTACGGTGCGACCGATGCGATCAGGGTGTTAAACGTCCAGGTCAATGGCGAAACAAATACGGCAATCGGCGATCATGCGCTGATTGATGCAGCATTGCTTGGGGACGTCAGTGGCGACAGAACATACAGCGGCTTGGACGCTGCCTTGATTTCTCGTGTTGCAGCAGGTACGGATTCCGGCTTCTCGCAACATCGACTCGTTGATCCCCAGTTGATCGCCGACGTTGATCTCGCGCAGCCCCTGTCGATGGCCGATGCACAATTGGTCGCTGATGCCGCCACCGGTCTTTCACCAGCGGAACTTCCACCGCGTCCTCATGGCTTGCTCGGGATTCCGCAAACGGGCAGCACGGCGACAATCTCCGTCGCGGACCTGACCGGCACGGCCGGAAGCATCGTTGACGTCGCATTGAACCTTGATGATGCGTTTTCAGGTCTTAGCGGAGTCGACCTGCGAATCCTCTTTGATCCGACGAAACTGGAACCCGGCTCCGACCCCGTCCATCTCGGTTCGTCGATGCGCGATTGGGCGACGAGTTTTAAGGTGGATCCCATCGGGGGCACGATCGACATTTCCGCATACTCGAGCCTGCCAATCCTGGGGCAAAATGTTGAAGTGCTGAAACTGGCGTTCAGAGTTTTGCCAACGGCAAACGGCCAGACAATGATCGACGTGGACACCACCAGTCAATCTGACCAGCAAGTCCCGATCAGCCGGTTGAACGAAGGGCAATTACAACTCGCGAGCACCGTCGGAACGATAACGATTGTCCCGCCGTTGGGTGTCGAGCAAGTGACTGTCAACCAAGGGGAAAGTAGCCGCTCACAAGTGACATCGCTCGAAGTTTTCTTCGACTCGCCGATCGATGTGGCCAGCCTGCCGGGCGCGTTCAGCCTGACGAACATCGACAGCGGTACGGTCGTTGGAACTCTGCTGACCAATCATTCGCTGTTGGCTGGCAAATCAGTGGTCTCGCTGACCTTCGCTGGCGCATCGACCATCGATCGCGGCCCAGCTGCCAACTCGCTCGCCGACGGCAACTACCAGCTTCGGATCCGTTCGGGACTGCTCCGCTCCAGCGTCGGTGCGCGACTATTGGACGACTTCATCTTTGGTGAACAAGCTGCCGATGTGTTCTTCCGCTTGTTCGGTGACAGCGACGGCGACCGCGATGTGGATGGCCAGGACTACGGCCGGTTCGGATTGACGTTCCTGATATCGAACTCCGATTCCGCCTTCAACCCGGAACTCGACTCCGATGGCGACGGCGATGTGGACGGTCAAGACTATGGCCGATTCGGACTGAACTTTTTAAATTCCCTGCCGTCACCTTGAACAGAACCGACAGGCAGGGGGCGAACGTTCGGCAGTTTCACTGACGGCAAAACATGTGATTTTTTACACCCAGCTGCCGGTTGGCATTCTGCTCTGGAATCCTGCTCGGAAAAATTTGCCGAAAATGCTGGTCTGTTCATCATCGATGACTGCGTCGGCGACCTGACGGTGCTTTCGCGTCACCAACGCAGATGCGAAAGTCATCGAGACTTTCGGTACCCAATCTTTCCATGCCAGCACGACGTTCCAGCGGCGTGTTGGTTTGTGGTTCGGCGGACCCAGGCATGCGCTTACGGGCGCATCTCAATTCCCAAACTCTTGATTCGTGATGCCAGAGTGGTCGGCTTCATGCCGAGCAATTCAGCGGCTCCTCCGGCTCCGGACACTTTGCCGTTGCATTGTGTCAGGGCGTGGCGAATGTTGTTGATTTCCAATTCACGCAACTCGGCAACCGTCATCACCGGTTGTTCATCAGTGGACTCGATCGCGCCCGCCGCGTCGACCGATGACCGGCGACTTGCCGATTGGCCGGAATTGAGGTGGAACCGTAAGCGGCCAGCTTTGGAGGTGATCATCGCGCGTTCGAGGACGTGCTGGAATTCGCGCACGTTGCCGGGCCAATCGTAACGCTGTAAATCATGCACGTTGGCTTTGGTCAGCCGCGGTGTCGGACGGCCGAGCTTGCGGGCCAGCTGCGCGAGAAGATGTTCGGCCAGCAACGGGATGTCCTCCTTGCGCTGGCTGAGCGGTGGCAGCTCGATCGGAAAGACGCTGAGCCGATAGTAGAGGTCGCTGCGGAATCGGCCGGCATCGCTCTCGGCTTCCAAATCGCGATTGGTGGCTGCGATGATCCGCACGTCGACGCGGCGAGTTTGTTCTTCGCCGACACGCTCGAGCTCTGATTCTTGAAGCACTCGCAGTAACTTGCTTTGCAGATCGAGTGGGATCTCACCGATCTCATCCAGGAACAACGTGCCTCCATCGGCCAATTCGAAACGCCCGATCCGATCACGCACCGCGCCGGTAAAGCTGCCCTTGGTGTGGCCGAAGAACTCACTGTCGTAGAGCTCGCGCGGGATCGCGGCGCAGTTGACTTTGATCAGTGGGCGATCGCTGCGCGCGGAACGTCGATGAATCTCGCGGGCGACCAGCTCCTTGCCGGTGCCGCTTTGGCCGGTGACCAAGACCGTTGAATCGGTCGGGGCGACGAGCTCGATTTGCTCGGCCACTTTTTGCAACGCAGCGCTCCTGCCCACCATGTCGCCGAATGCGTTTCTCGTCCGCACTTCCTCTTGCAGGTAGTCGTTCTCCATCTCCAGCCGGCGACGCAGTGATTCGATCTCCTCCCAGGCCGACGCATTGGCAAGCGATGCCGCCGCGTGGTTGGCGATCGTGCGCAGCCAGTCCAGGTCTTCGTCGTTGATTGTGGTGCGGCTAAACACGGCCAGCACCCCGAGCACTTCGCCGCGGTAGACCAACGGTTGTCCGCCGAAACCGCGAATGCCTTCCGCATTGGCCCAGTCCGGGTGGACCAGCCAATCGGGCTCGCCGGCCAGATTGCCGACTTCCAACGGTTCGCCCGTCGCGGCAATCCGCCCCACTTTGCGGACCCCGATCGGAAACCGTCGAAACGCGCCGTCGGTCCGCGACAGGTCGCGGTCGGGGGCCACCACCGACGCGCCGCCGCTGGCCACCAAGTGCAGGCAGCTGGTTTGGTCGGGGCACTCTCGCCGCAGCGGGCACGTGTTGCAGCCTGCGCCCGGACGAATCAGCCAGATCCTCACCAAGGCCACCGACGGCGACGCCGCAAGGTGATCGACGATCAACTTCAGCACATCATTGACCTGTAGCCGTTGGGCCATTTCCAACAGCAGCGTCTTGGGCTGATCAATCAGGGGTGTCTTTTCGCCGAGCATTCGCAAAACATACGCGAAAAATCGTGAGGAACAACCGAGTTGTCGTGGATCTACGAAATCTCGTTCCTTGATGGAATGTCGGTGAAGTTCTGTAAGGCGTTTGTAAGCCAGGACTTGCGGTTTTTCATCGGCTTTGGTCCGGGGCGTGCGATAGGAGATCACGACGAGCAGTGACTTCCACTGCTTGCCATTCAAAACCCCTTTTGTACGAGGACAGTATCGATGACCCGAATCAGCCCCATCAACCCTGCAACCGCAACCGGCACCGCCCGAGAATTACTCGTGGGCGTCGAGTCCAAGTTGGGCATGATCCCGAACATGATGTCGACGATGGCCAACTCACCGGCCGTCTTGGACGCGTACCTGAAGTTCAGCGGCGCGCTCGCCACGGGCGGACTGTCGGCCAAAGATCGCGAACGCATCGCATTGGCTGTCGGGCAAGTCAATCAATGTGACTATTGCCTCAGCGCTCACACGGCGATTGGCAAGATGGTCGGACTGACGTCCGAGCAGATCCGTGACGCCCGCTCGGCGACCGCCGCCGACGCAAAGTCTGATGCGATCGTGAAGCTCGCGGCACAGCTGGTTGAAAAACGCGGCTTGGTCTCCGACGACGAAGTCGCCGCGGCCCGGCGTGCCGGATTGGGCGACGGCGAGATCGCCGAAGTCGTGGCCAACACGGCGTTGAACCTGTTGACCAACTACTTCAACCACGTCGCGGAGACGGACAACGATTTCCCACCCGCCGAGCCGATCGACTCGGCATCGTCGTGTGGTTGCCACAACGACACGTGCGGCGTGGCCTGATCGACGCCGCGAGTTGATCAACGTATTCAACATCTCTTTGAAAGGAGGATGACAACATGCCAAAGCCAACCGACATACGACCGCCGTTCACTCGTGAAACGGCGTTGCAAAAGGTCCGGGCTGCCGAGGATGCATGGAACACGCGCGACCCCGAACGTGTTTCATTAGCCTATTCCGCGAACAGTCAGTGGCGAAACCGTGACACATTCGTCGAAGGGCGTCCGCAGATCGTCGAGTTCTTGTCTGGAAAGTGGGACAGGGAGCAGGAGTACCGTTTGGTCAAGCAGTTGTGGGCATTCACCGACAACCGGATCGCGGTTCGGTTTCAGTATGAATACCATGACGAAACGGGAAACTGGTTTCGTGCCTACGGCAATGAGAACTGGGAATTCGACGACGACGGATTGATGCGACGCCGCGAAGCCAGCATCAACGATGACGCGATCGACCAATCGGATCGCAAGTTCCACTGGCCGATGGGGCCCCGCCCCGCGGATCATCCCGGCTTGGGTGAGTTCGTCAAATAGGTGGGGCTTGATTTGAAAGTCGGCCGACCAAGTCGGCGGCCGACTTGTCGGGGATGCGGGTCAGACTCCCACCACCTGCCGCCAAGTTTTGGCCATCAGTTGGTGCCCGAGTGGGGTGGGGTGAACGCCATCGCCGGCCAGCATTTTGGGCTCGGTGCCTTCGGCGACTGCATCGTCGAACATGCTTTGGAAGGGCACCCAGATTGCTCCGGCGTTCTTGGCGACGTCGTTGGCATACTTGCGGCGGATGGCGAATTCAGGGAACCACTTGTCACGGTTTTCCTTGACCGTACCGCTCATCAAAACGAACGGCTCACAGATCACGAAGGTGGTCGTCGGAAGTGCGTTGCGTGTGCGTTCGAGCAGCGCGGCAAACCCGTCGCGATAGGTTTCCGAAGTTCCGTCGTAACGGCCGTTGAGCTTGTGCCAGATGTCGTTGACTCCGATCAGGATGCTGAGAATCTTGGGTTGGATTTCGAGACAGTCTTGTTGCCAGCGGCGGTCCAGGTCGGGAACCTTGTTTCCGGAAATGCCTCGATTGTGGATTTGCAGGTTCAGGTCCGGATAATCCTGATGCAGTGATTCGGCAATGAAATGGGGGTACCCGCCCCCGAGTCCCTCGTTGGCGGCGGGGGATTTTCTGTTTCGCCCGGCATCGGTGATCGAATCACCTTGGAACAGGATCACGTCGTCCTGGGACAAGGCAGGCTTCTCCGCAGCAAGAAGATTGGGCTGGTTGAGGCAGGCAACGGTGCCCGCCGACGCGGCGACGGACAAAAAGATACGACGTTTCATCTAGGATCTTCCCAAACGAGGTGAGTGTAAAATCAGTGCGAAGCGGGGGTGCGCCATGTCTCCACGCCAACGCCACCCGCCCTTGCCGCAGAGTTTAATCGATCGCCCGCCACTCAACCGCCGGATCCCGTCCACAAATGGTGCCACCCACCGTCCACAAATGGTGCCACCCACCGGTCATGCACCTTTCACGTTGGCACGCCTCCGCCTTAACGCGCGGCAGACGGGCTGGCACAATCCAGATGGGGATCGCCAGCGAGTCGCAGCAATCAAGATTTCCATGCACGCCGGCCGACGATGATGTCATTTTCACCTAGACCGGAGTTGGCCGAGGCCTGTGGAGCGACCGATGTCCTGGCAGGAGTGATTCGGATCGGAGATTTGCTAGGCAGCGAAGCACTCGGCGACTTGCCGTTGCCCCTTAGCCCATTTGCGACCGCTCGACCGGGCGAACTGCGACATGCCGTTCGGCGAGCCGGCGCAGCAACTATTGCCAAAGTAATGCTGGAAGTTCCAGACCAAATCGCACCACATCGACAAGTCGATCCCGAGACGCGACACCAGACCTTGCAGACTTGGCGGTAGCCTTCGTCCTTCCCCTTGTTCACTCTGTTTCGCAGTCCAACGGAGAAGCTTGAAATAGTTTTTCAGACTGATTCCTAGGAATCCCTTGTCGCTCGCCCGCATGCCACTGCGGTTTACTTCCGCGTCGCTGGATAGTGTCGATCCGTCCAGAGTCAACGGCGCGAGCCAGCCGTCGCGACGGATGCGTTTGCCGGTCGGGTTCTTTCGTTTTGCTCGCTTCTTTTTGCGCAGTTCATCTACCGGCCTGGTTCGACGCTCTTTGCCCGCCTGTTCCGTGGTGACAGGAACCAGATCAAACGCGGCTGAATCGATTTCCTGACCTTGTTCTCCTTTGATCCGATCATAGCCCGACGTGTGGACAGATTGATCTGGCGATTCCGCCATCGCGGCGCGGACCGGATTGAGGTCTACGTACATTGCACAGGCCAGCAATCCGGCTTCGTCGGTGATCCGTTGCAGCTTGAATCGGCCTTCCCAAAATCGACCGGTACACTCGTCTTGTCGGTTGGCCATCCGCGCAATCGGCTCGCTCAGCGATCGCATGAACCAGGAGATATCTGACAACCGACGACGCACCTCGGCAAGCCGTTCACGGTCAGCGACCAGCATCTGTACATCGTTTTCGGTCGGATCACCCAAATGTTCTTCCATTCGGCGACCTGGAAAGACTTTCAGCCAGCGGATGGCGGCTTCTTGATCGGTCCATTCGGCAACAACATCGGGGCGATTGCGAAGGATCAGATGCATGTGATTGGACATCACGGCATAGGAGAGAACATCGACGCCGAAAACAGAAGCCAGGGCTTCCATCCGCCGCCGGATCCACTCACGCCTGAATCCATAGTCAGTCCCGGTCGTCTGGTCGAAACCAGCCAAAAAGGCACGCCGGACACACCGCTGAACGGCGTGGACAATGGACACTTCGTCACCAGAAATTTGCTCCGAACGCAGCGGACGTCCCATCGCAATCCTCCCAAGTAATGAACCGATTTGGGATTCTATCCCGTTGACTAATTCAAGTCAAAAAATGGTGGGTGGCACCATTTAGGACTGAAAAAATGATGGGTGGCACCATTTAGGACTGCACGCGAGTGACCGACCAACGCTTGGGTGGGCGCGACACCCAACGTATCGGCAATCGCTGTGCCGGCACGTCGACCCGTTGCTCAGAGACAGCGTGTATCCAGATCCGGACGGTGGAGATCGTCTTGCTTGGTACACCGCGTTCAGGCCTGCGTAGCGTGCAAGAATCTTGGGCGAGTCATGTGGTCCAAGATCGATGGCGGTGCAAGCGGTTCTGAAGACAGACTGCCAGCGGATATGACACTGGCGGGCGGAGACTTTGCCGTTGGGGCTAGCCATCGGTTCGGGCTCCCGTTTTGAATCCGTGCCAGTCCGCTACGACGGAGATGCAGTACAGATTCCAGATTGAAACGGGGCCGCAGACTAAAGAGGTGGTAACGCTCAGGGGCGTTCCGGCCGGTGGATCACGGCAGTTTAAGAAAGCGACGCGGACGGGACTCGAACCCGCAACCTCCGGATCGACAGTCCGGGGCTCTAACCAATTGAGCTACCGCGCCGAAGTTTGGTTCGCAAAATGTTGCGTGCCATCCTTCGTGGATGCGGGATTATATCGATGGTCGATCCCGCCGCAAGACCATGCTTCGGCTCATTTGCATATCTTTCTTTAACCTTCTGGGTCGGATTGTTTTGGCTGGTCGCATTTTGCCTAAAAAACCGCGTTCGGGCCGCCTCGGATTTCTGCACAGTGGCCAGATTTTGTCATTCGGTGCTTGGTGGAGACCTAGCATTTTTACGGTGGATTGCGTGCCGCGTCGCGAAAATCCACGCCTTGTTTTCGTTTGCCCGTTCACTCGCCCCAAAATCGTCGCCATGTTTTTTAGCGTTCACCCGCCCGTTCTGGCCTCCGTCAGCGACTTGATCCGAGACGTCGGCAACGAATTGACCACGTATTCGAGCCAAATGACCACCACGCACTGGGGAATTGTCGCCGGATGCGCCGTCGCTTTCGGCTTTTTGTGCTTGAAAGGCAGCGGTGTAAACCGATAACAGCTTGGCGACGTAGAATCACGAGAGATCTAGAATCATTTTGTTGGGACCGACCTTTGACCGGTCCGGTCGGCCCACCACCCGGCGAGCCCTCTTCGCACGGAGAACTGGAAATGCCACTTTTTGAAATAGAAACCAATTCCCACATCATCATCACCTGGGCCGAGAACGAAGATGCCGCTCGTGATGTGGTCCATGACGCCTATCCCCACGACGAGGTTGTCCGGCTGACCAAGCGTCCTCGCGACACCTGGGTGATCAGTAAGGGCGCGTTGGGATTGACCAACACCACGCTCGATCCGTGCATGGTCGCCCGCGAATGTCTGAATCGATCGGCCGGTGACAAGGTCAATGCGATTCGTTTGTACCGGATGGAAACCGGCAGCGACCTCGATCAGGCTCGCAAAATGATCGAATCGAACATGGTCATGGGCTGGTAGCGCAAGCCAAGCCGCCAAGGCTTCGGGCATTCTTCGACGCCACCTGCGCAGCAAGTTCCGCTGCCTGGCGTATTCCTTGCTCCCGTGCGTAGCCGTGCAGGAACGCGCCGTGAAAGGTGTCACCGCAGCCCGTGGTGTCGACCGCCAATTCTGGTGAAACCGCCGGCTGGTGAAAACGCGCTCCGTCTCGCGTGACCCAATCACTTCCCGCCGGTCCGTCGGTGACCGCGACGATCTCGCAATCGAGTTCCTCCATCAGTGATTCAGCCAACAGCATTGCAGGGAGTCGGCGGAGGGAGTCGGCCGGCGATTGGACATGCGATTCGGCAAACTGCCGCGCAAGAATGGCGAAATCAGCGGCGCCGAGCATCGGCAAAATCTCCGCGCGATAGCGATACGCCCCACCGTCGAACGAGATCTTGATTCCACATTCTTTGGCGACACGGATCGCCCGCAAGCAAATCTCGCCATGCCGCCCATTGAAATGCAAGATCTTGGATTTCGAAATGAGCTGCTCGATTTGCGGCGTCCACTGCAACCGTTCACACGCTGAGCCCGGCGAAAAGACGATCGTCCGCTCGGCGGATTGTCTTTCAGACCAGATCGACGCGACCGAACTGGTCAACCCCGCGTGACGAGCGATCGCTCGCGTGTCGATGCCCTCGGCGCTGAGCGTCTGGTGAATTCGAATTCCCGCCGGGTCATCGCCGAGAGAATCAATCAGCGCGGTTTTGGAACCCAGTCGTGCTGCGGTCGCCATCGCGACGGTGATGCCACCTCCGATGCCTTCGAGGTGCCGCTCGGCCTGAATGACCGAGCCCGGTTGCGGGAGCGAATCGACCAGCATCAGGCTGTCCCAAACGGAGACGCCGATCCCGACGATGTCAATTCGGTGACTCATCCTTGGTCGATCGGTTCTTTCGTACCGCTGGCGACCGAGGCCGACGCGGCCAGACACATTGCCACCGACCAACGTCCGTCTTGGGCGGTGCAATGAAGCGGGCGACCGGTTTGAACCGCCGCGGCGACTCGGACGATCTGGTCTTCCAATTCGAACAGCTCTCCGGTCGGCTTTTCGATCGGCACGTCGACGACTTCGTTGCCGTCAAAGGCGCGCAACTTGAACGTCGGGTGTCGGGTCCGATCCATCGCCCCGCTCCAGGACGCCCACAAGGCTCCTTTGCTGCCGGTGACCTTGGCGGTTTGGTGGTGTTCGAACGCGCTGAGCGTTTGCGAGACGACGGCGTAGGCGTCGCCGGCAAAGTGCATGATCGCACTGAAGTTGTCTTGCAACTCGGGACGCTCCGGATCTCGGGAATTGGCCGTCGCATAGACCGACTGGGGCGTGCCCGCCGATTCCAGGTACCAGCGCGCAAGATCGAAGAAGTGGATTGGTTCTTCCAAAATCCAGTTCCCCACTCGATTGATGTCGTAACGCCATCCGCCGGCGCCTTGACGATACGGGTTTCTGGACAGTTCGACTAGACAGTACTGCGGCGTGCCGATGAACCCGTCTTCGATCATCTCTTTGACCTTGCCCCACATCGATGACAGCCGAAGCTCGTGACCGACGCACAGCAGTCGATCGTGTTTTTCAGCCGATGCGATCATCGAGTCACATTGTTCCAGGTCGATGCCCATCGGTTTTTCGAGCAACAGATGCTTGCCCGACTGGAGCACCGCCGTGGCGACATCGTGGTGCAGATAGCTGGGGACGACGACGTCAATTACGTCCATGTCGTCGCGTGCCAGCAGGGCGTGATAGTCGGTCGTGACGAAGGCGTCGGGATACGCTTGCGACGCATCGGACGCCGTCGCCCCACTGTGGGCGGCGATCCCGATCAGCTCGGCGTTGTGTGCTTTGGCGATCGCATCGGCATGGTGTTTTCCCCAGGCGCCGAATCCGATCAATCCATATCGAACCAAATTCATCGTGTGTTTGAAAAAGTAAGGAAGGGCATTGGAAGAAAGAAGACTGACGCGGCAAAAAGGTTTGTGGAGGCCGAAAAAGTCAAACGGAATCAATTTCGTAGCCGGAGCGATACGCCCGCGACATCAACGCGTTAGCTTCATCGTCGCTTACAACACGTTCCGATTCGGCATCCCACTCGACGGTGCGGCCCAACCGCAAGGCCAGATTGGCGAGGTGGCAGGTCGTCAACACGCGGTGGTGCGTCGCGAGATCGGAAATCGGCACGTCACGCGTCTTCAAGCAATCGACGAAGTTTTGCATGTGCGACGTCGGTTGCCTACCTCGATACAACTTCGTGATCGCATTGTCGTCGAGTGGTTGATCTTTCAACGCGTCGACCGGGATGCCTTCCAGCGTCCCCCGATTGACGAAGAAGCGACCGAGGTCCCCTTCAAAGGTGATTCCATTCCGCGTTGAATCGATCAGCATTTCGATGCCGCCGGGAAAGTTGCATGCCACCGAAAACTCGATCGGGGTGTTGTACATGTCACTTCGGGTCGGCATTCCGCCCCGCAGCGGCTGATTCATCGTGGCGGTCCCGCCGACCGAGATCGGTCCACCGTTTTCTTGGCCGATGGCCCATTGTGCGATGTCGACATGATGGGCTCCCCAGTCGCACAGCTGGCCGCCGGCGTATTCGAACCACCACCGAAACGTGCGATGGGTCCGTTGTGGAATGTACTCGGTCAGCGGTGCGGGGCCGAGCCAGCGTTCCCAATCGAGCGTCGTCGGTGGCGCGGCGGTGGCGAATGGGCCACCTTTCCATCCCGGGCCCAGTCCGATCTGGATGCGTCGGAGATTGCCGACGCGGCCGTGGCGAACCATCGCGATCGCTTTCAAAAACCGTTGGTCGTATTCGGTCCGTTGCTGCGTGCCGACCTGGAACACTCGGCCGGTTTCTTGTGCGACTTTGCGCAGCCACTGGCCCTCTTGGATCGTCACAGCGACGGGTTTTTCGCAGTACACGTCTTTGCCCGCCCGCATCGCTTCGATGGCAATTTTGGCGTGCCAGTGATCCGGGGTGGCGATCAACACCGCTTCGATCGATGGGTCATCCAGGACGCGGCGGTAGTCGTCCACGATCGTCGCTTTGCCGCCGCAGATTTTTTGGTTCGCAAAGCCGGCGGCGACCGAATCGAGTTCGCAGATCACGGGGATGTCGGCCAGTGAAGCAGCTTGGGTGCCGATCGCAATGCCGCGGCCTTGTCGTTTGGTTTCCGGTTGCCAGCCGGCGCCGATCAGTCCGAACACCGGCCGATCATTCTTGGCCGCGATCGTGGTGCCCGATTGATAAGCAACGGTGGTGGCCGCGATGCCGGACGCACAGCGTGCCAGAAAAGTTCGCCTGGTCGTTGACATGGTCGATGGTGTTTGAGGAGGGAGGTTGGGTGGCGTAAGCTTCCAGCTTGCGATCCCCTGGAGCAACGCTCCGGCCGACAAGCAAGCACAATACGCAAGCTGGAAGCTTACGCCACGGATCGCAAGCTGGAAGCTTACGCCACTGGCAACAGTGTAACATTGACGGGTCGTCATCGGGTAAGCTGTTGATTCGTGCGGCTTGAATGCTGTCCCGCCCTCCCTCCTTCCTTCATTGCACCGGTATTCATGACTCCCCTTCAAGGTATGCGTGACGCTGCGGTTCCCGGTCAGCGAAACGAGAATGACTCGTTGTTTCCATTGGCGATGACTTGTGACGAAGGCGCGGTGACGCTGGAGCAATTCATCGATTGGGTGTCCGAAAGTCGCGATGACTTGTTAGCGCTTTCCAGTCAGCACGGCGCGGTGGCGTTTCGCGGGTTTCCGACTCCGACGGTAAACGAGTTTGACGCGTTCATTCAGGCGCTCCATCTCGAGAATTTTCCGTATGCAAAGTCGCTGTCCAACGCGGTCCGCATCAACCGGACGCCGCGGGTGTTTTCCGCCAACGAAGCCCCGCCGGAGGTGAAGATTTTTTTTCACCACGAGATGGCTCAAACGCCGCTGTATCCCAAGTACATTCTGTTTTACTGTGAGATCGCGCCGGAATCCGGCGGTGCGACGCCGTTGTGCCGAAGCGATATTCTGTTTGCGAAACTGGCCGAGCAGTGTCCGGAGTTTGCGGCCAAGTGTGAATCGACCGGATTGCGTTACACCAACGTGATGCCTGGAGTTGACGACGCAAAATCTGGGATGGGACGAAGCTGGCACAGCACGCTGGGGGTGGAAACCAAGGCGGAGGCGGAGGCTCGACTCGGCGAGTTGGGTTACAGCTTTGAATGGTTGGCCGACGATTGCTTGAAAGCGACGACGCCGCAATTGCCTGCCGTCATGGAAGTTTCACCGGGGCAGAAAACGTTCTTCAACCAGTTGATCGCGGCCTATTGCGGCTGGAAGGATGAACGCAACGACCCGTCGGACGCGATCCGGCATGGCGACGGTACAAAGCTCGATCCGGACGCCGTCAACGTGGCCGTACAGCTCTCCGAAGAACTCACTTATGACCATCAGTGGCAGGCCGGAGACATCGTGTTGCTGGACAACACGGTGGCGATGCACGCGCGGCGTCCTTTCCAGGGAACTCGCAAAGTGTTGGCGTCATTGGCGGAAATGCGAACGCATGCCTTTGACGCAGTGGGTTAACCGAAATGGATGACGAAAAACGGAATCCCGAGGAGCCGTCGGTCGATCGTCCGGGCGAACCGGTTGTGTTGGACCCCGGCGAGAATTCAATGGGTCGCTGGTACGATGGAGTAACGCGTTACCAGTGGCTGATTCTGATCATCGCCTGCGCG
The DNA here is from genome assembly GCA_033042175.1 of Phycisphaera sp. RhM. Taxonomy (GTDB): domain Bacteria; phylum Planctomycetota; class Planctomycetia; order Pirellulales; family Pirellulaceae; genus Stieleria. The sequence goes on from WCIL01000004.1 coordinate 289,361, forward strand.
GGTTGGGTCTTCGACGTTTACGAAGGCCAAATCTTTAACATCACTCGCAGCGACATGTTGCTGGAAGTGTTGGACGGTGACGAAGCGGCGGCCAAGGCGTGGGGCGACAATTTTCTAGCCATCTTTCTGGCCGGTGGGACGATCGGCGGGCTGTTGTTTGGATCATTGGCCGACCGATGGGGCAGACGCCCGATCATGATCGCGACAATCCTGATGTACTCCGTCTTTTCAGGGTTGACCTATTTCGCCAACGATATCTACGTGATCGGCGTGTTGCGTTTTCTCGTCGCACTCGGGATCGGCGGTGAATGGGCGGTCGCGGCAAGCTTGGTGGCGGAGGTGTTTCCCAAGAAGGCACGCGCCCAAGCGGCGGGGATTTTTCATGCTTCCAGCATCTTAGGAACGTGGCTGGCTGCGCTGTCAGGGATTTTGGTCGGCAGCCACTGGCGCTATGCCTACCTGCTGGGGGTGCTGCCCGCGCTGCTGATCGTTTGGGTGCGGGCGAGCGTGAAAGAACCGGAGCGTTGGCAGGCGATTCGGAACAGCGAGGTTGGGCACAAGTCCGGCAGTTTTCGTGATCTGCTGTTGAATCCGAAATGGAACGGTTTGGCGTTTCGTGGGATGTTGTTGGCCGCGGTCGGATTGGGGACGTTTTGGTCGGTGACGGTTGCGGGCCAGGACCTCGTCAGGGCATTATTGTTGTCGCTCGGCACCGATCCCGAAGCCGCGGGGGCGAAGAGCAAGTTTGCCTACGGCATCGTGCAAGCGGCCGGCGGAGGTGCGGGCTTGCTGGCGTTTGGTCCGCTGTGCGCCCGTTTCGGCCGCAAGCCGACGTTTATCGCCTATCACATCTTGGCTCTGTTGATCGTGCCCGTTGTGTGTTTTCTGCCTCAAACGTACACACAGATGCTGTTCATCCTGCCCGTATTCGGGTTCCTGACCTTGGGGATGCACTCGGGCTATGCGATCTATTTCCCCGAACTGTTTCCGACGCACATTCGCGCGACCGGTGCGAGCTTCTGTTTTAACGGGGGACGTCTGTTGGCGGTCCCGGTGCTGTTCTTTTCCGGCTGGCTGAAGGGGCGCGAAGATGTCTCGCTTCAGCACGCCGTCTGGTGGTTGTCGTCGTTGTTCTTGTTCGGCATCGTGGTGATGTTGACGCTGCCGGAAACCAAGCAGCGAGACCTGGTCGAGAACTGATGTTTTCTGGCGACCTGACCATTTTCTTGTACATCGGCGCGATCGCATTGGCGGCAGGATTTGTCCACAGCGCGATCGGGTTCGGGTTCGGGATCGTCGCGGTGACACTGTTGCCGCTGGTGGTCGAAGTCCGACAGTCGCACGTGGTCATTTCAACGGCCAGTGTCCCGGTGTTGATGATGGCCGCGTGGGCGTATCGCGACGGGGCCGATTGGTCTGCGTTGTGGCGCGCGTTGGTTGGTGCGGCGATCTGCATGCCGTTGGGGTTGTTGGCGTTCGAGTGGGTCTCGCCAGACTGGTTGATCCGGGGAACGGGATTGGCGATTCTGGCGATGGTGGGGATCAGTTTTCGGAACCGGCGTCGGGTAAAGGCGGAAGTGAAGTCGAGCGGCGGATCGTCATGGTTTGCCGGCGGCCTGGGTGGTTTTTTGGCGGGCGCCGTCACGATCGCGGGGCCGCCCGTCGCCGCGTACGCGTTGTCACAGCCATGGGAACAGGCTCGGTTTAAAGCGTTTTTGAATCAGTTCTTGTTTGCGGTGTCGCTCTACAAAGTCACGGGGCTTGCGGTGCGCGGGTTTATCGATCAAGAAACGCTGGTGCAATCGGCGGCGCTTGCGCCGATGGCGATCGTCGGCATTCAAATCGGCGCGATTTTCAGCCGTCGACTTTCGACGCAGCGGTTCCACGTTTTTGTCGCGGTCGCTTTAGTGGCAGTGGCGATCTATTTCGTCGTCCGAGGGGCCGGCGCGTGATCTGCGGATCCGTTAGTGAATCCAACCCAGGTAATCGCGAAGGATGGACCAGCGGGGCTCGTTTTCGCCGTTGGTTTTGCCTAGCACCCAATGGTCGTAATAGTCTTGGGCGGTGCCGTCTTTCTGACGCAAACCGACCCAATACTCCAAGAAGTCACGCATCTGTGCGTCTCGATTTCCCACGGCGTAAAACAGTGGCAAGCTGGCTTGCAGTTCTGTCGGGATGATGACTTCGAATCGGGGGTACATCAACGTAAACGCCGCGCCGCTTTCGGCGCTGATCAGTAGGGCATCCAGGTCGGGATGATTGCCATTGAAGAAATCTCGATTGTCGGCGATCTCGACGAGCGTGGCATCGGGGAGCGCGGTTTTGATTCGGTTGACGAAGCCGCGGCTGACGTCAACGAATCCGATCCGCAAGTCATCCAGGGCCGAGATGCGTTTGAGCGTTCGGAAATCGTTGGACCGAAAGTCGCGGGTGACCAAGGCCAAGTTGACATCCATGTAACTTTCTGTGTGCGCCATCGCTTGGGCGCGCTCCAGCGTTCCCACCAATCCGGACATGACGATGTCGAAGTGGTCGGCGTTGAGTTGCTCGACCAGTGTGTCCCGATCAAAGCGTACCAGTTCCAAGGTGACGCCCAGGTCGCGGGCGAGGGAGTGGGCCATTTCCACGTCATAGCCGACCAATGTTCTGCGATGATTGAAGTAGGCGAAGGGCAGTTTGTCTTCGTTGTAACCGACGCGGATGGCACCGCGGCGGCGGATCCGTTGGAGCAGAGATTCTCCGTCGCGAAGAGGTTCTGGGTTCGGACGGGGCTGTTTGATGACGATGTTTTCGACAGGCTGCTCGAGTAGTTGCATCCGCTCGATGACGTCGTATTTGTTGTCGGCCATCGAGATAACTCGATACAAAACCAGTCGCACGCCGACCAGAATGATGATCCCGAAAACGCAGACCACCAACGCGTATTTGGCCAATCCCCAAAGCTGAAAACGCAGCAAGCGATTGAAACCGAAGATCGAGATCAACGTCAACACGCACAGGTGCATCGCTCCGACGGCATCACCGAGACGTTCGCCATAGACGCCGGAGACCAGGAACAGCTGGAACATGTCATGGGGCAGCTGCATTTGGTCCAGCAGGAAGGGGATGGCGACGATCGGCCCACCGAAGAATGAAAACAACCCCGAAAAGAGAAAGCCCGGGTACTCGGACGCCTTGATCGGGGCGCCGAGGAACCATGCCGCGAACGGAATGAACAGCATGCTCAACAGTTTGCCGACATGGGGAAACGGATAGGCGGTTCCGTAGAGCAGATCGATCGCCGGCGATTCGTCTTGTCCGTCGATCTTGACCTGTGTTTCAAAAAGCCGTTCGGTGTTTTCGATCAGCATCGGCAGCACAATGATCAGCTTTCCGGTGGCAAAGGCGGTCAACATCGGTTCTTTGACGACGAACAAAACTTGCCGATAGGTCAACGGGGTCAATGTCGTCACCAGCAACGGCAGAACAACGAAACCCAGAAAGACGGCACCGGCGGTGTAGGCCACCAAATACGCCTGCAGCCGTCCGACTTCGGCCAGTGAGACGGTCCCCGCAGTGCTTGCCGCAATCGCGAAGATTCCGACCGGTGCCAGCCGCGTGATGAACTTGCTGATCCGCAGCAACACGTCGGCGGCGACATCGAGTTGGCTTAAGACGATCGTGCGATTGCGTGATTTGGACAACGCCAACCCGCAACAGATGCCGAACAGCACGACGGCCGGTACCTGGTTGTTCGAAAGCGACTCAAAGACGTTTGCGGGAATGAAGTAGGCAAGGACGTTGAGCGGCTCGGGGCTTTCGATCAGCGCGGTGCTGAAGAACGATCCCGCACTCCACTGGGGAAACGACGTGGGCAGCACCCAAACCACAGTCAAGCAGCTCGTCCACAGTCCCAGCAGGACCGTCCCACCGATCAGGGCCAACCGACGGCTGCTGCGCAGTCGGAGTCGACCCAGGCTGACGACCAGCGTGACCAAGATGTAGGGCAGCACGGTCATCCGCAACAGTCCCACAAAGGCTTCACCGATGATCGCCAGCGGCGCGCACAGCTCGCCGGCGAACAGGCCACTGAAAATGCCCAAGGCCAGTGCGATCAAGATTTGCGTCGACAGGTCCACGCGGCGGACAAACCGCGAGTAGCATCCCTGGACCGATGGTCGCGTTGAATCGGTCGGATTCGACTGCTCCGGCATGACATCTCAAAAAGGCAGAACGGTGGCGTTGCTCCGGCGACGCACCGCGATGGATCGACGCGATTCTCGGACGAATCGTCTGACGATCGTTATACCGAATGAATGGAAACCAAGTTCACCCCGCATGGGAATTGCCAGCACGTGATCCCAGCACGTGGCGTCAGCCAGTGGCGCGTGAGGGTTGTGGGTTGCGCACGCGCCGGTCGGCTGAAACTGGTCGGTTGATTGAATCAGCCGTTTGGCGCGAGCCTACGGGCCTCGGCGTGTTTTCTTGGTGGTCGAGGCCCGTACGCTCGCGCGATACGGCTAATCCCACGTGTGATCCGGTTAAATCGACGGGCCGTGACGCGTCCCGCCGGGGTGTTAGGTTCCGTCGGAGGCTGGGGCTGGGCGTTTGGCCGCGGTGTCGTCGCTGCGACGGCGGTTTTGTTCGGCCAAGCGGGCGCGATCTTCGGCGCGACGGTTCTGGCCTTCCAAATGATCGGTCCAGCGCCGGCGTCCGTGCGACTGGGTCGGTCCCGGGGCGATCAAGAAAACGGCTCCTAGCCCAAAGATCAATCCGGCCATCATCGACCCAAACGTCATTGTTGTCGTGCCCGGTCCCAGCGGTTTATCGGAGACCTGTGGTGGCCCGAGTTCGGCAACCAGGTTGGTCGACAGCGCTGCCGATCGGCTAGCCCGCGCATCGACCAGCCGTTGTTCTGCTTCGGCCAATTGCTCCGATCGCTGGCGGAGTTCGGAATCGATTTCGGCGTACGTGGTCCGTGCTTCGGCCAGCATCTGCAGTTTGTCGGAGAGGTTGTTGACCTTTTCCGAGAGCTTTTTGACTTGAGCGACCTGCAATTCCAGCATCGGCTGCATGGAAGCGATCACCGACAAGGTTTCTTGGATGATGCGTTCGCGAATTTCTCGCTCGGTCGCGATCGCGGCTCTACGTTTCGGGTTCTCCAACGTGTAGACGCCGGAAAGCTGACTGGCCCGCAGTTGGGCGTCGATCAATCCATCTTTCAATCGCTGCAACGATGGTTGGCTGTTGAGCAGGTCGCCTCCGCTGATCAACAACTTGGTCGGATCTTTCGAACCGGCAACGAGCAACGCATGCAGGGACTGGAGCTTTTCGAGTTCCAATTCGGCCAGTTGCAGCTGTTCTTTGGTGGCCACCAGTGATCGTCGGTAGCTGCTGTCGCCGCCGTAGGTGTCGTTCAGATTGCGCAGCTCGCCGAGGTCTGCACCAAATTGGACTTCGATCTCTTGCATCCGCGAGGACACTTCGTCGAGTTCTGTTTAGCCAGGTCGCGGGCATGCGTCAGTTCGACGATCACGCTATCGGCGCGAACGCGGCGGACATCGCGCAAGTGTTTCGTCAGGGAGTCGAACATGGCGTGACAAAACTGAATGGCGCGCTCGGGGTCTTCTGCTTTGACTTCCAGATAGACGACTTCGGTGTTGCCGAAGTCGGCGCCTTGTGGGGCCAAGATATTGACGGACGATCGGATCGTTCCATTGACGTTGGACAGCGACGGCCATTCCTCGTCCAGTCGTCCATCGGGCGGACCGATCTCGCGCAACGCCGCCGCTACGACTTCGCGGTTTTGGGCCATTTCAAGAATGGTTTCCTGTGCCGCTTTGAGTTCCGTTTGGCTGGCGAAGCGGCCCAGTCGGTCGACCGCACGCGTCGCTTCGTCACGCACCACCAGTGGTTGGCGGGCGGAATAGACGTCGGAGGTGAGGAAGGAATAGGAAACGCCGATCAGGCCAAAGACCAGAACGGCTCCGATCCAAAGAGGCGCGAAGAGCACCAGGACGTTCCGAATGTGTTTCCAGGGGATCGGCGCAGCAGACATGGCATGCTTCAGAAGGGTAAGTGGAAATCTCTCCCAACCCTACGAGCGCCTTAATTCGGCGCGATCGCGATGTCTGTTTCAGTGACCGCAGTCCGGCCAGATGGATGCGGCCGGTAAAGATTGTGCGGGAATTGACGATTAGGGATCGCCGGGGGCGATCCCTTGTCCCGCTTGTGTCCCGACTAGGCGACCGGAGTCGGCTCGTAGGGGATGTCTTCGATCAAGTCCATCGGCAGCGGTTTGACTTCTACGCCCGCCGCGGTGCAGATCGCGTCGATCGCTTCTTGAGCTTCCTTGACAGTGTTCTCACGCGTTTGGCCCTTGTAGCGGGTCGGCGACGCGGAGGGGCTGATCGGACCCTCGAATCCGGTCGCGATCAAGTGCTTGACGACATTGACGTGGTTCAATCCGCCTTCGACGGCCGGCAGCACGCAATCCAAGCGGGTGGCTTTGGACGGATCGGCGTCGTCGGCCAGCGTTCCCAAGCGGACCGCGACGATGCTGGATCCGGGGATTTCGCTCAGTTGGTCCATGCCGCCCTCGCCGACCGCCCAGTCCCAGGTGTCGATGATGTAGCCGACGTTCGGGTTGGAGACGGCTTTGACGATGGCGATCAGACCTTCGACGTTGCGGACGAAATCAAACTCTTTCGATTCACGAAGGACTTTGCTGGAGTTGAACCCGACACCCAGCTGAATCCCTTTGGCCGACAGCACGTCGGCGACCTGTGATAGGCGGTTTTGCTGGGTGGTGAAGTATTCGTGGTAGGGCAAGCGGTCGGTGGCAGCGGGCAGGTCGATGTAGGCCCGTTTGGCTTCCAGGTCAGCGGCCAGTTCGGTCAGCGGGTGCAGCGCCCCGACTTGACTGGTGAAGGCGTCATCGTCGGCATCCATGTTGATTTCCAACTGGAAGCCCCCGATTTGCTCCAGACGTCCCATCCCTTCGCCCATCGCGGCTTTGAGGAACTTTGCCGCGTCATCGGCCGTGGTCCGTTGCGAGCGACGCAGGATCTCGTACATGTCGATGTCCATCGACGCGAAGCCGTAAGTCAGTGCGAGTTCGATCAGTTCGCTTTGGCGTCCGTTAATTCCAAGAGACTTGGGCGAGAAATTCTTGAGCATTCGTGATCCTGTCAGTGGTTTGCCAAGACGTCTTTCCCCGGGGCCAGCGACGCGTCGGCATAAAGGACGCCGAAAGGGTGGTCACCGTAGGGGGTCTGGCTGCCTGTGAAAAAGGGTGGTGAAAGTGATTGGGTTGCGACTTTGGCGGCGTAGTATCGCAGAATCACCCCAAATCAGCCAAGGGGCGTTTCACCAGCTAATTGACGAGATTTTCAGCGGTCGTTCGGAAACAGACCGCTGAGGGCGGCGTTCTCGGCCCGCATTTTGCAAAGGACGGAAATTGGGGCCGAATTCCGCCGAAAAGCATTCAAACCCGGACGATAATCTGGTTTAATGTCACGATATCGCGTCGCTAGAGGCTCGATCCCCACCCCCAAACGCGTAGTGAAATTACCCACCTTACTACGCCCCACATCCGATTTCAGAACCTGTCGCGGTTCGACCTGCCCTGTCCGGCCACGACGTGGGCAGGCCGTGATTGCGGCGGGAAGGTTTGCCCGAATCTACACTCTCGCGAAGAATCAACACTGATTTGATTCTGCCCCAGCGAGATGGATCTGGAATCGGATCCCCCACCACAGTTCCGCGTCACTTTATGAACAGCTTTCCAGCGTTTGACGCCGCACGGCTCGCCGCCGCGCCGCTTGCCCCGACAGGGCGACTCCGGTTGCTCGCAGCGATCGGTGTTGTTTTGCTGGCCGTGGGAACCGCTTGGCACCGACCGGTGGCAGCCGAATCGCCGGTTGACGATCAGACACGAGCGACATTGACACGGGGCCAACAAATCTACGCCCGGCAATGCCTCTCCTGTCATGGAGAAGGCGGCCGTGGAGAGACGGACGGTTACGCCGATCCGCTGGTCGGTGACGCTTCGATCGGCGAGTTGGCAGAAATCATTTCGGACACGATGCCCGAGGAACACCCCGAGCTGTGTACCGGCGATGACGCGAAAGCCGTCGCGGAGTTTATCTACGAATCGTTTTATAGCGAAGCGGCACAGCTGAGAAACCGCCCCGCCAGACAGCAGTTTTCAAGGCTCACCGGCACGCAACTGCAACAGAGTTTGGCGGACCTTTATCAACATTTCTTTGGAGCACCGTTCCGAGTCCAGGAGCGTGGGCTGAGTGCGTCTTATTTCAACAGCGGGCGTTGGGACAAAAAACACCTGAAGGTCGAGCGTGTTGATCCGGTGCTGGATTTCGACTTCGGCCACGACCCGCCGGTAGAAGGTGTGACGCCGGAAGAGTTCTACGTCCATTGGTCCGGTTCACTGCAAGTCGAGCATACCGGACGCTACGAAATCGTGGTGCACTCCACGTGTTCGATGAAGGTTCGTTTCGGGCATCACGAACATGTGTTGATCGACAACCATGTCCAGTCTGAAGGGCGAACCGAATTCCGTCGGACGTTGAACTTGATCGGTGGGCGTCAGTACGCGATCCAAATCGACTTCACGCAACGCAAACGAAAGACGGAACAACCACCGGCGAAGTTCTCCTTGCGATGGGTGCCGCCGGGCGGAACGGAAACGGTCATCCCGAACGAGTACTTGTTGCCGTCGACGTTGCCGAGCGGATTTGCGTTGCAAACCAAATTGCCGCCCGATGATCGCAGTTACGGCTACGATCGTGGAACCCGCGTGGATCGGCAGTGGGAAGATGCGATCACGTCGGCGGCGTTGGAATTTGGCGACGCTGCGGTCAAAGAATTGTGGCCTCAGTACAAGCGACAGCACCGCAAGGATTCGGATGAAAACCGCGGTCGGCTGCGTGGATTCCTGACGGAGTTGGCGTCGGTCGCGTTTCGTAGCCCCATCGATGATGAAACCAGACGGCTTTACGTCGACGACCAAGTGGACGCGGTCGAAGACGATCAAATGGCGATCGCACGTTCCTGTTTGATGATCATCAAATCGCCGCGGTTCTTGTATCCCACTTTGGACCACCAGGCACCGATCAGCCGACGTGTTGCGACGCGATTGGCGTTGACGCTGTTTGATTCGCTGCCCTCGGACGCTTGGCTGCAAGACCAGGCCGGTAAGGACAGCTTTGCCATCGACCCCAAGTCAGATCAAAAGAACGCCCAACAGCGGATCCGTCAGGCAGCGCTGCGAATGTCGGAGGATCCGCGACTGCACGGGAAAGTAATGGAGATGTTCTTTGATTGGCTGGATGTTGATCCGGCGGCGGAAATCTCCAAGGACCCCGAGAAGTTTGCCGGTTTTGACACCCACCTGCTGCTCGACTTGCGGCGGTCCCTGGAATCGACGATCAGCGACGTGTTCTGGTCCGAATCAAGTGACTATCGACAGCTGTTTCTGCGTGATTGGAATTGGACCAACGAGCGGCTCGGTGAGTTTTATGGCGAGGGTTGGATGCCGGCGTCGGAAAGCACCGGCCACCAGCTCGTGCGCAGCGAACCGGCCGCGGGCAAAACGTTCGGTGTGTTGACGCATCCGTTGGTCATGGGCCACTTGAGCTATTACGACACGACATCGCCGATTCACCGCGGCGTGTTTCTGATTCGGCGTGTGCTGGGACGAACGCTCCGACCGCCCAACGAGGCGTTTACGCCGATCGATCCCGAGCTGCACCCCGACCTGACGACGCGACAGCGGGTCGAACTTCAGACCGGCGAAGCGAAATGCCAGGTCTGTCACCAGAAGATCAACGCACTCGGTTTTCCGCTCGAGAATTATGACGCTGTGGGACGCTTTCGGGCGACCGAAAAGGGCAAGCCGATCGATGCTTCCGGCGGCTACGTGACGCGCGACGGCCAACCGGTCGAGTTTGCGTCGCCCGAGGATTTGGCCCGGTTTCTTGCCGAGAACGACGACGCCCACCGGGCGTTCGTCGAACGGGCTTTCGAACATTTTGCAAAACAACCGCTCGCCGCTTACGGTGAAGAGGTTGCCAATGACTTGGTGAGACGATTTCGTGAGAGCGATTTTCACCTCCGCCACCTGATTGTCGAAATCGCGGTCGTGGTTGCGACAGAACAGTTCAATAAGGAGAACTTCAATGAATCGACGTGAGTTTCTAGCGCAGTTGGGTGTCAGTTCAGCCGCGGCAAGCCTGCTGATGGGGCTGCCGAGTCTTGCATTTGGGGCCGAAGCGTCGGCGCGAAGACGGCGATTGGTGTTTGTGTTCAGCCCCAACGGTGTGATCCCCAAACACTTTTGGCCTGACAGCACCGGCAAGGACTACGATCTAAAACGTATCCTGGCGCCGCTGGGCGAATTCAAGGATCAGATGCTGACCGTCAAAGGGATTTGCAATCAGATCCAAGGTGACGGTGACGGCCACATGCGTGGAATCGGATGTCTGTTGACAGGCATTGAATTGTTCCCCGGAGACATTCAGGGCGGAAGTGATACGCCGGCGGGATGGTCGATGGGGATCTCCGTCGATCAACACATCAAGAATCGATTGCAAGCCGATCCCGCAACGCGAACACGTTTCGGTTCGTTGGAGTTTGGGGTGATGGTCCCCGACCGCGCTGACACTTGGACGCGGATGTCCTACGCCGGGGCGAACCAACCGGTCGCTCCGATCAGCGACCCCTATCAGATGTTCGACAAGCTGTATGGTCAAACCAAGAATCGCCAGATGCTCGCTAGCGTGTTGGACGACCTGGCCGGTGACTTTAAACGCGTCAGCCAGTCGCTCAGCAGCGAAGACCGTCAACTGTTGGACATGCATTTGGATCTGGTTCGCAGCGTCGAAAAGGATTTGAAGACCGAGTTTGCCGCAGCGACCAAAAACGATGGCGCCGGGCATGCCGTGCCCAAACTGCCTCCGAATATCGAAGAGCAGAACGACAATATGCCCGAAATCACGCAGATGCAGACGGAGTTGTTGGTCAACAGTTTCGTCGCAGATTTTGCCCGCGTGGCGAGTTTTCAGATCACCAACAGCGTCGGGCAACCGCGCATGAAGTGGTTGGACATCAACGAAGGTCACCATGGACTCTCGCACGAACCCGACAGCAACGAAGAAGCCTACGAGAAGCTGATTCGCATCAACACCTGGTATGCCGAACAGGTGGCATACATGGCCAAGCGAATGAAAGAAACGCCCGACCCGTCCGGCCATGGATCATTGTTGGACAACACCACGATTGTCTGGACCAACGAGCTGGGCAAAGGAAACTCGCACACCCGCAATGACATTCCTTTCGTGATGGTCGGTGGCGGATTGGATTTTCAATTCGGCCAAGCCTACGACTTCGGCAAAGTCCCGCACAACCGATTGCTACTTAGCTTCTTGGAAGGGATGGGAATGCCTGAGAAGACGTTCGGCAATCCCGACTTCTGCGGGGACGGAGGACTGACCGGTTTGATCGCTTAGGATCGAAGGGGCAATTACGGACGAGAGTTGCGTCGCTGCCGTCGCCAGACGGCGGATGGCGGATCGTGCACCTTCAAGCTTCCGGCGTTTGATACTTTCGCGACGCCCGAGGTGCAGCAAGTAGCTCGAATTCCGTTTCCGACGTCCGAAAGTGGCGGCTGACCGACATTTTCCCACGTGAACGCGGCGATTTGTGACGATCGGGTGGGGAGTGGCGGCGGATTCCCTAAGAGAAGCGGGAAAGATCGACAGTTTCCACTCGACGGGGAAACATTATGGCATTAACCTCTTCTACAGCGGTGACGACAAGTCGACACCGTTAGCGTTCAGGTGGTTTTGCCCCAACCCCCTGGACGCGTTTTTTTTGCGCCGACGGCAAGGTCTCGCCAGATTCCGCATCAAACGCCGGGTGGCTGGAGCGATTTGATGTACCACGTCACCTTGGCGGCGCTCTGGTGAGCGACCAGGGCGTCGAACAACGCGTTTGCAGCATCACGGCGAAGCGGGTTCAGATCGGTGACGTTTTCGTAGGGAATCTGTTCGACTTGCTTTTCGTGCACCAGAACCAGGTGGAAGCCGAGCGGGCTGCGGACGGGCTTTGACACCGCAGCGGTTTCGGTTTCGCGAACGGCGTCCATGACCGCTGCCGGCAGGTCCCCGGGCTTGGACACCCATCCGATTCCGCCACCTTGTTTGGCCGTCGCGCCCTCGCTCTGGCTGATCGCCAGTTCTGCGAATCGTTTCTTCAGTTGCTCCGCTGAGCCAGACTCGGATTGGAGCTGTGAAGCGATCGTCTGGATCCGTTGTTCGGCGATGGCTTCGGCATCCGGGATCTCGTTGTCCACTTCGATAAACAGATGCGAAACGTTCCATCGCGCGGACGAATAGTTTTCTGAATGAAGCTCGTAGAAGCGTTTCAAGTTGGCGTCGGTCATCTTGCTCTTTAGATAGCGGCGCCACGCGGAATCCCAGTCACGTGCATTACGAACGGAGCGTTCGTCGGTTTGCCGTTGGGCGCAGTACTCGTCGAGGTTGGATCGTTTGCGGCGCAGGTCATCCAAGAACTGTTCCCAATCGCGGTCCAACAACGCTTGCAGATTGGCACCGCCCTGCTGACGCAGTGACTTCATGGCCAGATGCTGTCGCACGAGCAACGCGGATGACGCTCGCTGGACGTCCAGACTCACTTGCGAAAGGTCGTTCGCTTTCAGTTTCGAGGTGAGCAAGAAATGCAGTTCGCCGAGGAAAACGGGTTCGCCGTCAATCGAAGCGATCGGATCGGTGGGCCGCAGCGCCGGTGGTTCACCGAGCAGCGTGGTTGGCAGAACGAGCAGCGAGGCTGGCAGGACGAGCAACGCGATCAGGGCGCCATGAATCCACCGTGCGGTGTGTGGTTGGCGATCGACGGATGAGGATGAAGGCTGGGAACGGGCGATCATGGCAGCACGATGTCTTGCAAGACGAAGTCGACTTCGTTGCGAACAACAGATGTCGGGGATTCATAAATGAGTTTGGCACCCTCGAGTTTGTCGATCTCGAACAGGTAGCCCATGCCGACGCCGGATGCAGTTTGCCGGTACAGTTCGTACCCTAGATTCTCTACCCGATTCCCTTCGGCGTCGCGGACATACACAGGGTTTTGAAAGATCCATTGGCGGTGGCTTTCCAGGGCTCGGTCGGCGTCTTTGAGTTCGACCGAGAATCGAATCTCGTAGAGTGCTCCGTTGCGTTGGACGCGTTCGAGCGTGACCGTCATGGCGTCGACGTTTTGGTTGCCGCCGACTTCGGTCAACGGCAGTTCGAACGTGTGACGTTTGCCGGGCAACAGGGATTGGATGGTTCCGCGAAGCGATTCGATCCGGGTCGGGCTTTCGGTGGGCAATTCCAGCGGCAGATAAAATTCGCTGAACGCCAATTCGCTGTTGGCGGCGATGTCGATCGTGTTTTCGGTCGTTTGGGGTTTCAGCGATTGACCGTCATCGAGTTTACCGGAGAGTTGTGCCACGGGGATGGTCAACCCGATCGGTGTCAGCCCGGGTTGCCAGGTGATCTCCATGGACAGGTTCAATCCGCTTTGTCCGGGTTGGTTGAAGACGCGGCGGGCGCTGACCGCAGTCGGTTCGATGCGATACACACCGCTATAGGCCGCCGAGTCGACACGCGATTGGCGGGTCTCCTGACGCGGAACCAGTTGCAAGGTTTCGCGGTCGCCGCCGTAGTGGTTGATGTCCAAATTGGTTTGGTCCAACACCAGATCGACCGCATGCCAGAACGAGAGCGGTGCGCTGGACGATTGAATGGGCAGCGACTCGTCGGCGGAGTGTTCGAATTCGATTTCGCTTTCACGGCTGATCACTTCCAGTGCCTCACCGAGCGTTGTTGCATCGCCCAAGCGGATTCGAATCGCCTTAGACTGTGTTTCCGCTTTCAACGTCATCAGTGCCGCTTTGACACGCGAGAGTCGTTCGCTGGCTTCGATCGAGAACTCGGGGCGCGACTCGGGCAGATACGGCAAGGCGTCGGCACCGGCCTCGATCAGGGCTTTTTCGGCGGCACTGCGATCACTCGCCTTGCGGGCGTCCAACTGATCGACCCATTCCAGCACGTCGGTCTTGGAAACCGGGGGCGTGTCCTCGAGCGGTTCGGCCTGTTGGCCGAAGGCATTCGGTTCGGCAATCAATCCGATGAGGAACGCTGCGATCAGCATGACTATCAGCGGGGCTGGGCCGCGGCGACGGGGCGTCGTCCGCAGAATCGTTTCGACCGTTCGATTCATCTCGTCTCCACAACTGCATCCGATCACGAATGAACAAGTTTTTGAGCTAGGTTTGGATTGCACCATGTTACCAGAGCTTCCCGCGAGGTTACGCCGGCCCGGTGAATTCGGCAACGAAAACGGTTGGATTTGCCGTTTTTGAACACCGGTTGGCGATCCCGGAACCGGCGGGACGCTTGTCATCACTTGCCCCACACCTGCTTGAGTCACGCAACCACGATGAATCAAACCATCACGCGCCGTGAAGTCTCCTTCTTGTCCTACCTCTCGCCCCGCTCGGCAATTCATTCGCGCTGCTTGGGGACACGGTTCGCCGCCCTGACGCTTCTGCACATGCTGATTGCCGGCGGGATGTTGTCGTCCGGTCGATGCGGTGCCGCGGCGCCGGGGTTGGTCGAATTCACCTTGGGCAGCAATTCACTGTTGGGGATTCCGATCATGGACTTCCCCTCGGAACTGATCGTGTTGGCTCGCGACGGGCAGTTGCACACGTTGACGGGCAAGGCGAAAGAGACGATTCGCGCGTTGGATGCATCGTATCAGCCCGCGACGACGATGGAGATGAAGGTCGATCTTCAGAAGGAATTCGGTCGCGACTTTGAAGTCATCAGCACGCAGCATTTTCTGGTGGTCCAGCCGCGTGGGCGCGGCGAACGTTGGCCGCAGTTGTTCGAACGTTCGCACCGTGCCTTTGTCGCCTACATGTCGCGACGCGGCGTCAAGATCCGCCGGGGGCGATTCCCGATGGTGGCCGTCGTGATGCCTGATTCGGCAGCCATGTATGCCGAGTTGCAGCGGATGAACGTGGACGTCAAACGGGTCGCCGGAATCTATGCCCGAGAGAGCAACCGAGTGATCACGCACGACGGCGGGCACTTGCGATTCATCGCCGACACCGTCCGGCACGAGGCGGCGCACCAGTCTGCCTACAACTACAACGTTCACAGCCGAGTCGTGATCACGCCTCGCTGGGTGACCGAAGGCGTCGGGCAAATGTTTGAACCCGAAGCGATGGTGCTCGGCCAATCCGGGCTGCACACGCGAGACCGCGTCAATCAATCCAGTCTGGATCAAATCAGAATCCGATATGACGGCGGTCGATCGCCGGAGTTTGCCGAAGCGGTTCGCGATCTGGTGGGCGCCAACGAGATGTTCAACAACCCCGCGACGACCGCTGATGCCTATGCGGTTGCCTGGGCGATGATGTTCTATTTGGCCGAGCGTGAACCGGAACGATTTACGGCGGTGCTTTCGGGAACCGCATCCCGGGGGACCTACCAGCCGTACGATCGATTCGCCCGACTGAATGACTTTGAGCGTTGGGTGGGAACGGACATCGATCAATTTGCCAAAAAAGTGTCTTGGTTTCTCAAGTCGCTTTAGCCAGGATGTTTCAAAACAATGGCCCAGGGCGTAAACTAGCGCGTTAGGTCGCAATTCGCGTCCGCCCTGAAACCGCCCGCCTGGGACTCTGCACTGATGATGACGCCGCGATATCTGGTCCCTTTTGACACGCGTCACGCGGTCCACAGGTTCACGGATGTCTTGATCATCGGCGGCGGACTTGCCGGATTGCGCGCGGCCAATGCCGTCGATTCTCACCTGCGGGTCTTGGTGGTCACCAAAGATGTGCTGCGTGAATCAAACAGCACCTACGCCCAGGGCGGGATCGCCGGTGTGCTGGATCCCGAAGATCGCTTTGAAAATCATATCCGCGACACGCTGGTCGCCGGAGCAAACCTGTGCGACGTCGACGTCGTCAACATGGTCATCCGCGAGGGGCCCGGACGGATCGAAGAGCTGGTCCGCTGGGGCACGCAATTTGACCTGGAAGAAGGCGTGTTGGAACTCGGTCGCGAGGGCGGCCATTCTCATGAACGCATCGTTCACGCCCAAGGCGACGCGACCGGCGCGGAGATCATGCGCGCGGTGATTCAGCGGACGCGGTCCCTGAAAAACGTTCGCATCCTGGAAAACACCTTTACCATCGACTTGCTCACGCACGGCGGGCAATGCCGCGGCGCGATTGTTTCCGAAGACGGCGGACCACCGATGATGGTCTGGGCCAAAGAAACGATCTTGTGCACCGGCGGCGCCGGCCAGATTTTTCGCGAGTCGACCAACCCCGCCGTGGCGACCGCCGATGGTTCGTCGTTGGCCTATCGCGCCGGCGTTCAACTGAGCGACATGGAATTCATGCAGTTCCACCCCACGGTGTTGTACATCGCCGGTTCCTCGCGGTCGTTGATCACAGAAGCGATCCGTGGCGAAGGCGCCCATCTGGTTGATTCCAACGGCCATCGATTCATGCCCGACTACGACGAGCGGGCCGAGTTGGCGCCCCGAGACGTCGTCAGCCAATCGATCATTCGGCAAATGCAGGCGACGTCACATCCCTGTGTTTACTTGGACCTTTCCCATCTGGATGCCAAGCACGTCGTGGCGCGGTTTCCGGGGATCGCCGAACTCTGTGCCAAGTTCGGACTGGATCTCGCCAGTGATCGCATTCCGGTTCGACCGGGTGCGCACTACATGCTCGGCGGTGTGACGGTGGACCGGCAAGGACGTACCAGCCTGCCGGGGCTGTGGGCGGCCGGTGAAGTGACCAGCAGCGGCTTGCACGGCGCGAATCGATTGGCCAGCAACAGTCTGCTCGAAGGGTTGGTCTATGGAGCGGCCGCCGGCGGGGCCGCGTCGCGGTCGGCCAGCGAAGGCGATCATGAGATGCGGGCGATGCAGATCCGACAGTCCGCCACGTCGCCCACCGAATCGTTCGACATCGATGATGTTCGCATCTCACTGAAGAGTTTGATGGGACGATTGGTCGGAGTCGAACGCGATGCCGAAGGGCTGCAAAAAGCCGCCGACACGATTCGTTCCTACGCCGCGTACGCGATGAATCATCAATTCGAAGATGAAGCCGGCTGGGAATTGCAGAACCTGTTGACCACCGCCGCCATCATGGTTTCCTCGGCCATGGTGCGAACGGAATCGCGGGGTGTTCATTTTCGAAGCGATCATCCCGCGCAGAACGATGAACAATGGCGCCGCCATCTGACTGTCCAGATCAACGTGGACGGCGGCTATCCCCAACGCGGTGCCTTGCTCGAGCCGGAACCGGTGACGAACAGTCGCTGAAGGTGGGTAGGACGATGTTGGGGTAGGAGGATTGGCGAAATCGAAGGGATGGTGCATTGCATCATTTTCTTACCCTCGAAATCTTGTTACCTGTTTTTCGTAACGGCTAAGCAAGCAAGGGGGGGCGAACGCGTACGCGAATCAGCTGAAGTCAGTTGTGATTTCCTGCCCATCCGCCGCATTTTCGTCGAGGGGCGATCACAGAATCGATTCGGCAGAGATCGAGCGATGATTGGATTCGCCTTGTTGCGCGAGTGAGGCAGGCCTGCGGGACCGGTGTAAGACTCTGCTCTGGACCGAGTACTAGAGTGTGGTTACTGATTCCACATCCGTACTCGTTTTCCATTGGCAACACCATCTGATGTCCCATTCGCCGAACTTGATGCAACCGTTTGATCTGCGTGGCCTGTCGCTGGCCAATCGCGTGGTGCTCGCTCCGATGACCCGTGCCCGGTCGGGCGGCGACCGTGTCCCCAACACTTTGATGGCTGACTACTACTGGCAACGCGCAACCGCGGGACTGGTGATCACCGAAGCGACGGTGGTTTCACAGCAGGGGATTGGATGGGTGGATTCGCCGGGAATCTACACCGATGAAATGACCGAGGGCTGGCGATTGGTAACCGAGAGCGTTCATGACGCGGGCGGCAAGGTTTTCATGCAACTGTGGCATTGTGGCCGCGCCTCGCACAGCAGTTTCCACGACGGCGAGCCGCCGGTGGCGCCTTCGGCGATCAAGATCGACGGCGACACCATCCACACGCCACGGGGGAAAGAACCCTACGAGGTGCCGCGCGCGTTGACGACCGACGAGATTCCCGGCATCGTTGCCGACTATCGCGCCGCCGCGGAACGCGCCAAACAAGCGGGCTTTGATGGGGTCGAAGTCCACTCGGCCAACGGTTATTTGCTCGATACGTTCCTGCAATCCAAAACGAATCATCGTGACGATCAGTACGGGGGCAGCATCGAGAACCGGTATCGGATTCTCGGCGAAGTCGTCGAAGCGGTTTCCGAAGTGTTTGGCTCGCAGCGCGTCGGCGTTCGCTTGTCGCCCAACGGGGCGTTCAATGACATGGGGTCGCCGGACTATCGCCAGCAGTTTACGTTCGCCGCCCAAAGTCTTGATCGCTTGAATCTGGCCTACCTGCACGTCATGGACGGACTGGCATTCGGGTTCCATGAGCTTGGCGACCCGATGACGCTGGGCGAATTCCGCGAGGTCTTTCGTGGACCGCTGATGGGGAACTGTGGGTACACGCAAGCGACCGCCGAACGGGCGATTGAATCGGGGGCGGCAGACCTGATCTCATTCGGTCGGCCGTACATCAGCAATCCGGATCTGGTGCGACGCTTTGATGAAGGATTGGAGTTGGCACCCGAGGCGGACATGAGCGACTGGTACCAGCCCAACGGCGAGAAAGGTTACACCGATTTTCCGTCGTATCAGACGGTTTGATCGGATGTTACTAGCGGCATCGCGACGGCTTACAGCGTCATCGTGACCGTGGTCGGGCCGCCTGGTGCGGACTCGACCGCGACGGTTTTTCCGACCAGTCGGGCACGGCCTTTCATGGAGCGAATCCCAAACCGGTTGGGATCGATTGCGGCCGGGTCGAAGCCTGTACCGTCGTCGACGATCACCAAGCGTTCGGGCTGGCAGCGGATCGAAACGGTTTTTGCGTTGCCGTGACGTGTCGCGTTTCGTAGCGCCTCGATCAAAACGCGATAAGCGGTGGTCGCCTGGTCGCGGTTCCAATTCGAATCGCAGACCGGGCTTGCCGGATCGACGTCCCAAACCACCTGGCAATCCGAGCCACCGATTCGGTTGGCGGTGTCTTTCGCCGCGGCCAGCCAGGACAACTGATCGAGTTCGGGCGGATAGATCTGAGTCAACAGATTTCGCGCAAGGGCCAAGGCTTGCTGGAGCCAATCGTCGGATTTGGCGATGCGATCCAAAAGCGGTGCCAGCTCGCCGGCCGCAGTGGTTGGATCATCGGCTGAACGCAACGCGGCCTGCAGATTTGCCGACGCGGCAAACATCAACGGGATCAACAGGTCATGCACATCATGACCGATCTGTGAGCGTTCCAGATCAATGATTTGGGCGGCGGTCAGTTCGGAGGATTGCGAATGAGAATCTTCCGCGTCACCGTTTCCCGTCACGCCGGCGGGGCTCAACCGAACCAACCTTTCTTTTCAAAGCTGGCGATCGCCTTGTCTTCGCTACCCTGGATGTCGAACAGTTTGTTCAACTTCGTGATTTTGAAGACTTCCAAGACGTTCGGCGACACTTCACAGAACTTCAGTGCAACGCCCTGGGCTTTGCATCCTTTGTTCAACATCACCAACTTGGTGATCATGGCCGACGACATGAATGAGACGCCACGAAAGTTCAGCAACAACTTTTTGTGGATTGCCTGTGGAACGGCGTCTTGCAACTCACGGCCGACTTGCTCGATCCGTTGGCTGTCGAGAATCTTGCTGTCCATGAATCCGACAACCAAGATTTCGCCGTTGTTTTCCGTGGTGGTGGCGGACATTGCGAGTGGTTCTGAGAGGGGAGTGACAAGCGGAAGCTGGATGGGCTGTCGCGAAAACTCGCCCCATCCAGCCGCTGTAGGTTAGCAGCGTCGGGCGCCGGTCGCAATTCTCCGGCCGACAAACGGGATCGGAGAGGCCAAAATTAGTGGGCGGACTTTCGGAACACACCCGTGGCGTTGACCATCACGGTGTTGACGGCTGGGTTGTATTGCGCCATTCCGGTGACGTAAACGACGTCGCCCTTTTCCAAGGCCAGCGTTTGGCGGGCATCGCCTTCCAAAATGCCGCCGTCTGGACCCTTGAACTGGACGATCGCCCGCGGGGCGTTTTCCAGTTTGCGTTTGCAAAACGGGCAGTTGTCGGCGTGCTCGGGGTCACCCTCGCCGTGTCCTTCGTCGGGCAGCTGGGAGATCATAAAGGCCAATTGTCCCGGCTGGAATGGATCGGCCGCACCGGCGTCAATGCGACCGCCCAGCACGACCGAGACCGCGTCGGTGCCCGCTTCTTTAATCTCCGTCGGCGTAGAGACTTCGCCATCGGGCATTTCGGTCAAGACGAAGGAAACGTCCTGTGTGGGGGTCGGCCCGAGGCTGGTCGAGGACGCATTTTCGAAGCTCGAATCGGAGCCGCCGCCACAGCCGGCGAGTGTCCAGCAGGTCAGCAGCAAAGCGGTGCCGCAGAGGTATCTGGCCATCAGTTCGCGTCCTTTTTCAGCGTTTCAATTGCTTCGTCGATCGACTTGCTGACATCGTCGTAGCTCTTGCCTTCGGCTTTGCTCTCGTCGCTGCCGTGCAGGCCTTGATCGACGGCGGTGAAATCATCCAACAGTGAATCGACTGCCGCCGCCGCTGCCGTTTTCTGCTCGGAGTCGTCCATGGTTTGGATGAAGTTCTCGGTCGCAATCAGGACTTCGCCGATGTGGTGCAGCGGACCGTGAGCGGCATCGGCGTCGCCGGCGGCGAATTCGTCGCGGATCGTGTCGCGCAGCGATTCGATCTCTGTGACCGCTTCGGACAGCGACTTGAAGTCATGGCTGTGCGCTTCGGCGTGGTCGTCGTCATGGTCGTGCCCTTCGTGGTCGCCATGGTCGTGATCGCCGTGCTCGTGATCGCCGTGCTCGTCATGATCATGGCCGTCGTGGTCGTGATCCGCATCGGACGCCTCCGTCACCGTCGTGGTCGATTTGTCTTGGCAACCCGGCAGGACTGCAAAACCAAACGCGGCGAGAAATCCCAAGGTTAGCGAGAACGATTTGGACGTC
Source organism: Phycisphaera sp. RhM (assembly GCA_033042175.1). Classification (GTDB taxonomy): domain Bacteria; phylum Planctomycetota; class Planctomycetia; order Pirellulales; family Pirellulaceae; genus Stieleria. Next base: position 310,587 of record WCIL01000004.1, read on the forward strand.
ATCGAATTGGTATCCAGAAAGTGTAGAAGGGGGAAAGGCCGGCGGCGGTGCTTCGCCCGCGGTCGGGGGGCCAATACATTATCACGTTCTACGTCGATTTGGCCAATCGGTTCGCCGGAGGGGTTGAGACGGGGGCGAGTTGTGTCGGTCACGCAGTGCGTGACATCCGGCACGCACAGCATGCCCTACGTATTTTATCTCCCCCTCTCCTTGTCTGTCCTATTTCCGGCTGTTTCGTCGGCGATCGGACTCTTTGAGCAGGATTTTTCGCAGACGGATGCTTTCCGGGGTGACTTCCACTAACTCGTCGTCTTCGATGTATTCCAGCGCCGCTTCCAGCGACATGTCGCGTGGCGGTTTCAGGATGACGTTTTCGTCGCTTCCCGAGGCCCGCATGTTGGTTAGTTTTTTTTCGCGACAGGGATTCACGTTCATGTCGTTGTCGCGTGCGTTTTCGCCCACGATCATGCCTTCGTACGTTTCCACGCCGGGACCGACAAACAGGTCACTGCGGTCCTGCAGGGCGAACAGTGCAAAGGGCATCGTTTTCCCGGAAACCATCGAGATCAAAACGCCGTTGGCGCGGCGGGGGACTTCGGGTTCGACCGGGCGATAGCTATCGAATCGGTGGTGAATCTGTGCGGTGCCACGCGTCGCATTAAGCAGCCGGGTTCGCAATCCGATCAGGCCGCGCGAGGGGATCGTGAATCGGAGCAAGCTGTAATCGCCGCGCTGTTTCATTTCCTCCAGCGTCCCACGGCGCAGCCCGACCAGCTCCATCACGGGGCCCATCGCGTCGGTGGGCACTTCGACCCGCAGCGACTCGAACGGTTCATGGGGTTTTCCATCGATGTCGCGATTGATGACGCGTGGTTTCCCGACGCTCAATTCGAATCCTTCGCGCCGCATCGTTTCGATCAAGATCGCCAAATGGAGCACGCCACGTCCCTTGACCGCATAGGACTCGGTCCCGGGGATCAATTCGACGCGGAGGGCGACGTTGCGTTCGAGTTCTTTCTCCAGCCGAGCCTTGATCTGACGCGTGGTGACGTATTTGCCTTCCCGGCCCGCCATCGGAGACGAGTTGACGGCGAACACCATTTCGAGCGTAGGTTCGTCGACGGCCGGCCGATCGAACGGGTTATTTGCGTCGACTGCGCAAACCGTGTCTCCGATTTCGACATTTTCGAAGCCTTCGATCGCCACGATGTCACCGGCACTGGCGACTTCGGTTTTCGCCCGTCCGAGATTATTGAACACGTACAGCCCCGCGATCTTCTGTTTGACCGGGCCTCCTTTCTGGTGCAGGTCAATCGTCTGCCCGGCGCGAATCTGGCCCGATTGAATTCGGCCAACGGCGATCCGTCCGACGTACTCGCTCCAATCAAGCGTCGTGACCAACATCCGCAGCGGGGCTTCGGCGTCGATTTCGGGACCCGGCAGATGATCGACCAACAGATCCAGCAGCGGTCGCATGTCGTTGTTGGGTTGGTCGGGGTCGGTGGTCGCGAATCCCTCTCTGGCGCTGGCGTAGACATAGGCGACCGAATCGAGTTGGTGCTCACCACCGAGGTCGGCCAACAATTCGAGTGCTTCGTCGAGCGCCTCGTGCGATCGCGCATCGGGGCGGTCGATCTTGTTGACCACGATGATCGGCTTGACCCCCGCCGCTAGTGCTTTTTCCAAGACATACCGCGTCTGTGGCATCGGGCCCTCGGCCGCGTCGACCAACACCAGGCAGCCGTCGGCCATCGTCATCACGCGTTCGACTTCACCGCCAAAATCCGCGTGCCCCGGCGTGTCGATCAGATTGATCTTCACGTCGCGGTAGGGAATCGCAATGTTTTTCGAGAGAATCGTGATCCCCCGTTCTCGCTCCAAGTCGTTCGAATCCAGGATGCAATCGCCCTTGAGTTCCGCGTCGCGGAATTGACCGCTTTGCCGCAGCAAACAATCAACGAGCGTGGTTTTTCCGTGGTCAACGTGGGCGATGATGACAACGTTTCGAATATCGGTGCGGCGATCAGCCAAAGTGGAGTTGGTCACGAAAAACGCTTGCAGGGTAATGGAGAGACTTCGAAGGGACTCAGCGGGCCGTTGACGTGGCACCGATGTGGGGAGGGGGTGTCGAGTTGTTTCGCAACGAAAATCGGTAGGAAATGAGGATTCGCGCCAACCGTTTGAGTCACAGAAACGAAAAGGAATTTTCCTTGTCGGATAGATAGTGAATACGCTTGGGCGATTTCTCGCTAGACCTTTCCTGCCGTGCGGGTGACAGCTTCGCTAGCCGCTCGCACAGGCGTTCCGTTGGCCCTAAGGGTTTTGCGAGCGTCCGTCTCTGGTCTGCGGATCGGTGTACCGTTGCGAGTTATGGTCAGCTATGTAATATTCCCTGGCCAAGGAACTTGCCGTTTTCGTTTGCCCACCGACGTGGGCATTTGCTCGCTGCTCGCTTGTGAAAAAAATCACAAAGTGTCCCGTGTCTGCTTGATCCTCCGGCGCCTGATTCCGTCCCCGCGTTTGTTTTCGTTCCCGCGTTTGTTTTCGTTCCCGCGTTTGTTTTCGTTCCCGCGTTCAGTCCAGCGTTCAACCGTTTTTCGAAGCCTATGATCACGATCAAAGAAGGATTGGATCTTCCGATCCTCGGCACGCCCGCTCAGCACATCGAAGTCGCCAAGCCGGTCACGCAAGTGGCGTTGGTCGGGGACGATTACATCGGCATGAAGCCCACGATGTTGGTGGCCCCGGGCGACAAGGTGAAATTGGGTCAGCCGTTGTTTACCGACAAGAAAACCGAAGGCGTGACGTACACGTCGCCGGCGGCGGGAACGGTTGCGGACGTGATTCGCGGTGAAAAGCGAAAGTTTGAGGCCGTGGTCATCGACGTCGATCCTTCGCCGGGCGAATCGGACAGCGTGATTTTTGACGTCGGCGACGTCAACGCGATGGATGCGGCGGCCTTGACGGAGCTGCTGGCCACCAGCGGGCTGTGGACGGCGTTGCGGACGCGGCCGTTTGGCAAGGTCCCTGCTCCGGGCACGAAACCGAGTTCCATTTTTGTCCAGGCGATCGACACCAACCCGCTCGCGGCTTGCCCGGCCACGGCGATGGCCGACCGCAAGGATCAATTCATTCTGGGGCTCACCGCGATCACGAAGCTGACCGACGGCACGGTCCACGTCTGCAAGGCTCCCGGATCGGCGATCCCGGGCGGCGCGGTCGATGGCGTCACGGTCACCGAGTTCGGCGGCCCCCACCCGGCCGGATTGGTCGGAACCCATATCCACGAGCTTGATCCGGTCGGTCCGACCAAGACGGTGTGGTACCTGGGTTATCAAGACGTGATGGCGATCGGCGCCCTGCTAACGACTGGCAAGTTGGACGTGCGACGGGTGATTTCGCTCGCCGGCCCCGTGATCGGCAAACCGCGTCTGTTGGAAACTCGCATCGGAGCCGACATCAGCCAGTTGGTCGACGGCGAGTACGATGCCAACATCAAAGTCCGCCAGATTTCCGGATCGGTTCTTTGCGGCCGCACCGCCCGTCCCCCGCACAACTTCCTGGGACGCTACCACACCCAGATTTCGGTGATCCAGGAAGGCGACGAGCGAGAGTTTCTCGGCTGGCAAAAACCGGGTTTTGACAAGTTCAGCACGACCCGCGTGTTCGCGTCGACGATGTTGCCGAACCAGAAGTTTGCCTTCACGACAAGCACCGGTGGCAGCGAGCGGGCGATGGTTCCCTTGGGGACTTACGAGAAAGTGATGCCGCTGGATATCTTGCCGACGCAATTGCTTCGCGCGTTGATCGTCCGCGACACTGACCAGGCGCAGCAATTGGGCGCACTGGAGCTGGAAGAAGAAGACTTGGCGTTATGCACCTTCGTCTGTCCCGGAAAATATGAATATGGCTCGTTGCTTCGCGAGAATTTGGCCACGATCGAGCGCGAAGGCTGATCCGAACCGTTCACAGACACCTAGCGGACGCGGCGGGGAGCTGCCGAGCCGTTCCATTTACTCAGAAAAAACCGTTATTGGGCAAGACTGACCAATGAAAGCACTCCGCGCTGCTCTGGACAAAGTCCATCCGCTGTTTGACAAGGGCGGACCGCTGCAGATCGCGTATCCGGTGTACGAATCGATTGACACGTTTCTGTACACGCCGGGCGAAATCACTCACGGGCAAACGCACGTGCGTGACAATATCGATCTGAAGCGAATGATGATCACCGTTGTGATGGCTCTCGTGCCAGCGACGCTGTTTGGAATGTGGAACGTCGGCTATCAGGCGAACACCACCATCCAGCGTGCCGCAGAGGCCGGCGAGAAGTATGTCGGTGATTGGCATTACACGATTCACAATGCCATGGGTTTCACCAATGACCCGGGCAGTATCGCCGACTGCATGATCCTCGGGGCGATCTTTTTCATCCCGATCTACTTCGTTTGCATGTTCGTCGGCGGCCACATCGAAATGGTCTTCAGTGTCCTCCGCGGGCACGAGATCAACGAAGGCTTCCTCGTCACCGGGTTGCTGTTTCCGCTCACCCTGCCGGCCTCGATTCCCCTCTGGCAAGTGGCCGTCGGGATCGCGTTCGGCGTGATCGTGGCCAAGGAGGTGTTCGGGGGCACCGGACGAAACTTCTTGAACGTGGCCCTGACCAGTCGAGCGTTCCTGTACTTTGCACACGCCGGCCAGATCAGCGGCGACAAAGTTTGGACGGCGGTCGACGGTTTCAGCGGTGCGACCGCGCTGGGGCAAATGGCCGTCGCGACGCCCGACCCGGGCGGCGAAACCAACGCGGCCCTGGCCTCGCTTGAATCGGTCAATTATTCACTCGGTGCGGCCGATCCGGTGACCTGGACGGAGCCGATCACGTGGACCAGTGCGTTCTTGGGAACGGTTCAGGGATGCGTGGGCGAGACGAGTGTGTTGATGTGCTTGATCGGTGCGGCGATTCTGATCGGGACCGGGATCGGTTCCTGGAAGATCATGGCCGGTGTGCTGGGCGGTGTCGCCGCGACGTCGTTGTTGCTCAACGGTGTCACCACGGGCAGCAACCCGATGATGAGCGTCCCGTTCTACTGGCACTTCGTTGTCGGCGGTCTGGCGTTCGGTCTGGTGTTCATGGCCACCGACCCTGTCAGCGCTTCGATGACGGAGAAGGGCAAGTGGATCTACGGCGCGCTGATCGGTTTCATGACCGTTTTGATTCGATGCATTAACCCGGCGTTCCCTGAAGGCATCATGTTGGCCATTTTGTTCGGCAACGTGTTCGCGCCGCTGATCGATTACTTCGTTGTTTCCGCAAACGTTCGCCGGAGGATGGCACGCTATGTCACAACGTGATTCAACTGTTAACACCCTGCTCACGGCGACCATCCTGTGCGTCGTCTGCTCGCTGGTCGTCAGCGTTGCCGCTGTCGGACTCAAGGGCAAGCAGGAAGAAAATAAGATGCTCGATCGCCAGAAGAACATTCTGGATGCCGCAGGGCTGTCGATCGGCGAATACGGTAAACCAGCCAGTGAGCTTTCCAGGGCGCAGATCGAAGAGCTGTATGCCTGGGTCAGCGAAGAGCTGGTCGATTTGGAAACCGGCCAGATCGTCAAGGACATGGATCCCGCCGATTACGACCCGCGCGAAGCGGCAGACAAGGTCGACAGCAGCACCGAGATCGGGGAAGTGCCTTACGATCCGGGCGTCAATCGCCGCGAAAAGGTGGCAAAAGTCTACTTCGTCACCAAGCCCGGAACCGACGGCTTTCAACAGGTCGTTCTGCCGGTCTACGGCAAGGGCCTGTGGTCGACGCTTTACGGATACTTGGCACTCAAGGGCGACCTGGAAACGATCCAAGGGTTGACGTTTTACGAACACGCCGAGACGCCCGGTTTGGGCGGCGAAGTCGACAACCCGGCGTGGAAGGCTCAATGGGAAGACCAGAAGCTGTACGACGAGAACGGGCAGCCGGCCGCCTTGGTCTACAAAGGCACCGCACCTCCGGGAAACCCTTACGCGGTCGACGGACTGTCCGGAGCGACCATTACCAGCCGGGGCGTGACGAATCTGTTGCGTTACTGGGCCAGCGAGGATGGATACGGACCATTCTTGTCACAACTGAAGAACGGCAAGTCGAAGACATCGGGGTCCTGAGAGATGGCTGAAAGAACTACAAAATCTGTGATCGTCGATCCGCTGGTCGACAACAACCCGATCGCCTTGCAAATCCTCGGGATCTGTAGCGCGTTGGCGGTGACGACCAAGATGGAAACATCGATCGTGATGGCCGTTGCCGTGATCGCCGTGACGGCGTTCAGCAACTTGGCCGTCAGTGCGATCCGATCCTACATCCCCAGCAGCATCCGGATCATCGTCCAGATGACCGTGATCGCGTCGCTGGTGATCGTCGTCGACCAATTCCTGAAAGCTTATTTCTTCGACATCAGCAAGCAGCTTTCGGTATTCGTCGGTTTGATCATCACCAACTGTATTGTGATGGGTCGCGCCGAAGGATTTGCGATGAAGAACGGCCCTTGGCTGAGCTTCTGGGACGGGATCGGCAACGGACTCGGCTATGGCCTGGTGTTGTTGTTCGTCGCGTTCTTCCGCGAACTGTTCGGCAGCGGAACCTTGTTGGGCTACGTCATCCTGCCGCTGGACCGCAACGGCGGTTGGTACAACCCCAACAACTTGATGCTGTTGCCACCGAGTGCTTTTTTCTTGATCGGCTTCCTGATTTGGTTGATCCGAGCATACAAACCGGAACAAATCGAAGAGTCCTGAGGATAGAACCATGTCAGAAATCATCGAAACCCATCTCAGCATCCTGCTGAAAGCCGTCTTCGTCGAAAACCTCGCGTTGGCATTTTTCCTCGGGATGTGCACGTTCCTTGCGATCAGCAAGAACGTCAAAACGGCCATCGGGCTCGGCATCGCCGTGATCGTGATCGAAGCGATCACGGTGCCGGCCAACCAGTTCATTTACGCCTGGTTCCTCAAGAAAGGGGCTTTGACGTGGGCGGAAGGATTCCTTCCTGTTTCGCCCGGTTACTTCGCGACCGTCGACCTGACCTTCCTCGGGTTCATCAGTTACATCGGCGTGATCGCCGCCATGGTTCAGATCCTGGAAATGTTCTTGGACAAGTTTTTCCCCGCGCTTTACAACACGCTGGGGATCTTCCTTCCGCTGATCACGGTGAACTGTGCCATCTTGGGTGCGTCGCTGTTCATGCAAGAACGCAACTACTCGTTCGCCGAGTCGTGCACCTACGGCTTGGGCTGCGGGATCGGTTGGGCGCTGGCCATCGCGGCGCTGGCCGGCATTCGAGAAAAGATGAAATACAGTGATGTCCCCCCGCCGCTTCGCGGTTTAGGAATCACGTTCATCACCGTCGGGCTGATGGCGCTCGCATTCATGTCGTTTAGCGGAATCCAGCTCTAACGCGGCTGCAGTCCGTTCAGCGAAAGCAACTTTGACCAGACGATACTCAGAAACCTCAAATCAAATCGATCCGATATGGGCACCGTAATCCTTGGCATCGCAATGTTCACACTGGTCGTGGTGGCGTTGGTGGTCTTGATCTTAGGCGCGAAAGCGCAACTTGTTGCGTCAGGCCCCGTAAAGATCATGATCAATGACCAAAAAGAGATCGAAGTTCCCGCCGGCGGAAAGCTGTTGGGCGCCCTCGCCGATGCCGGCGTGTTCGTCTCCAGCGCCTGCGGCGGCGGCGGAACCTGTGCCCAGTGCAAGGTCAAGGTTCACGAGGGCGGCGGCGAAATCCTGGCGACCGAAAAAGACCACATCTCCAAGAAAGCGGCTCGCGAAGGCGAACGTCTCTCTTGCCAAGTGGCCGTCAAACAGGACATGAACGTCGAAGTTCCCGCCGAAGCGTTCGACACCAAGAAATGGGATTGCACGGTCCGTAGCAACCACAACGTGGCGACGTTCATCAAAGAGTTCGTGCTGGAACTGCCCGAAGGCGAAGACGTCAATTTCAAGGCCGGTGGTTACATCCAAATCGAATGCCCGCCGCATGTCGTCAACTACAAAGACTTCGATATCGAAGACGAGTACCACGAAGATTGGGACAAGTACGACATCTGGCGGTTTGTGTCGAAGGTCGATGAGCCGGTGATTCGTGCCTACTCGATGGCGAACTATCCGGGCGAAAAAGGCATCATCATGCTGAACGTTCGCGTCGCCACCCCGCCACCGAGAAATCCGGAACTGCCGCCGGGGAAAATGAGCAGCTGGATCTTCAGCCTGAAACCCGGTGACAAGGCAACCATCAGCGGCCCCTACGGCGAGTTCTTCATTAAAGATTCCGATGCCGAGATGGTCTACATCGGCGGTGGTGCCGGGATGGCTCCGCTGCGGAGTCACATCTTTGAACTGTTCAAGCGTCAAAAGACCGACCGCAAGGTCAGCTACTGGTACGGCGGCCGAAGTCTGCGTGAATTGTTCTACATCGATCACTTCCGCGACATCGAAAAGGACTTCCCGAATTTCAAGTTCAACATCGCTCTTTCCGATCCCTTGCCCGAAGACAACTGGGATGGCTACCAAGGGTTCATCCACCAGGTGTTGCTGGACAATTACTTGAGCAAGCATCCGGCGCCCGAAGACATCGAGTACTACATCTGTGGTCCCCCGATGATGAACCAGGCCGTGTTCCGCATGCTGGACGATTTGGGTGTCGAACCGGAAAATATCGCCTACGATGACTTCGGCGGCTGATCTCGATTGAGACGATGGAGTCGGCACGGTCCATTCCCCAACGATCGGTAACAACCATGATGATCCAACAAACGCGACGAGCATTGCTGCTGGTCGCGTTTCTTTTGTTTCCGCTGACAGCTTTCAGCACTTCCCCGGTGATCGCCCAGGGCGAATCGGCTCCGCGAACGATTCGTGAGTACCGCGGCAAGACGATGGGCACGTCGTACATGGTCAAAGTCGCCGGCGCGGAGGCGCTGGACGACCAGACGCTACGGTTCGCCATCGATGCCGAATTGAGACGCGTCAACGACCAGATGTCGACCTATTTGAAATCGTCGGAGATCAGCAAGTTCAATCAGTCGACCAGCACCGATTGGTTTGAAGTCAGTGTCGAGTTCGCCCAGGTCGTCGCGGCGGCTCAATCGATCGCCGAGAAGACGGACGGCGCGTTTGACATCACCGTCGCGCCGTTGGTCAATGCATGGAACTTTGGTCCCACGGAACGTTCGTCGGCGGTTCCCGACGCAGACACGATCAAATCACTGATGGCGACGGTCGGCTACAAGAAGCTGGAAGTTCGAACCGATCCACCCGGCCTGCGAAAGCTGATTCCCGAGCTGCAGATCGATCTCTCGTCGATCGCCAAGGGGCACGGTGTCGATCGAGTGGTCGATAAACTGGACGACCTCGGCGCGCGGGACGTGTTTGTCGAAATCGGTGGCGAGGTGCGGACCAGCGGCGACAAGCCCGGCGGCGCCTGGAAGGTCGGTATTCAATTGCCCGATGCCGCCAAGGACACCGTGATGATCGCTCATCCGATGTTGCAGAACGAGCCGGCCGGCAACGCGATGGCGACGTCTGGAGATTACCGCAACGTGTATGTCGTCGACGGCAAACGGTATTCGCACACCATCGATCCGCGGACCGGTTCACCCGTGGAACACGACCTCGCTTCGGTGACCGTGATCGCCAATAGCTGCATGCAGGCCGATGGCTGGGCGACCGCCCTGAATGTGCTGGGGCCGGAGCCTGCATTGGCGATCGCGACGCAAAACGACCTTCATGCCTTGCTCGTCTCGCGCAGCGGGGCGAAGGAGTATCAAATGGTGGGCACCGGAATTTTGGCACAGTACGCCCAAGCGACGCCGGATGCGGCGGAAGCCACCAGTTGGTTGGCGGCACTGGTACCGATCGCCATCCTGACCTTCGGCGTGTTTTCCATTCTGCTGTTCGCGATGGCGATCGGAGTCGTTTTCGGTCGGCGATCGATTAGCGGTTCCTGCGGCGGATTGGCCAACAAAACCAACGAAGACGGCAGCACCAGTTGCTCCTTGTGCAGCAATCCCTCCGACGCCTGTAAAGAACTGCGTGAAAAAATGGATTCCAAGCACTCCACGACGTAGCAACAAGTGGCGTAAGCTTCCAGCTTGCGTCGCCGGAATCGCAAGCTGGAAGCTGACGCCACTTTTTCGAACTGGATCCTTCCTCCCGTCTGTCGCACGTCTTCCGCCGCACCTTGGTTTTCGGGTAGGCGGTAGTGGACGAGGCGACGAGTCGTTGCCAATCTGCCGACTACAGAGGACTCGTCGCCTCGTCCACTACCCGTAATCAACGCAATGTTGCCAGGTGCGACGTGAGAGCGAGGGACGCCGCGTGGCCCCTTGCTAACGCGTGCGGGCTTCAATCGATAGGCCGCTAGCGCAGCAGCTGCCACAACCGCTGGTCCAGCAACGATTCGGCGACCAGCATCGCGCCGCTGAAATCCTGCTCGCGCGTGTGTTCGTTGGGGATCGCAACGACATTTGCGCCCGCCGCGACGCCCGCCGCGCAACCGTTGCCGCTGTCTTCGAGCACCAGCATCTGTTGCGGCTGAAGCTGAAATCTTTCGGCCGCGGTCAGGTACATCTCCGGGTGCGGTTTGCCTTGGCGGACATCATCACCGGTCAACACAAACGTGAGTGATTGCCTCCAGTGCAGCTCGGCGAAAATCACGTCGACCCATTTTCGGCGACTGCTGGTGGTCAATGCAAACGGGACGCGGCTCTTTTGCAGTTGATCGATCCACTCTTCCAAGCCCGGCATCGGCCGCAGCAGTCCCGGCAACAGCTCGCCATACAACTGGTCCGATTCGGCCAGCAATTCCTCCGCGGAATCGTCCAGGGCGTGATAATCGATCATTTGCTGGACGGCTGCCGTACCGATCCGCCCCATCATCCGTGCCTGCAGGCCCGCACTGTAGCGGTGTCCGCGACGTTGTAAAATCGTGTCGCCGACCTGCCAATAAATTCGCTCGGTATCAAACAGCAATCCGTCCATGTCCAGGGCGACTGCCGCCACCGCGGGAATCGGCTCGCTATCATCTCGCTGGGGGATCGGTTCAAATACTCGGTGTGGCGGTGTCGCCATTTCTGTCCCTTTTCGCTTTTGCGCAATTGCCGTGTCTGGATCGGTCGACCGAATTCTTACCAACTGGTCCATCGACGGAACAGGCCCGCTGACGCGTGGGATCAGCGAAGTCAGTACCTCGGGGTGGATCGACGAGGACGCGACGCATTGGTCGATCGAACCATTTTTGCCGATCGAAACGCAGACCTTGGTCGAATACCTGGCCAATCGGGCGGAGAAGACCGCCGGATTGGATCCAGCCGGACGCGACGCCTTTCAATCCGCGGTCCGAAAGATCAGTGAGCACGTGGCGGCGAAGACGTCGCAGTACCACGCCCAATTTTCGGATCGGTACCACGCGGTAGATCCGGACAGCGATTGCAAGATCCCGATTGATCTGCAAAGCGAGCAGGTCGTCGATCACTCCCAGCGGCTAATGGAGCTCTGTGATCAAATCTTGGCCGATGCCGCCTATCAGAAGCTGAGCCAGGAGGAGATCGAGAAGTGCGTCGGTGTTTCGAGTCATTGGGGTGTCCCGATGAGTGCGAATTTTGGTCTCTTTCAACAACTGGCCGTCTACGCGCGTGGGGACATCATCGGGCGGCGATGCAAACGGCGTCTGCAGAATCTGTATCGGATGGAGATGGTCGATGTCGCCATTTACCAACGGCTCGTCGTGCTCTTTCAACTGGCCGAAGACCACGAGCGCGGCGAGATGCTGGCCGCCGGACAGTTCCACTTGCGGATCTTTAAAAATATTCCCAAACAGGATGTGGACATGTTGTTGCCGGGCACGCAAGTTCGGCTCAGCAAACTGGATCGCGTCAAGGTGATCGCGCCCAGCCTGGGTGGATGGCTGTTGTCGTTGCAAAAGATCTCGCGGTTCGTGTTGGTGACACTCGCGTTGGCCGCTTATTACTCCACCGCCCTGGTCATCGGTTTGATCCTCGCCGGGATCGGCTACTGTGTCAAAAGCTTTTTCAGCTACTTCCAAACCAAGAACCGCTATCTGTTGGATCTGACGCGGAACCTCTACTTCCAAAAGCTGGATACCAACGCCGGCGCCGCGTTTCAAATCATTCAACAAGCCGGCCGCCAATCGACCAACGAAGCCTCGCTGGCGTACTATGCGCTGGCGACCGAAGCCGAACCGATCAGCCGGCGCAGACTGAGACGCAAGTGCGAGCGATTGATCCGCGAGGCGATCGAAGTCGAAATTGATTTCCGAGTCGATCGGGCGATCGAAACACTCTTGCAACTCGGTTTGGTGACAGAATCGGCCGACCAGAAGCTACGCCTTGCGACTGGGGCGATTTCTGCAGGAGCGGAGGAAACGGGTCGGCAGAAGGTTGAGTCGGCAGAATGATGGGCTATGCTGTGAAGCATTTTTTCCTTGACAGACAAGCCGGTGGCGTTAAGCTTAATCCGTTAAGCGTAAGGCACTAGGAGAACCTGATGTCGGAGCAACTGCCTACCGATCGTGAACTGCAAATCCTCGGCGTCCTCTGGTCGCGCGGTGAGTGCACCGTGCGCGAGGTGTACGAAGAATTGCGAGGGCAGGGCGAAGCGTTGGCTCAAAACACCGTGCAAGCCTTCCTGCGGTTGATGACCGAAAAAAAGCTGGTCACCTATCGGCAACAGGGGCGGGCATTCGTTTACCAAGCGGCTGTCGCTGAGAAACGCACCCGCGGTCGATTGGTATCGTCATTGGTGCAACGTGCATTTGACGGAGCGGTCGACGCGCTAGTGCAGAGCGCTTTCGACGCCAAGCCGCCTAGTGAAGCAGAGTTGCAACGACTTGAGGAATTGTTGAAGCAACATCGAGCCGGCAAAAGGAAATCACGCTGACGATCACAGCGGGATTTGGTTTCGCGACACGTCCACATCCATCGAGATTGATTATGTCTGACTTCTCTTTTGAATGGCTCGATTCCGTTTGGATCAGTTCGGCGGTCGTGTTGTTTTTCTGCTGGCTAGGCAGCTTGGCACAGCGCAGCCCGCAGCGACGCCAGCGGTGGTGCGAGGGAGGGATCGCGTTGTCGCTGTTGGCGGTGGGCTTGGTTTTTGTTCCAATTCCACGTCCTGTCGTTTTTGAAACCGCGAGGCAACCGCAGGCGATCCGGTCGTCGACGATCATCGAAGCATCGCCAACCGTAGTGACAGCACAGCAACCGGTTGATCCTTCGGCGATCGACGACTCCGTTGCAGCCGCATCCGCCGCGCCCGGTCCTGTGCGACCGGTGTCAAACCTGCGTGCGACGATTCGATGGCGAGGGGTGTTGAACGGCGCTTATTTGGCAGGCGCCGGGCTCTGTGTGCTTTTCTTATTGATCGGGCGATTGCGGCTGTATTGGATCGAATCGGCGGCGCGGCCGGAATGTTCCAGCGAGGTCGGCACGCGTGTTCGTCTGCTGGTCAGTCCACGAGCGAGTCGACCGTTCTGCTGTGGAATCGTTTGGCCACGGATCGTCTTGCCGCCGCTGGTCGCCAACAGTGAGCATCGCCCCCACGTCCTTCGGCATGAGGCGATCCATCTTCAACGAGGCGATGCCTTCACCCGCGTTATGATGAACTTCGCGATGCCGGTGTTGTACATCAACCCGTTTTACTGGTTGCTCAGGCGATCGGCGATCATCGCGTCGGAACACGTGGCCGATGCGATGGCTTCCGAGTCAACATCGGTCGATGCGTATTCCACAGGAATGATTGAATTGGCGCGATCGCTTCATGCCACTCCGTCGGTCTTGTCGGTTGTGGGTGGGTGGACCGACCAAACCTCGCTCACAAAACGACTTCATTGGTTGTTGCAGCACCGCCGTGAATCGCGTCGGTGCACCGCGCGATGGTCTTGCGTGAGCGGATGTCTGGCGGCGGGTTTGCTAGGTGTGATGACATCGTTATTCGGCTGCGCGCCGGAGACGGCGCGAACGGGTGAAGTGGAGCGCGTCGGTGATTCGATTGCCGGAAGCATTTGGTCGATGACACCCGATTTGCCCGCCAGCGGTGGTCGGATCAGCGATTGTGACGTGAAAGTGGTTCGCGGACAGGTGATGGATGACGGGATGCCGGTCGGGGACGCCGAGGTCTGGGCGAGCGGTTACGGACGGATCGGCGGACGCCAAAAAGTCGTGACAGATCAGGAGGGGCGTTTTCAACTCGCGCTGCCGGTCGATCCACGAATGGCAATCCGTTCATGGAACCTTTCTGTGTTCAAAGGCGATCGATTTGGGCGATCGGGAAAGGTGTCCCAAGACGGCGACGTCGCTATCAGTCTGCAACCGGGGCGTACGGCGGAATTCGAGGTTCGGGATCGATCATCCGCCGATTTGGTGTCAGGTGCGCGTCTGTTTTTGGAGGATGGTCGACGCGTCGACGCCGCTGACGGTCGTTGTCGCATCGGCGGCCTGCCGAAAGGACTCTCTCGTCTGGTCGTGGTTGCACCGGGGTATGCACGTCGAGCGATCGAGGTCGACCTCTACTCGGGGAAACAAGAGCGTCTGGTGGTCAAGCTGGGCACGGGCGGTCGTGTTCATGGGCGGATCGTTGATCGAACCGGCCAACCCGTCGCGGCCAACCCCGTCGGTCTGTTGATCGGTCACCAAAGTCTGCAGCCGGCCATGCAGCAACTCACCGACAACGATGGGCAATACGCCATCGACGGCATGCCGATCGATCGCCCCGTGCGCATCAGTACCTATTCCCACAAGACCGCGGGTGGTGCTTCATGGGAGACCCAAACAGTGGCCATCGGTTCGGCGGAAATCGCGGAAGTCAATTTTTTCGTCGACGGTGACCAAGCGGCACCACCAGATACGGACTCACCACTCGTTCGTTCACTCTCGTCCAACGATCCGCATCCTGGACGAGGGGCGATACGTGGCCGCGTGTTGCTGCCAGGCGGAGAACCGGCGACGGAATTTGAACTGTCGTTCCAATGGCCGCGTGATTGGCAACCGGGTGAAGAAATTATCAGCGGTGGCCCGGTCGGAAACGCGTGCTTGTTCACTCCGGCCGATGGCCGTTTTGAATTCACGGGCCTGAAACAGGGCGGGACGTACCGACTGGTCGCCGCTGCGCCGGGATACCAGGACGCAGTTGTGTCCCGAGCAGATGCGGTGACGCTCGCGGACTTGGAATCAGCCGCCTTGATCGATTTGCAACTCAAGCCGGCCAGCGATGCGGTCATCACAGTATTCGACCAGGCGGCGCAACCCATTGCAGGAGCGGATGTCTGGTTGGTGCCCGAGGACCCGAAGCGTCCGCTCGATGCGCACCCGATTGTCCGTCGGCGTCTGCATGGAAAATCCGATGCGGCCGGAAACGTTCCATTCTCTGCGATCCCATTTGCCGACGGAGTCTTGATTGTTGAGAAGGATGGCAAGGGGACGGAGCAACTGGCATGGAACGGAACGAACACGTCCGTCACCCTGTCCAGTCCGGCCGACCTGAAGGTCCAGCTCTCACGCCCCAGCGGCGCCGAACCTGTGAGTGTTTTACTGCAACGCGACGGAAGCAATCGTTTGAGCGTGCAGACAGCGAACGCCGGTGAGACGGAGGTGATGTTTGAAAACATCACCTCGGCCGAGTACAAGGTTGCAATCGAATCGAATGACTACCTGCTAAGCGATGGCACCTGGGAACAGGAGATCGGCAGGGTGGAACCCGGTAGCATGAAAGTGGTCACGTTGAGGTTGAAACCGCGTGCAAAATAGGTCTTGGCCGGAGGAACTGTGATGCGGGGAGGTGGCAAGAGGGTGGGAGGAGAGATGGCAGAATGATACGGGGCAGAATGATGAAGAGCAGGATGCCTGGCGTATCCTGCTCAGGCTTGATCGCTGAGCATCATTCTGCCAACCATCATTCTGCCAACGATCGTCTTGTCAGCGGGCGACGTGGAGATAGCGACCGCCAGGGCTATTGGGCTTGGCGGTTGATCGGTTCGTCGACGACGATGGATTTGGGGAAATCCGCCGCCTCGTGGCCTCCTCGATCATCCCAACGCTTGTTTTGGCTGTTGCCTTTGGGCTGGTTCATCGGGATGTCCATTCCGCCGGCGTCTCCGAGCATCGCGTACAGCTTGTTTTCCATTTCTTTGGCCACCGACTTGTAATCGGGATCATTGATCAGGTTTTTGGTTTCACCCGGGTCGGTCGTCAGGTCATACAGTTCGTCGACGTCCCAAAGGCCGTAATAGGTGATGTACTTGAATCGATCGCCCCGCAGTGCGAATTGCGTCGGTGACTGTGGAAAATTCTTCTCCCAGTAATAGACGTACAAGAAGTAGTCGCGCCACGGGGAGTCGGGTTTGTTGGGAATGTCCAGGAAGCTTTCGCCATCCATGTACGAGGGCGTCTGCAGGCCGGCGGCGTGAAGGATGGTGGGGCCGACATCGATGTTCCCGATCACGTTTTCGATGACTTTGCCGCCTTCGAACAGATTCGGGCATTGCATCATCATCGGGACGCGGATCGACGCTTCGTAGGAAACGCGTTTGTCGATCAAGCCGTGTTCGCCCCACATGAACCCGTTGTCGCCCATGTAGATGACCAGAGTGTCGTCGTGCGCGCCCATGTCTTTGAGTTGTTGCATCACACGGCCGACACTCTCGTCAACGGCCAAGATCGATTCGCAGTAACGGCGATAGAGATAATCTAAACCTTTGTCGCTGTGGTAGGAGAAATCGATTCCGTGCCAGCTGTTGCGTTGGTCGCGGACCCAGCGCGGGGCATCGTTTTCTGCCTTGATGTTTTCACCGCGGGGCAGGAAGCTGAGGTCGGCGTCGGCGTACCGCCCTTGGTGTCGCTTGGCCGGCGTGAAGTTGGCGTGGACGGCCTTGTGCGAAAGATACAAAAAAAACGGTTCGTCACCCTCGCGTTGCTTCAACCAGTCGACGGCATAGTCGTCAGTTCGTCGGTGATGTAGCCTTTTTGTTTGACGCGTTTGCCATTCACGTTGAGCGTGTACTTCGGGCCGGGCGGAAGATAATTGCCTTGGCCGCGAAAGCTGATCCAATGGTCGAAGCCGGGCCGCGGATCATCATGGTCGCCGCCCATGTGCCATTTTCCGATGAACGCCGTTTCATAGCCCGCACGCTGCAGGTATTGCGGAAAGAACAGCGTCCCGTCGGGGACCAGGCGGTTGTTGTCGATCACGCGGTGCTTGTGGGTGTACAGTCCCGTCAAGATGGAGGCTCGACTCGGCGAACACAAGCTGGTCGTGACGAAGGCGTTCTTCAGATGCGCACCGTTGGCGGCCATCGCATCCAGGTGCGGGGTTTCCAGAAACGGATGCCCGGCGAACCCCATCGCGTCAAAGCGATGATCGTCGGTCAAGATAAAGACAACGTTGCGCGGTTTGATACCTTCGCGCTGGGGCGTCGCCGGCAGTTCGGCGGACCGTGCTTCAGGCTGCAACAAAAACAGAAACGCCAGCGCGGTGGAAATCGCCGGCGTGAGAAAACGCGTCTGGATGAACATCTTGCGGGTGGGCTCCGAATTCGTCGGGATTAGACAATCGAGAGCCCCGTAGTCTAAACCGAAAGTGGCGTCAGCTTCTAGCTTGCGTTTGGGAGATTCTGGCCATTGGCTGCTGGGGCAGCCGGGAATCGCAAGCTGGAAGCTTAGGCGCCGGCTGCTAAAGCAGCCAGGAACGCAAGCTGGAAGCTTACGCCACTTTGTGCTTACGCCACTTTTGGCTAGCGGGACGGTCGGGTGGCGATGCGTTGGCCTTTGGGACGCAGCACGTAGACCTTCGGATCGTCGACCACAAACGTCGTGCTCCAACGCTGTCCGTCGTCGGCGCTGCAAACGTTGTAGAAAAACGTTCGAAAGCGTTCGGCGCGATAACCGTATGGGAACTGGCTGGTGATGTAATCGTCTTCGGTCAAATCATCGACTCCGGGCGAAGCATAATAGTGCACCATTCCGTCGGGGGTGACACTCATGCCCATTGTCCACCAGCCGGTCGTGGTGATTTGGGGGCCGCGGAAATCACCGCCGCGTTGGTTGCCACGGATTCGCAGGTACGCGTAATCGTGGTCCTTGCGGGTGGTGGATTTGCTTTCGAATTCCACGAACATCCCGGGCCAGTAGACTTCGTTGCCCATTTCCTGGGTGGTGCGTTTAAAGATTCCGACGCCGACTTCTTTGTCGACCATCGCAGTGGTTTCCAATGCCAGTCGGAATCCGAAATGCGGTCCGCTGCGATTTTCCCAGCTCTCCACCGGCGGCAGAAAGACACGCGTCGTCACGCTGGGGACTTCGGCGATGTCGATTCGTCGTTTCAGCCGGTATTGGACGTTTGCGACGAAGTCGTCTTGGTGCATGGTGCCGCTGGGCCGGCCGGGAATGCCGGTGAACTTGCTGCGCATCAACAACGCGCCAGTGCTGCCGGGGATTCCGCCCGGCGGAGTCGCTACCCGTTTGACTTCGTCGGGATGCCCGCGTTTGATGCCTTCGTACCAGCGACCGTTGGTGCTACGCCCCATCGGACCGCGCTGGTTTTCGTCAATGTCCTCGGTACTTTTGGGGTTCCGCGGGACATAACCCCAATTGGGGTCTTCGAAATCGTCCGAGACGCCAACGATTTCACTGCCGGTGCCGGGGACGACGGGCCGTTGGGCGTTGACGTCGGTTCCTGAAGTCGCCAGGCCTGCGAACAAGGTGACAGCGAGGCCTCGGCCGCACCATTTCGAAACGGCGGCGAAGGTTTCCTTGAGCGAGTTTGTCATCGCTTTTTCCGTTGGTTTGGATCAAATCATCAGCATGAAACAACGGAGATCGGCTATCGCTGGGCGGGATGCAATGAAATGCACCCGCGCATGCGGTTGGACGATGGCCTTCCCCCTTGTCAAGATTGATCGGCAACCAATTGGAAGATCTGTAACGGTTTTCCCGATTTCACCGGTGACGCGGGGCGATCCGCGTAAAGCTTGCTCGGCGTTCTGTGGTGGGCTAGGCTGGCTAAATTCAATTCAATACCTGGATCGAGATCTCGATGCGTTTGACATTCATGCTCTTACTGGCCTGCGGTTTCAGTTCCCTCGCCATGGCCAAGACGATCTCGGAGGCGGAGCTGGAGTTCTTTGAGGCCAAGATTCGGCCGGTGTTGGTCGAGCATTGTTATCCGTGCCACAATTCCGTCGACTCGTCCGAGGGGGGATTGGTGATGGATCACCGTGAAGCGGTGCTGCATGGCGGCGATGGAGGCGCGGTCGTCGTTGCGGGCGATCCGGACGCAAGTCGGCTGATCAAGGTGCTGCGTCACGAAATCGACGGGCTAGAGATGCCCGAAGGAGGGCCCAGGCTGGACGAATCCATCGTTCGTGATTTTGAAAAGTGGATTCGCATCGGGTTGCCCGATCCTCGCGACAAACCGCCGACGGACGAGGAGCTTCAAACGTCCCGCTCGTGGGCGGAAAAGTTGGAGCGGCGAAAGCAATGGTGGAGCTTCCGGCCCATCGTTTCAATTGATCCGCCCGCCGACCAAAACGATTCGCCCCATCCGATCGACCGCTTCATCAACCGCGAACTGGAAAGCAACGCCTTGCAGGCCTCTCCGGCTGCCGATGGTGCGACCCTGGTTCGTCGCTTGTTCGTGACGTTGACGGGCCTGCCGCCGTCAGCCGATCAGGCAACGAGCTGGACGCGACGGATCGACGATGCGCCGGATCGTCGGGCGGTCGTCGAGGAACTGATCGACCAGCTGTTGGAGAGCGACGAATTTGGTCCGCGGTGGGCACGACATTGGATGGATTGGATTCGCTACGCCGAGTCCCACGGCAGCGAAGGCGATCCGCGGATTCAAAACGCCTGGCACTATCGCGACTATTTGATTCGCGCGCTCAACGCAGACGTTCCCTATGACCAGCTGCTGCGGGAACACGTCGCCGGCGACCTGTTGCCTGAACCGAGAATCAATCCGCAGCTCGGGATCAATGAGTCGATCGTCGGGACGGCACATTGGCGGATGGTGTTTCATGGATTCGCGCCCACCGACGCCTTGGATGAAAAGGTTCGATTCATCGACGACCAAATCAACGTCTTTAGCAAAGCATTCTTGGGTCTGACGGTTTCTTGCGCCCGCTGTCACGATCACAAGTTTGATGCGATCAGCCAAGCGGATTACTACGCGTTGTTCGGCGTCTTGGCTTCGTGCAGACCAGGACGGCAGGTGATCGACCTACCGTCCAAACAAGAACTTCATCGCGAGACGCTGGCGGAACTGAAAACGCAGATCCGCGAATCGGTCGCGTCACAGTGGCTGGTCGAATCCAACGTCGCCACGGAGCGATTGTTGAATTCAGATTCGAAACCCGGCAAGTCGGTCGGCTTGGTCCACGTCTTGCAAGAACTTCGCGAAAAGGTCTCCGATGGAACACCCTTTCAAGCGGCCTGGACTGAGACGGTGGAATCTCAATTGAATCATCAAAAGATGTATGACGAGTTCTTTACAAACTCGACCACCGCGCACTGGGATTTGGGAGACGATGATGCACGGTCCGCTTGGTATTCGTACGGCTTGGGACTGCAGGGAGAAACGGCCGCGGGGCAGTTTTCGATGGACGTCGATGGCGAGGCGATTGTGTCCCGCATCTACCCGGCAGGCGTCTACACGCACGGGATTTCGTCCAAGCATCCCGGGCGGCTGACGTCACCCGATTTTCAATTGAAAGACGGCCAAGCGATCTGCGCCGAGGTGATCGGCGCAGGCGACGCCAGCATCCGTTACGTGGTTCAGGACTATCCGCGCAGCGGGACCGTCTACCCCGTCACCCGACTCAACGGCGATTGGAAACTGGAGCGGTTCGATCTGTCGTACTGGAGTGGCGACGCGATTCATCTGGAGTTGGCGACCGCGATGGACGCGCCCTTGTTGACGTCCGACAAGCCGCGGTCGTGGTTCGGCGTGCGGCGGGTCGTCGTGACGGACAACGATCGCGACGTTCCCACGCCGGCATCGGAAGCGTTCTTGGCGTTGGTCGAGTCTGATCCGGCCGCGAGTGCCGCCGATGCAACCCAGGTCGTTGTGCCAGCCGATTGGTCGGAACTGGAGTCGTTGTTGCTTGCGTCGATTCGACGTGCCGCGATGGCATGGAAATCAGGCTCGATGACGGACGCACAAGCGATCCTGCTGGACGAATGCATGCGGACAGGCGCGTTGCCCAATTCGTTGGATCGGCTTGCCGAGTTGAAAGCGTTGGTGGACCAATACCGAAAGCTCGAAAACGAGATCCCCGTGCCGACACGTGTTCCCGGTTTAGAGGAATCCGAGGGAGTCGACCAGCCGCTGATGGTCCGCGGAAATCACAAGCAGCTGGCGGAACCGGTGCCGAGACGATTTCTCGAAGTGATCGACGACAGCGCGTATCAATCGCCAATCAGCGGACGTGCGGAGTTGGCCGAGGATTTGTTGCGGGACGACAATCCGCTGACTCGGCGTGTGATCGTCAATCGCATTTGGCACCATCTGTTCGGCAAAGGGATTGTCTCCACACCGGACAATTTTGGCCGTCTAGGGAATCCGCCCTCGCATCCCGAACTTCTCGATTGGTTAGCGATTCGGTTCGCCAACGACGGGTGGTCGATCAAGAAATTGATCCGGCTCGTCTTGACTTCGGAAACTTGGCAACGCTCATCGAAGCCGCAACCGGGCGTCGAGAAAGCGGACCCGGAGAATGTGCTGCTGGCTCGAGCGAACGTGCGGCGATTGGAGGCCGAAGCGATTCGGGACGCATTGTTGAGCGTCTCGGGGCGATTGGACGACCGGCAGTTTGGCCCGCCCGTCGGGGCCGCTGCGCCACGGCGGAGCATTTATGTGCGGGTGATCCGCAACGATTTGGACCCCTTTCTGCGCGCCTTTGATTTTCCCGAACCGTTCAGCAGCGTCGGCCGGCGGGACGTGACGAACGTTCCCGCTCAATCGCTGGCGATGATGAATGATGCCCAGATCGCCGGCGTCGCCAATGACTGGGCAAGCCGAACCCTGGCGGAGACAGCGTCCGATGGCGACCGCAACGGTATCGCTCGCATGTTCCTTGATGCGTTCGGTCGTCAGCCGTCGGATCAGGAAATCGCCCAATCGGAAACGTTCTTGGACGAGATGCGTTTGGTCGTTGCCGAGCGGACACGACAGAGAGCCGAGTTGCAACTGCAGATCAACCAGATCGAATCGGCGATCGACGCCCGGTGGCAGATGGCCCGCGAGCGGCTTGACGACCAAGCCGAATCCGGCGGCCAGCAGTCAACAGCCGAAGTGCCTTCGCCGATCGGCCGTTGGGACTTCACGACGGGGCTGGACGATCAAGTCGGTCGTGCGAACGTGACGCTGAAGAATGGTGCCCGGCAGACCAAGCAGGGATTGGTTGTGACCGGTGGCGGCTATGCCTTGACCGATCCGATCGACGTCCCGCTGTCACAGAAGACGTTGGAGGTTTGGGTGAAGCTGAATGATCTGAACCAGCGCGGCGGCGGGGCGATGACGCTGCAATCCAAAAATGGCGTGTTGTTTGACGCGATCGTGTTCGCCGAGCGAGATCGCCGGCAGTGGCTCGCCGGCAGCAACAGCTTCCAGCGCACCGAACCGTTTGGCGGCCCGGAGGAGTCGTCGGCCGATCGCCAACCGGTCCAGGTTGCGATCAGCTATGATGGGGAGGGCCAGATCATCGGGTATCGCAACGGTCAGCCTTATGGGAAATCGTATCGCAGTCGTGGGCCACTCACGTTTGCCCCGGGCGAGTCCATCGTCGGGTTCGGGATCCGGCATCTGCCCGCGGGCGGAAATCGCTTGCTATCCGGCACGATCCTGCAGGCGAGGCTTTATGACCGTGCGTTGACGGCGGAACAGATCGCGGCATCGGCGTCGAATTCGGCATCCTTCGTTTCCGAAGAGGTCCTGCTGAAACAACTGACCGAAGCCGAACGAAATGCGATGCAACGGGACCGTGCATCGTTGGAAGAATTGAACCGTCAATGGAAGTCGATTCCCGAATCCAAGCTCAGCGAGACGGGACAGGCCTGGTCCGAGTTGGCTCGCGCGTTACTGTCGTTCCAGGAGTTTCTTTATGTTCGCTGACCATCGACCACACCCGCCCCTGCCAATGCGTCGCTCACGCAGACTGTTTTTGGAGCGCTGTTCGACCGGATTCGGTGCTGCGGCGCTGACGGCGATGATGCAGGGCAACGGATGGGGAAACACAGGCGGGGCGGCGCCGGAATCGGTCTTGCCCGATGACGCCGCGCTGCGAACGTTTCATCACCCGCCCAAAGTCAAGCATGTGATTTTTTGTTACATGTCCGGCGGCGTTTCGCACGTGGATTCGTTTGATCCAAAGCCCAAGCTGGAAGCGTTGCACGGACAGCCGATGCCGGTTCAGGTGGAACGGACTCAGTTCAATCGTAATGGCAACGTGATGGCCAGCCCGTTCACGTTCAAACCGTCCGGCGAGTCGGGGTTGCCGATCAGCGACATGTTTCCCGAAATTGCTTCGGTGGCGGATGAGTTGGCCGTGGTTCGTTCGATGACGACACCGGTCAACGAGCACGCGCAGGGTAACTTTGTGATGCATTCTGGGTTTCCCTTCATGGGGCATCCCAGCGCGGGGGCATGGTGCTCGTACGGACTGGGCAGCGTGAACGAGAACCTGCCGGGCTTTGTCGTCTTGCAGAGCGGCAACGCCGTCGTGCCGCACGGCGGATTGAGCTTGTTCAGCAGCGGGTTTCTACCGGCACAACATCAGGGATCGGTCTTGAAAGCCGACCAGACCGAAGCGATCCGCAACGTGCGTCCGCGAGGCTTGCGTGATGATCAACGGCGGCGCATGGAATTTGCCAAATCGTTCGACCAACAGTTTTTGAACCAAGCCGGGGGCGACCCACAAGTTGAAGCGGCGATTGAGAATTATGAAACGGCGTTTCGGATGCAGACGTCTGTGCCGGAGCTGTGTGACATCTCTGACGAAAGCGAGTCGACTCGACGCCAATACGGGTTGGATTCCAGCGATCAAGAAAAAGCGGCGTATGCGCGTCAGTGTTTGTTGGCTCGACGGTTGGTCGAGCGCGGTGTCCGATTCATCGAACTGAGTTGTTTGACCAAAGGCATCGGTGCCGGTGGAGCGGCCAACCCATGGGATCAACACGGTGATCTGGAGAAAGGACACCGGGCGATGGGATTTCAAGTCGACCAGCCGATCGCTGCGTTGATCAAAGACCTGCGTGCCCGAGGGTTGCTCGATGAGACGTTGATCGTGTGGGCGGGCGAATTCGGCCGCACGCCGTTTTCGCAAGGCAGCAACGGACGGGACCACAATCCACAAGGGTTCAGCGTTTGGCTGGCCGGCGGCGGGATCAAGGGCGGCACGTGGTACGGCGCAACCGATGAATTGGGCTACCACGCGATCGAGAACAAGTGCACGGTCTATGACCTCTGGGCGACGGTGCTACACCTGCTAGGCGTCGATCATGAGAAACTGACCTTCCGTTACAGCGGACGCGACATGCGGCTAACCGATGTCCATGGCAACGTCTTGACGGGAATCCTCAGCTAAGTAGCGGACGCATTAATTGCCGAACGTGCTTTGGATCAGCACCAGCATCTCGCCTTGGTTGTCGGTCGGGTCGACGTCGAACATCCGTAGGAACAAACGCCCGGAAGCATCGGCGACAAAATCGCCGCCGTGTTTGACCACAAACGGCTTGGCGGTTTCCAGTTCGCTGGGCGACGATGCGATCACGCCGATCAGCGTCCCCAGTTTGATTCGGGAGTCGCGTGGTCTCATCTTTTCAGGGATCTCAATTCCCTCCGGTCCGGTTTCGAACACCACTCTCCAGGTGCCTTTGACTTCGACGTGAACCGGCATGCCCTTGATCAGCTGCGCCCCAGAATCTTGCCAGCCTCCGGTCGCCTCGACTTTGATCACCTTGCGATCCTTCATCGATTGCATCTGCAGCATCCGCTTCACGCCCGCGTCGGCTTCGGGGTATTTGGGGACCAGACGCGCCATCGCCTCGAAGACTTCGCGAGCCTTGTCGTATTGTTTTTTACGTTCGTATTCCCCGGCCAGCTTTTCCGCTTTGACGATGAACTCTTTGTGCAGCGAGAGCAATTCAGGGTCGCTGGGGAGATCCGGCTGATTCTTCGCGGCATCCTTGACTGCCTGGTCCATGCGCCGCTGCAACTGCTGTTGCTGCTGCTGGAATCGTTTCAGATTCGCATTTTGGGCGAGGGCGGTTTGACGGCAGTCATTGGCCAGGCAAACGGCGAGGACGACGAGGAGGAACGGGAGTCGATTCATGATGTGAATGAGATTGTGTGACGGCGTCTTGCTGGGTCGGTCCACGTTGATTTTAGAACGGACAAAAAGGCAGATTGTCATTCGAGAAACGGGGGAACTCCGTAAAAAACGTTAAGGAGGTACCCAGCATTCATGGCAGGAAGAGTTGGTCAAAAAATGGGTTGGTCAAAAAATGGGTTGGAGCTGACGGGCAGGGCTGCAGGGGGACGGCATGTTTTGACCCACAATCTTTTGACCGTCTCTCCTTTCCCCGGCAGCACGGTGCAGGTGGCGGCACACTGAATGATCGGACGCAGACGGTGCGTGGAAAGTACAGTATCGTCGAGAAACGGCGAAACTTGGCCGAAAAATGCGACCTTTGTGCGGTGCTGGACGCTTTCTCGACGGGCGGTGCGGGGTGTTGCAGAGCCGGTCGTGCGCTTATAACGTTCGCGTTTCTGGTCTCCCTTCACCGTCTCTCCAGCGAAAAACCCCTCCGATGCCACGCGTTCAACCGTTTCGTGCCGTTCGCCCCACCGCGGAAAAAGCCGCCCAGGTCGCCAGCGTTCCTTACGACGTCGTCAATCGTGACGAAGCGGCAGCGTTGGCCGATGGGAACCCGGATTCGTTCTTGCATGTGGTTCGCCCGGATATTGATTTACCGCCGGAAACCGATCCTTACGCGGACGAAATCTACGCCAAAGCCGCCGAGAACCTGCAGCGTTTGATCGACGACGGGGTCCTCAAACAAGACGCCGAACCAAGCGTTTTTCTGTATCGCCAGATCATGAACGGCAAGAGCCAAGTCGGTGTGGTGTGCTGTTGTCACGTGGAGGACTACGAGAACAACTTGATCCTGAAGCACGAGTTCACGCGACCGGCCAAAGAAGACGACCGGACCCGTCACGTGATGACGCTCAATGCCCACGCCGGCCCGGTCTTTCTGACCTATCGGGATGATCCCGATCTGAACGGGTTGGTCGATGCCGCGATCCGAGAAACCCCACTGTACGACTTTACGGCCGATGATGGCGTCCAACACACCGTTTGGCGTGTCGCAAAAAGCGCCGCCTATGTCGCGTCCCTGACCGCGGTGCCGGAATTCTACGTCGCCGACGGGCACCACCGGGCGGCCAGTGCCTGGCGCGCCGGAAAAGCTCGACGTGAAGCCAATCCAGATCACAACGGAACCGAAGAGTACAACTGGTTTTTGACGGTGCTGTTTCCGGCCTCTCAATTGAACATTCTGGCGTACAACCGGATCATCAAAGATCTCAATGGCCAAACGCCCGATCAGATTCGCGAGCGATTGAGCGGCGTCGGCAAGCTGGAAGAAACCAGCGATCCGGTTCCAGACCGCGCGGGAACGTTTTGCATTTACCTGGATGGGAAATGGTGGCGTCTGCGGGTTCCGGCCGATTCGATCGATCACCACGATGCGATCAACAGCCTGGATGTCGCGATTTTGGAGCAGCGTGTGATTCGCCCGATCTTCGGAATCGAAAATGTTCGCACCGATCCGCGCATCGACTTTGTCGGCGGGATCCGCGGGACGAAGGAATTGGAGAAACGGGTCGACTCGGGCGAGTGGGCGTTTGCCGTTTCGATGTTCCCGACATCGATCGAGCAATTGATGGCGGTTTCCGATGCCGGAGAAGTGATGCCGCCCAAGAGCACCTGGTTCGAGCCGAAGTTGCGAAGCGGATTGCTGACGCACCTGTTGGACTGAATGTTCTAGAGTCCGATTCGCGCTAAGAATTCGGACTCGGTCAGGATCTCTAATTCCGCTCGACCGGTCAGGTCATCGACTTGCTGTCGATCGACATCGGACGAACCGAGTACCACGCAATTGGTCGATGCATCGACGTCGACTTGGTGAACGCCGCCGCTGCGACGGGCCAAGTCAATCGCTTGTTCATTGCTGATGACCTGAAGCCGGCCGACGAAGACGATCTGTTTGCCACGCAGCGGCTGAATGAATTCCGCCCGGATCGACAGCCGCTGCAAGTCGATGGCGGATTCGGTCGATGTCAGCGATCGTGTCGCCGCGTCCGCGTAGCCGGCTTGCGACTCACCAACGATGGCGTCTTCGTCGAACGGGTTCATCGGAAGCGGCAACAGCTGGCTGCCGCCACGCCGTAGCGTCCGTTTGGGAAGTCCCTTGTCGGTTTTTCGTTTGGACGCCGACTTGCGCGGGTTGCCCTTCTTTGACGCGTGGCTAACTCCCCAGGGGCCCGCTTTGCCACGCTCGATGCGGAGTTTCTGTTCCAGGTCTTCGATCGACTCGGCGGCTCGGGCGATTCCCGCAGCCAGCAAGACTTTGGCGCACGCCCGCGAGTCTTCCAGTGCGTCGTGATGTTTGAATTCGACGCCCAGCCAATCCGAGAGCGGCTTGAGCCCGAAGCGGCGGCGGTCGGGCCAGGTTTGACGCGCGATCAGTCGCGTGCAGGAGAACCGCAGATCGGGGATGTCGCACTGGTGACGCTGCAGGCACCCGATCAAGACGCCGATGTCAAACGGGGCATTGTGGGCAATCAGGCAGTCGTCGGCCAGGAACGCTGCAATCTCGCCCCACAGCTCGCCGAAGGTCGGTTCGTGTTGGACGTCTGCCGGGGAGATGCCGTGGATGCGAATGTTGCCCGGTGAAAAAAAGAACGGGTCCGGGCGGATCATCCACATCTTTTCCCGGACCATCTGGCCGTCGCGCACGACGACGGCGGCGAGTTGACAGGCGCTGTCGCGTCGTCGGTTCGCCGTCTCGAAATCGATCGCCGTAAAATTTGCCAGGAACGCCATGGCGAAAGTTTACGGGCCGACGCCGCGATTCCCAAGTGGCGTACGCTTCCAGCTTGCGATTCTCTGGTGGCGTACGCTTCCAGCTTGCGTTTCTCTTTTTCCCAGGCTCCGCCTGGGAGTATCACGATTATGGAGGCTGCGGCCATCAGAACGTGGCGCAGGGTGGGAACCCTGCGAAGAGGCAAGCAGGATGCTTACCCCACGAGTATTCCGCCACACCTTGGTTTTCGGGTAGGCGGAAGTGGACGAGGCGACGAGTCCTTGCCAATCTGCCGGCTACAGAGGACTCGTCGCCTCGTCCACTACCCGAAAATTGAGCTGCGATAGACGACTAGCCGGCCATGCGGGAGATGCGGTTGCCGGGTTGGGCGATTTCGCTGGCGCTGGGGTGGTAGCGGTATTGCATCAGGTAGGCGTCTTCGACGGTGTCGTCGTAGAAATCGCGGAGCACGCTGATGGCCCGGAACCCGAGATTTTTGAAGAACAGCTGGGCGTCCAAGTTCGTTTCTCGGACTTCCAGCATGATGCGATTGCGCCGCTCGTGCGACAGCTTTCCGAACAGCTTGCTGCACATCGAGTTTCCGACGCCGTGGCGACGTTGGTCGGGATGGACGGCGAAATTCAGAATGTGCAGTCGGTTCTTGTGCAGTTCGTAGATCATGAAGCCGACGATTTCGTCGTCTTTCTCAGCGACCATGCCGATGCAGTTGCGTTGTCGCAGGCAACGGATGAAATCTTCCTCGGTCCAGGCAAATTCGAAACAGCTCTGTTCGATTGCGAGGACAGACGGCATGTCGCGACGAATCATCCAGCGGATGTGCACGCAGACCGGAGTTTCTTTGGCTTGTTTCACTTCTGGGCTCCTTTCCAGCGAGACGAAACCCGGCCGGTGTGACCGGTCCGGTAATTCGAAAAATGCGTCAACAAAACCAGCAAATCGTCTCGATCATCGCGTCGTTTGCCGTGTACGGGGAAAATAGCAAACGACCCGGTCCGAACCAAGACAGATTGTGAAGTCTTTCGAATTGACGCGTTTAATTCTCTCACTGCATGTGTTCAGGGACGCGTGTGCCCCGCCCCGACTGGACCCGATTGACGTTGCGGATCAATCATCGAGGGCGCTGCGTCCTTCCCATTGAATTCCTAGATTCAAACGGTTCTGTCGGGGGGACGCTACCGAAAAGACATCAATCTGGGGGAAAAATTTTGGCTAACTCAACTCAGCTTGCCAAAGCCCTAAAGCCGGGTTCTGGATGTAGTAGAATTCGCTGCCGTCGACGTCGGTGTGCCAGCCGTCGGTCAACGTGCCGACGTTGTAACGGTTCATCAAGGCGTTGATGTCGCCGGGCGTGTATCCGACCGACGAAATCTCTTGCGCGGTGAGTTTTCCCGCCGCGTAGACGACTTCAAAGCGGTTTTCATGGGAGCCATGAACCAGGTGTGCCGCCGCTGACGGGTTGGCGGCCAAGTCTTCGTTTTCGGCGACCAATTGCACGATCTCTTTTTTGGTGCGGTAACCGTACTTGCGAATCAGCCGATCAATCTCGCCATCTTCTCCAAACTCTTCCACCGCCGGGCCCAGGATGGTCAGCCGGCCGCCGGTCGCGATCGCCAACCGAGTCCGGTAGATCGCCTTGTTCCCCAGCCAGGTGCTTTTGAATTCCGACGGATCCAGGTAGGCGACGACGTGCTGGGGAGGCTTTTCCAGGTGCGTGATGTTGACCTCGTAGGCCAGCTCGGCGGCTTTGAAAAACGTTTCGTGATCGTCGCCGATGTACAGCCCTCGCGTGTGCAGCGTCCCGTCGCGCATTTGTTGGATCACGGTCAAGGCGTAGACGATCGGCATGCCCTTGCAGAATTCGTCTTGGGCGTAGTTGAGGATTTGCCGCAGTGGGGTGTTCGCCCGTCCCAGTGTTTGTTCGATGCCGTAGACCGCGCTCAAGTAGTGGCTCTCGTTGATCCCCTCGACGCCACCGGTTCCGACAAAGACGTTCTTGTTGTAGTTGGCCATCCCGATGACTTCGTGCGGCACGACTTGGCCGATCGAAAAGATCAGATCGTGGCCGCCGTCACGGAGCAGTTTGTTGACTTGGGCTTTCCACGGTTTGTCATACACCCCACCGGTGACGTCAGAAACATACGACGCCGGTACCGTGCCCAAGGTGACGACGTCATCGCGCCAGCGGTGGGGGCGAAACAGATCCAGCGGCACACCGGGGAACATGTGCGCCAACTGCTCGGGCTTCATCGCGCTATGCGTACCCAGTGCCGGCATGATGTCGGCGACGCGCTGGCCCAGCATCTCGTGGCACAGCGCCGTGATTTCACCGGCGCGGCTGAACAGCCGTGTGTGGTCGGGCGGCAACAACAACGCTTTTTCGGGCAGCCCGATCTTGGCGAAGGTTTCTTCGAGCGCGCGACGCAAGTCATCCGACGAAAGTGATGTCGATTCGCTGCCGGTTTCAAAATAGGTCGTCATGGTCCGTGGTCCGGTGTCATTCTTCCTGGCTGCCGTGGCAATCGCGGGGGATCATCCGCCCGGGGCTGTCGCTGCCGTAATGGATTTGAAGCGCAGATTCGAAATCGTCGCGCGTTTTAATTTTGACAAACGCTTGGCGAACCGATTCGTAGTCCGGGTGCGATTGGCTGTATTTAATGGCGAATTTCCTCATCAACAAGGGGGCCCGCCCCTCGCCATAGGTTTGTTCACAGAGCGTAAAGTGTTCGCGCATCACATCGGCTTGCTGGTGCAGCGACGGCGGGTCGGGCAGCGGTTGGCCGCCGGCTAGCGCGCGGGCTTGTTGGAAAATCCAGGGGTTGCCGATCGCTCCGCGGGCCACGGTGACGCCGTCGATTCCCGTTTGGTCGATCATCCGCAGGCAGTCGTCGGCGGAGAACAGATCGCCGCTGCCGAGAATCTGCATCGATCGGCCGACGTGTGATTTCACTTCGCTTAAAAACTGCCAGCGACTGGGCCCGACATAGCGCTGCACGACGGTTCGGCCGTGCACGGTGGCCGCGGCCAGTCCGGCGTCCCTGGCGCCGTCCAGAATTTCGAAGAACGCATCGCGGGATTGTTGGGTGTCGTCGATGCCGCGACGCATCTTGACGGTGACAGGGATGTGGGGCGGGACGATGTCGCGGGTCCGCTGCAAGATTTCGATCGCGACCTTCGGCTGTGACAGATGAAAACCGCCCCGGCATCGCCCCAACACCTTTTTCACCGGACAGCCGAAATTGACGTCGATGATGTCGAACCCGGCTTCGACCAACTTGAGCGCCCCGAGCGAAAACTGCTCCGGTTCGGCGCCCATCAATTGTCCGCCGACGGGGTGTTCGTCGGGATGAATGTCCAGGAAGTGTTTCGTCTTTTGCCGTTTACCCAAGGCCAACAAGAACTGGTCCAGCATCACTTCACAGACGCTGTAGCTGGCGCCGTGTCGCCGCGCGATGACGCGCATGGGCAGGTCGCTGTAACCGCTCAACGCCGCTTGCACGACCGGGAAACCGATCCGAACGTCGCCGATGGTCAGGTCTCGGTATCGACCGGGGGCGGCTATGTCCGAGGCGTCCACGGGGTCGGTTGCAACGGAACGCGACCGCCCGCCGGATGCGATCTGTCGATCGCCGACGTGAGCGGTGCCCCCATTCAATTCCCCAAGCGGACCGGTCATGATGTGGTGTTACCTGACCTTGTCGTCGATTTGTTTCGTTGCATTGTCTCGTATTGTCCCTGTTTTCCCCGTCCGCCAAAACCGCCTATCCCATCGACCATGAAGATCGAAACCGCACCGTTTGGAACCGCCGACGATCAACCGATCACCCGCTACACGCTCATCAATTCGAGTGGTCACCGAGTCAGCGTGATGAATTTCGGCGCCACGCTGCTGGACGTCGAAGTGCCCGATCGCGACGGGAAGCTGGCCAACGTCAATCTGTGTTTTGATGCCCTGGATCGCTATGTCGCCGGGCATCCGTACTTCGGCAGCAGTGTCGGTCGATTCTGCAATCGCATCGGCAACGCGAAGTTCACGATCGACGGCACTGAGTATGCTCTGGTCGTCAATCACGGAAAACACCAACTGCACGGCGGGATCAAGAATTTTTCCTACCAGGTTTGGACCGCGGAGACGTTGGAGCAGGACGGATCGGTCGGCGTGCGGTTCAGCCTGACCAGCCCCGATGGGGACAACGGCTTTCCCGGCAACGTCGAAGTGACCGCCCAGTACAGCTGGAACGACGCCGACGAGCTGAAAATCGTCTATTCGGCGACGACCGACAAGCCGACGCACGTCAATTTGACCAACCACAGCTACTGGAATCTGGGCGGCGCGGGGACGGGGACCGCCAAAGACCATGTGACGACGATTCAGGCGGATCAGTTCTTGGACGTCGATGAGGACTTGATCCCGACCGGTAAGTACAACGACGTGCAGGGGACGCCACTCGATTTCCGCACGCCGACCCCGCTGGGCGACCGCATCGACCAGCTTCCCGCGACCAAGGGTTATGACCACTGCTACGTCGTGCGTGGCGAGCCGGGCCAGTTACGAAAAGCGGCCTTGGTGGCCGATCCCGAGTCGGGGCGGACGTTGGAGATCGAAACGACACAGCCTGGGATCCAACTCTACACGGCCAATCATCTCGGCGGCGGACCCGAAAACGCGGGCAACGGATCGCACGACGCGTTCTGTCTGGAGACTCAGCATTACCCCGACGCGCCCAACAAGCCGAACTTTCCCAGCACGCTGCTGCGACCGGGGGACAAGATTACTGAAACGACGGTGCATCGTTTCGGCGTGAACTAGTATTCCGTCTCAGCTAAATTTTCGGGTAGTGGACGAGGCGACGAGTCCTCCGCAGTCGGCATGCTGGCAAGGACTCGTCGCCTCGTCCACTACCGCCTACCTGACCTTTTTTCGCTCGCGGGCGACGACCAACGCTGCTCACAGTTCTTTCAAACGCACGTTGCGATAGTAGACCTCCAGCGGCGGCCCGCTGTGGACTTGCAGCCCGAT
Organism: Phycisphaera sp. RhM; assembly: GCA_033042175.1. Lineage (GTDB taxonomy): Bacteria > Planctomycetota > Planctomycetia > Pirellulales > Pirellulaceae > Stieleria. The sequence continues at coordinate 343,772 of WCIL01000004.1, forward strand.
CACGCCCTCGCGTTCGATCGCGGGATCTTGTTCGGTGTAGTCCACTGTTTGGACGCCGTTTAAAAAGATCTGAATCCGGTCGCCGCGGGCGATGATTTTCAGCGTGTTCCACTGGCCGCGTTTGACCGTCTTCATCGCCAACTCAGGCGATTCGGCCAAAAATTTTCGTCGTCGGGATTCATCGTACAACGCCCCCCAGCAGGTGCCGTTGGGCATGAATCCGATGTCGGCCTGATAGCCGATGACTTCGGTATCATTCGGGATGCGTTTGGTGCGGAATTGAACGCCGGCGTTGTTGCCTTGACCGACCAGTTTCGCGTCGACGGTCAATTCAAAATCGCGATAGGTCTTGTTGGTGCACAAAAACTGGTTGGCGGGTATTTTTTCAGTCGCACTGCCGGCTACGATCGCACCGTCCTGGACGCGAAACCATTGGGTGTCACCGTTCCATCCGTCGAGGGTTTTTCCGTCGAACAAGGGAACCTCATCGCCCGAGGACGTGTCAGCAGCTGACGAGCAGGCGGCGGGCAATAGGCAGGCGGCGGGCACCAGGCAGGCGGCGGCCAGCAAGGCCAGGCACGACGATCCGGACAGCAAGGTCGGACGCGGGAAGTTGGGCATGGCGGAGAATCCGATGGCGGGGATCGCCGAAAGTCCGGCGGATTGTGAAACGGGCAGCGATCATGATAATAACCGTCAGAGCTCCCGTGCGATGAACTGCCTCGGTTTTTTGCCCCCACCGCAAGCTGGAAGCTTACGCCACTTTTTCACCCCCCCCTTTCCCCAAACACCGTTACCGATGTCCCAGCTGAACAAATACTCGAGCAAGATCACGCAGCCGAAAAGTCAGGGTGCCTCCCAAGCGATGCTCTACGCGACGGGAATGACCCGCGAAGACATGGACAAGCCCCAGGTCGGGATCGCGAGTGTTTGGTACGAGGGAAACAGCTGCAACATGCACTTGCTGGACTTGGCCGCCGAGGTCAAGCAGGGCGTGGAAGCGGCGGGCATGGTTGGAATGCGTTTCAACACCATCGGTGTTAGTGACGGGATCTCGATGGGCACCGATGGGATGAGCTATTCGCTGCAAAGCCGCGATCTGATCGCCGATTCGATCGAAACCATCATGGCGGCCCAGTGGTACGATGGATTGATCGCGCTTCCGGGCTGTGACAAGAACATGCCGGGTTGTTTGATCGCGATGGGACGGTTGAATCGTCCGGCCATCATGGTTTACGGCGGCACGATCAAACCCGGCTTTCGCAACGGAGAGAAACTGGACATCGTCAGCGCGTTCCAGTGTTACGGCCAGTTCATCGCCGGACAGATCAGCGACGACGAGCGTCAAGAGATCGTCGAGAAAAGTTGTCCGGGCGCGGGAGCCTGTGGCGGCATGTACACGGCCAACACGATGGCCACCGCGATCGAAGCGTTGGGCATGTCGCTTCCGTATTCGGCCAGTGCTCCGGCGGAAGATCAACAGAAGAAAGATGAGTGCCGATTGGCCGGCGAAGCGATGTTGGAATTGTTGAAGAAGGACATCAAGCCTCGTGACATCATGACGCGCGCCGCGTTTGAAAACGCGATGGTCACCGTGATGGCACTCGGCGGCAGCACCAACGCCGTGTTGCATTTGATCGCGATGGCACGCAGCGTCGACGTGCCGCTTTCGATTGATGACTTCCAATCGGTCAGCGATCGGATCCCCTACCTCGCCGATCTGAAACCGAGCGGCAAGTTCGTCCAAGAAGACCTGCATTCGATCGGTGGGACGCCGGCGGTCATGAAGTACCTGCTCGAAAAAGGGCTGATGGACGGTTCGTGTCTGACCGTGACCGGCAAGACGCTGGCCGAAAACGTCGAAGGTCTGCCCGGATTGAAGGAAGGACAAAAGATCGTCAGCACGGTTGAAAAACCGATCAAGCCCAGCGGCCACATTCGAATCCTCAAAGGCAGTTTGGCGCCCGAGGGTGCGGTGGCAAAAATCACCGGCAAGGAAGGATTGAAATTCACCGGCCCGGCCCGTTGCTTTGACAGCGAAGAAGCAATGCTGGCGGCGCTGGAGCAGAAACAAATCCAGAAGGGCGATGTCGTCGTTATCCGTTACGAAGGCCCTCAAGGTGGTCCCGGAATGCCGGAGATGTTGACGCCGACCAGTGCGATCATGGGAGCCGGTCTGGGATCCGACGTCGCGATGATCACCGATGGTCGATTCAGCGGCGGGAGCCACGGGTTCATCGTCGGGCACGTCACCCCCGAAGCGCAACTCGGTGGACCGATCGGATTGCTCCAGGACGGTGACCAAATCACCATCGACGCGGAAACCAATTCGCTCGATGTGTCGCTGCCGGCCGAGGAAATCGCATCGCGGAAATCGGCCTGGAAAGCCCCGGCGCTCAAGGCCAATCGCGGGACGCTGTACAAGTACATCAAGACCGTCAAATCGGCCAGCGAAGGTTGCGTGACCGACGAGTAGGATGGCGTGATCAGAAAGCGTTACAATGAAGCTTGATGATTCCCCCCTCGATTCCCTCCTTGCTCAAAATGCGACTCATGAAAATCCGTTGTTTAGCCGCGTTATTTCTTGGTCTGCTGACGCTCTCTTGCCAGGCTGACGATTCCGGTGGCGGACAAGCCGTCGATTCCGAATCGCTTTGGATCACCTCGATTACCGCTGCCGGTGACGGAAGTTTTGTCGCCGGCACGGCAACCGGATTGCTGCTGCGGCCCGGATCGGTTGCACGGTTTCAAGCCGACACGCCCGGCCAACTGGAGCAGCTTTACGAGCATCCCGCTGCCGTCTGGACGGTGGCAACCACTTCCGATGGCAAGAAGATCGCCAGCGCGGACTACAAGGGCAACTTGGTGGTCTACGATGTCGACTCCAAAACGCCCACGACCCACGAGGGGGCGTTTGAACGATGGTGCCAAAAAATCCTCGTTTCACCCGATGAACAGATGATCGTCGCGGGGAACGAATCGGGGAAACTGTTTGCTTGGAGCATCGCTGACGCCAAGGTGTCCAAATCAGTGGAACTCAGTCAGGCGTCAATTACGTCGCTGGCGTTTTCTCCCAACAAGACCCAGCTGGCCGCCACCGATGGCGAAGGAAAAGTCCATCTGCTGAAATGGCCCGAGCTGGAAAGCACCGGGGCCGTGGCGGTGGGTGAAGAAACCGCGTGGTGCGTGGCGTACGAAACTGATGCGTCGCTGATCGTGGGTTCGGCCGATCGCAATTTGTACCGTGTCGGAGCCAAGCCGGATGCGAAACCGGAGTCGATCGCCAAGGGCACGGATTGGATCACCCGAATCGCTGTTTCGGACGCCGGCCAGATCGCCGCGTCCGAAGTCAGTGGCAAGATCCATTTCGCGTCCGGAGGCAGCGTGTCGACGATCGGTGCCGAAAGCGGTGTGTGGGCGCTCTGTTTTCGGGGGGCAGGACAGTTGCTCGTCGGCACTCGCAAGAACGGCATCGTCACCGCCGGGCAACGTTGGGCGTGGAAGCCCGCCGTCGCCACAACGGCCGAGGCCAAGGAATGACGAGTCCGGATCTGCCGGAACGTGTGACGGAATCGGAACCGCCCAAACCGAAAAAAAACTGGGAATACGTCGCCCGGTTCGGCTCCATGCGAATCCTCGGCGTGCTCAGTGCGCGGGAGAGTTTTCGCTATAACGACCAGGTGGTTGCCCGAACCGAACGCGGGACCGAGATCGCAACGGTGCTCTGCGAAGCGACGCCCAACGCGCTGGATTCCATGAACGAACCCACGGCGGGAAAGATCGTCCGACGGCTTTCCGAGGACGATCGCAAGCAGTGGGAACACATCCAGGGGCAGACCCGCGATGATCTGGCGATCTGTCAACGCTGCGTCGACGCGCGGGCGTTGAAAATGGATTTGGTGGACGTGGAGCGGCTACTCGGCGGAGAACGGATCGTCGTCTACTACGTCGCCGAGGGGCGGATCGATTTTCGGCAATTGGTTCGCGATCTGGCGGGCGAGTTCCAGACCCGGATCGAAATGCGGCAGATCGGCGTCCGCGACGAGGCAAAGCTGCTGGCCGATTATGGCGATTGCGGCCAACCGCTGTGCTGTGCGACGTTTTTGAGCAAGATGCCGCCGGTGTCGATGAAGATGGCTAAACTGCAGCGATCGACGCTGGATCCGACAAAAATCTCCGGGCGATGCGGGCGGCTGAAATGTTGTTTACGCTATGAGTTTGAGACCTATGAGGCGCTGGCGGCCGAGCTGCCGCCGATCGGTGCGGAGATTTTGACCCGAGAAGGCAACGCGTCGGTCTTGGCTCACGACATTCTTTCGCAACAATTGATGGTGCGGACGGAGGACAAACGGAGGATACTGTTAGGTGTCGACCAAGTCGTTCGTGTGACCAAGGCTCCGCCGCCAGCCAAACCCCGCCGCAGCGGGCGCAAAGGCGGCACCCGAGACGCTTGACGGTTGGTCGAGGACGACGGTGTGATGAACCTGATAAAAACGAATCTAGATAGACCGCGACATGAGCAATGAATTGACCAACTCGCCCCTCCAAGCGATGCGAAAATTGTTGAAGGAGGACGCGCGGTACAAGTACGAGGCCTATCAGTTCATCCGTGAAGCCCTGCAGTTTGCCCACGAGCATCTGCCCGAGCTGACCGAAGCCGCCGTCGCGGCGGAATCGATGTCCAAGGGACGGCCCAAACACATCACCGGTCAGCAACTCTGCGAAGCCTGTCGTCGATACGCCATCGACCAATACGGCTACCTGGGCAGCATGGTCTTGGGGTCGTGGGGAATTAAATCGACCAGCGACTTCGGTGAAATCGTCTACAATCTGATCCGCATCGAGCAGATGCGAAAGAGTGAGTCGGATCGTCGTGAAGACTTCGACGACGTTTACCCCTTCGATGGCGCGTTTGAACCCGAGTTCTCGTTGTCGAAAGTCGTTGACGATCTGGAATGCTAAGAACGCATGGATTCGCCAAAGTGGGGTAAGCATCCTGCTTGCCATTGCATCCTGCAGCCGTTGTGAAACATTCGCAAGCTGGAAGCTTACACCCCCATGCTACCCATGATCTCACCTGCCCGCTTTTGCGACATGCGTGTTGCAATCTACTTGTCGCTCGCGATCGCATTGAGTGTCGCCCTGCCGCTTCATCCGGCCTGCGTCGCGCAAGACGCTGCCGTTGGCGAGGGCTCGCCGTCGGCAAATGAAACATTTCAAGCGTCTGATGAGAAACCCAAAGAGCAGGCGCGCAAGAGTTATCTGGGACGCGTCGTCGCGCAACCGATGAGCCATCTCGGTGCGTCCTGGTTGGTGCGACCGGAACGCGACGAAGAAGAAAACGCTTCCGAATCGTTTCAGAAACTCGATCTCAAGCCGGGAATGGTGCTTTGTGATCTCGGCTGTGGCAACGGTTATTGGACGCTGCCGATGGCCAGAAAGGTCGGGCCGGAAGGAGCCGTCTATGCCGTCGACATCCAGCCGGAGATGTTGCAGAAACTCCGTCAACGCGCCGATCAATTCGGCCTGAAAAACATTCGCCCGGTCTTGGGGACGATCGACAATCCGAAGTTACCGGAGAACAAAATTGACTTGCTGTTGATGGTCGATGTCTATCACGAGTTCTCGCACCCGCAATCCATGCTCTGGGAGATCCGGCGATCCTTGACGCCCACCGGAGTCGTCGCATTGCTGGAGTACCGGAAAGAAGATCCGACGGTTCCGATCAAACTGCTGCACAAGATGTCGAAGCGTCAGATCATGAAGGAATACCACGCCAACGGGTTCAAGCTGGTGCGCGAATACAACGAATTGCCGTGGCAACACCTGATGTTCTTCGCCCGCGACGACAGCCCGCTCGAAGCGATCCAACCGGAGCCGACCGAACAGGTACTCAAACGCATCGGCCCCGCGCGAGAGCGGTGAACGCGCTGCTGTCCGGCCTTGAGAGACCGTCCAGCTTACGAAGTCACCCTCCTGGCAGGCATTGGTGTCTACACCTCTTTTGCATGCCAGATCGGTTCTGATTGGATGGTTTCGGCCAACGGCCGTTTACATCCGTAGCCTTGGGCATCGCCCAAGGTCCGCAAACGAGAACGAGAGCGATTGGCCGACGGCCATACACAAATGCCTCGTCAAACGTGAAGGTTGTGTGTGGCCGTTGGCCAAATTGAACCTCATTGCGATCAGGTTCCTGGGGCGGCGCAACCCTCGCAGATGCTCGGTTTGCTTGCCCCAGGCTATGGGTATGCATGCCCTTTGAGCAAAAAGCGATTTGTGTAGATACCAATGCTCAGGGGGAGAGTGACGAAAACCCTTTGTGATCAACGACTTAAAACCTGCACGACCTCCGTCGCGGGAGGGTGACGTCATGAGCACTATTTTTCGCGGGTTCTATCAGTTCCTAAGCTGGACGGTCCCTCTAGCCCAAACACCGGCCCGCTCACGCTACAACACATTCGTTTTGATGGCCGATCCGTCGGGACGCGTCAGTCGGAACTGGAATTGCCAATCTTGTGCCCAGGGTTCGGTTTGGGCGTTCTGCATGACTTTGATCATCACCGTGTTTTCGCCATCGACCAACTCACAGTCGTCGACATATTGGTCGATGCGGGTTCCCGAGTGATAAACTTCGTTGCTGGAGACGAGTTTTCCGTTGATCCAAACTTTGTTGGCGGTGATGCAGCCGATGCGAATCTGTGCCGGCATCGGCGTTTTTTCGCCGTCGACGGTGAAGGTGGCAAACAGGTAAGCGGCGGCATCTTTCTCGTTGGATAGCGGTCCGTTCAGATCGACCATGCCCAGGTTGTCGTCGCTTTCAATCTGTTGCCACGTGACGGCTCGTTTCTTCCCTGTTTCCGGTTTGGGTTCGCCGGCGGCATCTCGGGCGATCGGCGAACCCGATTCGAGGTAACGGTTTTCGGGAACGTAGGCTGTGTCGAAGTGTTCGCTGTCGGTGTTGTCGAAGGGGCCGATCAGCCACCAGCGACGCATCATGCCCAGTTCTTCGGCGAGGTCAATTTCGACGTCCAGGTCGGCCAGTAGCTTGGCCGTTTTCTCCAGCTGTTTGGGGCTTCGGCCATGGGCGATCACCTGGCGAAAGACCTGTTTGGCTTGATCGGGTTGCGTCGACATCAGCGCCGCGCCCGCCTCGATCATCGATTCGATCTTGAGGTAGCGGATCGGAAGCGAGGGGTCTGTTTCGGCATCGGCCAACAATTCGGACGTCAGCGTCTGGTCATGTTGGGTCAGCAACTGGTACGCGACGTAGCGAGCGTCGGCGTCTTTGGAGCGATCGGCAATGAACCCCAGCAACGCGTCTTTGGGGAAGGGCCCGTTGTCACTGACGTCGGCTGCGATCGCCCGCAGCCAGTTTTTGCCGCGTTTGGAAGCGTTGTCAAAACCCTCCAGAACGTCGGTGACTTTGGAACTGGGCAGCGACTGGAGCTGGTTGGCGGCTGCCGACGCGGCTTGGTCGAGTGCCACCGAGCCGTCGGTTTTGGCAACCGCTTGAAGCGACTGCGACACGTCGGGCTGGGCTGAAAACGCCACTGGAATGCAGCACATCATCGCCAGCGCGATCCCCGCCAGAGGTCTCACGCCCGCTCGAGGGGTGAACCAACGAGAGAGTGGTCGGCAGCCGGGATGACTAGGAATTTGATAAAACGTTCGAGTCATATTCATCGATCAAGTGAGTCCGGTTGGGGCGGGCGAGATTGGCAGCATGATAGCCGAATCGGACACCGCCCGTCGAACACCTCGATCGGGAACGTCGCTTAGAGCAGGTCTTCTTTTTCCAGGATTTCTCGATACTGATCACGTTCGCGGCGGGTCGCTTCGAGGTCGAAGACGAGGTATTTCATGTCCAACCGAAGTTGCGACAGGGCCTCTTGGACGAGGTTCAGGATGCGACGCCGACGGGTGCTGCAATCGATCGCTCGTGAAAGCGCCGGCGCGACAGTGTCTCGGTAGCGTGCGGGAAGGGCGTCGATCGCTGCAGTCAGCTCACGCAATTCTTGAGGAACTTCGTCGCCAACTTGTTTGTTCGATCCGATCGTCGTCTTTTGCATGCGCCAGGGCTCCGGAGAGAGATACGTTGAAGGGTTGCTTTGATTGCCGTCCATTGCACTCGCGATGCCGAATCCAGCCAGCACAGCCGAGGTTTCTGCGTAAGGTGTTTTGCGGCAATGGTTTAGGGTGATCGCAGTTTTTGCGTTGTCAAAAGGAAACGGTGAAAAAAAACAACACCGTTTCGGCTTGGCTTGGCACCCTAAATCTTGATACACAAACGTCTTACGTAGTAAGCGACGGGTTGCGACGGGATGTGGAGTTTTCTCTACATCGTCGCGTCAACCGCACACTTTGTTACACGAGTCACCGGCAGGCTATCAGTGGTTGCTCCGATAGCGACGTCCCCGTCGTCCTGCTGATTGTTTGGGCAACGCAGATTTGGGTCAACAATTGAAGTTCAAATACCGAATGCCGCGTCCGAAAGTGTTGTCAGTCGTTCGGGCTCGGCAAAGCTTGCCGTCAGGCGAACGCTCCGGGAGCCCTCCGCTGACCCGAAGGCCGGGTGGTGTGGAGCGCGCAAAGAGCGAAAAAGACGTGTCCGTGCCCCCGGTCGGATGGCCTCTACAGCGATCTCTCGCTGCAATCTTGATTGCCGTGCTTGTCACCGTATTCGGGTTCCTGGACGACTCTGCCGCGCGAGCCGATCTGTTTGATTCGCTGGATGCCTATCCGCCCCGCTGGCACCTGGACACTTCCGATTGCGACGCGCGCGTGATCGATCACAAGAACCTCGCCGGTGGTGGGGTGGATGGTGGCGGTTGCGAGTCGCTGACGTTTCAAGCCGGCGTCGGCAGTGAGTCGATTTTGATCTACCCGATCGAACCGGTTCGCGCGTTCAATGATCTGGTGGCTAACGTTTCGATCATGAGTGCCCGAAAGGGCGCACGGGTCGGCTTCCGCGTTCGGTTTCCGTTCGTCCGAGATCCACAGACCCGACGCCCCGTCGCGGCGATCATCTATGGCGCGACCTATGAGCATCCTGGCAAATTTCAATCGCTTGGGATCGGCAATGTGGAACGCGAGCTGCGGATCAAGATCGCAAAGCTACGTTCGGTCCACGGAAGTGATGCGAACGTCAAGAATCCCTACATCGATGCGATTGCGATCAACGCCTACAGCGGTCCCGGGACGACGACGTTGAGGATCGACCAAGTGTCCGTTCGCGGAATGATTCCGGTGGGCGATCATGGCCGCGTGGAGAGGGTGCCGCCGAGTCGTGAAACGGAGACCGTGGACGCCCTCGGTGAAAACGCATCGCTGCAAGTGCCGCGATTGTTGCAGATGCGTCGCCCAGCGTCTCAGCCAGAACGATCTGGTCAGAACGTTATGGTGTCGGCGTTTCCACAGGACAACGTGATTCGCATCCTGGAACATCGTGGCGAACCACTCGACTGGGTTCGCTCGTTGGGTTTCGATGCGGTCTTGTTGTCGCGTCCTCCGACCGCAGATCTCTTGCGAGACGCGATCCAGTCGCAATTGCTCGTTTACGCACCGCCGCCGGTGGCGCCCGATCCCGCGATCGTCGCGCTGCTTGATCCCGTGATGGCCTGGTACCTCGGCGGCGGAGTTGCACTGGACAACTCTCGTGTTTCACAAACCGATCAAACCGTTCGGCGTCTACGACTATTCCCGGAGACCTGGCAACGCCCGATCGTGATCGCGCCGGTCGAACGTTGGGCAGGTTATGCGTCGGTTGCCGATGCAATCGTTTCCGATGCGGCGCTCCGCAGTCGGGGACTGTTGGCCGCGGAACAGACGCTGCTGTACCAGGATCGTCGCGCCCGAATCGGCAGTGGCACCGAAGTGGCTGTTGCGATCGAATCGTCGCCACCGAAAATGTTGGCGGAGATGAATCGGTCGATCAGTGCTGCGATCGGGGCGCCACCGGGAGGCAACTTTCGCTGGCATTCGATGTTCACTCAAGTCGTTCAATCGCTCGAGCAATCACCGCGCGCGATCGTGTTTCGGTCACACGAGTCGCTGGTTTCTGGGTCGGTGTTCGCCCACCAGCGATCGATGGCGCTCAGCTATGTCAATCGATTTGTGGCCATGATGGGGCCGTGGATCGCCTCGTCACGCCCGGCTGCGCCCTATCGGATTGGCGGCGCCGCCTATCGCTGCGGCCGATTGGATGCCGGCGGAGACCAGTTCTTGCTTCTAACGTCTGATCAGTCGGTTCGCGATCAGGTCTTGGCGGGTGATGGCCGCGCCGTCGAGATCTTGTTGCCGCCCGAGATGGTGCATCGCACCGCGTGGCGACTGACCAATTTTTCGGCCCAGCGGATCGACATCGCCCCGACACCCACCGGTGCCCGGATCGAGATCGTTTCACCGGACGTCGCGGAAGTCATCGTGATCAGTGCCGATTCGTCGCTGGGCGCCCGGCTTGACCAATCCGCGCGACGCTTTGCCGCCAGGGCGGCTTCGGATCGGTGGCAACTGTGCGTCGATCAGGTCCGTCAGATTCGTCAAGATTGGGATCACGCCGTCAGCTCGGGCGCGACCGAGGCGATCATGCCGGTCGATCTGCTCACCGCGGCGCGTCGAACGCTTGATGACGCCGAGGCTGTTTTTCGTGCCGGCGACGCCGAAGCGACGTTGCGACTCTCTCGCCGCGCCGACGCCTGGTCCGTCCGATCCAGTCTGCAGCTTTCCCAGGCACTGCTGTCGGGAACGCTGCCATCGTTTTCACCGCGGCACGTCAGCAGCCCGCCGATCGATGAAGGGCGTCCGACCTTGCAAACGGCGTGGCAGCCCCTGATGCGAGACGAGGGCTGGAGCGAGAACTTGATCGCAACAGGCGGCCTGGACCAGCCGGATGTCTTGTCGGCTGGCGGCTGGACGTTTGGGCAGCGAAAACTGGTTCGGGCGCAGTCGGACGCCCGCTGGATGTCCCGCGGATTCTTCAGCGGCCAAGGCGCGATCGCTCTGTCCGCCGCCGCGACGGCCGGTGAGTCACTCGGCGGCGGCTACGAAGGCACGATCGCGATTCTCTCCAGCCCCACGGTCAGGATTCAACCCAACCAGGCCGTTCGTGTCGATGCGATGATTCGCACGATCGGGTTCGGTGCGCCGCATCAGGGGATTCTTGTCTATGACAATCTGGGCGGCCAAGAGATGGGGATCTTAGTTCGCGGCGCCACCGACTGGACTCCGATTCGTCTGTACCGACAAAGCACTGGAGAGACGGAGGTGCGGGTGATGTTTGAAGTGATCGGTGACGGAGAAGCGGTCGTCGACGAAGTGGGAATTCGCGTCTGGGATCCCGACCCGTTGCCCGCACTTCCCTTGCGGAGTATCACTCCCTAGCTCCGGCACCTTCGCTTTTTGTTTACGCTGTTGGCAATCACTCCTACCTACGCAAGATAAAAATCCCGAGCCGTCAAGCATGCCAACGACCATCAATGGAATTGGGACCCAGTACTACGGCCGAAAGAACCCGCGCGTTTATGGCGGTATCTGTGAATCATGCCAGCGGCATGTGATACTGACCGATTACGAGACCGGTTACTACGTCGTAGTGCTGTTCATCCCAGTCATTCCGCTGGGAAAGAAACAGATCATCGGGGAATGCTCGGCCTGTCGGCGGCACCGAGTGATGCCGCTTAAAGAATGGGAGCGGATCAAAGAAGAGAACTTGGAGAACGGGTTGGCCAGCTTGGCGGACAACATGGACGACCCGTCCAAGGCGCTCGAGTTGCTGCAGAGCATGACCGTCTTCAATCAGCTTGACGAAGCGATGGAGCTTGCCGCGGCAACCGCCAAGCAGCATGCCAAGGACTTCGACACCCTGATCGACATCGGGTCGTGGTATGAACGTCAGGGGCAGACCGAGCTGTCGAACCGATGTTTCGATCAGGCGATCGCATTGGACCCCGCGCATCCGACCAGCAAGCGGATTCAAGGCGTCGATGCACTTCAGTCGGGCAACCCGAACGAGGCTGCGAAATACTTCGAGCCACTGCGCAAGTCGGCCGACTTCTACGACCCCTCCTTGTTTTACATGTTGGCCGGCGCCTATCAAGCCAAGCAGATGCACGAAGAGGCGCTGGAAGAGTTCAAGGATCTGTTGACCCGGATCCCCGAGTTCGGCAATGACAAGGAATTCCGCAAGGCCGTCAAAAAATCTGAAAAGGCGATCGGAAGCCCCACAACGATCCTGCCCAAGAAAGGGCTGTTCGGGTGATCGCGCTGTAAATATCAGTGAGACAGAAGTACCCGTTTGCCGATGTAGAACCGGCCCCAAAAGGGCCACCCAAAACTCGGAGCGGCGGCGCGTGAGAGGCAGGTCGTTCAAAGTCCACTGTCAATTTCAATCTGTCGGACCGCCGGCGAAAAATAGGAACGATTTGCAATCGCTAGCGCAGCCAACACAAGCGACTTTACGGATCGACCCTGGAGAGGTGACGGCTTGAATCAGCCTGTCGGTTGCAGAGGGTTCCCCGGAGCACAGAGCCAACCTTGGCCACAACGTGTGGCTTCCGCCGCAAGATTTTCGGCCGTCCCTGCGGCGCGCTTGAAGATCTTGCCGAACTTCGTCACAAGTTCGCACCAGCCGTGACCGTCCAGACCGATCCGGCTTAGGATGGGAGCGAGATGCGCTGGGATCTGACCCGCCTTCTGTTTGTGGACTTGCCGGCCAGTCCAGTCAAGCCACTCAAGGTATTTTGCGAGCGATACACCGAGAAAACCCTTCTTGCTCGCCCTGCGGACACAGCGTTGCACGCAATGCAAGACCTGGACATCAGCCGGATCCACCACTTCCGAGCGAGGTTTCCGCGCCATCGCAATCTCCCCAAGGTGAACTGAGCAAGATGAAAGCAGACCGCAAGTTGAAACGTGGCCGATGGCACCGTTGCTCCCACTCCGGAGCGGCTATAATCAGTGCCCTGCAATCTGATCCTACCTCCCACTGCGTGAGTGACTGTCATGTCCAACCGAAGAACCGTCTTGAAGGCTGCCGGCCTGGCCGCTGTTTCTCAAATTGCTCTGGGAACCGCCATGCGACCGACGCCGGCCAGTGCCGCCGCCAGCGAACGCATTCGTTTGGGGGTGATCGGGATCGGACCGCGCTGCCGATATGTCTTGGGGGGCATGCTGAAACACGCCGACGTACAGTGCGTGACGATTGCCGATGTCCAAGCTTCGCGTCGCGAGCAAGGGAAACAGTTGGTCGATCAGCAGTACGGTGACACGAACTGCGAAACGGTGATCGATTTTCGGCGTGTGCTCGATCGCAAGGACATCGATGCGGTCCTGATCGCGACCGGTGATCGTTGGCACGCGACCGCGTCGATGTTGGCCGCCGAAGCCGGCAAAGATGTTTACAGTGAAAAGCCGTGTGGGATCACGATCGATCTGTGCCGCCGACTCTCCGAAACCATTCGCCGAACCGGCCGTGTCTTTCAAGCCGGAACGCAACGTCGCACGGTCGCGAATTTTGCCCAGGCCGTCGAGCTGGCTCACACGGGAAAACTCGGCAAGCTTCAGAAACTGCATGCCACGGTTTACATTCCCGAGATCAACACGACTTGGTTGCCGGGACAACCGACACCGGACCCCAAGGTGTGCGACTGGAACATGTGGCTCGGCCCGGCACCGTGGCGACCCTTTCATCAAGACTATGTGAACGGCCGCTGGCGCGGTTACGTTGATTTTGATTCCGGGGCACGGTTGCTGGACTGGGGCGCCCATACCGTGGACCTGTGTCAGTGGGCCAACCAATCCGATGACACGATTCCCGTGGAGTACTCGCCGGATGAAACAGGCATCACGGCGCGTTATGAAAATGGTGTGGAATTGAGGATCCATTTCCTGGAAACGCCGTTCGGTGAGCGTCCCGGTTGGGTGCAATCGTTGGGTACCTGTCCGGTTCGTTTCGAAGGCACCGAGGGGTCGGTCGAAGTCGGCGATAGCGGCGGCATCGTGATCAAGCCTGAATCGATCGGCAGAGGATTGCCGCAATTGCCGAAGAAGGAGTCGGGTTTGGATGTGGAGGCTCATTCGAGGAATTTCTTGGACTGCATCAAGTCACGTGAGTTGCCCAACGCCAACCACATCGTCATGCGTCGATCGCACACCGCATCCCACGCCGCCGCGTTGTCCTGGTTGCTGCAGCGGACGCTGCGGATGGATCCGTCGACGGAGACGTTCGTCGGGGATGACGAGGCAAACCGGCTGAGACTCCGCCCCGAGCGGGATTGGGCGTAGGTGTCTGCACTGACCGTTCGCCCCCTCTCGCTTTGCTCGACCTCAGACGCATCAAGTTAAGAAGTAACCCTCCCGTGTGCGGGAGGGTCGAACGCAGCGAGGGGAGGGGTTCCGCGGCCGCGCACGCACCGATGCCAACAACGACGCCAAAGCACCCTGCCCGCGTCGTCGCAAGCTCCTCGGCGGCCCTCCCAAAGGGAGGGTGACTTCACTTTAATACCAAATCGACAGCTTAACTTGACGCGTTTGCCCCTCTCTTCGCTTGACCCTTCCGACTGGGAGGGCGACGGGTTCCGTATCCTGCAGACGATCGGGGAATGCTTTAAACTGCTGGGGGCACGTCCAGCGAACGCCGGCTGACCATCTGCCCTGCCCCCCTTTCGACTCACCCGATGCCTTTCAGGTTCAACATGCTCCGCTTTCGATCTTCGATCTGTTGTGTCGCCGTCGTCGCACTCGCGTTGACTTCTTGCGGCGTCGCTGCCGACGATTGGCTCGGATTTCGCGGCGACGGTCGCTCATTTGCGCCCGATGCGAAAACCCCTGCCGAGTTTGATGCCGAATCCGGCAAGAACATTGCGTGGCGGGTGGCGACGACGGGGCGTGGAATTGGCGGCCCGCTGGTCATCGGGGATCAAGTGATCGTGACCGGGTGCGGGGGGGAAGACGAACGGGATCTGTATGTCGAATCGTATTCGGTCGCCGATGGAACGTTGCATTGGTCACGCCCGATGCGTGCCACGGGCCGACCGTTCACGCACCCGACCAGCTCCAATGCCTCCCCCACGCCGGCGAGCGATGGCGAACGGATCTTTGCATTGTTCAGCAGCTGCGATCTGGTCTGTTATGATCTCGCCGGGCATTTGGTGTGGTATCGGGCATTGGCAATCGACCGTCCCAAGACGGGCAATGACGTCAGCATGAGCAGTTCACCGGTTGTCGTCGGCGGCGTGGTCGTCGTGCAGCTCGAGAACCAAGGCGACTCCTTTGCGGCGGGGATTGATGCCGAGTCCGGCGAGATCTTGTGGTCCAACGCGCGAAACGCGTCGTCCAACTGGTCGTCGCCGCAACCGGTTCAAACCGAGGACGGCATCACAGCCGTCGCGATGCACAACGGCCGGGGAGTGGAATTGGTCGATGTCAAAACCGGCAAGGTGCTCAAACGCTTTGACGTCTCCGGCGATGGAACCGCGTCGAGCACGTTTGCCTCGCCCTACATCATCGTTCCCGGGCAATCCACAACGGCGATCCGATTGAGCGCGGCGGAGACCGAGGGCGAAGATGCCGTGGCGACGATCCAGTGGCAGAGCAACAAGCTTCGCCCGCAACGCTGCAGCCCGGTCGCATCGAACGATCGAATCTACATGGGACGCGGCAGCACGTTGATGGCCGGTTCGATCAGCGACGGATCGATCCTCTGGCAAGCGCGGCTCGGTAAGTTGAGTAACGTTTGGGCGACTCCGGTGATGACGGCGACGGGCATTTACGTCGTTGGATCAGATGGGAAGGTGATCGTTGTGGAGGATCAAGGCGACAAGGGCGAAGTGATCGGGGAGTCAGAACTCGGCGAGTCGGTGTTGGCCAGCCCGGCGGTCAGCGGTGACGCACTGTACTTTCGCAGCGAACGCGGGTTGATCAAAGTCGCCGGCTGAGCGGCAGAGATCCTGATCGCGATGGCGACGGAGAAGACGCGGACGATCGCAAGTTGGAAGCCTGCGCCACTAGGCGGTCATCGATTTGCGATAGTACTTACGTCCGGCTTGGTCGGGCGCGAAGGTGCGATCGAGTTCGGCGGGATTTTTTTTGAACCAGGATGCGACCGTGCCGAGCGTGTAGGGGAACGGGCCGTGGCCGCGGTCGGCGGCACTTTCCAAGGTGACTTTCCAGCTGTTGATGATCGGCTTGATCGCTTGATAGCCGTCTCTACCGATCGGTGTGGCCGCGACGGCGCTGACTTCGCCGCAATGAATCAGGTACCAGGTGTGGCAACCGTCATAACCGGGGACGGCATAGACAAAGCTGAACTTGCGGCGTGCGTTTGCCAACATGGTCAGTTTGCGGTGCACATAGCGAAGCGATTTGAGCGTCTGGTACGCCCTGCCGGCGAGTTCGTATTGTCGATTGGCCGAAGCGGATTCCATTTGATCCTGGAGCGCGATCAACGGTTCGTCGTTGAATCCATCCAGAAAGCTTTCCGCCGCGTTGACTTGGCTGGCGTATTCGCTCCGCGTGCAAGCGGCCGCACAGGGACCCAGGCAGGTGTTCAATTCCAACCGCAGGCAGCCGGGGCGATGATCGTTTGAAACAGTGAAAGCTGTTCGGCAAATTCGAAGGTTTGTTGTTGGCTGCAATCACGCAATCGAAACACTTTGTTGAGTGCGTCGACGGCGTTGGACATTCGTTTGGCACCAAAGAATGGTCCCTGCAGTGCGATGTAGTCTTTGGGGATCTTGGGCGAGAGGAAAAACTGTGGTGCCGGTGCTCGTCCCAGGCACAGATAGACGGGCCGTTGCCGTTTGGGAACGCCTTGGACGTTCCACCGCGGAGTGAATTGGCGAATCAGCTGTTGTTCGCGCAACAAGGCCGCAAACTCACTCGGTTGCGTCTCCCATTGAATCGCGCGGGTGTTTTCGATGATCCGTCCGCCCTTCTCTTCTTCATTGGCGGCACTGAAATAGCTGAGCAGTCGATTGCGCAGCGACTTGCTCTTGCCGACGTAGATCAGATCCCCGGAACGATCGAGCATGCCGTAAACACCCGGCACCCTGGGACAGGATTGGCGGATTTGGCGGTTCAGCTTTTCTTTGGTCGTGGCCCCGACGGCTTCGACCGGGCGCGCGACGCGGGGATTGAAGGGATCGATCCCGAATCCAAATTCGTCGTGATTTGGCGATAGCACGTCCACTTGGAACCCTTCCCTGAGATTTCTTCACCCGCGATCAATCGATGCATTATGACCGATAACAGGGCGGATTGAAAATCGCAGTTTCCGGCAGGGTGGTTGGGGGTGGGTTGCGGGCCAGGATTGAGCCGGGGTGGCGGACCGGTCCCTAACGCGTCCCGCCGGGGAGATTTCAGCACGTGGCGTGAGCCAGTGGCGCGTTTGCGAAGCGAACGCGTGCCGGTCGCTGACGCTTCCCGCTGGGGGGGCAGCTCGTGGCGTTAGCTAGTGACAAGTGTGGATGCCTGACGGGGCTATCCCACCGGGGTCTCGTTTTCGTGCTGGTGCTCGATGAGCTCCGATTGGGTGGTGCGGCACAACTCGAGCAATTCGTTGGTGTCGCGCAGCAGGTCGAGCCACGAGATCTCTTGTTCGCTGGCTCGCTGGCGGATGCGATCAGCGGCTTTCGCGATGGAATCGATGTCACAGCGACGGGCATACATTCCCAAACGTTCCGCTAGCGTCTGCATCCCTTCGGTGTCTTGGCTGTCGATGGCCGCGGCGAGGCGTTCGACTTGAAAGCCGATTTGGATTGCGGCTTCGCTGTTGACCGTCGCGTCGGGCTCGGGTTTGCTGGTGATGACGCTGGCGAAGTGCTCGACCAATTCGGGATCGAACTGAGACCCGGCGTAGCGTCGCAGTTCTGCGATGGCCACCTGATGCGAGCAACCGTCGCGGTAGACGCGGTCGGAAACCATCGAGTCATAGCTGTCACAGATCGACAGAATGCGAGCCCCGATCGGGATTTCCACGCCGACCGGCAGATTTCGGAAGCGACCCGAGCCGTCAAAATGTGCCTGTCGAAACTGGACGGTTTCGGTCAGCTCTTGGCACTCGAACGCAGTCTCGATCAGCTCGACGCCGATGCGATCATGCCAGGCGATCAATTCCATTTCGTCGGGGCTGAGTTTTCCGCGTTTGAGCAAGATTTCATCGGAAACACCGACTTTACCGATGTCGTGAAGCAGTGCGGCGATCTCCAGAACGTATTGGCTGGCCGAGTCCATGTACTGTTTGGAGACGCGGGAGCAGAGATCCGCCACACGGCGGCTGTGTTGTGCGGTGGCGGCGTCGCGGTAGGAAAGCGATGCGATCAGTGCCGTGACCGCCTGGTAGGGGATTTCGGCGCGCTCCCGCGACTCGGGTTCTTCGCCATCCATTTGCGAGAGTTCCGGGCTGTAGGGAATCACGCAGTTGCGTCCGCCCCGTTTGGCTGCATACAGGCAAACATCGGCTTGATTGATCAATTCCTGGGGATCGGAGGCGTTGAAGCGTGTTTCCGACACACCGACGCTGGCGGTCAAGCGAAGTTGAGCGGGTTCCTTGAAGGTGATTTGTTCGATCGACTCCCTGGTCTGTTCGGCCAAGTCGAGTGCGTCCTCAAAATCAATGCCGGGCAACAGGACGCAGAATTCTTCACCACCGTAGCGACAAACCAGCCCGTGATCGCCGTGGTTTTCTCGGAGCACGCGAGACACTTCGCGCAACACGTCATCGCCGACACCGTGCCCGTAGGTGTCGTTGACGCGTTTGAAGTGGTCGTTGTCGAACATGATGCACGAAAGCGGTTTCTGTTCCGCAGCGGCCATCTTCCAGAGGTGGCCGAATCGTTCGAAAAAGGCGCGACGGTTCAGGCAACCGGTCAGTGCGTCGGTGGTCGCCAGGATTTCCAGTTCCCGGTTTTTCTCTTCGATCTCATCGCGACTTTCACGCAGCATCGTCAGCATCGCTTCGAGCTGTTTGCGATGTTCTTCGATGTGGGTCACGTCACGGAAGGTCGCCAACGCCCCGCGTCGAGCGTTTCCGCCACCGATGGGTGCTGCGTTGACCGAGAAAATGCGTTCGGCGCCGTCGTCGACTTTCAGATGCAGGATCTGTTCGGTGATCGTGGCGGACTCATCGATCGCCGTCATCCAGGGGAAATCGTTCTTGGATTGGTCGTGCTCAAACGTCCAGGGCAACTCGTTCGCACGCGATTCGACCAACAACTCGGTCGGCACATCGACGGTTTCGGCGAACGCGCGGTTGGCCAGCACGATCTTGGCTTTTTCGTCCAGGACCAACAGGCCTTCGGCGAGCGTGTCGAGGGCTTGGCGAACACGTTCGGGAACGACTTGGGTGGTGCTGAACACCCTCATCACTTTGCCCACGAACAGCGTGTAACCGAACACGCCGGTGATGCAGTAAAACGCCAACAAACGCATCAGAGGGTGTTCGGCAATCGCGCCGAAGGTCGATTGGTCGGGGGCGTGAAAACAAAACTCGACCTCGCCCCATTCGCGTCGATTCAGAGTGATCGGCACGGTGATGGCGTCGATTCCCCGGCTGTCGTTTGCCACGTGTTGCCACAGATCGTCGTGGTGGCCGGCGTTGACCTTCAAATCCCCGTGTTTGCTGCGAACCCCGATCGAAAGCAGGTCGGCATCGCGATCGACGAGGGTTTCAGCTGTCGCACGCAGATCCACCCACTGTTGTTTTCGAACGTGGGCAGCCGCGTTGACCGCAACGGCTTCGCTCAGTCGTCGCCGTGAGGCACTTTCAATCTTCGTCACATCAGGCATTAGACCGAACCAGTGACTAGCCAAAATCAGGCTAGCACCGAGGCAGACCAACGCAATTGCGAGGCGAATCGATTGGAGATAGACCCTACCCAAGGTGCAGCTTTAAGCGAAAACGAGGTGATGTGGTCAGCTTGGGGTGTCGTCACCCCGGTATTGAGCCAAGTTTTGCTTGCGCCTATGGGCGTGGGAGCGGGGAATCGTCAGCAAGTCGTACGGCACACGAAAAGAAAACGGGATCGTGCCGCGATGGGAGGTTGTACCGATCGTGACGGCCGGCGAGCGTCTGACGCTGCCACGGATGGCGTTTGGCGTCTACTTCTCAGGGGCGGGTCGAGTGGGCCTTCCTGGCGAGCTTCAATGCTGGCAATTGGCAAACCTTGACGACTGTGATGATTGTCCTCCGCGGGGCTGCCGTGAACACGCCAATTCGGCGTGGCGGATCGATCCGATTGATCGTTGCGACCGATCCCTGAGGTTGCGTACCCCTGCAAACCGCATGGAATGCGTTTTCGTGAAGAACTGATTCGAGAATTTGATGCCACGGATGGGATTCGATCTGCATAGACTCTTTGCGCTTGTCATGGTGTTTGCCATGACGATGGTGCAAGGTGTGTATGCCGAACGCCCCACGGGCAGCCAAGGATTGGGGATTCCGCAGGCGAATTCGTCAGCGACGGCCCTATCCATGCCCCCGGTGGGCAGCTTGCCCAAGCGGTTGCCCCCCGCGCCGATGCCGCGTCTGCCTGATCCGACACTTGCCGGGGAAGCGGCGGCGATGCAGTGGTGGACCGATCGGGTCAGCCAGCAAGTGCTCGATCGTGATCGCTGGGTCCGCTTTGACCTTGAAACAATTTTGCTGGATACTCTCGCCCACAGCCCCCGTATCTTGAGCGTTGGGTATGAAGCAAGTTCCACGTTCCAACGGATTGTTCAGCAGGACGCCGAATTCGACTCGACGATCCTGTTAAGTGGCAACCTCGGGGCGACCAATGATCCCGTAGGGAATACCCTCACGACCGGTGGGGCAGACCGGTTGCGTGAAAAGTCGCTGAACTTCAGCGGCGGCGTGCGAAAGAAAACACGGACCGGGACCGAGTTGGAATGGAACCAGGAAATCGGGTTCTTGGATAGCAACAGCTCGTTCTTTGTGCCGCGAGACCAAGGGAACGCACGGCTGAGTCTCAGTTTGACCAAGCCGCTGTTGTCGCGCGGGGGGCGTTACTACAACGAGCGTTTGGTCACCCAGGCTCGGATCGAAAGCCGCGTCGCTTGGCAAGACATGCGGGGTGCGGTCGAGCAGCGGATCGCCGATGTCATCGCCGCTTATTGGAAATTGTACGAAGCGCGAGCTCAGCTGACCCAGCAGCGCGAATTGCTCGCCCGCAGTCGCAACATTGAACGGTTGTTGGTCAGCCGCAAAGATTTCGACGCCGCCTTGATCGAGATCACCAAAGCCAAGCAGCGGGTGGCGCGTCGCGCCGACCAGGTCATCGACCTGGAAGCCGATCTGAAGAAACAACAGGCACGCCTGGCCGCCCTGGTGGGCAGTGAAGCGATGATCGGAGCGGACAGCGATCTGGAACTGATTCCGATGGCTGCTCCGGTGATCGACGGGGTGCGGTGGAACCTGCGTGATGCCGTCGCCCAGGCGCTTCAAAACCGTCCCGAGGTTCGCGCCGCGACGTATGACGTCGAACTCTCCGCGTTGGAGTTGCGTGTCGCCCGGGCTGAACTGGAACCGCAGCTCAACTGGGTCTTCAACGGGTACCTGTCCCAGCTCAACGGCGCCAGCAAGGTCGCCAGGTCGTTCGGCGAACAGTTTGACAATGCCCCCGGTATCTCGACAGGACTGGAGTTCGAGCTTCCCCGGGGACGACGGGCGTTTCGGGCTCAGCGGAATGTGTCAACGACAGTGAGACAACTTTTTGGTGTGCGTTAGTTGCTCGTGCAACAATGCTCGGGGGCCAGCCCCCGAACCCCCGGGATTTTTCCAGGCATGGCTCGGGTGTTCATAGATTCGTTGGACTGTATGTTTGCGATGTCCGGTGAAACGGAAGGTGGCTCTGCGGGGACGCAACCAT
>WCIL01000005.1:0-323835 GCA_033042175.1 Phycisphaera sp. RhM
GAATCTATGAACACCCGAGCCATGCCTGGAAAAATCCCGGGGGTTCGGGGGCTGGCCCCCGAGCATTGTTGCACGAGCAACTAACGCACACCAAAAAGTTGTCTCACTGTCGTTGACACATTCCGCTCGGCGTCGGTGCTGCTCGCTCGCGCTCGGCGCTACCCTCATCCTTCGGTCGCTGTCACCACCTCCGCGGGCCGCCGGCTCCGCTCGGTCGATCCCTCCACCACTCCTCGTCTCCCCCACTCCTTGTCTCCTCCTCTGTCTTCCCGCTTCCTGCCATCGTCCTCCGACTGACATCCTGTCCCCGACGGGTTTCAGTCGACGGGCTTCCTACCCGCCGAGCCTACGGCGTTCTTTCCAATACCCTGGCCGCTGATGGCCGTGGGCGACCGCGATGATCTCAATTCGATCCGCTCGACGCCGATAAATGATCACGAACGGGAAACGGTGCATCAGGTATCGTTGGGTGCCAAAGAGGTAGCTCGCCCACATTTCGGAATTGGCTTTAATCGCTTCGAGCGCTTTCGACAGCTCGGTCTCAAACGCCTCACCGAGAATGCCACTCTTCTCCGCGTAGTGATCGTGTGCCGCGAGCGCTTCAAGCTGTGCATCAGGGTGAAATTTCGTAGGCAACTCAGCCATCGCGACGTCGTTTCATTTCTGCCAGCACATCTTCGGATGGAAGCAAATTGACGACACCCTCGTCGATGGACTTCAATCGTCGATTGATTTCGTCTGCCCAGGCAGCATTGGCTTCAGGATCCGGTGTTGGCTCCAGGCTGTGAATGAGCGAAGCTGCCAACTCGACCCTTTGCGGTTCGGGAAGTGACAAGGCAGCTTCGGTGAGCTGGTGTGGTTCCATTGGATTGGCCTCGGGTGATTATTGTCCGAAAGGAGAATTTGGCAGAGAAGCCTCACTCCCCTATTCTAATCGATTAAGGCACCAATGATCACTGGGTATCAGGCTTTCGCTCTCCCGAGCCCCGATGGGTTTGGCGGTGAATCTCTCGGAACCGTTTAATCGACATGTGCGTGTAGATCTGCGTCGGATTGAGCTGCTCGTGACCGAGTCATATCACGGCATCCTTTTCGCTCCATACTCGACTGCTTCGTTTTCAGGCTTCACAGTTCTTACTTCAAACTTCCTGCCGACTCTTCCATCGCATGAGCGTGTTCGACTGGCGTCGCTGCCTCGTCTGGTCTGATCGGCCTCCACCCTCGGCGTCGGTGCTGCTCGCTGCGCTCGGTGCTACCCTCATCCTTCGGTCGCTGTCACCCCCTCCGCAGGCCGTCGGCTCCGCTCGGTCGATCCCTCCCTCACTCCTTGTCTCCCCCACTCCTTGTCTCCCCCTCTGCCTTCCCGCTTCCTGCCATCGTTCTCCGACGGACATCCTGTCCCCGACGGGTTTCTATCGACGGGCATCCTACCCGCCGTGCCTACGGCGTTCTTTCATGCCCGAAATGTGCGCGGTCGGTCAATCGGCAAAGCAAGATGGCCAAGCGCTGCGGCGGAAGTTGGGTCGGTCCTGCGGTCCCATCAATCGTCCGCCGAGAGCCAAGAGGCCGTGATCGTCAGGCTGCCTACCCTGCCAATTTGGCTCCTGATCTTTTTTCTCGCTCACACGGAAGTCAACTCGGTCGTGCGTTCAAGTCAATCGGCCGTCGGCAGAAAGGGAAGCAACGTCAAGCGTCCCGTCTTAGGGAGCTGATTCCTGGGTCGGCTCATCTAAGAGACCTGACCCCTTAGATTCGTCCTGGCGAGCGAAGAGGAATTGATCGCTCATTTAGAGAAACTCAAGCGGCACGACGACGCGACCGCAACCAACCAATAAAGCTCGATCAGGGAGCATCGCAATTGATGTTGCCTGCGGTTGATGCTGCGCGGTCACCAAAACGATAATCGCTCCGCGTGCCAGCCACTGCTTGCGACTGCAACCCGACCCGTCATCGATTACTCAAACTCTGTCCGCTCAAGGTGCGGAGCAAGCAGAGTGCCGAACAGTATCGGGCCTGACCCCTTTGTTCTCGTCGTGCCGCCGTCAAACCGTTGCGATAGGTCGCGTTGCCTTTCTGGAAAGGATGGCAGAACGATTAGGGGCAGAATGATGGAGGCCGGATGCGATCTGAATCATCATTCTGCCCCGAGTCATTGTTTCTACGCGACCCCAGGCGCCGCACCGCGCCTCCTTTGCCGCAGAAATCGATTTGACGCACAGATCGCCGCCTCTTATGCTGAACCAATAGCCAAAAGAAGGGGGGCAGTGGGGCGGCCGGGCGTTAAGACGAGGCGGGTCCGATGCAATCTTTAGTTCCTCCCCAACAGCGACTTAAACGCCGGCGCCCGAGGTGCGAGCGACTCGAACAGCGGCTGATGCTCACCATCGGCGTCCTCGCCGAATTCCGCCTCAACGATGTGAATGAAGACGGTGCCGTCACCGCGTCGGACGCGCTGCAAATCATCAATTACATCGCTTCCCAACGCAGCAATGATGCGATTTCCGCAATCATCCCTGCCCCGCCTGACCGACTTGACGTCAACCGTGACCATCGCGTTTCACCCTTCGACGCTCTGATGGTTCTCAATTCGATTGGGCAATCAATTGAGCCTGCCAATAGCCCCACTGTCACGCTCACGCCTGATTCCGTTGTCGAGGGCGACACGTTGAGCATCCTGGTTCAACTCGGCGTCCCAAATCCGTTTCCAGACTCCATCTTCTTGCGCTACTCGGTCGCCGATCTTACCGCGACCGCCGGGGAAGATTACGAACTTCCTCCCATCCATCCCGCCTTCGGGACTCCGGTGATCGCGTTCCCGCCGGGCTCGTCCTTTGCCACGATCGATATCCCCACGCAAGCCGACCTGCGTGTCGAGGGGAACGAAGTGCTTGACGTGATCGCGATCGATGTCCAACCGCCGGAAGCGGGATACGGGATTTCCACTCCCAATGTGCTCGGCACCATCATCGATGCGACGGCACCCTATGGGGTCGGCCCGAGCAATTTGCCTCAGGAGGCACCGAACAATCCTTCCGGATTGGGAATCAGTTTCAATGGATTGATCGGTACGACCACCTGTTGCTGTGATTGCCCCGATCCGAGCCCGGAATTGACCGGGTCGAAGAAGCAAACGGGGAGTCCCGAATCGGTCTATCTCGATTCCGGCGAATTTTATACCGAAGCGATCGACCTGGAGGTTCCCGGCCGCGGTTTCAATTGGCGGTTCCAACGCAAGTATCGAAGCGGAATCACTTCCGACGGACCCTTGGGGCACAATTGGGAGTTCAATTACAACCGACGGATTCAAGAGGTGACGGACGGAAACAAGACAGCCATTCAACGGCGGTTTCCCGGAGCGGATACCGGTGACGTCGTTCGCCTGGATGGCAACACCCGAGCTGATCTCTACACCCGAAACCCAGACGGTTCCTTCACCTCGCCGAACGGATACTACACGCGATTGATTCGGGAAACGGACGGAACCTACAGCGAACGTGATGCGCGAGGGGATACGGTTCGCTACGAACAGCCCAACTCCGACAGTGTCGGCCAGATGACCTCGTTGTCGGATCGCAACGGCAACGAAATGACATTCCACTACAATTCGCTCGATCAACTGACACACGTCGTCGATACACTCGGCCGACAAGTCGACTACCGATATGACTCAAACGGCCACCTGATTCAGGTCGAAGACTTCTTCGGTCGCGAGCTGAACTTTACCTATGATGCTCAGGGTGATTTAGTGAGCGTCACGTCACCCTCGGTGGTCGACACTCCCAATGGCAACGATTTTCCCGATGGGAAAACGATACAGTACACCTATTCCGGCGGATTCTCTGATTCGCGACTGAATCACAACATGCTTTCCATCACGGCGCCCAATGAGGTCGCGGCGGGTGGTAACGCACGTGTCGTGCTCAGCTATCAGACGGACACGAATTCGGCCGATGTCGACCGCGTCTTGACGCAGCAACTGGGCGGCACGAACGATTCCGGTGTGCCGGCCGGTGGAACGATCAGCTACCAATACCAATACCTTGGTGTCACGGTGGGGGCCGATGATTTTAACACCGCCGTTCGTCAAACCACGATCACCGAGCGAAACGGTAACGTCGAGATTCACCAATTCAACCAACTTGGCAACATCGTACGGGTCGAGTCGCAAACCAACCGCAATCTCCGGCCCAGCGATCCGGCTTCGTTTTCATGGCAGTATGAATACAACCGGCACGGAGAGTTGCTGCGTGAAATCCGACCCGAGGGAAACGAGGTCCTCTACGATTTCGACGATGCCAATCCAGATCGAGTTCAACAAGGCAATCGAAATCGAACAACCTACAAAGCGGATAGTGACCGGGGGGGAGACCAATCGCAAATTGATCACGAACAAAGCTTCGAACCGATCTATAACCAAGTCGCCAAATCGATCGATCCACGCGGTCTCGATGCAGCCTATGTCCCGCAAAACGGCGGCGTTCAATCGGAACAGCGATACACCACACAATACATTTACGACTACCAAGAAGGTGACAACCGTACGGAACTGGCGACCTTGTTGGGGCTCAGCGAATCCGAGACCCAGACCTTGTTGGATGATGCCGGAATTTCGCTCAACCTGGGCGATCAAAATGGCGACGGAATCACCAACCAAGTCGCCGGAAATCTGGTCGCCGTGGTTTCACCGACCGTGCGACTGCTGAGCGGTTCAAATCAAGCCATCGCCGAAGGCGACACCAGCCAGGAAATCGTTTCGCAGACGGTTTACAACGGCTTCGGACAACCCACCAAGACGATCGATCCCGAAAAGAATGTCACCCTGTACAACTACCACGGGGAAAACGATCCGGATGGCGATGGCACGGTGACGAGCGCCCCCGCCGATGGCAGAACCCTGTCATCTGACACCGGTGGTTACCTGCGCGAAATCACACAGGACGCCGAAAGCAACAACGAACGAAACTCCAATACCGATCCGCCGATCACTCAAATCCGCAACCGATTCCGATACGATCCTGTCGGCAACCGAACGCGAGTTGTGGATGGCCGAGGAATCGCGACGGATTTCGTCTACAACGAACTCAATCAGGTCGTTCAGGTGGTGCGTGCGGCCGAACACAACCTGCTCTCTACCGATCTGATTGCAACAGACTCGCTGACCGATTTTCGATACTTGGAACGCGTGTTTTACGATGCCAATGACAATGTCATCAGGACCCAGGTCGAAGATCGTGGGGACACCAGCGGCGTCGGTGGCGATCAGGCTGTCCCTGGGGATGCCGATCTTGACGGCGGAGTGGGACTGGGCGACTTCAACATCTTCCGCACGGAATTTGGAAACTCGGGCAACTGGTTCGACGGCGACTTTGACGGCAACGGCGCAGTCGGACTTGGCGACTTCAATCTGTTCCGCACCAACTTCGGCGCGACGGGGTCCGCCCCCGAGACCGTTGGCGGAACCGCGTTCGTCGATACGGTCTACAAGTACGACATTCAAGACAACACCATCGAGATCGCTCGTGAGGTCAGCGACAACGAGGACTTGGTCACCCGCTATCGCTACGATGCTAACGAAAATCGAGTCTTAACGATCCTGCCGGCCGGCAACGCGAACTCGGTGGTCTACGACGAACGCGACCTTGTCTATCAACAGACCGTGGGTGCCCACGCACCGCCCGTGATGGCACTGATGGCACCGGTTGATCCAACCGATTTCGACGTCCGCGGTGGGATCGCTTCGACAACCACGTTCCACTACGACGGCAACCGAAATGTTGTCGAAACCGTTGATGCGGACGATACCGACGGCTCAGCGTCCAACAATTCCGATCGTGAAGGGGCCGGTGACCGCACGCGTTTCACCTATGACGGATTCGACCGACGTACCAGCGTTATCGATAGCGTCGGGAATCAATCGGTTTACCAATACGATCCCGTCGGCAACCTGATTCGCCAATCCCATTTCGGCCCGGTCGGTGGTTCCAGCCCGACTGCCGATGGCCCGGATGATCTGTCTCTCTTGCAAAAGGTTTCACAAAACGGACAGATCCAAACAGCCAATCTGGTTTCAAGCAACCTGCTCTCGGCAACGGAATCTCTTTATGATGAGATCAGTCGGAGCTTTCAAACCGAACAGATACTGTTCGTCAACACGATCCCGACCCAGCGGACACCGGATGTCGCTGATGGAGCCACCGATTTGGGCAAAGGAGACCTCTCGCCGACCGACAACGGCACGGAGATTCCTGGAGATGACGATGATGAGATCCCGGGCTTGGCGGGCGTCGTCTCGGTGATTGGCCGTGTCTCAACCAGAACGGAATACGATCGAAATTCCCGCACGACTTTCCTTGTCGAAGACGACGGCGATGTCCATCGAAGCTCCTATGACGGCGTCAACCGAGTCATCAAGAGCGAGGGTCCCGAAGGCAACGTTGTTCGCTACGCCTACGACGACAACCACAACCTGATTGAAACACAAGAAGTTGACGTCGCGCAGGTATCCGGTGTGAAGGACGAAATCTTCTTGACCACCTACTTCTACGACAGTCTGAACCGACTGGACCGCGCGGTGGACAACCTGGGACAGGCCACGGACTATCGCTACGATTCACGCGACAACCTGGTTGCCAAAGCCGATGCGCAGGGTCCATTGAACGGCAACACGATCGCTCGACGCGAATTTCCCGATTCCGAGGCCAACGCGAATCAACAGACGGTCAACACGATCAACGACTTCGGCAACGTGACGCTCTACTTTTACGACGGGATCAACCGGATGACCCGCGAGGAGATCATTCTGACAGAGAGCGGAAAAGGCGACGGAACTCACATCGGTGCAGACGAATTCGGCATCAAAGGCGACACGCCGACCGCGGACCCAGACCAGGGCGGCGGTGACGGAATCATTCGCGTCGGATACACGTATGACGCAAACTCGCTGATCAATTCGCGCATCGACGACCGTGGCAATGTTACCTTGTACCTTTACGACAATCTGAACCGAATGGTTTTGGAGACTCATGGGGCAACCGTCGAGACGACGCTCAACGGCAGCAACCTGCTGGGAACGCGAACGATTCCGACGCCAACCGTAGGAACGATCAACAATCCCGCGTCAATCAGTTCGACACTGATCGACCAGCAACTCGCCGCGACCGAATCCTCGCTCGATGCGGTCGCTTCGCTCTTCCCCAGTCAGGCGGATCAAGTCGACGCACCGACGACGATCGTGCTCGGGTACGATCCCGACAGCAACCTGCTGATCAGCGAAGACGAGAACGATAGCGAGTTGTTCCGCCGCTATGATGCGATCAATCGGCCGATCGCGGTGCGGGTGTTCCGTTCAGGACAATCCGATAGCCATGCCGGTGATCCGGTGTTTGCTCCAGCGCCAGCGGCCGATCCGCCCAACTCCGGCACGTTCCCTGCCGTGATTGGAACCACGAAACAGGACTTCCAGTACGATGGGCTTTCCCGGCCGACACGCAGCACCGACAACAACGATCCGGGGACGACAGCCGATGACTCGATCACTCAGATGGCCTACGACAGCTTGAGTCGCGTGGTGGAGGAAACTCAGCAGATCGGCACGGGGTCGATTCAGGCGATCGATTCGATCTGGCGATCGGAAAACTTGCTCAAGGAGTTGATTTATCCCAACGGCCGCACCGTCGATTACACCTACGATGATCTCGACCGGATCAACGAGATCCATTACGACGACGATGCCAACCAGCACGTCGACTACGACTACATCGGCTCGGGTGGACGCGTGCTTCAGCGTTCGTACGCCGAAAACTCCACGCGTTTGACGTACCTGGATGGCACGACCGATGTCGGCTACGACGGATTGCGGCGGGTGGTCGATTTGAGCCACCGACGTGATGGCGACGATTCCATCATCGTCGGGTTCCAGCACACCTACGACCGGATGAACAACCGGGGCAGCGAGCGAAAACTGCATGCGACCGGTGACAGCGAACTCTACACGTACGACTCGGCGTACCGGCTAATTGAGTTTGACCGTGGTGAATTGAATGCTGCCGCAGATGCCATCACCACACAAAGTTCCAACGAGCCCGCGCAGAGCGTCTGGGTGATCGACGGTGCGAATAACCACACCAGCGTCGACGGAGCATCGCGGAACCACACGAATTTCAACGAGATCGCCAGCAACGAACACGACGACAACGGGAATCGCACCGAAGACGGAACGCACCGGTACCGCTGGGATGCGTTCAATCGCTTGCGCGCCGTGACACGAGCGTCTGACGATGCGACCATCGCCGAGTACCGCTACGACGCCGCCAACCGACGCGTCCGCAAGGAAGTCAGCAATTCGGGTGATTTAGATGGCACGACGGAATTCTACTACGATGGTTGGCAGGTGCTCGAAGAACGAGATGGAAACAACAACCTGACGCAGCAATACGTCTACGGGAACTACATCGATGAGGTGCTGATCCTTGATCGCAACACCAATGGCAACGCAGATTCAGCGACCGATGCGAGCGACGAGCGGTTGTTCTACCATCAAAACAGCCTGTACTCAGTGTTTGGGTTGACCGATTCGGTTGCAACCATTGTCGAGGGGTATCAATACGACGCCTACGGCCAGCAGACCGTTTTTGAGCCGGGGAACAACGGCCAAGTTGATTTCGCCGGCGACGATATCCTGACAACTGAGGGTGAAAGCAGTCATGGCAATGCGTATTTGTATGTTGCTCGACGGGTTGATTTTGAGACCGGCTTGTATCACTACCGAAATCGACAGGTAGACCCCAATGACGGACGCTTTCTGAATCGAGATCCACTTGGCGTCTGGCACGACGATGTCAATCAGGGGAATGGGTATGCATATGTTAACAACCGGCCACTCAATCGTCTTGATCCTTTAGGACTTGAAGAGGAATGGTTCTTTTCAGGGAGACGGGTGACAACTGAGGATCCCAAAACAATTAAAGAGGGAAGGCAATTCCTTAATACGTTTGTCAATAAAGAGTATTTGAAAGATTGCGGTCATTGCTTGTTAGTAACATACCTTACAACCTACCGAAAAAAGTGGATTGGATCGACCACGAAACGAGAGTTCCTGCGTATGACCGAGTGGCACGCGCGGCAAATTCGATTGATTGGCGATGACCTCAGAATGGCAATCGGCGCATTGGAAAATGCCGGGAATTATGAGGCTTCCTCGTATGCATGGGAAGCGCGGTCAGCACTATTGGGTTTCGGGGCATCCTCAACTGGCGTATCCAATGTGCCAAGCGTTCGGAACGTAGTGAGTAAGGCCGCATCCACCTCCGCAATGGTCGCCTTACGTATCGGTCAAGCAGGGGCCAAAGCGACACAGTACGAGTACCAAAGAGCGACTGCGAAATGGGAAGGCGTGACACAAGATTACCTGCACTCCGCATTGCGCAGGTTGAATGAGATCAAATTTGCGGACGACGAGGACCTGTACGATTCAAAGTGGGTTACTGACAAATCGAAGGGGAGATGGCAGGTGATACAGCCCACCAGAACCATACTCTCAATGATGATGTATCCCTGCTAAATGTGGAGCTGTCACACTATTCAACCAATCGGAGACCAGATGAAGTTTCTCACACTGGGCATCACTGGCGCGTGTTTGGCATGCGTATTGCATCATTTTTTGCAACAGCAGGCACACGCCGCCATCGTCTATTCCATTGACGCGGATCCCAATGCGATCGGGATTCAGTCGACTCGGGCGGTGTCGCCGAATTCGACGTTCACGGTCGATCTGGTGGCGAGCTTGCCCGGCGCGGCCGATAGCGTCTCCTCGTATGGCGTCTCGGTTCAGTTTGATACCACCGAACTGAATCTCAGTTCGGTGACAGAATTGGCTCCGTCGACCGATGTCAACGGAAACGCGTTGTCCGGCTCGCTCTCTAACTTCACGTCCGGGGTCAGTGGGACCAGCGAAAGCATCGGGAACGGGCTGGGCGAGATCCGCACCTTCGAAGCCGGAACGTTCGGCAGCGGCCCGGTCGGCCCGAGTCTGTTTGTGGTCGGTTCGATCTCATTCACGGCGGCCAACCCCGGCGGCGACGCCTCCGACATCGACATCCTTCCGGGGGAATTCAATTCCCTGATCGACATGTCCTTTGACAATTCCGTTCCAGGCCAACGGATCGTCCCCACGTTCGTGGGAGCATCCGTCACGGTCATTCCCGAACCCACCTGCGTCGGACTTCTCTTCTGCGTGGGATCGGCCCTGTTGCTGGTTCGATCAAAACGCTGTCATGGTCGCATCGCCGGTAACCTACGGCCAGAACGTCCGCCTCGATCACCTTGCGATTGAGATGATCCGGAAGCGTCTCGGACTTCTTGTTGCGACGACGCCGGCGTGGCTGGGTTGCATCATCGTCTTCGACATCGTCATTCTCGGCTTGCTGGACACCTAAGTCGAATAGATGCAATTGCGCGTCATCTTCGACGTGTCTTTCCGGTCGAGTCGAGCAACAGCCCCGCCAGGCAATTCAATCTTCAGGCCGGTCAACATGGGCAGATCGAACGCTTACGTTCGTGACGCGAGTCATAGAGTGTTCGGCTTTGGTGACCAGAGGAGGTAGGAAGATTTTGGGGTAGGGAAATTGGAGGCTGGAGCGGATCGGGGGAACCGGTTCAAGACAAGACCAAGGGGGCATTGGTCCTTTATGCAAACGAGGTTCGTTTGCGGGGGCGATCTCGTTTTGTCAGGCTGGAGCGCACCATTGGCTCGGTGGTTCAACGCTTGATACATTGCTCCGACGGCATCAACATGATGCGGTCGGGATATTCCAACGGATTTCCAAGCGTAAATCGAAAACGCCCAAGCGAACATCCGCAAACTACCCCGTCGACCGACAAGGCTGCTGACCCTTTTCCAGAGAACGTGATGACTTCGAATGATCGGCCCCCGTCTACTGTGAACCCCTACGCGACACCTGCGTCAGACGCGAGCGCGTTGAGTCATTTTTCGACGATGCATCAAACCAGCCTGATCGGGAAATTTGGCGAAGCGTGCCGGCTTCTCTCCAACCATCTTGTGTTGTTAAGCGCGATCATTCTGACCGTTTGGCTGCCTGGGAATCTGCTGATCAATTACCTGGCCTACTATGTCTACAGCGAGGACGAGATTGTCGATTTGATGCGGAGTACGATGTGGATCGAAGGGATTTTTGGCCCGATCTACATCGGTGCGATGATCCATGTGCTGTGGAAATTAAAACGCGGAGAGTACGCAGGTTACTCGGAGGCAATAGGGGTAGGGATTCGTAACTGGGGGCGACTGTTCGCGGCTCGGTTGGTCGCCGGCTTGATTGTCACACTGGGTTTCCTCGTGTTCATTATCCCCGGAATCGTCTTGCAGGTGCGTTACGCCCTGTTGGACTCAGCGGTCGTGCTGGACGATGCCGACGCTCATGATGCCAGGGTCAGAAGCACGGAGTTGACCGTCGGCATGCGTTGGCAGATTTTCTTTGCCGCGATTCTGTTCTTCGTCCCTTACATGTTCCTGTCGGTCGCGATCTACCTTCCAGTCGATTTCTATCCGCAGTTGGACACCATGGCGACATCGGTTGTCGTGGACTGCTTCCTGGACATCGTCTATGCGATCATCCAGATCGTCATGTTTCTGTTCTACTGGGAGGCAGTGGCGGCCGAGACCTCGTCAACTGGACCCGCGCCGGGTACCGCCGAAGGTCCGACTGCGGTGGTCGGCTAGTGGTCGAGTTTGCGAAGCAATCACAGTTCAATCGGCTTCTTGAATTCACTGGCTGTCGAGATCGCGATGGGGCGACGCGTATTTGCGGTAGGCGAACGATACCTAAAAGCACGGCCGGCGAAATACTCACCCTCGAGTGAAACTTGGGATCCAACCATGATGACGCATTTCTGTCTATTCTTGCTTGTCTCAGTCGCCATCCTTTTGAAGCCGTGCTCGGTTGAAGCCGACGAGCCGGGGCGGAGCACCGAAGACACGGCCATCCACGTACCGACGCCACCGGATATTGTGGACAAGATGCTGGAATTGGCACGTCTCTCCCGCGATGACCTGCTGTACGACCTGGGGTGCGGAGACGGGCGTATCGTCGTCGCCGCGGCATCAAAGTACGGATGTCGGGCCATCGGATACGACATCGACGCCAGAAAAGTGAAGCAGTCCAGAGAGAACGTCAAGCGACACAAGCTCGAATCACGAGTGCGAGTCGAGCAGCGCGACATCTTTAAGCTGGACCTGCGGGACGCGTCGGTGATCACGCTGTACTTGCTGCCGGAGATGAACGATCGGCTCGTTCCTCAACTGCGGAAAATGAAAGACGGCTCACGCATCGTGTGTCATCAGTTCCCCTTCGAGGGCATTGAGCACGATCGCATGGTCACCGTCAAGTCAACTCACGATGGCGCCAAACATGACATCTACCTTTACACGCTTCCCTTCGAGACGCTGAGCAACGCTCCGCCGACGAAGTCGTGCGGTTTTTAGCCGGTTGATCAGGACGGGGTTTTTGTTGCGGCTCGGGACGTGACGCTGGCCGGCGAAGTGAACACTGCGATCGGCCGTTCGACCTCCCCTCGCCTCGCTCGACCCTCCTGCCAGGAGGGTGACGCCGAAAACCGCACGACGACCGACCGTGCGAGAGAAAGGGAGGACAGCTCGATCAGTGTCTCGGCGGTTGGCTGACGAGCGCACGTTGGACTTCGATGACCCGTGCGGTCTGGATGGGGTTCATCGTCAGGTAGCGGTCACGTCCCTGCGGGTCGGGCGTGAATCGGGTGAAGCCATCGTCGTCGACCGCGACCGTGCCGCGTTCGGAGAGGCCGAAGTATTGGTCGTCGGGACGTACGGCGTACAAGACACTGGTCAGGTCCCATGTGGGGCGATCGTGGTTGGGGCCGCTGTGCAACAGATAGGCTTCGGGCACGATGTGGTGGTCTCGATAACGAAAGTCTCGGGCGATACTTTCACGGGGATAGGGTGCGGCGATGCCGATCAGAAAGTCGCTCCAGACCACTGGGACATCGGCGGGCCATTGCCGAGCGAACCGCTGCATCGACCCGATCCCGTTGCGGACGTTCGCCTCCAAGAAATGGGGGTTGCCGCGGACCGGTCGAAACGCACCGGCCATCACCGAAACCAAACGCACTTTGCGGCGCACCAGTTCGATGCCCGAGAGTGGGCTGATCGAATCCGGCGGCGACTCGATCAGATCGGCGAGGTTGGCCGCCAAGCCGACCTGCACCAGGGCGACGCTTTGATCGGCGGCGGCGGATAAGGTTTGACGCAGCACCGTCACTGCGTCTGGTGCGTCGTCGCCGGAGAGAAGGTCGTGGGGATAGCGGAACGTGTCACCCTCTTTTTCTTCGACCAGGTCCAGATACTTGCTGTCACGGTGCTGGGCATCACGTGTGCCCCCGATGGGCAGATCGGGCCGTCCGTAGAACGTGTTGACCGCGTCGACGAACGGTGCGGCCAATGGATTGATTTTCGAAACCGTGACCGCGGTGATCGTGCATTCGCCACGATCGGCCAACGTGTGCAGCATCGCCAGCGCCAGCACGTCGTCCACATCTCCGGTGATGTCGGTGTCAAAGATCACCGAAACCGGTTGGTCACCTCGCGACACATCGGGGATCAGGATCAGAAACAACAACACGCCCCAGGCGGGAAGGGAGGACCAAGCGGATTTCATAAATTCTTGTCGTGAACGGGGGGAAGGGAGGGAAATGCCAGCGCGGACGACCAATCTACTCGGAAACGAAACGGGGTCTACCGCCACGTCCGTCCGCCGCCACCGTCAGGCGAGTCGGGCGGCAGCGAGTCGCGATTTTCGGCGTCCGTGAATTTTCTGACGCAACTGAATTCGACGCCGGTCGCGCCATGGTGTAAATTTGTATTCGAGAACATTCAGGCGGATCCTACTTCTCTTCTCTTGCTTGGAACGCTGCCGATGAATTACAAGTTCGTTTGGGTCGACACTGCCAGCGGCATCGACCGACAACAGTGGGTCCTTTCCCCTCCGGTGACCATCGGTCGCTGTCCGACGGCCGAGATCACGCTCAGTGACGGTTCGATCAGCCGCAAACACTGCCAGTTTCTGATCGACCCCTACGGATCGCTCGTCGTCCGCGATCTGGGATCCAAGAACGGGGTTTACGTTGATGATCGACGCGTCGAAAAGGCGGTGCTGCTGCCGGGCAGCGAAGTCAAGATCGGTGTGATCACGCTGCGAGTGGAAATGACCGACGAAGCGATTGACCAAATCGACGAGCCCGAGTCCGCCTACGATCTGGAAGTCTATGACCTGGGAGAAACCCAACCGGTAAAAATCATTCCGCCGACCGAAGACGTCGGGTGACGCTGGAAGCGGTCCGGCACGACGTTGCGTTACCGAGTCGGTTTCACTTTGAATCCGATTCCGGCAAGCGTTTTGCGAACGGTGTCGGCGTGGTCGCCTTGGATTTCGATCAGGTCTTCTTTGGGTTTGGCCGTTCCGCCGCTGCCGCAGGCAGCTTGTAATCGAGTCAACACGTCCGCCAGGTCGTTCGCCTTGGCGGTCAAGCCTTCGACGACGGTTGCTTTCCGCCCGCCCTTGCGTTTTTGGACACTGATGCGGGCGGTCTGTTTTTCTGGAGGCAATCGGTCGGCGTCGCGTTGGCGTTTCGCTTCCGCTTGTGCCTTTTCTTCCGGCGTACAGGTGCATTCGGATTCTGGTTTGCCGCAATCCTCACACTCGGGAGGGATGTCAAACGGGGTGCCTGCAAAGAGCCTTGTCATCGCGATGGAAGAACTGATTTTTGAAGAGTGGGAATGAAAGACGCACTATACCAGCACGGCGTGTGAGTCGCCGCATGACCCGGAGGGATTTCAGCGACAAGCCGTTGGCACGCTTCGCTACGGTGACGCGATTTGCCGGACGACGCGAAACCCGTGCTCGTGGGACTGGAAATGCGGGAAGTGGTGGCCGCGAAACGCCGATCGGGAATTGGGGCGGCGTTGCCACCAGCTTCCTCCGCGGAACACGCGGCGTGTGCCGGTGTCCGGCCCGGTCGGGTCGATCCCCAGGTCGGCACAGCATGTGGAGTAGGTGGCTTGATCATAAAAATCAAAGCACCATTCGAAGACGTTGCCGTGCATGTCGTACAACCCCAGCGGATTGGGGCCAAGCTGTGCCACCGGCTGGGGCTGCTCGCCGGCGTTTGCGACGACCCACGAAGACTGTTGAAAGTCTTGTTCGCCGTACGACCATGGCGTGTCCGTTCCCGCGCGACAGACATACTCCCATTCCGCCTCGGTCGGCAATCGGTAGCCGTTTCCCGGCAGCACTTTGACCTCGACACCACGGATGTCGTAGCAAGGGTTCAACCCTTCCAGCTGACTGAGTCGGTTGCAAAACTCGATCGCGTCGAACCAACTGACTGACTCTACGGGATAATCGCCGGTGTCCACTCCCTCGACACGTTGCCGTTTTTCTCCGGTGGCTGAGAACGATGCCGGGTTTTCGCCCATCACCGCTTGGTATTGCGATTGTGTGACTTCCATCGCGCCGACGTACATCGGCATCGACACCCGAACGCGGTGCGCGGGCGTTTCGGTCAGATAACGCTCTCGCATGTTTTGGCGTTTGTCTTGAACCGCCAGTTGCTCCAGTTCATCTGGACCGGTGCCCCGCGTGAACTCACCGGCCGGCACCAGACAAAGCATCATCCCGATCGAATTGTTCCTCGACTCATCCACACCCAGATGACTGGCCCATTGACGCCGGATCTGGTGCACCTCCGGCTGGCGCAGGGGCGCGAGCAACGGCGTCGGCGGAAGCCGATGTTGCGTCACGTAGGCAATTTCGTCGACGTCGAGTGCACGATCCAACACAATCAATTCGTCCATCAAGATCGAAACGCGTTTGCGTTCGACTTGGGCGCCGATGAGCAGGGTCGCATCGTCGGGCCGATGGGAGTTGTTCAAACTGGCGGAATCGACCAGTCGGCCGTCGACGTACAGCCGCAATTCGGTTCCGTCCTTCGCGACGGCGATGTGATGCCAGAACGCGTCAATGTCGGATCTCAATGCTTGAGGGCTTGAACCTTGAACGGATTCACTGAAGCCATCGACGATGATTTTACCCGGCCGCGGCGAAGTCTTGCCGGTCATGCTGATTGAGAACACGCCGGTCGGAGTTGCGTAGTGCAGGATCGGCACCACATCGAAGACGAACTGCTTCCGTTTGATCCAAAACCCCACCGTCGTCTCGTCATTGAACAAGCTGCCATTTGGAATCACGGCGATCGGCTCGGCGGTCGAAACAATGTCCAACGACGCACGGTCGCCGGGCAGTGGCGCGGCGTCGTGAAGGGTCAACCGTTCGTTCGAGACGTCAATGACATCGTGTCCGTTTCCCGATCGGTCGGCCAACCGGTTTTCGTCGTCGGCATCAATCGGCCAATAGGCGATCAAGTTGGACGACAGGTTCCACGCCGTCCAGTCCTTCGGCACGACTTCCTGCGATGTCTCCGGTGAGGGCGTTTGCGGCGGCGATTGCCCGCCTGAAATCACAGCGGCGTGGGGATCGACCCCGTGGAAGGGGGGGGCGACAAGGCCAACCCAGGCGAGTAACACGACAAGCGGGATTGCGAGGAGGAAAGGCCAGCGACGCAAGATCAACGTGGCCTGTCGGTCCCCGCGGTCTGGCAAGTGAGATTGCGAGCGGTGAAGGCTGACCGTGGCGGGATGCACGTCGCTGGCCGGTCCGATCCGCTCCACCTCGCTGATCGGCCCGGTCGATGACATGCTCGGCTTGGGACAGGCGACGAGCAACTCGGCAAGCTGATGATCCTGGGCGAAGGGCCGCAATCGATTCGCGACTTCGTTCAGATCTGCCGGCCGCTGTTCCGGCAGCCGGCGGACCATCTGATCGATCAGGGCGACCAGTTGTGGCGGCAGGTCATCTCGCATGGTCGAAATCGAGGGCGCATCCTGCGTGGTCAACGCGACCGCCCGCTCGACGGCTGTCTTGTTTGCGCTCGCTTTGCTCGGCGTCCTGCCACAAAGCAACTTCGTCAGCGTCGCGCCGAGCGAATAGATGTCGGCGCGATAATCGACGTCGCGGCTGTTGAGCCCCTGTTCGGGCGACATGAACTCCAGGGTTCCGATCACTTGGCCGGTCGCGGTCAACTCGTCACGGTCCGCGTTCGGGTCACAGATCGAGGCCAATCCCAAGTCCAGAATCTTGACCACCGGCGCCCCCTCGTGATCCAGTGCCAGCATCAGGTTGGACGGTTTGATGTCGCGATGTATCAGTCCGGCATCGTGCGCCGCTGCCAAGCCGATCGCGGTCTGTCGAGCCAATTCACAAGCGTCCGGGATTGCCAATGGGCGGCAATAACGCAGCAACTGGGAGAACGTTACCCCGTCGACAAGTTCCATGGCCAAAAATTGGACGCCGTCACGGACGCCGCCATCGGTCGCCGCGACGATGTTGGGATGACTGATCTTGCCCAGTGCCTTCATCTCGCGGCGAAACCGTCGCTTGATCGCCGATCGCTCCTGTTTCGAAGCGGTCAGCACCTTGAGCGCGACGATGCGATCCAGGCGTTCGTGCCGGGCCTTGAAAACGCGTCCCATGCCACCCTGTCCAAGGTTGCCCAGCAATCGATACGGACCGATCTTCAGGGAGGGAAGCGAATCCCCGACGGCGTCACTGATGTCTGTCGCGACGTCTGCGTCTTCGGCATCGTCGTCTCGGTTGGATAACGAACGCACTTTCAAGACCGATTCAATGCAGCCCGCTTCCAATTCGTAAGGATCGCCCTCCCACTGGCTCAATTCGCGAAGCAAGGAGAGTTCGCGATCGAATTCTTCTGCGGAATCATCGGGAGCGGTCATCGGGCGTCGCTCATTCCGTCATTTCGTCACGCATCCGACACAAGACGCGATACTTCGCTTGGCGAACGGCTGTCGCGGTCATCGCCAAGTCGCGTCCGACATCCGTTGCAGATTGATTCTCGATCGTGGTCCGCCAAAACGCTTGCCACGTCGTCTCTTCAAAGTCATCGCGGATCATGCGCAGCGTTCGTAATACCAGCCCCTTTCTCACTTCCTCTTCATCGGGCGGCACGTCGCAACGGAGCATCTGAGGCACATTGCACCTCCGAACGTCCGCCGTCGAATCGGCTTGATCACCAGACTCCGACTGCAGGCGTTCGAAATGCCGACGCAAGACTTGGCGATTGATTCCCCACAGCCAGGCCCGAAAGCTGCCGGTGACACCGGTGGGCGTAAACGTGGACAGCCGCGTGGAGACGACCCGAAAGACCTCCACTGTCAGGTCTCTGGCCTCAGCCATTTGCAGGTTCGCCCGCCGCGACCAGCGATACACCATCGGCGCGTAGAGATCGGCGAACCTCGCCCATGCCTGCGGGTCTTCATCGCACAACTGACGGACCAGTCCGCTAGCAGTCGCTGCAGATCCCGTTGAACAGCCCGCGTTGACCGATGTGCTCATCAACCTGGTTCCCTCAACCCGCCGCGGTGAAGTCGTTCGAGTCGTCTGGATAGCTCGATGGATGGATAGGTAAGCACCTGTTTTCGGGGCTTTTAAGATACCCGCCAAATGGCTTTCCTGCAAACTTTATTGCAGAGAAACGGGCTGAAACGCTCCGGCTGTCGGCCTGCCGGCGCGGCGGTCACAAACTCGGATCGTGATCCGACCAGACCTCGCGGATGTTCCGCAAGTGACGCTCCACCGTCGCGACACTGCAATTCTGCTCGACGGCGATCTCTCGGTTCGAATGCCCCGCCAATCGCATCAAGGCGATCTCGCGATCTCGGTCATTCAGCCGCGAGAGCAGCTCCCGGCAGGACAGCGGGATCTGGTCGATCAGCGTTTCGGTCGGCGGTGATTCGACCAGTTCGACGAAGTCCAACAAAATGCTGGGGTGAAAGTCACTCCTGCGGCCGCGACGTTGTTTCAATGCATGCTGATCGCGATGCACGTTGGCCGCTTTGCGTTTGGTGATCACGACCAACAGCTGCCACAGGTCCTCTCGATTTTGCAATCGCCGAAATCGCCCCTTTCGAGCGCCTTCCCAAATCGCCCGCATCGCCCCGATGGCGAGGTCATGTTCGTCAACAAAGCTGCGAGACGCTCCGGCAAGTTTTTTGTCCGCCAATTGGCAGATCCGCTCGAAATAACGTTCCCACAACGAAGCGACGGCCATCGAGTCGCCTCGTTTCATGTCGGCGATCCACTCCGAAACACTGTCTTGATCGCTGTCGTCTTTCTGGTCACAGGGCATGAACAGCAGTGTACCGAGTTTTGCGTATTGGGTTTTGCGTATTGGGTTTTGCAGTTCGGGAACGCATTTCGCTGCTGCGGAAACTGATTGCGATCGTCGCGGGCCGGTGGCAAGGATCAATTTGACGACGTCTGGTCAAGTGACGGTACGGCGTCCGATTCTATTTTTGGATTTTCCATGAATTCAACGAGGGGAAAACGCGGGGCGTCGGGAGATGTAGACTGGACGGGTGTGCTTGCGCCCGTCGGCGAGATTGCAGCTGCCTGAGCCGACCAGCGTTTTTCTGGGTTTCCCTTCTTGGTGGCCGGAAAAATTTGGTGGCGGTGGCTGCTGCTGAACTCTTATAATGTTGACAGACATCGCACAATCGATCCAGCCAGCGATGGTGGCCCGCATGAGTTTGCCCCACTCATGATGGGATCCCCATCGCTGGCTTTTTTAATGGATCCCGACTGTCGTCACTTGCGTTGGTTCCAAACCTTGACGTCGTCGATCTGGACACCGTCCCCGGCGCAACGGAAGACGAGCGTCGGCTTCTTCACCCCAAACGTCGGGTGTGTCGCCTTGAGCTGCGTTTGGTCCAGAGTCACCGTCACGTACGGCCCCCAAGTCGTTACACGCAATCGATGCCATTGATCCGTCTCGACTGGCGTGTCGGAGGACGCGAGCACTTCGTTGGGATCTTCTTCGGGGCGGTTTTTGTCAACGTGCTTCATGATCCGCCAGCCAGTGGGCGACACGATGACCGAGAACAGATGCCCCTTCTTGTCCAGTTCTCCCTTGGCCGGATCGAATCCGAAATGAAAGGCCTTGGTGTCGTCGGAAATCTTGAAACCCAATTGGTAGACGGCATTGTCGGTCTGGACGGCGTAGCGGGCCGCGGCGGCATGTTTGTCGGCCGGCAATTCCTTCGCCTGCAGTACGCCATCGGCCACCGACCATGATCCGGTGTTGATGTGCCACTTGTCGTCGAGCGGCCCGTCGAACGATTGATCCACCACCAGATCGCTGTTTTGCGGCGCGACATCGAACGGTGGTTCGGCGGCATGGAGGGATTCGATTGAACCGATGGCGATTGCGAATAGGGCGGCGAGCAGGCGTGCTGTTGACATGGGGATTCTTTGAATGGGAAGGGAGGATATGGAATCTAATGTGACGACGTGGGAACCGCGGCGGACCAACGAGATTTCACTCCGTCACGCTCGTCGCTTTCGGCGCCGCTCAAATCTCCAGGGCGATCAGCGACGATGAAGATGCTTTCGCCCCAAAATTAATTTTGACCGGAGCACTCGTGTTCCGTCGCAGTTTGGTTTTTGCGTCGTCCCCCACCGCTTGCCCGAAGGTGGGCTGAGAGGACTTCGCGCGTCGTCAACTACGTGAAGGCGCGGCGGAAGTCTAGGGTTGCCAGGGCATCGGGCCGTTACCTTTGGGACGCAGGAATTTGGCGTCGACGTCTTGGTACCAGCGATG
Organism: Phycisphaera sp. RhM; assembly: GCA_033042175.1. Classification (GTDB taxonomy): domain Bacteria; phylum Planctomycetota; class Planctomycetia; order Pirellulales; family Pirellulaceae; genus Stieleria. The sequence goes on from WCIL01000005.1 coordinate 20,776, forward strand.
CAGTTTTTCGCGCATCGTTGCGACCCGTTCGGGGTGTTGGTCGGCGAGGTCGTTTTGCTCGCCGACGTCTTCGGCCAAGTTGTAGAGATGAACCTTGCCGTCCTCGTAGCGCTCGACCAACTTCCAGTTACCCATCCGAATCGCTCCGCCCGGGAATCCGCCTTGGTTGCTGTAGTGCGGGTAGTGCCAATAGAGGGCATCGCGATCCAGTTTCTTTTCACCTTTGAGCAGCGGCACCAGCGAAACACCGTCGAGGTGCTGTAGGGGCAATGGGGGCAAACCGGCCAGTTCCAGCAGGGTCGGATAGAAGTCGGTGCTGACGACGGGGACGTTGCACGATTTTGGTGCGTCGGTGATCATCGGGGCGTGGATCATGAACGCTTCACGGATCCCGCCTTCATAGACCCATCCCTTGCCGCCGCGAAGTGGCAAGTTGCTGGTCGGCGAACCTTCCGAGGTCGACAGTCCGCCGTTGTCGCTGGTCAAACAAATGATGGTCTCGTCCATCAGGCCCAATTCTTCGAGCCGATCGATGACGATGCCCACGGCGCGGTCCATCGATTCGACCATGGCGGCGTAGGTCGCGTGGGCTTGCAGGGTGCGGACGCGACGTGGTTGCTTGGCGTCAGGCCAAACCTGTTCTTCATCGGCAAACGCTTCTTGGGTATCCAATCCCAAGCGTTTGGCTTTCTCCTGGTACTTTCTCACCAACGCCTCGGGGGCCAGCAACGGGGTGTGGACGCTGTAGAAGGCGAGGTATGCAAAGAACGGATCGGTTTTGTTTTGGGAAATGAAGTTGGCGGTTTCTTGCGCCAGACGGATCGGCAAGTGTTCCCCATCGGGGCCGTCGGTCAGTCGCGGGTTGCCGTAGGGAGAAAAGTATCGCTTTCCGCCATACGGTCCGCCTCGGCTGTATCCGCCGAAATTCAAGTCAAACCCTTGTCGGGTCGGCCAAAACTCCTCGCTCGGCCCGAGGTGCCATTTTCCGGCAAACATCGTGTGGTAGCCGTGCTGCTTGAACGCTTCGGCCAGCGTGACCTCGCTCAGCGGCATGTGATCGTTTAATTCCGCAGGCAGAAAACGTCCGGGGCGCTTGCCCGAAAAAAAGTTGGTGGCATCGACGCGAGTCGGGTAGCGTCCGGTCAGGATGCTGTATCGCGTCGGGGAACAAACCGGGTTGGCGGCATAGCCGTCGGTGAAATTGGTTCCGCGATCGGCAAGTCGATCGATGTTGGGCGTCTCGTAGAACGATTTGGGATTGTTGACACCCACATCCATGAACCCCAAGTCGTCAACCAAGAAAAAGACGACGTTGGGCGACTTGGCGTGAACGTTTCGATCGGACAGGACACTCGTTGCGACAACGCAACCGATCAGAACGGCAAGAAATCGGGGCATGAAGGACATCGGCGGTGGAAAATTCGGGTCGTGTTGGTGGCGTGAACCGGGCTCAGCGCCCTCGGGCTCGGTCAGCTTAAAAGCTGACCGAGCACTAGTATTCTATGTCAGCTCAATTTTCGGGTAGTGGACGAGGCGACGAGTCCTCCGCAATGGACGAGGCGACGAGTCCTCCGCAGTGGACGAGGCGACGAGTCCTCCGCAGTGGGCGTATTGGCGGAGGACTCGTCGCCTCGTCCACTACCGCCTACCCGAAACGCAAGGTGACACGGAATGCTAGTGTAACCAACATCTCCCGAAACAGCTTCCGCAACCGACGACGCAAACATTGCCTCAATGGTTCCGCATCGCTCCATCGCTACGGTTCGACCTCCCCTCAATTTTCTCCACCCTCCCTGCCAGCAGGGCGACGTGGGAAAGCGAGGGGAGTTCGGTTCCGGCCAAGCAACCCTATTGGTTGAGTTGCTCCTCGATTACTTCACCGCTGGCACGGGTTCCGAGCGCGCCCCACAACCCGTAGGGGCTGGGCATCCCGGGGGCCTGATCACCGGTTCCATTCCATTTCACGTTCCCGGCGTTCGTGTTGCCCGATTCGATCGAATCGGTGATGAAGACGACGGCGCCATCCCCCATCAGGATATGGGCGCCGCCCTGGTGACGACTGCTCGGTCCGTAAATGCCGATGGTGAACGTGTTGTTGCCGTTGCTGCAGATTTCACGGTTTGGCGGCAGAATCGAAGTGATGCCGACATTGACAGCCATCCCGTTCATCCATTTGAAGCCCCGTTGGACTTCGGGGTTGTTGCTGGCAAAGTCGGTGCCGGGGGCCCAGAACTTGGGTCGATCCGGATCGATTTGATCGGCACACAAACCGGGGTTGTTGACGATTCCGCCACGCTGTGCCACCCGCGTCGTGATCTGATTGTCACCAAGATCCGTGTTGAGTTCACCGCCCATGATCGTGTTGGACAGGCCATCGAGCACATCACGGAATCGAGTTTCCTCGCGGGGCACAAACATCCCGCGCGTCGTCGAACGCATCCGTCTCATCCGCGTCCGCGCGACCACGCCGGTTTGATTGCGTCCGCCATTGTTTTGGAACTGAATCGAATCCCCCAACGCGACGCCATAGTTGGTGCGTCCTTGCGCCGGAAAGCCGACCCCGGGATCACTGGGGCATCGATACGAGGGGATGTTGGTCAGCCAGGGGTCGTATTGAAATCGGCCATGTTCGGCCAGACTCATGGCGACTTGGGGACCCATCGCACTAAAGAACAGCCCCTGGGCCGATGCCGGTTCTTTGACGGCGAACGGGTTGCTGATTTGATCCCACAAGGCCTGTTGCTCGACGAAAGGCAAAATGCCGACGAGAGCGCTCAGGTTGAAAAAGTTGTTTCCGCCGTAGGGTGCTCCCGGCGGAACCGGCGTTCGGGCCTGAGTGTTATTGCCGTAGCGATAAGTGCCCCCACGGTTTCGCGGCAAATTCTTGTACGTCGAGTGGTAATTGTGGAACGCCAAACCGATCTGTTTGAAGTTGTTGCTGCAACTCATCCGGCGCGCGGCTTCACGTGCCGCCTGGACTGCCGGCAGCAGCAAACCCACTAGGATGCCGATGATCGCGATGACCACCAACAATTCGACCAGCGTGAATGCTGGTCTGGAATTTCTTCGCATCTGACTTCTCCCGCAACAAGAACGAATAAGAAACCGAGGTGCGAAGTCTGTCATGACGACGTCCTATGCACCGCTATAAGAACCAAGACGCATGTGCGTCATCATCCACGAATTAATTCTCAACGATCTACTCGCCCGTTCCGTCGTCTTCGCCTTCGTCCACATCTTCATCGATGCGTGCTGCCGCTTCCGGATTCGCATCCAGATACGCTTGAACCGAGCCCTCCTCCGGACCCGTCGGCTCGGTGGAAGGACCACATCCGACAAACATCAGGGTCCCCGCCAACAGAGAGGCAGCGGTCGAGTTGATCCAAGAGAATTTCATCTGCTCACCGTGATAAAACGAACGGAATGCACGAACGATCGGAAGACGAGGGCACTCAAGCGAATCAAGCTTCCAGTAACCACGATAATGGTTTTTTCCACCGCATGCACGAAAACGTTCGAACAAAATTCGCATATAGTGAACGCGATTTTCCGCAGTCTGCCGCGCATGCCCCGCCCCACACCTCTCGTAACGTTTTGTATCCACCGATCCTTCTGAAGACACTCCGATGGCCGGTACGGCGGGTGCCCTGGCTCGGCTGCAGCCTGTTACTCTTGCTGGCCGTCGGCTGCACCGACGGCGAGCAACACGCCGACGCGTACCCGCGACGCCCCATCAAACTGATCGTCCCGTTTGCTGCCGGAGGTGGCAGCGACACGTTCGGCCGCGTGATTCAAAACGCCATCGAAACCCATCGATTGCTGCCCGAGCGGTTGGTGATCCTCAATGTTCCCGGCGCGGGCGGGACGATCGGCAGCCGGCGGGTCAAGCACGCGCGACCGGACGGCTACACGTTGTTGTTGCTACACGAAGGCATCCTGACGGCGCGGCATTCGGGCAGCGCAGCCTATGGAGCCGAAGCGTTTGTACCGATCGCCGGCTCCGGAAACGCGACGCAAGTGGTCGCCGTCCGCGACGACTCGCCTTATTCAGATCTCCCCTCACTGATGCGTGAGGCCTTGCGAGACCCTGATTCGATCGTCTTTTCGGCCAACATCGGTGCCCCCAGCCACTTTGCCGGCTTGATGTTGCAGTCCGAACTACCCGGATCCAAGTTTCGATACACCCAGACCGGTGGCGGTGCCAAACGGTTTGCCGCGTTGCAAGGCGGCCATGCCGACGTGTCGTCGTTTTCGATCGCCGAATACGTCCAATTCAAACCCAGTGGGATCCGCGCGCTGGCGTTGTTGGGACCTGAACGACACCCGGATCTGCCGGATCTGGCCACGGCAACCGAACAAGGGTTCGACGTCGAAAGCCAGAACATGCAGTTCTGGTGGGCACCGTCGGGCACGCCGCCGGATCGTGTCGAAACGATCGCCGATGCATTGACCGCAGCGATGCAGACGGACGAGGTTCGCCAGACGTTGGCGGAAATGAAAATCACCGACACGGTGTTGCGGGGCGCAGCACTTGAGGCGGAATTGCAACGGCGCGAGCGACGTATCGCCGAGGTGGCTCCGTCGGCCGCAGTGGAATTGCCTGATTTTGCGATGATCGCCTTGGGCTGCTTGACGTTGACCGCCATCGCCGCATTGATCCGCGCCGCCCGGCGACGTCGCAGCGGCGTTTTCCGGCCATCCGCGGACCGGACGCAGCGCGAGACGTCGGCACACACGGGCCAGCTCGCGGCGATCGGTTGCTTTACCATCGGCTATGTCATCACGTTGCAATTCCAACTCGTGCGTTTTGTTCCCGTCACCGCGGTTTACGCCCTGCTGATCGGCGGCATTCTGGTTTGGCCGTTGATTCAGTCACGTCGTCTCAATGCCGCAAGGGCGACGTTCGCGTTGCTCGTCGTCAGCGTGTTGATGAGTGTCGTGATGCATCACCTGTTTACCGAAGTGCTGGTCGTGGATTTGCCTTAATGATCTACCGCAGCTCAATTTTCGGGTAGTGGACGAGGCGACGAGTCCGGGTAGTGGACGAGGCGACGAGTCCGGGTAGTGGACGAGGCGACGAGTCCTCTGTAGTCGGCATATTGGGAAGGACTCGTCGCCTCGTCCACTACCGCCTACCCGAAAACCAAGGTGCGGCGGAATACTAGCGCAGGAGAATCATCGTTTGTTTACCGAGCCCGATGTCGCGATCGAATTTCTGTTGTCTCCCACATCGTTGTTGATGGCGGCGATCGGTTCGTTGTTGGGCATCTTCGTCGGCGCAATCCCCGGATTGACCGGCGCGATGTTGATCGCGTTGACCTTGCCGCTGACCTATTCGATGCCCAGTGAGTTGGCGCTGGTCTTGCTGGTTTCGATGTATGTCGGTTCGGTCAGCGGCGGACTGGTGACGGCGACGTTGCTGCGGATTCCCGGGACGCCGGCATCGATGATGACAACGTTGGACGGCTACCCGATGGCGCAGCGGGGCCAGGCGGGGCGGGCGCTGGCACTGGGCATCGGCGGCACCTTCATCGGCGGGATGATCTCGTGGGGATTTCTCGTGTGTCTGGCCCAGCCGATGGCGGCCTGGTCGTTGACGTTCGGTCCCTTCGAATTCTTTGCGCTGGTGATGGTTGCGATGGTCTTGATCGCGACCGTCGGCGGCAAGTCGCTCAGCCTGGGGCTGTTCTCCGGCGCGCTGGGCGTGATGATCGCCATGCCCGGTTCGTCTCCGGCAACCGGCGTCGCTCGATTCACGTTCGGGATCCATGAGATCGATGACGGGTTCAAACTGTTGCCGGTCTTGATCGGGCTGTTTGCGGTCAATCAAGTGATTCGCCAGGTCTTGCAAGGCGATGTCGGCGGCAGCGTGGCAAAGGTCCACGATGGCGACAAACTGGATTTTCGGTTTCGCGATCTGGCGACCCACGGCGTCAACCTTGTCCGCTCGGCGTTGATCGGCACCTGGATCGGGATCTTGCCCGGTATCGGCGCCAACGTCGGTTCGGTGATCGCCTACTCGGCCGCCAAGCGGGCCTCCAAAACGCCGGAGCGATTCGGCAACGGCAGCGAAGAGGGCGTGGTGGCGTCGGAAACCGCCAACAACGCGACCGTCGGCGGGGCGCTGATTCCGCTGGTCGCGATGGGGATCCCCGGCAGCGTGATCGATGCGATCTTGTTGGGGGCACTGGTGATCCATGGATTGCAGCCCGGACCGATGCTGGTGCAAAGCGACCCGCTGGCGGTGCAGACGATTGTCGGCACGATGCTGATCGCCAACCTGCTGACCCTGCTGTTCTTGCTGGCTTCGGTGCGGATCATGGTTCGTGCCGCGCGGGTACCCCTGTTTGTCCTGGTCCCCGTGGTGATGATCTTCTGCGTGATCGGTTCCTACGCGCTGGCCAATCGCATGTTCGATGTTTGGGTGATGCTCGCGTTCGGTGTCATCGGATACCTGATGGAACGGTTCCACATTCCGATCGCGCCGCTGGTGATCGGGTTTGTGTTGGCACCGATCGGCGAAGAACACTTGGCGGCGGGGCTGATGCAAAGCGGTGGCAGTTTGATGCCGATGTTCACCCAACCGATCTCATTGGGTTTGTCTCTGGTTGCACTGGCGCTGTTGGCGTGGACACTATGGCGTCGGTTCAACGACGGCAAAGCGATCGTGTTGCCCGACGAGTCGTCGTAGCTCGGCGATCACGTTCAACTCCACCGCCCAATCGTTTTCCCGTTTCCCTCTGCCCCTCTTCGACCCGTCAAACCCATGCGCCCCAACATCCTGTGGTATTGCACCGACCAACAGCGTTTCGACACGATCGGTGCGTTGGGAAATCCGCACGTGGTCACGCCGACGATCGACCAACTGGTCGCCTCCGGCGTGGCGATGACCCATGCCTATTGCCAAAGCCCGATCTGTACGCCGAGTCGTTCCAGTTTCATGACCGGCATGTACCCCTCGCGGGTTCACAACACCCGCAACGGCAATGAGTCGTTTCCGGCGTATCCTCCAGTGATCACCAAGCTGATCGCGGAATCCGGGTACGATTGCGGTCTGGTCGGCAAGTTTCATTTGCAAAGCGCGGGCCATCGCACCGAACCTCGGATCGACGACGGATTTTCGTATTGGAAATTCAGTCACGCGCCACGCGACGATTGGTCCGAAGGCCATGACTATGCCGAATGGGTTCGCCGTCGCGGCGGTGATTTGGATACGATGCGTCAGTCCGCCGAACGGGTGCCGACGGAGTTTCATCAAACGACCTGGGCCAGCGAGTGTGCGATCGAATTCATCCAAGACCACGCGGCGGGAGAGAAACCTTGGCTGTTGAATTTGAATATCTACGATCCCCATCCGCCCTTCATTCCGCCCAAAACGTACGCCGATCGATTTGATGCCGCCGACATGCCGGGGCCGCACTTTCGCGATTCGGATTTGATCCAACAAAAAAAACTCGCGTCGCTGGACTTCCAGGACGAAATCCGCACGCCGGCACAGCACAACGCCAAGCGAGTGCAGGCGGATTACTACGCCATGATCGCGCAGATCGATGACCAGTTTGCACGCATCCTCGAGACGCTCGATCGCACCGGCGCGCGGGACAACACGGTGATCATTTTCACCAGCGATCACGGCGAGTCGCTGGGCGATCACGGGCTGATGTTCAAGGGGTGCCGATTCTACGAAGGCCTGGTGCGGGTGCCGTTGATTTTCTCGTGGCCGACGCAGTTTCAATCAGGATTGATCTGTGACGGACTGGTCGAATTGCTCGACTTGACCTCGACGTTGATGGAGCTGTGCGGATTGGAGTGCCCCGATTACATGCAGGGCAAGAGCTTGATGCCGATCTTGCGGGGCGAGTCGGATCCGACCCACCACCATGATTTCGTCCGCAGCGAGTATTTCGATGCACTCGATCCACACTTTACCGGCGGAGTGGGAACGTTCGGCACGATGTATCGGACGCCTCGCTATAAGCTGTGCGTGTATCACGACAAGGGGCTCGGCGAACTGTATGACCTTCACGCCGACCCGTGGGAGTTTGAAGACCTTTGGGATGATCCCAAACATCAATCGATCAAGCACAGCCTGATTCAAGACGCCTTCGACGCGCACGTCGTGCTGACAACCGACATGGGATCGCGGCGTATCGCCCCGATGTGAGTGTTGTGCGGGGGCGATGGATTTACCGCCGCGCGGTCGCCGGATTGTTGATTGAATCAGCCGTATGACTCGCGGCCAATACCGTCAGGCACAGCCTGACCGACACCGACACGCTAACCACAGGTATGTCGTGTGATGACCTTGATGATGTCCGCGACGTTCTCGGCTTTGCGGAAATCAAACGTCATCGGCTCGTGGGTACTGGAGAGCCAGAGTTTTAGATCTGAATCCAAATCGAAGTGGCCGGCACTTTCGATCGAAAAACGCACGATGCTGCGATAGGGAATCGAAAGGTACTCGGTTTTTCGACCGGTCATGCCCTGCTTGTCGATCACGATGATGCGTTTGTTGGTCAACACGATCATGTCGCGGACGAGCTGGTACGCTCGTTCCACGGACTCGTCTTCGATGACGATCGATGCGATCTGTTTTTCCACCTTGTCCAGATTCGCTTCCGACGCCGACCCCAGCATGCCCGATAAAAGTCCCATCGAATGGTTGTCCCCTGAAAATGCGTGTCGTTGCAGTCGCCGATGACGGTGGTCCCATGAAATCAACGTCTTCGAATCGATCATTGAATCTTCAGTCTAACGGTTCTGCCCATCATGGTGTTTCGTTGCGGTCGATCTCGACGGTCGCGATCATGGCTTCCTGTTCGTAGCGCAGGTACACGATGATCTGGTCGATGCTTTCGATCAATTTGGCGGACGACGAATTCGGGTTCAGCCCCGGATTCTGACGCGACGACTCGCGGTTGCCGTGGACGCTGCAGACGACCTGGCTGGACCCCTCATCGAACGAATACTCGCCGTCTTCGGGACAGAAGTAGCGGATTCCGTATTTGGCTTCGGACAGTTTTGCGATCTGGTCGATCGGGGCATCGTACAGCTGATAAAAGTTGTGGATCGAGATGATGTTGCGATGACAGGCCAGACGCGACTTTTCCGCCCAATGCAGGTGGACGTCATCCTGCAGCTTGTTGAGCGCTTGCCGATTGAGACGAAACATCAGCTGGGCCTGGGAGGGTTCTTGGGAGGACACGTTTGAACTCGCGTCAATGACTTCACGCAAAATCTCAGGCTTCGTCGCCAGCACCAGTTGGTCGTTGACCAGTGCGATGTGCAGCCGCAACGCGACCGCGTGCAGTCGTGCACTAAAGACGTACATCTCGTGATCGCGATAATCGGGCAACCGGTACGCATCAAACTTGCTGGGCAACGGCCCCACTTGACCGCCCTTTAAAAACGCTTTCTGCGAAAACTGTTCGAGTAAACGTTCGGCTTTTTCATTGTTTTCGACGTCGATGGTGGCATAGACCGGCATGTTGGCCGTCAAAATCAGTCCGCCGGCGAGCGCCTGCCACATCGCCGGCGCTTCGCCGACGATCGGCAGCTGGATCGGAGACAGTAGTGTCGGGTCGATTTCAAAGATGATTTCCCCGTCACAAACATGCAGCGATACACGATCGCCCAACCACTGCAGATCGGTCAGCGTCGGGTCTTCCGTGACCACGTCGGACACGCCGGGGATCGCCATCAGGTACTGCGCGGTGTTCTTGCGTCCGGGGACCATGACCATCGACGCGACTGCGGACGGGGCGATCGTGGAGACATCAATGGGTTGCGGGTTTTGGTCGACCAGGCCACGCAAGTCCTGGTAATACGTGCTACCGGACATCGGCAACACACAGGTCTCCAGCTTCATCGTGGGCGCAACGGTGATGCGGGTCGCGACGGGATCAAAAACCTTTTGCCAGAACGACTGGTACCGCGTCTTGTACCGTCCGTATTCGGCTGCTTCCTCGTCCGACACCTTCAACACCGACAGTTCGGCATTGGGCGTCAGGTAGCGGAGTCGGTTGTGCAGTGAACAGGTGCAGGTGTCGCTGTTCGCGTCGAACGCGTAGGCTCCCCCGTGCGGGCAGGTGATTCGGTCGGCCGCGATGAAACGTTTCTCGATCATCTCGCTGAGCGAATTCGGTGAGCGACCGTATTCCAAGCGAAAGAACAACGAAGCGTTGTTTTGCATCACCAGATTATTAAAACACTCGACGCGGCGCTTTTGCGAGATCTTCGCCGCCGGGGCAACGATGCGTCGGATAAACGCGTCGGAGGCGAAGTAGTATCCCGAGTTGGCGTCTGTCGACGGCGGCATCAGCGTGCTGATGTATCGATAATCGGCGGCATCATGCAGGCGGTCGACTTCACCGAGCGATGCATCGACGATGCGCCGAATGGCGCGGTGGGAATTGGAAAAGACATAGTAGTCGTCGTGTCGTGTCGTGAACGCACTGACCAGCCGATCGCTGGTGTAACGGGCGGTCACTTGATGCCCGCGGTAATTAAAGTCCCGTTGGACCAGATCGGGGTGTCGCCCGCGTTCTTCGTCGACCCAGCTGTTGAGCTGCTTCGCGAACGCCTGCTCATCTTTGACGCGAATAATGACGGTCACGTCAGTTCCGTCGAGCAGATAGGGATCCGAGCCGGTGACGGCCACTTCGGTGGCCACTGATTGGGCAAACAATTCCTCCATCCCGGATCGCGAGATACCGAGCTGTTCCTCCAGTTTGGCCACCAACCGATTGTCCTGGGCGGTCAACTTCGAAAGCCGCACCAGGTCGTCGCCCCACTGGGTCGCCAAATCAACGGCCTCACCCAGCGAAGCGAAGGAATTAAAGTGCAGGAAATATTGGTCTGACGGAACCAGTTTGGAAATCTCGTGAACCTGAACGGTGACGTCTTTTTCCTTGTCCAGCCGTTGCTTGAGCAGCTCTTCGTAATCGAGTGATCGGATGCGTGGTGGCGAGATCTCACTGATGTGACGCGTGTACGCCCCGCGGCTGGCCGATGAACTGAGCGTCCGCCGTTGCAGCGACTCTTGAATCGCCAACGATCCGGTGAACAGCTTGTAGAGTCCGTCTTCCAAATTATCTTGGGTCGGCATGCGTTTCGGAATCGCCGGCGGATCGACGCCGTAACGCGCCTTGGACTGAAGCAAGCAGTATTGGAAGAACGATTCATCGGGGTAGTAGGTCAACAGTCGTGCAAAGTGTTCGTTTTGTTGCCGGGCCCAGTCTTCGAAGATGCTTCGCGGGCCGACGGATTTGCGGTCGGCCGGCACGTCGGGAATCGCAAGGGTGATCGCCCCTTCGCGAACTTGAACTCGGCGTGACCCGTCCAGGTTTTCCGAGACGGTTTCATAGGACAGTTGCACGTCGACTTTGCCGCTACCCTTGAGTCTGCCGTGGAATTCGGCGTGCTTTTGGTAGAACTTGGTTTCTTTCGGATAGATCAAGTAGGCGTTGGGGTCGCTCGAACGCAGCCGCAGGTAGTTGCTTTTTTCAAACTCTTCGGCCAAGAAAGGCTGCTCCAGCCGCAAGGAGAACGCGATCGTTTCGTCCTCGTCGCTGCGATAGACCTCGACGGTGTGCTGGAACGGAAACTCCTGTGCCAGGGCGGTTGCCCCACCGAGGATCCAGCTAAAGAGCATGGCGTGAGCAATAGAATGGTTCATGTCCCTCGGTGCCTCGAAATCGTCGTGCAGCGTTCGGTTCTGGCGCAATGATGATAGGAGAGCCTGCGGAACGACTCCGTAGCGCGCCGCGGGGCGAAAATCACTCAGATATTTGTAGATTCTACGGCGAGCGACGCCGCGCGGCCCTGGGCTAACGCATGCGGGCTCCTATCCAAAACCGCGAAGTGAACAACAGAGAGCAGGCCCGCGCGGTAACGCGAACCGGCTGATCTCAAACGACGATCAGCCGTTTGGCGCGAGCCTACGGGCCCCAATCCTCCGCCGACGACGACGGCCTTGAACAAGCCTGTCAAGGGCTGGCAGCGGCTTTACCGTCATGCCATCGGCAACTACGCCTGCAAATGCTTGGCAGCGTTACTGGCTGAGCTGTGCTTGGACCGTTTCGCGGGACGCTCGCGTTCCCAGCGCTCCCCACAATCCGTACGGGCTCTTCGCTCCGGGCACCGACTCACCGGTTCCTCCGCTCCAGACATTCGTATGGTGAACGTCACCGGCTTCGATCGAATCGGTCAGGAAGATCACGGCGCCGTCGCCCATCAAGACGTGAACGCCTCCCTGGTGGCGGCTGCTCGGCGGGGCGACCCCCATCGAGTTTTCGTCACCGGTGCTATCGCCACCGAGGCAGAGATCCTTGTTGGGTGGCAGGATGGTGTTCATCGCCGTGTAAACCGTTCCTCCGGCGGCCCATCGAAACCCGCGTCCCTGGTTGCTGGCCGCCAACGTCGGCGCGGTGCCTCCGTCGTTTCCATTGGACCAGAATCGCGGACGTTCGGGACTGATGTATCCCTCGTGCTCGCAGTGATCCGGTTCGTCACGAATCTCTTCGGTTTCACCCCGGACTGAGGCAATCGTTCGCTTGTCGCGGTCGCCCAGGTCGGTTGTGATTTCGCCGGCAACGATCGTGTTGGACAATCCGTCCAAGATGTCTCGAAATCGCATGCTCTTGCGAGCGACAAAGGCACCGCGGCACGCCGCGTTGGCTTCAACCGCGACGGCGATCGGCGGCGACGTGACCACGTTGTTGACTTGGAACCACGGTCCTTGATCCATCATCACCGCGGAATCGCCAACGCAAGCGGCGTAGTTGGTGCGTCCCATCGCAGGCAACCCCGTCCCCGGATCACTGGGACAACGCAGCGTCGGGATCTCGACCTGCCATGGCGGATAACCGGCTTGGGAGGTCCGCGGCCCCATCGCCGGCCACGGCGGTGTGCGTCGGTTGGTGGAATTGACGATGATGCTGTTCGGATTCTTGATCTGATCCCAAAGTGCTTGCTGCTCCATGTAGGGCGTCAGTCCAACCCAGATGGAAAGGTCCATCCGGTTGTCTTGGTCCGTTGTTCCGTCGGATCCGTTGACCCACGTCCCACCCTTGTAGGTCGGAAGCCGTTTGTAGGCTCCGTGATAATTGTGAAGCGCGATGCCCAGCTGCTTCAGGTTGTTGCTGCAACTCATGCGACGGGCTGCTTCGCGCGCCGCTTGAACGGCCGGCAACAACAGTCCGACCAGAATGCCAATGATCGCGATGACGACGAGTAATTCGACGAGCGTAAAGGCTCGTTGCGGGCGCGATACTCGCGGCCGACTTGCGTGAAAAATAGACATAAAGATTGCTGAATGAAAAATGATTGGGAGAACGGTTGCATGTGCCCGGCGACCAAACGGGCGCGGCCGTCTTGCTGGATCAATCCGATCAAGCATCAGGGACGCCACGGAAGCCACGCCGAAAGGCATGTGAAATGACAGGCTGGAAGCCTATCCCACCTGGGATGACAGGCTGGAAGCCTATCCCACTTAAAAATTCATTCAGCTGATCGGTGGGCCGCGGAGATGCGGCAACGACGTTGAGAAAGATTCAACCCAAGGCGAATCCGTCAAAATCTGACGCTCAACCAACGCGTCGCCGGTGCAAAGCACCGGATTCGAAACGACCTCTCCAGCCGCCCAGGCGAGTGATTGGCAGACGACACAATCGTCGGAATCGTGAGAGTGCTGTGGCGACGGAGACGGGCCGTCAGCCCGGTGGCAGTGCGTCGAAACCGCCATGCCGCTGTGGCCGTGATGGTGCCCACATTCATGATGCGACGAGCCGCTGCTGGCGTCAGCCGGCAACGCTGAGACGTCGTGGTGCCCCTCGCAGGTGGCGACATGGACCCACGCTGCAGATTGGCCCATCAGGACCAAGCCACAAAGCAGCACGGAGATCGTTTTGCCGACCAGAGAGTTCATTTGCACAAGGAATTGGGGGTTCGCTCTGCACATTGATTGCATCGCAAGACTCCTACGATCCAAAGAGTGCGGTGGTTCGTCAAGCTGAATTTGCCAGATTCACCAGATCCACACCATCGTCACCGTCTGACGATCCCGCACATTTCCCCCTGCGAAGCCATCTGTTTTGTGCGATAATCCGCTCCCAGCCACCACGCCTCCCTTCGTCCGATTTTCAATCTCATCCGGCTCCCGGCCAGCTCATCTGGCTCCCGACCCGAGATTGAAATCTCCCTCCGCCCGTTCCTGCCATGAAGATTCCGTTCTCCATCGTCTCGATCCTGCTGCTCGTCTGCATCGGCAGCATCGGCGGCGTGTCAGCCGCCGAGATTGATTTCAATCGCGACATCCGGCCGATCCTTTCGGACAATTGTTTCCTCTGTCACGGCCCCTCCGAATCGACCCGCGAAGCCGATCTGCGATTGGATGTTCGTCAGTCCGCGATCGATTCAGGGATGCTGGTTGCCGGCCAGCCGGAGGACAGCGAAGTGATCGCGCGGGTGTTCTCCGAAGACGCCGACGCGCTGATGCCGCCGCCGGATTCGAACAAACGATTGACCGACGAGCAGCGCAATCTGCTCAAGCAATGGGTCGCCCAGGGCGCGACGTATCAAGAACACTGGGCCTTCGTCCCGCCCCGGAAAGCCCCCGGTGTCGACGCGGCCAATCCGGTGGACCATTTCATCGGCCAACGACTGCACGAGCACGGGCTGACGTTTTCGCCGCCGGCCGACTTGCGAACGTTGATCCGCCGCGTGTCGCTGGATTTGACCGGCATGGCGCCGACGCCTGAGCAAGTCGAGCAGTTTCTGGCCAGCGCGGAGTCGCTAGGAATCGACTTGGCCTACGAAGCACTCGTCGATCGATTGTTGGCATCGGAGGATTACGGCGAACGCATGACGCTGGCCTGGTTGGACGCGGCACGCTACGGCGACACCAGCGTGATGCACGCCGACGGCCCGCGCGACATGTGGCCGTGGCGTGATTGGGTGATCAACGCCTACAACGCCAACATGCCGTTCGACCAATTCACGATCGAGCAGCTCGCCGGCGACCTGATTCCCGACGCGACGGTCGATCAAAAAGTGGCGTCCGGTTTCAATCGAAATCATGCGACCAGTGACGAAGGCGGGGCGTTTGCCGAGGAGCTGCGTGTCGAGTACGTCGTCGATCGCGTCCAAACCACCTCCACCGTCTGGATGGCATTGACGATGGAATGCGCCCAGTGCCATGATCACAAGTACGATCCGATCTCTCAGGCCGAGTACTACCAATTCTACGCGTACTTCAACAACACGGCCGATCCCGGCATGCAAACACGCCAGGGAAATCAGTCGCCGGTCGTCGACGTCTATGACGAACGGCATCAAGCCCGCTTGGCGGAATTGCAGGCGGAGATCGATTCGAAGAAGAAACAGCTGGAATCCCACAAACGCCAGGCCGACCCCCAATTCGTCGCCTGGGCGGAACAGGAAACCGCCAAGTACGTCAGCGACGATCCATCGACCAAGAAACTGTCCGGCATCGCGCATTGGTTTCCGCTCGACGAGCCCGATGGTTCGCAATTAAAGAATGAAACCACCGGCGCGGTCGCGGTTCTGGAGCAAGGAAAGTTTCAGACGAGCGATCGAGAGGGCAGCAAGGCGCTGAAGTTGAACGGGCAAACTCAGTTCGCTTGTTCGGAGAATCCGCCGCAGCTGGAATCGGATCAGCCGTTCACGATGGCCGCCTGGATCAAATTCGACGGCAAGTCCGGCGGCGCCGTCTTTTCTCGCATGGATGTCGCCGACAACTATCGCGGCTATGACATGTGGATCCAAGGGACGAGCGTCGGGACACACATCATTCATTCCTGGTCCGACAATGCCGTCAAAGTCGTCTCCAAGGACGCGCTGAAAACCGATACCTGGCAGCACGTCGTGATCACCTACGACGGCAGCCAGAAAGCCGCCGGCGTAAAAATTTACATCGACGGAAAACTGTCCGCCAATCAAGTCGAAGCCGACAGCCTGGCCGGCACACTGCAAACCGATGTGCCCTTCAAAATCGGCAGCCGCAGCAACGGCGCCAATTGGAAGGGTGAAGTCGACGACATCCGGATTTACTCGTTTGCATTGAGCGAATCCGAAGTGCCGCTGGCCAAGGACGACGTGGTCGGCGGAATCTTGGCGACCGCCGCCGAAGAGCGAAGTGAAGCCCAGTGGGCGGCCCTGCGAAACGTCTATTTCAGCCAAGACGCGGACTTCCAATCGCTCCGCAAGTCGCTCGCCGCGACGACCAAACAGCACGCCGATCTGGCGGCAAAGAAGACGACGTCGATGATCATGTCGGACAACCCCGCAGACAAAATGCGGATGACGTTCGTCCTCGACCGCGGTCAATACGATTCGCCTAAAAAGGACACACCGGTTTCACCAGGCGTCCCGGCGGCCTTGCCACCGCTGGCCGAAGATGCTCCGCCGAACCGATTGGGATTGGCCCGATGGTTGACCGCGCCGGATCATCCGCTGACCGCACGCGTGGCCGTCAACCGGTATTGGACGATGCTGTTCGGCAACGGACTGGTCCGCACGATCAGCGACTTTGGTGCCCAAGGCATGCCGCCCACCCACCCACAGTTGCTCGATTGGCTGGCCGTCGATTTTGTCGACTCGGGCTGGGACGTCAAACGGATGCTGCGACAACTGGTGCTCTCACGAACCTATCGCCAGAGTTCGCGTCGAGAACCCGTGCACGCGGAACAGGACCCCGAGAACCTTTTATTGGCCCGCAGCCCGCGATTTCGGTTGCAGGGGGAATTGATTCGCGACCAGGCGTTGGCCGTCGGCGGATTGCTGACCCGTCAGGTCGGTGGCCCCGGCGTGAAACCGTATCAACCGGTGAATATCTGGAACGAAGTCAGTCTGAACGGTGGTCTGCGGTATTCGCAAGACAAGGGCGAGAAACTGTATCGCAAGTCGATGTACACGTATTGGAAACGCAGTGCACCGATGCCCAACATGATGATCTTTGACGCGCCATCGCGTGAGAAATGCGTCGTCGCCCGGGCCCGAACCAACACCCCGCTGCAAGCCCTGGTGACGCTCAACGACCCGCAATTCGTCGAAGCGGCCCGAGCACTCGCCCGGCGTTTGATCCAGTCCGAATCCGATGATCGCAAGCGAATCGATCTGGCCTACCGTCTGACGACCGCACGACCGGCGAGCGAGCGCGAGATGTCGGTGTTGTTGGACATCCTCGCCGACCAGCACGCACGCTTCACCGCCGACCCCGAATCCGCCAACCAATTCTTGTCGGTCGGTGAGTTGCCGCGCGACGAATCGATCGATGCGATCCGGCACGCCGCGTGGACCGTGATCGCACAAATGATTTTGAACTTAGACGAAACGTTGACCCGAGGCTAACCATGGACTCCCTGACCACACAGCGCCGCAAGTTTTTGCTCGGGACCGGTTACGGGCTGGGGGCGACGGCATTGAGCACCCTGTTGAATCCGGATTTGATCGGCACCGCCAACGCCGCCGCGGGGGCGTCCAACCCCGGATTGCCGCAATTCCCGAATTTCGCCCCCAAGGCCAAACGGATCATCTATCTGTTCATGGCCGGCGGTCCCAGCCATATCGACACCTTCGACTACAAACCGGAGATGCGGAAGTTTCATGGCCAGGAGCTTCCCGAGTCGGTTCGCCAGGGGCAACGGTTGACCGGGATGACCAGCGGCCAGTCCACTTTCCCATGCGTCGCGCCGATGTTCAATTTCGAACGCTTCGGCCAGCACGGGACTTGGGTCAACAAAGACATCTTGCCGTACACGTCGGGCATCGTCGATGACATCACGATCATCAAATCGATGCACACCGAAGCGGTCAATCATGATCCGGCGATCACCTACATCAACACCGGCGTTCAACAGCAAGGGAAACCCGCGCTCGGTTCCTGGCTCAGCTACGGGCTGGGTAGCGAAAACGACAACATGCCCGCCTACATCGTGATGATTTCGCGGGGGCGCGGCCAATTGCAGGCACTCTACGACCGCTTGTGGGGCTCGGGGTTTCTGCCGGCACGTCACCAAGGCGTCAAACTGCGCAGCAGTGGTGAACCGGTCTTGTACCTGAACAATCCGCCCGGGATCGACCGCCAATCGCGACGCAGCATGCTGGACGGATTGAACGAACTCAATCAGGTGACCTACGACAAATTCGCCGACCCGGAAACACAGGCCCGAATCTCGCAGTACGAAATGGCGTTTCGCATGCAGAGCGAAGTGCCGGATCTGATGGCGATCGAACAAGAACCCCAGCATGTGTTGGATCTGTATGGCGACGATGTGCAAAAGCCCGGCAGCTTTGCCAGAAATTGTCTGCTCGCCCGTCGCATGGTGCAGCAGGGTGTCCGCTATGTCCAGTTGTTCCATCGCGGCTGGGATCAACACGGATCACTGCCGTCGAAACTTCGACAGCAGTGCAAGGACATCGATCAGCCCGCCGCGGCATTGATCAAGGACCTGAAACAACGCGGCATGTTGGACGACACACTGGTGGTTTGGGGCGGCGAGTTCGGACGCACGATTTACTCGCAAGGCAAATTGACGGCCGACAACCACGGACGCGACCACCATGGCCGCTGCTTCACGATCTGGATGGCCGGTGCCGGCATCAAGCGTGGATTCGAATACGGCATGACCGACGACCACAGCTACAACATCCTGAACAACACCGGCGTGCACATCCGTGACATGAACGCCACGATTTTGCATCAGCTGGGCATCGACCACGAAAAACTGACCTTCAAGTTCCAAGGGCTTGATCAACGACTGACCGGAGTCGAAGAACCGGCTCACGTCGTCCGTCAGATCTTGACCTAAGACCGAGGTTCCGCTTTGACCGGGTCGTGATTCGGGTTGGGCTGCGGCACTTGCGCGTCGACGTTTCGTCTCCAGGCTTGCAGCCGTGATCGTAATTCGGCGGCTTTGCGGGGTTCTCGACTCGCCAGATCGTTGGACTCTCCGACGTCGCTTTCCAGGTCATACAGCTCGACGCGATCGTCTTCGAAATACTCGATCAACTTCCATTTCCCAGCTCGAATCGCGCTGTATGGCCCGTTGTTCGGTTGCCCGGGCAAGGAGAACCCGCCGGCGTGGTAGTGCGGATAGTGCCAATAGATCGCCTCGCGGTCCAACGTCGCCTGGGGATCTCGAAACAGCGGCACCAGGCTGCGGCCATCGACGTCTGCGTTGTGACTTGCGTCACCGCTGACCGAGGCGAGTTGCAACACGGTGGGGTACAAGTCGTTGCCGATGACCGGTTCCCGGCAGGTGGTGCCTGCCGGTGCCACGCCCGGCCAACGAACGACCATCGGCACCCGTGTGCCACCTTCATACGCGGAACCTTTGCCGCGCCGCAGCGGATCGTTGTTCGTGAATCCCGTGGGCTTTCGGAACTTGTGTGAAAGCCCGCCGTTGTCGCTGGTGAAGATGACCACTGTCTCGTCGTCGATCCCGTTGCGTTTCAATGCATCCAGTACGGTTCCGATGGCGTCATCCATGCTGCGCACCATCGCGGCGTAGGTAGGATTGTGATGGATGGCGTTCGAATCGACTTTCGCGGCAAACGCGTCGACCAGTTGCTGTTTGCCCTGGATCGGCGTGTGGGGGACGTCAAAGGCAAAGTACAGAAAGAACCGTTCGTTCTTCCATCGATCGATGAGCTTGGACGCTTCATCGGCGAAGTAGTCGGTCGTGAAATCGCCTTTCTGAAACGATCCCGCCGGTCGCGTCATGAAGTACCCCTTGGCAGGCGGCTTCATGACTTGGACATCGAATCCATGATCGGTCGGATGGTACCGATTCGCGTCGCGGCCTTTGGGATTGAGATGCCATTTGCCGACGTGCGCGGTCATGTATCCCCCCGCCTTCAACGCTTCGGCGACCGTGACTTCGCTGTGCGGCAGGTACTTCGTCCAGTCGGGAATGGACAATTTGGCGTAGGGGGCGGCTTGGCCGGCAATAAAATCGGTCAGATGCAAACGCGCGGGATACTTTCCCGTCATGATCGCCGCGCGACTGGGTGAGCAGACGGTGCACGCCGAATAGGCATCGGTGAATCGGATGCCCTGCGCCGCCAACGCATCGACGTTTGGGGTTTCGTGAAAATCGCTGCCGAAGGATCGGACGCCGTTCCAACCGAGATCGTCGGCGAGAAAGAGAATCACGTTGGGGCGTTCATCCGCAGCTGCCAACGTCGAAGCGAGCATGGCCAGCAGCAATGCGGTGGCGAATCGATGATCCAAAAAGTTGCGAACAAGATTCATGGTTTTGGCGGTTCCCGTTGGACGTCGACTGGATGGTCACCCTGCAGCGATTGGATTTGTTCCACGGCGGCTTTGACGTTGTCTTTTCCGCGGTGCAACCCGATGTCCAGTGTGAACTGCCGTTTCTGGCCCGGCGACAGTTTGGGGACACGTCCGGCGGCACGTTCGACCTTGCGATTGTAGGGATAGCCCGTCGCCGGTTCGATGCCCGTCACGTAGCCGTCTTCGGTGGCCGCGGTGTTTTTCCAGATCGTCAGGTAGGGCAATTGTTCGGCCGACCAATGCATCGACGCCGCACGGTCAGCGGCTGCGTTGTGCAGTACCGCGCCGGTTCGGTTGTGCTCGTCGGTCAGCGGTTCAACCAGATAGACTTGTTCGACAAAGCCAGCGGTCGGCGGCAGATAGGTCGCATAGCTGTCGATGCTTTCGGCCGCGTGGGCGTCCATCGGTGCCAGCGACTTGACCGCGGCATGCACCGTCGCGCCCGCGCCCAGCAAGGGGGCACCAAAATTGGCGTGATAGATGATTTGGAATTCCTGTTCCTGGGCACCCAAGTTTTCGACGGTGTCATCGATGCGAAAGCCGTCTTGACCGGGAACGACCGATACCTCGGTGACCAATTTTAATTTCGGTCCGTAGAAGAACTTTTCGTACACGATGCCACGGACACGGATGCGATGCGGTGCGGCCGAATCAATGATGACTTCGACCTCGCTGGCCGGAATGTTTCCGATTTTCCCGTGCAGTGTCAGATCCCTCGTTGTGGTACCGCCCGCGCCGTCCTCGAATTCATCTGTTCCCGGATGGCCGGCAAACTCGAGGCCGCAGCGAACCATCCACTCGTTGAATCCTTCCAGCCAGCCGAGCCCGCCGCGGCTTTCCAAATCGATCAACGCCGGATGCACGATGTCTTCGACCGGCGAGTCCCAGCCCAGACGCATGTCGCCCGAACGGACTTCGTAAACGCTCATCCCCCGCGTGGGAATCAAGTCGATCTCTAGCACGCCATTGTCGATCGTGATCAGGTCCACACCTTCTTGCTTGCCACCGTGCAACGTCTTCTTTTCGACCGACCAATTGCCACCGCTGAGTTTCCAACTGTCACGGTGGACGTTCTGCTCGGTGCTGGTCAAGACGTAGCGTTGGTCGGCGTGAACCGACAGCATCGGCAGCGCAAAACCTAGAGCGATCAGGAAGGTAAAACAACGGCAGCGCGGCATGAAAGTCTCTCCAAAAACAGTGCAAAGCGATGGATTCCTACGCGACGCATCGACGCGTCACCGGCCAATCATAACCGTTCCGGCCAATCATATCCGTCTCGGGCAACTGACGTGCTCGCGCAACCGACGTGCTTGGGCATCATCCGCGACTACGGTCGTAATCCGGGCACGCCGAGCGACTGACCGAAACGCGCCGCCAATGCCGCCTCGTCCATCCCGAAGTTCTGCTGCAATGCTTCCTCCATCGGGACTCCCAACTTGACATCGCGAAACATTTGGCTGAAGGCGATCGGGTCGGATTGGACCAAAAATTGAACCAGTTGGCCGCACATCGGCCAACGTTCCTGGTCCAGTTTGGTCGCCGCCAGCAAGCCCAGCATGGAACCGGCGTTGCGGAGTTGTCGCGTGACATTGGATCGTTGAGTCGACTGGCGTTTGCGGTCGGGAATGATCGCGAACTGGACGGCGTTGGCGATCCCCATGTTCATCCAAGGCACGGTGTTGGCATCGGAGTGCAGACGACCGGCGAATCCCAGGCTGTATCCCCAGCTCAATCCTCGCGCGACGTTGCCATCGAGGTTCTTGGCGATCGCGGTTTGCAGAAACCGTTTCGCACCGCCCCGCACGCCAGCCCGTCCCCCGTGGTTGGGATTGTTCATCACTTGTTCTTCGAAGGCGGCAAAACGCGCCGGCGTGCTGAAGACAGCCAAGATGGCTTTGCCGCGCCAGATGGAATCGCTTTGGGGCAGCCCGAACATCTGGTTGAGCTGACGATTTAATTTGTCGACGAATGTGCGCAGCCCCGCAGTGGCTGCGGGAGGATAGTCGGTAAACAACAATGTCGATTCGGTTTCTTCGACATGAAACTGTCCGACGCTGCTGAGTGTCTTGGCGGCGGCTTCTAAAAAGCGAAGGTGTTCGGCGGTCGCTTCGGCTTGTGCTTCTTCATCGGGTTGCTCACGGATCTGTTTTCCCTGCGCCGCCAGTCGGCTCTCCGCCGCGGCATCGGCGGCGGCCGCGTTGATCACAAACAATTGACGCGTCGGTGGGAAATAACGTAAACGATACCGCTGAGGACCCACCCAAAACAGATAAATGTCGTCGACTTTCACCGTGCTGGTTCGGCCGGTCTCGCTGCGGTACTTCACAAACTTCAATCCATTCTGTTTGCGGTCAAATTGCAACTCGTCCAGCACCACCTTGACAATGAAACGTCCCGATCGCAGCTTGATCGCCAGTGGCTTGTCGACCAAGGTTTCAAGCTCATCGGCACTGACAAGCCCGTCGAAGCGAATCCCGGCGGGTGGTTGATTCGAAGCCGCCAGCGACGTGCTGTCGGGAAGCGTCGCCATCGCCAAGAACAACCCCATCGAAACGACAAGTCGCCGAGAAACGTACCGCCTGAACATCGAAACCTCGCCGGGTTGAGAACGCGTCAGAATTCTGAACGCTTCAAGGATACCGCATCGGCGATGACGATGCGAGAAAAGACAGGTCAGCCTTTGATGACGCGATTGATTGCGTCGGCGAGTTTGCCGACGTGGGGCGGTTGCATGCAGGTATTGTGTGTCCCCGGGATCGAGTGCAGCGAGAGATGTTTTCCGACCAAGTAACGCCACCCGAGCGAACGATCGCTGTAGCGCGTCCCGATCAGCCCGCTGGGGCCGGCCACGCGGAACAGATGCAGCGGCAGTTCGTCCGGTTGGATCGCATAATCCAAGAACGCTTGGACGTTGGTGCGGATTTGTTCGGGATCGCCTTCGTCATCGCGAAATTGGAATCCGGCATCGGCCGTGATCGGATCGTGACGACGCCGCATCAGTTTCGCGTGGAGTGTCAGGATCAATTCCCCGAAGGCTTCACGACTGTTCAACGAACGAACACGGTTTCGCACGCGGACCAGATTCCCTTTGATCCGGTCGACGTGTCGGTTCCATTTGGGCGCGTGGACGTAGGCCGCTTCCGTGCCCGATTCGACAATCATCAGGGCATCGATCGACTGGCCGAGTTGCTTCAGTTGCCTGGCGATCTCGTACCCCAATAACCCGCCCCAGCAGAACGCCAGGACCCAACGTGGTCCGTCGGGTTCGGCACGGACCCACGCGTCCACATACAGTTTGGCTAACGCTTCGATCGACGACGGGCTGTCGCCCGGTGCAGGTTGTTGGGTGACATACAGCGTTCGCTGGGGCGCCAAGTCGGCGGCCAAATAGTGGGCGTAGTGGCACTGTCCACCGACCTCGTGGACCAGCAACAGCGATCCTGCTTGCTGCCCCGCCCTGACATTGGAGATCACCGAACCGGCATGTGCTTGCTGCGGCGATGCCTCGCCGCGCGAGCGATGCGCCGCCGCTGCCGCCAACTCCGCAATCGAATTGCACTCCAGGATATCTTTGGGTTCAATTTCCAGTCCCGCTTCACGCGCCATCGAGATCAATCGAATGCTGAGCAGCGAATCACCGCCGATATGAAAAAAGTTGTCCTGGGGCGAGACCTGATCGAGACGCAACAAGTGACGACAGAGTCGAACCAGAATCCGCTCGTGATCGGTCAGGTTGTCGTTCGTTTCTGTGACGAGCCGAGGAACATCCAGGTCCATCGAAGCCAGTCGGTGACGATCGACTTTTCCCGAGCCTGTTCGGGGGATCGAATCGAGTCGCACGATGCGGCGGGGGATCAACGCCGCTGGTAATCGTTGGTGCAACTGGCGACGTAGCTCTTGGTCG
Source organism: Phycisphaera sp. RhM (assembly GCA_033042175.1). Taxonomy (GTDB): domain Bacteria; phylum Planctomycetota; class Planctomycetia; order Pirellulales; family Pirellulaceae; genus Stieleria. The sequence goes on from WCIL01000005.1 coordinate 44,997, forward strand.
TTGATCCCATCTGAGTCCGTGACCACCCAAGCGACCAATTCTTTCGACGAGTGACCGGTGTCGCGCACATCACGCGTCTTCAGTTGATCGGCGAGCCATTGTCGTTGTCGCGGAGTCAACGCATCGACGCGTTTGGCGATCGATTCGCGGTGTTTCATTTGACCGCCCTCACGACGACCATCGAGTCGGCCCACCACGCATCTTTGGTGTCTTCGGGAATCGAAAGCGGCTGGACCCTCATTTGAATCTCGTTGAAATGTTCCAGCAGACTGCGTTGATGCCGACGGCTCAATGAATCAATCTCGGTCGTCAAATACGTGAACACACCGCCGTCGCGTAGCAACCGTGACGCAACGGGGAAGAAATGTTCTGCAAACGTCGCGCTGTTGGCGACATATTGAACGAATTCCGTCTCGTTCATCGGAAACGCGTGGAAAAAGACGCTGTCATAGGTGGCCAGCTTGTCGATGTTGTCCTGCCAGGATCCGGGGATCAGGCGGATATTCGGATCTGGGTAGTGTTTCCGCCAGGGCACGAAGTGATCGTTGATGCTGTGGGGATTCATTTCGACAACGGTGTGTGAACGTACCCCGGATTCCTGAATCATCGTTGCCGCGGCGCCCCGCCCGAATCCGATTTCCAAGACATCACCATGTGACTCGGTCGCCCACTCCGTCATCACTTTCATTAGTGGTGATTGCCAGTCTTCCATGATCTCTTGGTCCGTCAGTCGCTCCGACGACAGGTCACGCGGCAGATGCGGCGCGTCACTTCCCGCAACCAGATGCCGAGCGATGTGGTCCAATGCGTCCAGATCGGCAGCGGAGTCGCGAAGCATTTGGTTGAGCAACCACGTTCGCTGACGTTTTCGTGGTGTCGCGATGAAATTACCCTGTTTGATTTCGACGGACCATCGAGCGTGATCGTCTTCATACATGAGTGTTTCTGCAACGCCGCCGTCGATCTCCATCGCCCGATCGATCCAACGCTGAGCTTCCTCGGCAGGCAACTCGCTGAGCGCGGCGACGATCGCGTCGGGGTGATCGGAAATGGTGACAGGGCTCCCCTGAACCGCCATGACGGCGGCGTCTATAACCCCGTCGATGCCCACCAATTCGGACTCGATTTCGGCCGGTTCGATACGAACGCCGTTGACTTTGATTTGTTCGTCCAGACGTCCCAAGAAGATCAACGAACCGTCGCGCCGCATGCGGGCCAAATCGCCCGTCCGGTAAAGTCTCCCGCAACTGCCCGAACGCGGATCAGAAATAAACTTTTGATGCGTGAGTTCGCGATCCGCGTGGTACCCATTTGCAAGTCGCGGACCACCGAGATGGACTTCGCCGACGCATCCGATCGGGACCGACGCACCGTTTTGATCGAGCAGGCAAACGGGAGTTCCCTCGACACTGCGCCCGATCGAAATCATGTCGTCGGTCGGCTTCAGTTCAGCAACCGTCGACCAAACCGAGGCCTCGGTCGGACCATACTCATTGAACAGGCGTGTGCTCGGCAAGGCCCCAAAGTGCTGTCGGACCAAGGACCGCGTACAGGATTCGCCCGCCAGGATGACTCGCTCGAGTGTCTGTAGCAACGTCGGGTTCGCGTGCTTAACGAGCACCCGATAGAGCGAGGGAAGAACCAGCGTCTCGGTCACTTGTTGTCGATCAATCAACGCTGCCAACCGCTGGACATCTTGCAAGTCTTGATCTTGCGGCAGAATCAATTGTCCTCCGTCACAAAGCGTCCAAAAGATTCCAGCAACGGAACTGTCAAACCAAATCGGTGACACCATCAAGTATCGCTGCGGAGCCGTTGGATAGAACGACTTGCGAGCCAAGGTCGAACGCAGCAATGCATCATGCGTGATTTCCACGCCCTTGGGTTGTCCGGTGGAACCGGAGGTATGCAGGATGTAGGCCAATGTCTGGCCCGCAGACGCATCCATCGGCGCGCCGTTTGGGTCTCCGGTCCACGGCGGGTCGTGCGGATCAATCACCGTTTGGAAAACGCCGCCCAGGCCAGATCGATTTCCGACTGCGACGCGGGTGCCGACACGCGCGGAAAGTTGACGCAGGCGTTCCAAGGGCAGGTCTGGATCAAAGGGCACGTAGGCACCGCCAGCTTGCAGAATCCCGAAGATACCGACGACCATCTCGACCGATCGTGAGTGACACACGGCGACCGCGATGTTCGGTCCAACACCTGCCTCACGCAGCCTCTCCGCCAGCTTGCCGCTCCGATCGACCAAGTCGCGGTATCGAATCGACTCGTCGCCACATACCACTGCGACCGCGTCGGGCGTTTCGCGGGCGCGGCGATGGATCAGTTCGATCACCGTCTGGCCGTCTGGAACGATCGCAGCGGAATCGTGATGCCCAGCCAACGCCTTCATCGCGGCGTGATCGATGTCGCTGCTAAAGTCGACTTGACCCACCCTTTGGCTCGGATCACGCGCGAGCTGTTCGAGCAGCGATCGCCAATGCCGTGACATCAACTCGATGGTTTCCCGCTTCAAACGATTGGTGCGAAACTCGATCGCGCACTCGATCTGGGGACGCGCGTCAGCGGCGAACCAGGTCAGGTCAAATTTCGCCACGCCCAGGTCCGAGACTTCGGGGATCAATGTCAAACCGTCGCCGAGTTCCAGCGGCGCGAGCGTTTGCTGCGGAACAAACATCGTGTCAAACAAGCTTCCAAACTGCTCGGAGAGCTCCTGGTGCGTCGCCTGACGATGCGTCAACAAGTCCGCGAAATCATGGCTGATCTGCCCGGCCAATTCGTCAAACGCCGCGTCGTGTCGGATGCGACAGGCGAACGGCAGAGCTTCGATCAAGAAGCCGACTTCCCCGTCTTCCAAACTCCAGTTGCTGCGACGGCTGACCGGCATCCCGATCACAAAGTTCTCCGTCGCCGAATAGCGCGAAAGCAAGACCGAATAGGCGGCCAACAAATACATCCCGACTGAGACGCCGCATGCGGACGCTGATCGACGGATCGCCGCACTGAGATGATCGGACAAGGAAAATCGAAACAGCTCGCCGGCCTCAGAGCCCGCCGCGGACGGTTCAAAATCAAACGGCAACGCGATCGCCCGATCGCACCCGTCCAGTCGTTCCGCCCACCACGACAAAGGCGACGCAACGCTTGTTTCAGGTTCGGCCACGCGTGGAATGGATGCCGCGGCCCCAAAAAGACCCCCTTCCCCTTTTTCGGGGTGGCGGTAGTGTTGGGCGAATTGGTTCATCAGCAGTTGGATGCTGTGTTGGTCGACGGCGATGTGGTGAACCGTGATGGCCAACGTGTCGCCGTGATTGTGGGACCGCACCAACAGTGCACGCAGCGGTCCATCGTTTGCCAGATCGAACGGACGCCGGCCTTCGGCCACGATCGCTTCGTTCGTCGCATCGTGGTCCCAGAGCGTCCAGGCAAGGGGCAAGTCATCGTGCACCCACGGGACCGGGGCGCCGTCTTGTACATCGACGGTCGTGCGGAGCGCCGGATGTTGACGAATTAATTCTGTCAGACAACGTCGAACGAGTGCCGGATCGATTCGGCCGGTGGCTTTCCAGACGACTTGATACTGATAGGCAGGCGATTGCCGGTTGGAGTGCCAGTGGTACCAGATTGCCCGTTGACCGGATGAGAATTCCGCAACCGGTGTGGCTGCGGATCGGGATTGAACAGGAAAGTCGAGGACGGGCGTTTGCAAGCTGGCCAACGTTTTCGCGTCACGGTGCCGAAGAAGATCTTGGATCGTGATTGAAATCCCCAGCTCGTTGGCCCGCGAGACGAACCGCATCGCATCGAGAGACGAGCCGCCCAATTCAAAGAAGTCAGCGTCGGTCCCCACCGACGTCAGATCGAGTGTCGCAGCGATGAGGCTGACGAGCGTGAACTCGATGGCGTTCTTTGGTGCCGTGATCGTCGCTGACGTCTGGGCGGCGTCAGCGGATCGTTGCCGCTCCAGGATCGCTTCGATTTGCTTTCGGTCGATCTTTCCATTGATGGTCCGAGGGAATCGCGGCTGGACGATGAATCGTGACGGCACCATCGCGGCGGCAAAACGCGAGCGGAGGTGCCGCCGAATCCGGTCAACGTCGATCGCCGAATCGCCTTCGATCAACGCGACCAACCGCTCGGCCCGCCCATTGCGCATCTGCGGCAGCACGAGGCAGTCGTGCACGCCATCGCATTGTCGGATCGCCGCAGTGATTTCTGCCGGTTCGATCCGCACACCGGATAGTTTCAGTTGATCATCGATCCGTCCAAGAAATTCTAACGCACCATCGTCGCGCATCCGAACGCGATCTCCGCTGCGATACCAGACGACGTCATCGCCGGTTGCCGGTCGCGTGACGAATCGTTGACGTGTCAGGTCCGGATTGGCGAGGTATCCGTTGGCCAGTCCCGCGCCGCTGATCCACAACTCACCGGACACCCCGGGCGGAACCTGTCGGCCGACCGAGTCGACGATTAGGATCGAGTTTCCGGCAACGGGTCTGCCGATACTCGCCGGACCGGAGGAGCGATCGAGTCGGTCGACGGGGTGCAGCGTCGCGCAAATGGTGGTCTCGGTCGGCCCGTACCCGTTGATCAAATGCAAATCGGGCGATCGGTCGGCGATCGAGGCGAGCAGTCGCTGCGGAATCGGTTCGACGCCGACCAGCAGACGTTTCAGATCGAGCGATCGACCATTGGCCAGCTGCCGATCGGTCTCCTCCAAGAAATACGGCGGCAAGTACGCGCTGTCGATCTGCATCGCGCGCATCCACTCCAGCATCTCATCGGCACTGAGGCGTTGCGTGTCGCTGGGAATGCATAGGGTTCTGCCGAACAGCAACGCTGAGAAAACTTCGTACATTGCGACATCGAAACCGATGTTGGTCCACCACGCGCAACGACAATCCCTCTTCAAAGGCGCCATCGTTTCAAATGCACTCAACAGATTCCAAACCGATTCATGGCGGACGACGACGCCCTGTGGTTGGCCGGTCGAACCTGAGGTGAACAGCACATAACACGCGTCTTGCGCCAAATCACAAGTCGATGCTTGGGGCAATGCGATGGGGACGATCGAAATGGAATCCCCAGTCGCATCGATCATCTGTGAAACGCCCGACTGTAACAGCAGTTGTCTCGCACGTTCGGGAGGGGTTTCCGCGTCGACGATCAGGAAACAACGTCCGCTTGCCAGGACCCCCATCATCGCGATGACGGCTTTTTCATCACGCCGACAAAGTAGCGGAACCAATTCGCCGAAACCGGAATCCTCGATTCGTTCGGCCAGGTCTTGGGCCATCTGCCGCAGCCCGTCATAGCTCAGTTGGATCGCGGGACCATCCACGGCGATCGCGTCATGCACTCGCTCGCATTGATTGCAGAACGTTTGCCAGAGGTCGACGTGTTCCACCGTCGAAGCGATGCCGCCATGTTTGGCCAGGAACGCACGCTCTGAATAGGTGAGCAAGTCATAGTCGGCAATTCGAGTCGTCGGGGAAGCACTGATCGCCATCAGCGTGCTGCGGAAATGCTGCACCGCACGTTGACGATCGTCTGCCGAAAAGACGTCGTCGCTGAAGTCGAACAGCAATTCCCATCGATCGCCATCGAGCGGATGGGCGGAGACGGTCAGTCTGCGTTGGGGATCTCCGTATCCGTTGTGCAACCACCGCATCGAGGTTGGCATGCCGCAAAAATCGTCCACCGCCAAGTCAATCACGTTGAGCGCGACGTCGAAGGCTCGCTGCGATTCGGACGTCATGACGCCCGGCATCGCGTTGCAGAGAAATCCCATCGACTCGGCCGCCACCTTTCGCGAGAGATCTGCAAACGTCTCCGTTGAGTCGACCGAGACGCGGAAGGGAAGCAGTTGCATGAACAATCCGATCGTTTCTCGCAATGCCGCGGTGGAGCGGCCGTGCGTTGTTGCTCCGATGCAAATGCTCTCCTGTTGTTCGAGTCGGCTGAGCCACGCGATCAGGGTCGTGGCAAACAGATTGAAATGGCTCAGTGGTGCCGTGATTTGACGAAATGGAGACGCCATCACCGAGGCTGCAATCGCTTGATTCTCCCCGTCGTTCAACCGCACGGTGACTCGGGTCTGTCGCGCCGAGACCGATTGGCGGCCGGCGGAATAGAATCGAGTTCCCGGCGATGCGTCGCTGCGTTCGGCAAACCATGCCGTTTGCCGGGCGACGGAATCGTCGGGAGTGTGGCGAGCCTGCCAATCGATGTACTGCCGATAGTCGGGGACATCCAATTTCGCGGGATCACTTGCGTCTGTTTCATAAAACCTCGCCAACGTTGCCAGAATCGCCCGTCCGGCAAACGCATCGGTCAACGCATGGTGAATCGTCAGATAGAATTCCCACTCGTCAGCGGCCAATCGAATGAGCATCGCGTCACAGAGCGACCGGGTGTGATCGAAGCGACCGGCAAGTCGTTCGTTGACGATTCGATCGGCGTCGGCCTGTGGATCGGGTGCGGACGAAACATCGACGACACGGCACTCCACCTCGCGCACCGCTCTGACGGCTGACTGTGTCCATTGATCATCAGTGGCGACGGTTCGAAGCACTTCGCTACGGCTGACCAACTGTCGCAGCGCGTCGGCGAAGCGGTGCGGATCGACGCGGCCGTGAATCGTGTAACGATAGGGCACTTCGTACAGAGGGACATCTGGCTGCAGTTGTTGGCCGATCCAGATCAATTGCTGGTTGCCGGCGAATGATGGGCTCATCGCGGTGTGTCTCCCCGGCGGCGCGTGAGAAACAGGAACGTCGGATCCATCCCGCTTCCCGCAACGAGCTCTGCGATTTGCCACCCCGCCGCCTCGACTTCGCGACGAACGGTTGCATCGGACAAGTGATGCCAGAACAATCCCGTGTAAATTCGCTCGCCGAATTCGGTTCGGACATTTCCCGCCGTCAACCAAGCCACCGTCTTTGCGATTCCAAATCGAACCCAAGCCCCCGTTTGGGAACTTGCCCGCTGATTGACGTACGAAACAACGGCCACTCCATCTTCGCTGCACAGACGACCGCATTGATCCAGGAATTCGCGTCGCCGGTCGACGCCCTGCACGGTGGAATACATCCAACACGACGTGTAGACGACCTCGAAAGCTTCGGCAGGATCAAAGGTATCGAAATCCTCTGTGATGAAATCGGCCGAGAAACCGGCGTCGACGGCGTAGCGTTTTGCACGATCGATCATCCAATCCAAGCGGTCGATGGCGGTGACCTGATAGCCGGCATCGGCAAACCATTTGGCTTCTCTGCCTTGACCGCAGAACGCGTCGAGCAGTCGGCAGAAGGATCGATGTTTCAACAGAGTTGGCAACATGCGGGATTCGTGCGGCAACTGATAGCGATCCGGATCATAAAACTCCGGCCGTGAGGCGTAGGTTTTATCAACCATGTCCGCGACATCACGTCGACGCATCAGTCCGATCGATATCGCCTCCAACAGGAATGCGATCGCCGACAAAAACCAGCGTGCCGAATCGGGGCGTCGACGAAAACCTTCCGCAGCCGAATTCATGCCGGCGCCGAGTGTCATACGCCAAGAACCGGTCGCGGCTGTCGAATCGGCGTCTGTCGGTTGATGCGAGGTTGCGGTCGCCGGCATGAATCAAATTAGCTCCTGCCCCGGCGTGCGGCTTGGACATAGTCTGCGATGGTCTGTGGCGTTTCGAAGTTTTCGATCGTCACGTCCTCCGGTGGAACCGAGACGCCGAATTCCGTTTCAAGAAACGCGACCAGCCGCATAATTCCCATCGAATCGATGTGACCCCCACCGAGCAAGTCGTCGTCTTTGGAAATCGGATCCGCTTGATTGCCCATCAGTTCATGCTGGATGAAAGACATGAGCTTCGGCATCGGGTCGGTGTCGGTCATCGTCGCTTACGTGGTGCGGGAATGAAGGAGCGAAAGAAAAGCATTGCCATTACGTCATCGCGGTGTTTGTCTGGGGGCAACCGATCTGCCGCCGGGATCCGGCGTCACGCCGCGGTCCGTGGTCGAATCGGGGAACGCGTTGTATTCCAGCTGCAGTTTCAAACGGTCGATTTTTCCGCTGGTCGTCCGCGGAAATGCGTCTCGGACGAAAAGCTGCTCCGGGACCGCATAAGGCGGCAGCTGTTCTGCCAACTGCTTTTTTAGGTCACTCGTTTCGGATCGACTCGAATCCTGCAACGTCACCGCGGCGAGCAAGCGACCGGTTTCATTCACTGAGACGCAGAAGGCGGCGGCTTCGACGACCGAGGGATGTTTTGCAATCGCATGTTCGACCTCGTCGAGTTCGATCCGGTAGCCTCGGACTTTGACCTGGCGATCGACCCTGCCCAAGAACTCCAGTTCGCCGTCGTCCCCGCGGCGTACCAGATCGCCCGTCCGATAGAAACGTTTTCCGCTGCCTAGATCAAAGTAAAACGTGACCGGGTCGTCACACCCGAGATGCCAGTAACGGGTCATCATGGTGGAGGAATGAACGAGCAGTTCGCCGACCCCCGTTCCCGGCATGACTTGATCCAGCGGATCGAGAATCAAGCCTTCGGTCTGTTCCCAGAGCGTTCCGATCGGAATCGGCCGTTCGGAAAGTTCCTTCGGTCCGCCCTGAGACGTGGGCGCGATGTGATAGTAGGTGCACTGATTCACTTCCGCGGGACCGTAGACGTTGCTGATCCACGCGTCGGGCATCAGGCGTCGCAACTGCTGTGCGTGCCGCGGGGCGAGTGGTTCACCGCCGTACAGGATCCAGCGAACACTGGACAGGTCCCGTTGTTCGGGGACGCCTCGCTGAAGCAATTGGACCAACGCGAAGGGCACCGAATACCAGATCGTGATTCGCTGCGACTCGATCAACGCGGAGAGACTGGCCGGCAACATGCTGTAGGAGGGAGGGATCAGCACCGTCGTCGCTCCGCCCATCACCGCCGAATAGTAACCGAAGGTCGACATGTCAAAGTGCAGCGGCGACAGATTCGCGATTCGGTCGTCGCCGCTGACGCCATAGGTCTTGACCGACAGATGGGCGTAACTGTTGCCGCTGTAATGCGAATGCACAATGCCCTTCGGTGTCCCCGTCGAACCGGAGGTAAAGATCACGTAAGCGGGCTGCGTCCGGTCTATCGGAATCGGATCGATGGGGGCGACCGCATCGAGGGCCGACCAGGGGGTGAATTCGACGGTCGGCCAATCCGCACATTCGACGCCGATCACGTGTTGCAGTGGTGTGGCACAGCGATCGAGTTCGTCCAGTGCCGATTCAACCAGCTTGGTCGTGATGAGATGACGGATCTGGCCGCTCTGCAGGATGCTGCACAGCCGAGACGGCGGAGCCAAGGGATCCACCGGTACCATGGCCGCGCCGGCTTTCATCGCCCCATACACACTGATCGGCGTTTCAACGCCGGCGGGAAGACGCACCGCGACGCGGTCACCGGGCCGCACGCCCTGATCACGGAGAACGGTCGCGAGCCGAGACGAACGGTCGTCCAGTTCGGCGTACGTGACGGAGTTGTTGCCGCAGTGAAATGCCACTTGGTCGGGTGTCTTAGACGCCGAACGTGTTAGATTTTCGTGTAGCAGATCCGCCATCGTCAAACTCCAAGCAGTCCCGCAATGATGTTGCGTTGGATGTCCGACGTGCCGGCGTACAAGACGCCGCCGATCGCGTCACGCCAATCTCGATCGATCCCATTTTCACACAGGTAGCCTCGCCCGCCATGAATCCGCACCGCGTCTTCGCTGGACTGTGCGTAGCATTCACTTAGGAACAGTTTCAAAATGGCGGCGTCCATCATCGCCGATTTCCCCTGGCTCTTCAGCCACGCGACCTTGTAGAGCATCAGCTTTGACGTTTCCAAACGAACTTTCATGTCCGCGATTCGATTGGAGATCGACTGGAATTTCCCGATCGGTTGGCCGAATTGGGAACGCTCTTTGGCATACCGGACGCACGTTTCCAATTGGCGCTGCATGGCGCCGACTTGGCTGGCCAAGATGCAGCAGCGTTCGAATTCCAGCGAATGATTGAACGTGGCGAATCCGCCACCTTCCTTGCCGAGTCGATGCGATTCGGGGACAAAGCAGTCGTTCAGATGCAGTTCGCCGATCGGGACGGTCCGAAGGCCCATTTTCAGATGATTCGCGCCGCGGCGAAATCCCTGCTGTTCCGCTTCGACCAAAAACGTGGACAGCCCCCATTTGCCCTTTGCCGGATTCGTACTTGCCACGACGAGCGCCACGTCGCAGATCGGTGCGAGCGTGACCATGCACTTGCTGCCGTTGAGCACGTAGCCGCCGTCGACTTTCTGCGCCGTCGTTTTCAGATGAAAGACGTCGCTACCGGTACTCGGTTCGGTGATCCCATGCGCCCCTTTCCAAGTGCCGTCGCAAAGTTTTGGCAGAAAGCGTTCTTTTTGAAACTCGCTGCCGAAGTGCAAGATCGGCAGCTGAACGGCCCACATCTGCGCGTTCAGCGCCAGCAGCAAACCGCCGTCGCTGCAGCCGTAGCCGAGCGCTTCCATGGCCAGCATCGCGGTTTGAATATCGGCCGAAGCTCGACCGCCATATTCGGTCGGAATGTACAGGCCCTGGATGCCAAACTCGGCAGCCCGCTGCCAAAGGTCTTCGGCGAACTCGCTCCGTTCGTCTCTGTCGATCACATCGTCGCTCAGATGCTTGAGTGCGAACGTTTGCATCCGGTCGCGATAGGCGAGTTGTGCTTCGCTCCAATCAAAATTCATAGCGGTGACCTGAGAGCATTCGATGGTTGGGGCGGCGCGAAACGTTTCAGGTGCCCGTCACGGTGAAACAGATCACGGTGCGGACCTTCGATTTCGCCGTGCATTGCGGTAGGGGTGACGTGGCGATGATGGGGCACCATCAGGAAGTGTTTTTTTATCATGTGAATGCCCGTTCGACGAACCAGTAACTGGCGATCAAGCCGATCACCACGGACCCTCCGATCAGCACGACACGCTGATAAAGTTCCCGTTTCCGCAGCAGGAAAATCAGTGGAAACACCACCGCAACGATTGCCAACTGCCCGAGTTCGACGCCCAGGTTGAACCCGATGAGCACTTTGACCAGATGAATCATGCGAAACGGCAATTCGCTCATCACCGAAGCGAACCCCATGCCGTGGAACAGGCCGAACCCAAAGATGATCAGCCAGGTCTTGTCATTGAATCGGGGGCGAATCGTATTGACCGCCACCAATACGATCGACAAGGCGATCAGTGATTCGACCCATCGCGAAGGCAGGTCGATCACACCGAGCGAGGCCAAGCTGAGCGTGATCGAATGCGCGACGGTAAACAGCGTGACGATCTTGACGATGTTCAAAAACGCTTGCCTGAAACTCGGCACCGGGACCCACTTGCCTTCTTGACGGACCAAGACCGCCGGCAGCAGCAATGCGACGATAAACAGGATGTGGTCGATGCCGATCCAGATGTGCAACACACCCTGCCAAACGAAATCGCGAGGGCGAAGCAACAGGTCGATGTGATTCAAATCAAGCTCTTGGACCGGGTTGTGCGCCCCGAACACCATCGCGGTGAACTCGCCTTCGAACTCCTGACCGCTTTTCTTGTTTCGTTCGATGCAAACCAGACTTCGGTGGGTAAAGTCATCTTCCACAAACAGGCTGTTGCGAATCGTGATCACATCCGGAATCGGACCGACGGGGGTTTGGTAAACATATTGGGCATAGCTTCCTTCGTCGTCCGGCAGGTCCAGAATCCGCAAATCGATGTATTGGATCGGAACAGGTTTCGAATCGACCGAAATGCCGTAGTGTCGGCGCAGATAATCCAGCACCAGTGGCTGAGTTTCTTGAAGGCTCGTCATGCGATCGTCCGCGGCCGCGGATTCCGCTGTCACCTCACCGGCTGTGGAATCACCAGCCGGCGGAACGTCGATTCCCAATTTATCGCGCAAGTCATTCAAATTGATTTCGACGCGACCGGTCAATCGATCCTCTTCGACATTCAGCCAAACGTAGGTCTCACCGGTCGTGTGCGCCGAGCCGGTGGCCGAAAGCAGGAGCCCGTGCAGCAGCACGAGGGCAAGTTGCAAACCCACACGGCGGACTGACCCGCCACGGCAAGGCTGGAACCGTTTTGGTCGGAACGAGCGGATCTCCAGGCGGTCGGGTGTCGACGGGATCGGATTCATGGGTGATGAAAAGTGCTTTGTTGCTTCATCGCGGCCCGAAACCTTGTTGCGGTTCGTCGGGTCGGCTGAATGTTGGGTGAGATTCCGGCCCCCGATCGCCTGGCGTGCCACACGGATGCCAGGGGATCCGTCCGGCACACCGCCGACTCGCAGCCCAGGATAGTCGATCGAAACGCGATGCCGGCACGCTTCGGGGCGGCAGTCCGGATTTTTCCCGTGCTCTGGTTGGCAGGTCGTCCAACTCTGGCGGCCTCTTCGCGTCAGACGCTTCGACCGATACGATTGACAGGGGGTGATGGTTGAAACCGCCGTCGCCCTCCTGGATGATTCTGCCTTGATTGGGCGACTGCGACCCTCTCTTTTTCCGCCGCGATAATTGGACGATTCGATGCCCCGCACCCTGTTTCGAAATGCATCCGTTGTGCTGGCCGACACGGTCACCGAGAGTTCCGTTCTGATCGAAGACGGCAAGATCTTGGATATGGCGGCGTCCGCCGACGCTGCGGCCGACAACGTGGTCGATTGTGCGGGATTGCACTTGATGCCGGGCGTGATCGATGACCAGGTTCACTTTCGCGAACCCGGACTGACGCACAAAGAAGACCTGTCGACCGCCAGCCATGCCTGTGCCGCCGGTGGCGTCACGTCGTTCTTGGAAATGCCCAACACCAAACCGCCGGCAGTGACGCTCGAGGGTGTCCGTGCCAAAGAGCAACTCGGCGCGGAAAAGTCATTGGTCAATTATGGCTTTTACATCGGAGCGACCCCCGGCAACTCCGCCGAGTTGGCCAAGGTGACCGATGTCCCCGGAATCAAAATCTTTATCGGCAGCAGCACCGGCAACTTGTTGGTCGATGAACAAGAAGCGTTGGAGCGGATCTTTGCCGAAACGACACTGCCGATCTGCGCCCACTGCGAAGACGAACAAACGGTTCGCGCCAATGCGGCTCGATTGGCCGGTACCACCGATGTGGCCGACCATTCACGCATCCGGGACGTCCAGGCCGCCGTGATCGCGACTCGGCGGGCGACCGATTTGGCCCGCCGATACAAACATCGCTTTCACGTCTTGCATGTCTCCACCGCCGCCGAACTGGAAATCCTGGCCGATCCCGCGCCGTACATCACCGCCGAAGTCTGCCTGCACCACATCTTTTTCAATGTCGACGATTACCCCCGCCTGGGAACTCGGATCCAAATGAATCCCTCGATCAAATCGTCCGACGACAATCGCCGACTGTTCCAGGCACTGCTGGACCAGACGATCCAGGTCATCGCGACCGACCACGCCCCGCACACGTTGGAAGAAAAAGCGGCGCAGTACCCCAATAGCCCCTCGGGATTACCGGCCGTCGAAAACAGTTTGGCGTTGATGCTCGATCAAGTCACCCAGGGACGATGCAGCATCAACCAAGTCGCGTCGTGGATGTGCGATGCCCCGGCGCGCGTCTGGGGGATTGTGGGCAAGGGCCGGATCGAAAAGGGATACGATGCGGATCTGGTGCTGGTGGATCTGCACAAACAAAAGACGATTCGCGATGCCGAGCAACACACCAAATCCAAATGGTCGCCGTGGGACTCGGTCACGTTGACGGGCTGGCCGGTCGCGACCTTCGTCGGCGGGCACAAGGTTTACGATGCCGACAACGGGTTTGACGAATCGTTTCGCGGTGCCAAGCTGCGGTTCGATCATTCCCGAGGCGGCTACTGGGCGACCGCAGGCGGAATCGGCACCGAATGATGCCGACTGACGAAGGGCGTTCGGGGCGTTAAACTACAGGCCTCGGTCGCGAAACCACGGCGCCGGGGCGCGCGGATGAATCGTCCGTGCCGTGTTTGACTTGCCTCCTTCCCTTCCCCTTTTAGTGATCCATGTCTGAAAACGACGGCGAAGATGCCAAGCCGGTTGTGCCCTTGTCCGCCAATGCCCGCCGCGTGCTGGGTGTGTTGGTGGAGAAAGCCAAAACGACTCCGGACAACTATCCGATGTCCGCCGCGGCGATCATCAGCGGTTGCAACCAAAAATCGAATCGTTCCCCGCAAATGCAGCTCGACGAAGACGACGTGCTGTTGGCGCTGGACGAGTTGCGGGGCGTCGGGGCGGCGCGGGAGATCCAGGGCAGCGGACGGGTCACCAAGTATCGTCATGCCGCCTACGATTGGTTGGACCTGGACAATCCGCAGGCCGCCGTGTTGACCGAATTGCTGCTCCGCGGACCTCAAACGATCGGCGAGATCCGTACTCGGGCGTCGCGGATGTGCAGCCTGCCCGATCTCGACTCGGTCAAAACCGTTTTGAAATCGCTGGCCGACAAGGACCTGGTGGAAGCGTTGACGCCTCCCGGCCGTGGGCAGACCTTTGCCCACAAACTTTATCCGCCCCAAGAACGCCAGTACTTAGAAGCCCGTGTCGAAAAGCAGGCGGCGAAGTCGGCGGCGGTCCCCGACACCAGCAAGAATGTCATCGATCAGCTGATCGCGCGATTGGACGCCGTCACCGAACGAATCGACGACCTGGAAGCCCGCCTAAAAGAACTCGAGTCCTAGCTTGCCCTGCAGTGGGGTAAGCTTCCAGCTTGCCTCTCCGGAAGCCCCAGCTTCCGACCCGCCCCTTTACCTTCATGCTTCATCCAGAGTGAACCCTAAGGTCGCGTTTGTCGAGCAGAATCGGTGTCAGTCTGTAACTTGCGGAGCGTTGAACGGACCATTGAGCCCACGGATGGCAGCGCGAACCCACGGATGACAGGGTGCCAAAAATCCGTGGGTTCGCGCTGCCATCCGTGGGTAGAATGTTTCGATGATTAGCCCGGCAAAATGGCCTGGAGTTCTTCGTCTAGAATGAATCTTAGGAATGAAGCATCAAGGATGCAGGAGAATCGCAAGCTGGACGCTTACGCCACTGGTTAGTTCGATTCGACGATCACGGATTGTGTTCGTGTGGGGAGCTGCGTGAATCGCTCGGTTTTTCCGGTCGGCCAAGTCACCGAGACGGTCACCGACGCGTCGTCCAGGTCGCCCAAACCGAAGTGCAACACGCGTTCGTTACTGCATTGATATCCGTCACCGGCGACCAGGAACCCGGTGTGTGTCCCCTGGCTGGTTTCGACGCGGAGGGTGCTACCGATCGCGTCGCGGGAGGACGTGCGGCCTTTCAAGTCCAGACGTATCCAGTTGCCGCTGTTCTCGGTGCGATTGATCATCAGCGCCGTCGGTTCGGTTTGGTGCGTGACCACGAAGTCGACTTGTCCGTCGCGGTTGGCGTCAATCGTCCACAAGCCGCGGCCGACGTGGTTGTTCTGGAAGTACGGCCCCAGTGTTCCGACCGACACGCTGCGATAGCGGCCTGTCGCGGATCGTTGGAAGATCTGCATTGGCTGGTCATACATCGCTTTCTCGTCGCCTCGTGAGAACAGGTCGACGTGCCCATTGGTGACGACAATCTCCGCGTCGCCGCTGTTGTCCAGGTCGATCGCTTCGGTGCCAAATGCGACCAGCGGACGTGTGGCCTCGACCAGTCCCAGCGGTCCGGTGCGATCTTGCCAGATGCCCGAAGAGGATTGCGTGTGCAGCGTGTTGTATTCTTTGTCGAAATTCGTGACGTACAAGTCAACGTCGCCGTCTCGGTCAAAGTCTCCGGTGGCGATCCCCATCGAACCTTGCGGGATCCCTCGGTCGTCGCCGCCGATTCCACGCAGCATGGCCGACTCAGACAAGGCGAGTTGGGTGTCGTTCGATTCGCCCGCCACGCGACTCCAGTAGTGATTGTTGGTCATGTCGTTGGCCACAAACACTTCATTGCCGAGCCGGCCATCCAAGTCGCCGACGACGATTCCCAGTCCACGCCCGGGCGAATCCGTGATCGCGCCCCAGGTTTCGGTCGTGTCGGAAAACGTTCCGTCGCCGCTGGAACGCAAAAAGCGATCCGGCATGGCTGGAAACAACATCGGGGAGCAGGATCGCATCACCGTGGAGCCGGCCATCGGACAGCCTCGCGTGACCGGGCCCAGGGTGGCGCAGTAGTTGACGACGACGAGATCCGCCAAGCCATCGTGGTCGAGATCCGCGATCGCGCCGCTGGAGGACCATTCGTCAGCGTCGCCCGCTGGCATTTGGTCACTGGCATCCCGAAAGGTTCCGTCACCGTTGTTGACGTACAAACGGTTGGGGCCGTAATTGAGCACCAACAGATCGGGAAATCCATCTTCGTTGACATCTCCGACCGCGACGCCTTGTCCGAATCCCTTGTCGCCGGTTTGTGCGATTTCGCCGACGGGCCGGAATTGTCCGTCCAGGTTTCGGAACAGCTCGTTGGCATCGGAATCTTGTCCGGGCGGCGTTCCACCGGCGGCCACCAGATACAGATCGCTCCAGCCATCCAAATCAAAATCGATCGTTCCGCCACCACAACCGAGCGTCTGGTAGAGCATGATTCCCGGCTTGTCGAGCGTCTCGCTGGTCCGCCCCCAAAACGTCAATCCGCGCTGCACCGCTTCGTCTGCGATTTTCCAGTCGACCGCCACACCGGTTTGTTCGGCAACTTCACCGGCGACCGCTCCGTCGCGGCGGATCGTTTGTTCGCTCGGATCGTTCGTCGAAACCACCTTTTCGATACTCGGCAGTGGCAGTCGAGCAAACAGCACGTCGAAATCGGGCAGGGCCTCGGGCACCCGCCAGGGCGTGCCTGGTTTCAAGCGCTGAACCAGCTCGTCGCGAAATCCGGCGACGTCAACCGAGTCGTCTTCGGGTAACGTGGTCGCGATCGCCGACCAGGCTTCGGCCTCCCAGAGCCGCCCGAGTTTTTCCAGCGACTGGGCAATCTCCAACGCGATCGCCCTTGAAATTTCGCCGGTCCGCGTGAAGCGATCTTTCAACTGGTGAAATCGCGTCAACTGTTGGGCGCGATCATTGACGATCGTGACCATCTGGTCGCTGACGTCGGGGTTTTGGGCGGCAAACTCGGGCAGCAGGGTCGCCAACCGCGTCCAGATCTGGACGACTTCGGGATCGCCACAGACGGCCGCTTGGGCAAACGCCCGGAGTGCCGCGGGAGCGTCGTCGTTCGCCCGAGCCCAATCGCCCAGGGCAATCCAATAAGCCGGGTAGTCCTGAATCCCATCGGTTTGCTCGGCGGCCCAGGACGCCAGTTCTTCGAACCGCCGAGACGCGGCCAGGGCCTGGCCCAAGAAAGCTTGCGAGGGATGGTGATTAGGGTGATCGGCGACGATCTCGCGGAGCAACTTGATCGCTTCGTCGAATTTACTTTCGTCGAACTTTGACTTCGCCGCCCCCAACAGCGGTCGCTTGTCGTCGGGGTTGCGGGTGACCATCTGGTCCAACGGGTCGGCGTCGAGCGTTCGTCGTTCGGTATTGCTCAAGTCCTTCAGCATCGCGATGTCGAACCGCCGCGCGAGCACCAGGGTTTGCCCGTGTCGAAGCGCCGAAACGCGATCATCGGCGCCGATGTAGAAATCGAATAGCCAGCGGCGGGTTTCGTGTTGATCGGGCTGAGCGTGGAGGGCCTGTTCCAAAAAATCCAACCCGTCGTGGTATTGTCCCAGCCCGATCATCGCGATCATGGTCTGGCGGACACGACTGGGGTTGGCGAACGACTCGGATTGACACGCCGAACGCAAGAAGTTGGCCGCCTGATCGGGATGCCCGCTCTGGTGGGCGGCCTGCGCGATCAGCGCCAAGGTGTCCGGCTCGATTTTCATCAGTCCCGGATCGGTTGCCTGGATCGATTCCGCTCGGTTGACACCGGCTTGGGCGAGGATGATCTGTGACGCTTCCCAAGCCTGGTCCCACTGTTGCCGCCGCAGCGACAACTTGAGCGTACCGACCGGATTGGCCAGCGTTTTGGTGCCCGGCGTTGAGGTGGTTTCCCGCGGGGGATCACCGCCCGGGTCTCCGGCACGCGGCGAGCGATCGCAGCCCCAAACCAGCGAGCTGGCAACCAGCAGCAAGACGAGCCCACGCAGCGATGGGCCTCTGCGTCGGGGTGGGACAGAAGTGGGGCGACGGCCGACGGCTTGGGACAACCATCGTGCAACTGGCCGCGTAGAGAACGACATGGCGGTGATTCGGTTCGACGTGACGTTCTGTTTGCTTCGTTTCCGCATCGGTGCTGTGGATCTCCGTGGTTTGTTATAACCGACTCCGCCCAAAATGATTTCTTCCCTGAAAGTATTCGTGAACATGAAAGATTATTCGACACGCCGCGTCGGTCGCATCGGGGGTCTGTCCCCCGAGCTTCTCTACGCCGCTTTGGTCGTAATGTTGGTCCCGGTTTGGGGCGGTTGTGCAAAAAAAGACGATGATTCGACCGCGGCAGTCGAAGTGTCTACGGCGGAGAATACCTCGTCGGGTGAGCTGTCTGCCAAAGATGTCGCATTTTTGAATCGAGTCGGCCCCAAGGTCGAGGCGTTTTGTGGTGATTGCCACGCCATGCCCCGGCCGACCAGTTCACCGGAAGACGAATGGGAAATGGAGATCATCCAAGGTTTCGATTTGTATCGGACGTCCGGACGCACCGACTTGGACGTTCCCGATGAAGCCGATGTGGAGCGGTACTTTAAAATGCAGGCCCCCAAAAATTCGGGGATGCCGGTGCCCGAAACGTTGAATTATCCCGTTGCGGCCCCGACGCACGTCAAGTCCGGTGTGCTGCGACAACGCGTTCGTGCAGCCGGCGTCACGAATGTCAATTGGATCGACCTGGGATTTGATTCCAAGCCCGGTCATGCCTTGGTCTACTGTGACATCGGAACGGGGACCGTCAACGCCTATTGGCCCAACGATCCGGAAGGCGAAGTCCGACGTTTGGGCACGATGTTGCAACCGGTCCACACCGAGCCCTGTGACCTCAATCAAGACGGGCTGGTGGATCTGCTGGTCGCCGACATCGGTGAGTTCAACGCCAACGACAGTGACTTGGGACAGGTGCTGTGGCTGGAGCGATCCAAGGACGACGAAACGTTTCGTACGCACGTGCTGATCGATGGACTCAGCCGCACCTCTGACGCCCGCGCAGGGGATTTGGACGGCGACGGGGACATCGATGTGCTGGTCGCCGCCTTCGGTTGGAGAAACAGCGGACGGACGTTCATGCTGGTCAATCAAGGCCTCGGTGACGACGGGATACCGGTGTTCGAAACGCGTGACATCGACCCGCGCCATGGGCCCGTGCACGTTCCACTGGTGGACTTTGACGGCGACGGCGACTTGGACTTTGTTTCGCTGATCAGCCAGGAACACGAGCGTGTTGAACTGTTTCGCAACGACGGCAAGGGCCATTTCGAAAACGAGTTGATCTGGGCGGCGCCCGATCCGGCTTATGGTTCCAGCGGGATCGAGCTGGTGGATATGGACGGCGACGGTGATCTGGATGTGCTCTACACCAACGGCGATTCCTTCGATCGCGGCCCCAAACCGTTTCACTCCGTCCAGTGGCTCGAAAACGACGGACCGTTGCCGATGCAGCGACACCAGATCTGTCTGATGCCGGGCGTGTTGAACGCGACCGCCGGTGACTTCGACGGTGACGGTGACGCCGACGTCGTCGCCGTCGCGCTGCTGGGGTCGCACATTTCCAAAGACTGGGTCGCCAAGGGGGCCTCTCCGATCGTCATGCTGACCCAACAAGACGACGGTTCGTTCTCGCCGTCGCGGTTGCCCGGACGAATGCATGATCACCTGTCGGTCGTCAAAGGCGACTTTAACGGAGATCAAAAACTGGACTTCGCCATCGGCAATTTCTTTCGCCCGGCGAGCACGGAAGTGCAAGCGGTGCTCGGTGAACCGGAGTTGCTGATTTGGACGTCGAAGTGATGGGGGCAAAACGATGGGGGCAAAACGATGGGGGCAAAACGATGGGGGCAAAACGATGGGGGCAAAACGATGGGGGCAAAACGATGGGGGCAAAACGATGGGGGCAGAACGATGGGGAGGCTGGATGATGGGGGTGGCTGGATGATGGAGGTGGCTGGATGATGGAGGTGGGCGGTTGGTTGGGTTACATTGTTTTGCCCGACATCGTTTTGCCACTCCCGCTTTCACGTTGGATCCCTTGTGACACGCATCGCGACTTACATTCTGTTGATCATCGGTCTGATCCCGCCCGCCGTCTCGACCGCTCAGCACCCCGCCCCCGAACTTCATGCCCAGATTTCGTCCCTGGTCGATGTGGCCATCCAAGACGGGGATCTGCCCGGTGCCGTGGTCTGCATTGCCGATCGGAACCAGATCCGGTATCTCCAGACGTTCGGTGACCGCCAAGTCGAACCAGACACGGTGCCGATGACGGCCGACACGGTGTTTGACCTCGCCTCGATCACCAACCGGTGGCCACGGCGACGTCGATCGCGCTGTTGTCCCAACGCGGCAAAATCGATCTCAACGCCCCGGTGTCCCAGTATTTGCCAGAATTTACGGGGCACAAGAAAGAAACCATTACCGTCGTGCAGTGTCTGCTGCACGTCAGCGGACTGACGCCCGACAACGCCTTGGCCGACTATCAAGACGGACCGGAAACGGCGTGGCGGCGGATCTGTGAATTGAACTTGCGATCGGATCCGGGAACGAAGTTTGCCTATAGCGACGTCGGATTCATCGTGCTGGGTAAACTGGTCGAAAGGGTCAGCGGTCAGCCGCTGGACGTGTTTGCCAAAGAAAACGTGTTCGGCGCCATCGGGATGGACGAGACCACCTTCAATCCGCCCTCGCACCTGAAAACGCGTGCGGCGCCGACGGAAAAACAATCCGACGGTTGGCTGCAAGGCGAGGTGCACGATCCGCGGGCTTCGCGTCTGGGCGGCGTCGCCGGACATGCGGGGCTGTTTTCAACGGTGAATGATCTGGTCAAGTACGGCCAAGAGCTGTTGGCCGCCTCGCAAGGGGATTCATCGGTCATCGAGCGAGAGACGTTTGAACGGATGACCGCCCCGCACCCCGTTCCTGCCGACAACCCACGCGGAACCCGGACATTGGGTTGGGATCATCAGTCGCCTTATTCCAGCAACCGCGGCACGGCGTTGTCCGATAGCGCGTTTGGACATGGCGGTTTCACCGGCACCGTGCTGTGGATCGACCCGGAGAAAGATCTGGTTTTCATCTTCCTCAGTTCGCGACTGCATCCCGACGGCAAGGGCAGCGTGAATCATCTGGCCGGCGAGATCGTCACGCTGGTCGCCGGCGACTCCCATTAGCACGTGGCGTCAGCCAGTGGCGCGTGATGCCGATACCACGCGCCGGTCGCTCACGCGTCCCGCTGAAATGGCTTCACTTTCCGGCCGTGTTACCTTGCAACCATTGCTGATAAACCGGCGAGGCGGCGAAGCGTTTAAAATCTTCGACCGTCGCCAGGTCGGTGAACTCGTAGCCGTATTGATCGCGCAGCGCCGCCAAATGGTGCAGCGTGGATTCATGATCATCGCTCGCCAGGGAAACGGTCAACGCAAAGTCGTGGGCGCCGGCCAAGCCGAGCGAGTCGACGTCCACCGTTTCGATCATCTCTTGAGCCGCTTCGGTTGCCCCGAAGGTGGCTCGCACGCCGGCGACCAACGTCGTCAAATAAGGATCGCCGCCGGTCCACTTTTGGATCGAATCGTAGGACTTCAGCAACAGCGCTTCATCCTCGTTGATTCCCGCCGCGTCCAGGGTGATCAGCCCCAAGCAGGCGTCGTTGGGAAATCGATCGGAATACTCGTTGATCGCGTCGACGTAGACCTCGTAGTCGCCCTCGGCCAGCGACATGACACGAAACAGCATCGGCAGTTTCATCTGTTGAATCTTCTCGGGCAATTCGTCATAGATCTCGAGCGCCCGCTGATAATTACCTTGCTGAACCGCGGTCGACATTTCCTGTTGTTTGGTCAGGTTTTCCATCTCGGTCTTGGCCGTTCCCGACAACCGGGAGAGGACCGAGTTCTGGCTTTGAATGACGGCGGCGACGTTGGTGCGAAGCGAATCGCCAAACGATTCACCGGTCATCGCAATGAAGAAATGCTCCCCCACGACCTTGCCGTTCTTGCGAGCGAGTTGGAAGTCGTGATAGTTGGTGCCGCCGTCATCGGTCAACAAACGCATCACCACATGCTGCGCCTCGCCACGCTGCACCGTGCGGACCAGGCGGTACGATCCACCGTTTAAGGTGCTCTGGTGAACCACGCCGACCAGATTCTTGACCGCTTGAGAGGCGCCCTGGTGAAAGCCTGATCGAAAGCGGGGGTCCACATCAAATCCTTCCAGGGCGCGATCGAAAATCGAAGTCCAGTCGATCAATTGGGTCGCCTTGGCGGCATCATTTTGCTCAACCGCTAGCTGCCACTCCGCCGCGAATTGTTCGGCTTCGGCAGGGCTGACATCAGAAACAATCGAACTATCATCCGTCGTGATCTCCTCCAGTGTCGTCGGCTGGGGTGCGGTGCTCGATTGCGTCGCCGGCTTGCTGCATCCGGCAAACACGGCGAGCAGCAACATGATGGCGATGGCTTTTGACAGGTCTCTCTCGTGCACTGCCGGACTCCAAAAAAACGGAAGGTTGTTGATGATGTCCACAGGATAACCGATCCGGCTAACCGGCGGCGATCGGATTCATTCATCGCCCACAACGTCGATTCAGTTGTAGGGCAGCTCGTAAACGCTGTAGGTCTCGTTCTGCTGACCGTTGACCGGGTAGATCTTGACCAAGGGCAACCGTTTGGTCGCGACCCGGTTGTCGACGATCATGAATCGCACCCCGTACCGCTGGCGATACGCCCGCAGTTTCGCATAGCTGATCGGAACCCGGACGGAATTCAATGAGATCACGCCGGTTCGCTTGGGGAAAATATCGTCAAACCGGTCTCTCCACTCGAGCAACGACTTGGCATCCTGTGGCACATCCTTCCAATTGGCAACTTCCGCGCGGGACGAATACCACTTGAACGTTTGCTGGTGTCGGGGCGTCAGAAAAATCTCGTCGCGAGGCATGGCGACACGTACCCAGTCACAGACGGCGACCCAGTCCGAATGCGAACGTTGTTGTCGCTCGGCGTCGGCATTCAAGTCGACCCCCAACAGACGATGGCTGGTCGACGGTGGGATGCCGATGCGATTCCGCTCCCACGCCGATCCCAGAAACAATCCGGTCGCGACCAGAAGCACCAACAGGGCGGCCCCACGCGTCAGGGTGGCAGGTTCCAGCGATTGTCGCGACGCCAACAGCTGCATCAACCACAGCGACAGCACCAGCGGCACGATCGCATCACTCAGCCGGAACCAATAGTAACGCAACAACTTCGCCGCCAAGTCCGGCATCACCGCTGGAAGGGCTCCGACAATTAAACCGCAACCGGCGATCCCCAAAGCGCCGACGCCGATCCAAATCACGCGCCGCTGTGCGACCGTCGGTCGGCCGTGGTAGGCCAACAGCAACAAACCGCCCGCCAAGACACCGTGACGGACAAACCAGTACATCGGAAAATCACTGGGAAGCAGATGATGTCGGATCCGCATGTAGCTGTAGATCCTGGCCGCCTCCACGCTCTCCGCGGCCGTCGCGCCGAGGGTCAAACTGATCGCCGGCAGCAGTCCGAACAACGAGAGGGCTCCGCCGACGAACAGCCCGACGCTGAAGAATCGCATCGGCGGCTGATCGGATCGCTTGAACCAGCGTTCGGTCACCACAAAGGCGACGGTCGCGGCGATCACGGCCCAGCCACCGGTCAGCACGTGAAAGGCCGACGCGGCGCCGAACCAGATCCAGCCGCGTGACCAGTTCCGCCGCGCCACCTCGGCGATGCCCATCAGCACCAAGGCATAGGCCGGCACCTTGGCTTCGATTCCACCGACGACCCACTCGCCGGCCAGGTTTCCGTGTTCGATTCCGACCAGCCACAGGACTGCGACGCCCAACGACGCGAAGGCGGGCAATCCGAAACTGCGACAACATCGCCGCAATCCGATCGCCAGCATCAGCCAGCCGACCAGACGTCCGATCCAAGCCGTGGTCCCGAGCGAGGCGACTTGGGTCAGCGCGCCGAACGTCCAGTAGAACGTCGTGTGGGCCTTCCCCGAGGCCGCGAACAGGTCGCGCGAGCAAAACGTGGGATCCCAAAAGTTCTTGGCCTTGACCAAATAATGGGCTTCATTGACCGCGGGCGGAGGGTCGCCGGCATAGATAAAAAACAGTCCCAGCAGCGCAGCGACCTCGACGACCGCGATCCAAACGGCGCGGCGATGATTCCCTGGCGTGTCGCTTGTTGATGTCTCGACGTTCAACCGTTCTAACCGTGTGTTCATCGCCCCGCGGCCCCCTACCGACACAACTCGATCGCGCGGTCGATCGCCGAACGCATACTATTGGGACTCGCCGTTCCTTTCCAGGCAAGATCCATTGCGGTGCCGTGATCGACGCTGGTCCGCACGATCGGCAACCCCAATGTGATGTTGACGGCGTCGTCGAACGACAGCGCCTTTAGCGGAATCAAGCCCTGGTCATGATACATGCAGATATGGACGTCGGTGTCCGCTCGCATTGCCGGCGTGAATGCGGTGTCGGGCGGAACCGGGCCGGAGATCCGCCAGTCTCGATTTTGCGATTCGCATTCCTGTCGAACCCTTTCGATCGCCGGGCGGATCAAGGTGTCTTCTTCGCCGTGGCTCAATAATCCGTTTTCACCGGCGTGGGGGTTAAGCCCCAGCACGGTGATGCGGGGCGGCCGGCCGAAGCGTTTTTCCATCGCCGATCCGCCCAGCCGGATGGCGCGTGCGATCAGCGGAACGGTCAGCGTGGTGACCACGTCGGCCAGGGGCACGTGGATGGTCGCCAGCACCGTCGAACAGGCTTGGCCGGACAACATCATGCAAAACTCTTTTGTTTGCGTGCGATCGGCCAGCAATTCGGTGTGCCCCAAATAGCCCGTCTCGGCAGCGTGCCAGGCCTCTTTTTGAATTGGGCCGGTCACGATGGCGTCGAAACGCCCCGCCAAGGTTTCTGCGATGGCCAGATCAACCGCAGAAAACGATGCCTGCCCGGTTTCTCGCGAAAATTTGCCGGGAACCAACGTTTCGGGCGGCACGTTCCCGCAGTCGACCAGCCCCGACGGCGGAAAAGGCCCGGCACCGGCCAGTTGTTCGATCGTGGTCAGTTGGGGCAACTCCAGTCCGCGCATCGCCGCAAGCTTTCCCAGGATCGCAGCCGGGCCGACTAGAATAGGAACGCAGCGGCTGCGCACCGACGGTTCAGCTGCACAGGCCAACGCGAGTTCCGGCCCGACCCCCGCTGCGTCGCCGACGGTGATCGCCAAACGGGGTTTGTCGCGGTGGACGGACGCGGCTCCAAGTGGCGACGGGTCAGACATTGGACTAGCGTTTTCTTGGGGAATTGGTTGAGATAGCGGATCGACGAGCACCAACAGGTGGTGGGATAGGCTTCCAGCCTGTCATTGTCGATCGTCACATTGAAGGTAGGGTTGTGAATGCGGTCAACGGGTCAATCAATCGCCGAGAGCGGACCTTGGGCGATGCCCAAGGCTATGGATGTAAACGGCCGTTGGCCGAAACCGTCCACTCAAGCCTGGTCTGTCACGCAAAAGACGGGGCGACACCAATGCCCAGTGGGAGCGTGATGAAACCCCTTTCTTATCACAGACTAAAAAACTGCATGCCCCTGTCGCTCAAGCGACCTCGATGGATGGCGCTAGCGTGTGTGGTCGCGGTGGCGTTCTCGCTGATCTCGCCTGCTCGAGCAGATAAGGCCAGACCGGCCGAAACCGCGCTGGTGGTGTGCCCGTCCGACTTTCGCGAGCCGCTTGAAGAATGGATCGACTATCGCCGCACGCAGGGAATTCACGTGCGCGTGATCGATTCCGAATCGACCGCCAGCGGATTGTTGTCGGCGATTCGGCAAAACGCCATCGGCTCGGATCGATTTTTATTGCTGGTCGGTGACGCGCCGGTGATCGGTTCGGCGGCGGACACACGCAAGCAGGTGCCGATGCATTATGTCGCCACCACGGTCAGCGCGAAGTTCGGTAGCACCCCGACGATGGCGACCGACTATCCGTACAGCGACATCGATTCGGACGGCCGAGCCGATGTGTCGGTCGGTCGATTACCGGTCGATTCGGCGGACCAACTAAGCGACATGATTCGGCGGATCAAAGCCTATGAGTCCAGTCGCAATTTTTCGCTCTGGCGCGAGCGGGTTCAATTGGTCGGTGGCGTCGGCGGGTTCGGCATGTTGGCCGATTCCGCGATCGAATCAGTCACGCGGATGATGGTGACCGCTTCCCTGCCGGTCGCGGTCCGCACCAGTGTGACCTACGGCAGTCCCGGTCATCTGTTTTATCCCCGCAAGCGATTTACCGAATCGGTGACCGAGCGCTACACCCAGGGCTGTCGGTTCTGGGTCTACGCCGGGCACGGCATGGTCGATCGGCTCGACAGCGTCCCCAGTGGTCCGACCGGCATCCCGGTGCTCGATGGCAATTCGATCGGCAACCTGAAATGCGATCCCGCCAACGCACCGATCGCAGTCTTGCTGTGCTGTTTCACCGGGGCCATCGACGCCGGCGTCGATAGTTTTGCCGAGCAGTTGCTGTTGCACCAGTGTGGTCCGATCGCGGTCATCGCCGGAAACCGAGTGACCATGCCGTACGGCAACGCTTCCTTGACGCTGGGGTTGATCGATTCGATCTACGGCCAAGGTGCCGAGGGCCTGCCACCGGCCGATCGCTTGGGCAGCGCGTGGTTGGCTGCGATCCGGCGGATGGAATCGGAAGACGAATCGACGGAGAAAGGTCCGCTGCGAACGATGGTCGATGCCGTCGCAACCTTGGTCAGCCCGGCGGGAACCAAACTGGCCGACGAACGCAGCGAGCACGCGGCGCTGTACGGATTGCTGGGCGACCCGCTGTTGAAGCTGCATCCACCCGCGGCGGTCGAAGTCGAGACGGCGACCGGATTCGATTTTGGCGCGCCGATCGAAGTCACCGTGACCAGTCCGATCGACGGCGAGTGCGTGGTGATGCTCGATCATCCCTTGGGGGAGACTCGCAAGACCCGACCGGGCCAACCGAAACCGGACCCGAACGAAATCACCCTGGCCCGAGTCGCGGAACCGATTTCGGCGGGCCAACCCAAAACATTTTCGATTCGCTTGGAAGAGCAACGAGCCGGACTGATCGCCATTCGCGTGCACGTTGCCGGTCGAGAGACCTGGGCCGCCGGCGGCGGAAAAACGATCGTCCGACCGGCGGGGCCTTAGCGATCGGCGCGCCCCAAGCGGATCCGATTTGTGCTTCAATCGTGTGGGAACTGACATCAGCCGCTTTGCGCAAGTGGCCCCGTTTCCAAGCCGCCTGCAGAAATCGGGTAAGAAGATTTCGGGGGTAAGAAAATGATAAAATGCGCCATCCATTCGATTCAGCAGAGTTTTCCTACCTCCAAAATCTTCCTACCTCCAAAATCTTCCTACCTCCGAACTTGCCGCAACGTCCTGTCGCATCAACGGGAATCAGGAGCGGGATGGCAGAACGAGGCATGAAAACGCACGACCTGTGCCAGGGACAGATTCGTAAGATGTTTCGACACCGTTATCCGATAAGCAGCCCATGAAAGTCATCTCGCTCAACTGCAATCACTGCGGTGCTCCGCTGGACGTTCCCGCCAAGGCTCGATTCGCGACCTGCGGGTTCTGCGAAGCGAAACTAGCGATCGAGCACGTCGGCAACAGCTATTCGACGACGGTCTTGGATGAACTAAAAGAAACGACCGATCGGATCGCCCGCGACGTGGCCGAAATCAAATCCTCCAGCGAGGTCAAGGATTTGGATGCCCGTTGGCAGCAGGAACGCTTGACCCACATGGTGACCGGCAAACATGGCCACCAGAGTCTGCCGACCAAGACGGGAGCGGTCGCAGGCGGCGTGATGGTGGCCGTCTTCGGTCTGTTCTGGACCATCATGGCGGCCGGCATCACCGGTGCGGGATCTCGGATGGGGGCACCGGGTGTCTTCAGCATCTTTCCCCTGTTCGGAGTCCTGTTCATCGCCTTCGGCGTGTTCATGTCTTTTCAGGTGTACTCGCGCGCCGAATCTTACGAGCGGGCCAACAAAGAGTATCTCGATGAGCGACGAAAACTTGCCAGAGAAAATGTCCATCGCGACTGACCGTGGCGTAAGCTTCCAGCTTGCGACCCGGGAAGCGTCAGCTTCCCACTTGTGAATCCAGCCCTGTGTCCGCCGGAAGCTAACGCTTCCGGGGGAGGCAAGCAGGATGCTTACACCACTTTGATGCTTGGTTTCTTCGAGGGGCCCGTCAGGACGTGTCTTTCCGAATCATCTCAAACTTAAATCGATGGTTTGCGTCGAACAGCCGCCGGACCGAAAGCAACACGACCGAGACGGTTCCCAGGGCCGTTGCGCCGGCGATCAGAAACATGATCACGATCTGGTAGCGGACGGCCTGGGCGGGATCCATGCCCGAGATCACTTGGCCGGTCATCATCCCTGGCAAACTGACCACGCCGACGACCATCATCGAGTTGACGATCGGGATCATCCCCGTCCGCACCGCTTCGCGGATCGGTTCTCCCGCCGCTTCCCAACGCGTCGCACCGAGCGCGATCAGCGTTTCGACTTGCCCGCGGGAGCGAACGAGGGTTTCGGTCAACGTGCTCAAGCCGACCGAGATCCCGTTGAGCGTGTTGCCGAGCACCATGCCCAACAGCGGAATCGCATATTGCGGTTCGTACCATTTGGGCAAATCCTGAAAGACGAACAACAGCACGTATCCGGTCAAGATCCACGCACACGACCAAACCGAGGTGATGGCGATCACGCGAATTCCAGGGAATTTTCGTTTGCTGCGATCGGCGGCGGAAAAACCAGCGACGAGCGTCATGATCGCGGCGATCGCCAGGACGACGTACCAACGATCAATGCGAAAGACCCACGTCAAAACGGCGCCGACCAGTGACAACTGGATGACCGTGCGAACACTCGCGATCGCCAGCGTCTTTTCCAAACGTAATCGCAACACGATGGAGACGACACCGTTGATGACGATCAAGACCGCCGCCAAGCAGACTTCGAGATTGGTTAATTCGATGTACGGCGACATAAAACGTGCTTTGTCACGGGGCGGTTCGACGGCTTTGGATTTGACCGGCATGCATGGTGATCAACGAATCACAAACGCGATCGGCCTGGCTGGGATCATGCGAGACCCAAATGTACGCTCGCGAGTCGGGTGCGTCGTCATACCAACGCATCACGATCGATTCGATATGACGCGCCGATTGCCGATCCAACGCCGACGTGGGTTCGTCCAGCAATAACACGCGAGGTGACAATTGAATCGCTCGCAACAGGGCCACGATTTGTGCTTCGCCGCCGGAGAGTTGTTCGTGATGGTGGTCGAGAAACGCAGCGTCGCGGGCGACCGTTGCCAATCGATCGACGATCCAATCGCGATCAAAATGACGATCGCGATGGGCTTTCAATTGAAACGGCTGACGCAAGACGGTTTCCACCGTTCCTTCGAATGCGGCGGCGCGCTGATGCACATAGATGACTTGGCTGCGATAGATCGTCGCCCGGTCGTTTGCCACTGGCGCCTGCTGCCAGAGCAAATCGCCCGAGTCGACCGGTTCCAACAACGCCAGACTTCGCAGCAACAACGACTTTCCGCTGCCGGTCGGTCCGACCAGCCCGAGACGCGCCCCGGCGGCCAGATCCAGCGTGATGTCGTCGAGCAAGGTTTTGCCGTCGACTCGACGCGTCAGGTTCACGGCTTGTAGCAGGACGTCGGCGGTCACGGGGCGTTTGACTCAAGGCTAATTCGCGGTGGGGTTGGTCTTATGATAGCCATCTTTGGCCCGCCAAAAGAGCGTGGCATCAACATTCGTCCATCAAGCCGATGACACCGACCGACAAAATTTTTCCTTGCATCTGAATTGTCGACGTGGGAGGATTCCCGCTGGGGCTGACCGTCCCCTTCTGTCACTCTTCTCGATTCGCAGGTGTTTTGATGCGCGTTCTTCCGGCGACGTTGGCGACGTTGTTGTTTGTTTTCTCTAGCTCGACCGTGTGGTCGCAGTCGGCGGATCCGTTTGGCCCCTCATCGGGTCAGTCGGCAGATCCGTTTGCACCGCAGCCCGGAACCCGACCGGCAAAGCCTTCCAAAGCGGCCCAGTCCAAGACGGTTCGCGGGGCCGTGTTGCAGAAAGCCAAGCAGGCCTTGGCAGAAGGCCGCAAACCCCAGTCGCCCAACGCGCGGATGCACAACGAAGCGGAGCAGTGGATCAATGCGACGTTGAGCGATGAGACATCGATCACGTTCATTGAAACGCCATTGCAAGAAGCAATGCAAACACTCTCCGCTCAGCACGAAATTCCGATCGTGATCGACCGACGGGCGCTGGAGGAAATCGGTCTCGACGCCGATGTGGGCGTGACCATCGATCTCAAGAACGTTTCGCTCCGCTCGGCACTGCGGCTGATGCTCCGTGATTTGGAATTGACGTACATGATCAAGGATGAAGTGATGCAGATCACGACACTTGAGGCGGCAGAGAACCACCTGGTTTTGGCGATGTATGTGCTGCCGGACAATCTGGCCGCGAAAGCAGACCAAGTGATCAAAGTCATGACGTCCACCGTCGTTCCGGACACCTGGGATACCCTCGGCGGCCCGTCCACCGCGCTAGCGATCGATCATGTTCTGGTGATTTCCACGACCAGCGATGTCCAAGATCGATCGGAAAAATTCTTGGCAATGTTGATCGACAAGTACGGCAAGTAACCCTTGCGTCGTTCAACTGTGCCACGGTTGATGCGCGGTCGCGTCGTCGTCTTTCTCGGGCTGTTGATCCTTTCGTGGATCGTGATGACATTCACCCACGAGTTGGGGCATCTGATCGGTGGCTGGGCGAGCGGCGCGACGCTGGTCGATGCGGACCTGGCACCGTGGCGGATGCCCTACAGCTTGCACGGCCCCGATCCGCATCCGCTGGTCACGCTTTGGTGTGGTCCGCTGTTGGGCGTGCTCATCCCGCTCGCGATCGCCGCCGTGATTCGCCGGCCGTCGGCGTGGCTGGTCGCCGACTTCTGTCTGCTGGCCAACGGCCTCTATCTCGCACTCGCCTGGCTCTCCGGCGACCGCTTCCTCGACACACCACGACTCCTCGATGCCGGCGCCCACCCGATAACGATCACCGTGTTTTGTTTGCTGACGATTTCAATCGGCTACGTGCGGTTTCGTCGCGATTGTGTGCGTCGTTTGAAAGCGTCTTGAATTCAAGCAACGTGTTGGCGGTCCGAGTTGGCCGATGGAGGTGAGAGGGGAGATTTGAGATTTGCTGACTCTAACGTTTTCTATGTTTGTTCGCGATGAAGCCCGGAGGGCTGGCACAATGCTTGCCGGTGGCGTCAGCCACCGGAATGGAAAGACCTCGATCACGGAGGCCTGAAAGGCCGGCACAATCGGTCGGCTGAACCGCGGGTATTGCATGAATCTGGGGAATTGTGTCGGCCCGCTGGGCCTCAGAGACTCCTTGAAATCATCTCCGGTGGCTCACGCCACCGGCATCCACTCTGCCGGCCCTCCGGGCCTAACCGACTTCGCCTGTCCGGCGAAACGCGATACATAGAAAACGTTAGAGTCAGCAGATTTCAGATTAAACGAGCGTTGAAACACGACGTCATACAGGCGAGTTGAAACCCCGCCGGGATGAAAACAGCGACGGGGCTGAAGACGCTCGGGATGGACTGGACAATGCGGCCGGAATTTTTCGGCAAAGGCGACTTGGCGAACCAAATCCGGCGTGCAACGCTCTGGGTCAGCAATAACTTCGTCGAAGGCTCTGTGAGGGGTTCGGCAACAGAGCTGCTCCATTACATTGACGTTGCCCGGGGATCGGATGGATTCCCGTGATGACTTGGGATCTGAGATTTTGCGCAAGCCGAAACACCTTGATGGAATCCTATGAAACATCCTCTTTCGACGTTCGGAAATCGCTTGGCCCTGGATTCGGGGATCGGCGAATTGATGCAGGACCTGGGCGAAACACTTGCCTCCGGCGACGAGAATCTGTGCATGCTTGGGGGCGGTCAGCCGGCTCACATTCCGGAGGTCGACCGGCGCTGGCTGGCGCGGTTCCAAGAATTGGCCGACGATCCGCGGCAGGTTGCCAGTGTGCTCGGGGACTACCAACCGCCCGGCGGCGATGCCGGCTTTCGCGATTCGGTCGCCAAGCTGTTTGAGCGAGAATTCGGCTGGCCAATCACCGCAAAGAATGTTTGCATCACCGCCGGCGGTCAGACGGCGTTCTTCTTGTTGCTCAATGCATTGGCGGGGAAGTTCGACGATGGGACGCAGCGCAAGGTGCTGCTTCCGATCGTGCCCGAGTACATCGGTTACGCGGATCTGGCGACGTCGAGCGACCTGTATCGTGCCGTGCATCCGTTGATCGAAAAAATCGGTGACCACGAGTTCAAGTACGCGATCGATTTCGACGCATTGGAAATCGACGATTCGATCGCAGCGATCTGTCTTTCTCGGCCGACCAACCCTTCCTCCAATGTCGTCTCCGATGCGGAACTGGAGCACTTGGCCCAGCTGGCTGAGGCAAACGACATACCGCTGATCGTCGACAACGCCTACGGCGATCCGTTTCCGGGCGTGATCTTCACCGACAGCACACCGGTTTGGAGGCCGTCGATGGTGCTGACCTACAGTCTCTCCAAACTGGGGCTACCGGGGACGCGGACGGGAATCGTGATCGCCAGCGAAGAAATGGTCCAATGGATCGCATCGATGAACGCGATCTCTTCGCTGGCCAACAACAACGTCGGGCAAGCGATGATTCGCCCGATGATCGACAGTGGTGAAATCATTTCGATCAGTCACGAGGTGATTCGTCCGTTTTATGAAACGCGGTCACGGCATGCGCACGATTGGTTGGTCGAGGCACTCGACGACACGGTGCCGTTTCGGATCCATCGCAGCGAAGGCGCTTTTTTCCTGTGGCTGTGGTTGGAGGGTCTGCCGATCTCGTCGGCCGAACTTTATCAGCGGCTGAAGAAACGCGGCGTCATGGTGATTTCCGGCCACTACTTCTTCTTCGGGCTTCCGGATGATGATTGGTCGCACCGCAACGAATGCCTGAGGATCAGCTTCACCACCTCGGAACACGTACTGCGTCGCGGGATCAAAATCCTGGCGGATGAGATCAACCGGTTGTTTGCTCAGCAGGCGACGTAGCGCGTCGACGTGGTCGATGGAAGCATGGGATCGGCTTGAGGGCGCGGCAATCTCCAGTGGCATCAGATGGCGATTGATCAGCTATCATTCACGCTGCTTCTCCCCCTACCCGCCGATCGCGAGATCCCCATGAAACCGATCGTCTTGGTCGTCGCCCTGATCTTGATTCACGTTCCCGTTGCCGACGGACGTGGTCCAAAGCCCGGGGACCTGTATCGTGAATTTGCCGTGCACAACGGTGGTGACCGTGATTGGCGTGTCACCGACAAACGGGCAGTCGAGAAATTCGAGCGCGCGAAAGCGCATCTGCCCAATGCGCGGATCGAAATTCGAATCGACGATCTTGAGCATGCGATTCGGGCCGAAGCGATGTTGGATCGCTGGGGCGGCCATCGCGGCACGGTCAACAAACGCATCCGGTTCAACGACAACGATTGGATTCCGGTTCCCGAGTTGACAGGTTTGCCCGATGGCATCCGCCCCGAGCAGGTGTTCTTTCAAGACAACCCGACGGTCGACGTACCGCTGGAAGACTTGCGTGAAGGCGTCAACGTTTTCGATGCCGATTGCGATGAAGACGGAGGGTTCGGCTGGGGACAGTGGGGGCTGTATTCGATGGTCGTTCGCATTTATTACGACAAAGGCGTCAAAGGCGAAAGCCATCGGATTGCCGGTCGGATTGCGAGCCCACAAAGGGGCCAGACGCTGGGAGAGAACCCGCAAATCGAGGTGGTCGCCGATGCGGCCATGGGCGTCGGACGGATCGACGTGTTGGCGTCGTACGATGGCTACGATGAAGATGGCGACGGCGAGTTCAACGGCTATCACGAAAGCCATTTCCAACTCGTCCGCGGTCAGGCCAACGAGATTCGTGATCACGTCGGCACGCTTTGGAAACAGCCCTATCGTTTGAGTTGGCAAACCGCGTGGGTGCCGGATCAAGCACCGGGAAAAATTTCGCTCGTCGCTCGGATCCAGGATTCTCGCGGTTATTGGTCGGTCACCGAACCGGTCGAACAGCTATCGTTGCATCGGCCCGACCACAGCGTCCAACTGTTCACGGCCGCAGACGTGCCAGAAGACTTCGGGGTCCGCGCGGGAAAAACGAAG
Source organism: Phycisphaera sp. RhM (assembly GCA_033042175.1). Classification (GTDB taxonomy): domain Bacteria; phylum Planctomycetota; class Planctomycetia; order Pirellulales; family Pirellulaceae; genus Stieleria. The sequence continues at coordinate 79,541 of WCIL01000005.1, forward strand.
TCGTGCACCTTCTTGATCCCCGACTCGGCCCCGATCCACGCGTCAACCGAAGCCGTGCTGCACCTGCGGACCTGGCACGGCTGGGACGGGCACCACGAACCGCTTCGCATCAACGATCACCCGTTGCCCGTCGGCGGCAAGAATCATTTCTATGATTATGACATCCTGGCGTTTCCGCCGAGTGTTTTGAAACACGGCGTCAACACGTTCACGATCCATAGTGAGACGGAACACCACATGTTGGAGGTGCTTTGGCCGGGACCGGCGATCGCCGTGCGGATGCCGCGGCCGGAGGTCGTGATTAACCAAGGCCGTTACGAGGATCGAGATCACTTTGTGATCGACACCCCACGTGCGACGTATTGGTTGGACAAGCGATCCGGCGGTCTGTCGCGTTTGATCGATCGTGACGGCAACGATTGGATCGGATTCAAGAACGAACCTTGGGATCGCTATCCGGCCTCGGCGGCATCGTCCTTTCGTGGGTTGCCGAATCTGTTGTTTCAGGGGGATGAAGGTGGATTTGGGCATCCCGGTTGGGATCGTGGGACCAGCAAACTCGTTGACCCGCGAACCATTGAAACGACGAGTGAAACCGGCACCTGGCGACTTCGATGGACGTTTCACGCCACCCACGCGGATCTGCAGGTTCAGACCGATGATCCGAAGCGTCCGTTCTGGTTTCTCTACGAAGGCCCGATCGCGGGACGATGGGCTCCCCAGTCACAATACCTTGCCACCGATGTGACGCCGCCGACGCGGACGCCACGCGACTACTTTGCCGGTGACAAACTCTTTGATCGATTCCGCTGGGCATACCTGGGCGACGTGCGAACACCACGTGTTCTTGCCCTTGTCCATCAAACGCCCGACGACGCCCTCGACACGTTCGCCCATTTGGGCAACTCCGACAAAGGCCTCCAATCACCTGACGGAATGGTCGTGTTCGGATTCGGTCGCGGAAACAAGGGAATCCAACCGTTGCTCAAGGGTGCTCAATCGTTTCGGATCGGTCTGATAGAATCCGGCGGACAAACCGACACCGAGTATGAAGCACTCCAGAAGCGACTCGAGTCCTGGTAGCTTCGCTCGCTTTTGTCACTCGTTTCAGACCGCCGAAATCAACCATGCCGCTGCATCCCCAAGCCCAAGCCTTTGTCGATACCCTGGCTGAAGAAGACCGCCCGAGCTGGGAAGAACTGGGCGTCGAAAAGGCGCGCGAAGTCTTCTTGACCTTTGAAGAGATGTGTGGCGACGCGCCCGAGTTGGCTCGCGTGGAAGACCATACGATGCCGTGTGGGCTGCGACTGCGGCTCTATTCCAATCACGCGACGGCGGTTCCCGTGACGATGTTTTTTCACGGCGGCGGATGGGTGCTCGGCAACCTGGACACACACGATGCATTTTGCCGTCGACTGGCCGACGCGTCGCAATGCGCGGTCGTCGCGGTGGATTATGGATTGTCGCCGGAGAATGCATTTCCGGGGCCGATCGACGACTGTTACCGGGCGACCGAATACGTCGTGCAAAACGCGGCTCGATTGAACGTGGATGCCTCACGGTTGGCCGTCACCGGCGACAGCGCCGGAGGCAACCTGGCTGCGTCGGTCGCGATCAGGTCGCGCGACCAGGGGAATTTTCCGATCGCGTTGCAAGTGTTGCTCTATCCGGTGATCGAACCGAATTTCGAAACGCCATCCTATCGCGAATTTGCCGACGGCTTTGGATTGACACGCGAGAACATGCGATGGTTCTGGAGCCAATTTTTGGACGGGCAAGCGGGGGGGGCCGAAGCGGCGCCCAGCCAAGCCGCCTCGCATGAGCATCTGCCTCCGGCGCTGGTCATCACGGCCCAGTACGATGTGTTGCGCGATGAAGGCAACCGGTACGCAAAACTGTTGCAGCGCAGCGGCGTGGAGGTGCAACACCAACAGCACGACGGCATGCTTCACGCGTTTCTGCACTTCGCCGGAATCTTTGACACCGGGATGGAAGTCGGACGGCAGGTGGCGGCGGAGATCGGCGATCGGCTGCGGGGAAGCAGGAGCTGAAAGGATCAGGGTTTATCTCGCGGTTAGCAGGACAAGGAATTCGCTTCCCGCTGGGATGGCAAGGACGCGCCGCTCGCTGACGCTTCCCGCTGGGATGGCAAGGACGCGCCGCTCGCTGACGCTTCCCGCTGGGATGGCAAGGACGCGCCGCTCGCTGACGCTTCCCGCTGGGATGGCAGGGCTCTGCTGGCGACTGCCCGTCAAAGTTCATCGTCGCCGTTCATGACGGCGTCTTTAATCGCTTGGACCAGTCGCGCGCGGCCGAGTCGGGCCAACGCGTTGGCGTCGACATGGATTCCCATCGATTCGGCCAAGCGAATAGCCAGATCCACATCGCGGACGCCGTGGTACTGGTTGGTCATTCCGGCCTCGGTGTAGATCGTTTGATGATCGGACTGGAACCCCGATTCATAAGCATCCGAGAGCTGTTGGATCCAGCTTTCGGGGATCCGCCGCGCCCGACAATGCTCGACGCTCCAAATGTCATCGCCGGTGCATTCGGCGAGCAATGATAGCAAGCGATGGCGTGGCACAACGTTCATTGGTCGTCCAGCAATCGATCAATCTGGGCGGCGAGAATAAAATCGTTTTCGCTCAGGCCACCGATCGCATGGGTCGTCAGCACGATTTCCAAATGCCGATAACCGGTCAGGTGCAGATCGGGATGATGCTGCTCGCGCTCGGCGATTTCGCAGATCTGGTTGATTCGCTCGACGGCCTTGGCAAAGGTTTTGCAGTTCAGCTTGCGGCGGATCTGATTGGCATCTGAATCGATGGACCAATTCGGCGTCGCTCGTGCAAACCCGGCGGCTTGGTCGGGCGTCAACTTCGGCACCCCGCCTTCGCAGGGGACACATTTCGAATTGGCCAGGGTTTCGGCAGTCGGGGTGTTGGAATCAGACATGGTTCGATGGCGTGATGGAAACGGGACTGGTGACCTGGTCCACTACCGTCAAGTTTAGCGGGGACGAAGCACTCACAGCCACCACCCGGGTGCGTTTCCCGCGCCCGGTTTTCCGGCCCGGCGACTTGAGTCAAAAAGTCGATCTGGCGGCGGTTTTGCGAAAAGACTAGGTTGCCAGTCAACCGCGTTCTGCGACCTCTCTTGGGAGCGATCGCGGGATCCGGATCGGGGGGAACGGATCAGCCTACTCTTCTCTCTATCAACACGAAGGATCGTGACGATGTCCAGTGGCGAAAAAACTCCCAAATCAGGTTTTCAGAAACGATCAAAAACGCAGCGCGCGATGCAGCCGGCGCCGCCTGCCCCGATCAAGCTCGAAACCGAGTCACCGCGTTTTCTGATTAGCCGAATGAGTGCGATTGGCGACACGATTTTGACCTTGCCGGTGGCCTGTGCGCTGCGGGATCGATTTCCCAATGCAAAGATTTCCTGGATCGTGGAAGAAAAATCGGCACCGGTCGTTCGCCGACATCCCGCCGTGGATGACTTGATCGTCCTGCCGCGGGGGTGGTTCACGTCACCGAGTCGAATCCGCGATGCCCGTCGACAGCTGCGGGCGCTCGAGTGCGATGTTTCGATCGACTGCCAGGGGATGACCAAATCGAGTTTGGCGTGTTATCTGTCCGGCGCGGCACACCGGATTGGTTACGCGGGAAAACATGCGCGCGAGTTGAGTCGATGGTTTTCCAATGTTCAGGTCAATCCGGTCTTTCATCATTTGACCGACCGCTCGTTGGAGTTGTTGATTCCTCTGGGCATTCATTCCCCTTCGGTGCGTTGGGATTTGCCGATCGCGGGACCGGCCCAGGTGTGGGCGCGACGCTATCGCAACACGATTGATTCGCAGCGGATCGCGATTCTTAATCCCGGCGCGACGTGGCACAGCAAACGCTGGTTGCCGGAACGGTTCGGCGCGACGGCACGTTATTTGTACGACCGGTACGGTTACACGAGCATCGCCGTGTGGGGCACGCCGTTTGATCGCGCGATGGCATCGGACATCGTTTCGACGAGTAACGGAACCGCGATTCTCGCCCCCGAAACCGATCTTCAGCATTTGGCGGCGATGATCCAGACGGCGGACCTGTTCATCAGCAACGACACCGGTCCGTTGCACATGGCGGTGGCGGTCGGCACCAAGACGATCGGTCTGTACGGTGCAACCCGGCCGGGCGACAGTGGCCCCTATGGACAAACGGCGATCCAAGTCGCTTATGAATCGGGTTCGGCGCGGCAACGCCGCAGCGCGTCCAATGCGGCGATGTGTGCGATCGGTGTGGAACACGTCTGCCAAGCGGTGGACGAAATCGAGCACCAGCGACAACTGTTGGTCGCCGCCTGATGACGTCCTCTTCGATCGGCCCCAGCAGCCGCGACGAATCGACCAGCGTGCAAGCCCTCCGCGACTTGGTGGAACACTTTGTCGCCCAGCGCGATTGGCACTCGTTTCACAACCCCAAGAACCTGGCGATGTCTTTGGGGATTGAAACCGGCGAGCTGATGGAGCACTTCCAGTGGTTGACGCTGGAGGAAGCCGCCGCGGTGCAGCATGACGCGGCGAAGAAGCACGACATTGGCGAAGAGTTGGCCGATTGCCTGGCGTATGTCTTGGCGATCGCCAATGCGATGGAGATCGATCTCAGTTCGACGCTGGCGAAGAAGATGATTCGCAACGCCGAGAAGTATCCGCCGCCCTAACCGAGCATCCAGGCTGCCTTGTAGCGAAGGCCGAGATTGAGAATCCGCTGCATCAACATGGAATACTCGATCCCGGCCGTCTCGGCGGACTCGGCAAAGTCTTCGCCGTATTCCAGGTTCGGATTGGCGTTGGCTTCGAGCACGTGGATTTCACCGGAGTTGCTCAGCCGCAGATCCATGCGGGCGTAGCCACTCATGTTGAGGGCACGGTAAACGCGTTTGCAGATCTTTTGGATTTTTTCGCCCATTTCACCGCCCAGGTCGACCGCTTCGTGGGTGGTGATGCCGTGTTTCTCTTGATACTTGCGATTCCACTTGACCTGGCTGGTCGCGATGCGGGCGGTCTCGGCGGGCATTTGGCCGAAGTCCATTTCCCAGGGGGGAAACGTCTGCAGCCGCTGATTACCGATCACGCCGACGTAGATCTCGCGGCCTTCGATGTACTGTTCGACCATCGCGTCGTCGCGGGTGTGCTCGTGGACGAACGCGACGCGTTCGAGCAGCTGTTCGTCGTTTTGCACGATGGAGGCTTGCGAGATCCCGAACGACGCGTCTTCGGAGACCGATTTGACGAACAGCGGAAATTCGAGCTTTTTGGGACGGTGGATCGTGCGTCCGAACGGGAACACGGTGAATCGCGGGGTCTGGATGCGGTGGTAGGTGAGGATTTTTTTGCTCAGCGCTTTGTCCTTGCTCAGCAACAATCCGCGGGGGTTGCAACCGGTGTAGGGTTGCTGCATCAGTTCCAGGTAGCTGATGACGGCAAAATCGTAGGTCACCACGCCGTGGAATTCTTCCAGCAGCATGAACGTGATGTGCGGCTTGAATTCGGTCAGCGCGTTACGGATCGGCGACAGGTCATCGTAGACGCCCAGCGGCAGCACCTCGTGCCCCAACAGTCGCAGGGTGTCACAGACATCGAATTCCGCTTTCCAGGCGTCGAGTTCTTTCTCTGGGATACCTTCGAGGGTCAGGGGGGGAACATGCCCGGTGCGGACCAGCACCAATACACGTAGCTTGCTCACATCATTACCCGTCTATGACCCGAATTGAGATAATTGCTCGTCCGCAGGGCCACCAAGATCATCGCATCACGTTTGCACGTCTCGGGGGTCGTCCCCAGCCTTAACTCTAACTCTCGACACCTTTCAATCATTTCCTGCAGGACTTGATCGACCATATACGAATAGGCGCCGGTCCAATTCGCGACGACCCTCCGAATCTCCCCACGCCAACGCGACAGCAGGGCGGCGGCGGTGGGGTTACGGCGATGACTCCGGTCGCACGAAAAGAGCTTGCGAAGATCTTTGTCGAAGACGTTCGGATAATTCATGCCGTAGTACTCGCGTTTGCGCTGGTAGTGCGTACGCAAGGTGCGGCGTATTTGCGACACGGGATCGACCCGCTGCTTGGTTTGAACCACCGCGGGTTTCCCCCCCAGACTGCTCATCAGCTCGTCGACGAAGCACAGTTTCTTGAGCGCCGGCCAGTTCCGGTAACGCGCTTTCCAGCGTGACTTGGGCGGCAACCAGACGGCAAAGGTCTCCGCAAAATCCTCCAGCGGATGAGCCTGGGCGTACCACATGTCCAAATGCAGGACGTACTCACGGGACTGCGGTTTGGGGCTGTAAAATTCCGGATAGGGGTCTGAGGACCTGCCGAACAGCTCTCGATAGCGGGCTTTGCGGCGAATCTGAAACGCCGTGTCGATCGCGTGCCCGGCCTCGTGCCGCAAGATTTTCATGCACCAGCTTTTGGTCCCCCCTTCGACCTCGAGCAATTGCTTGCGTTCCAAGCGGATCAGCCGGGGGTGTGCCAAATAGAACGGGATCGCGATGCCCGGGATGCCATCGGGAGAGAACCAATCGTCGCTGAGCCAGAAGTGCGGGCGAAACTTCAGTCCCCGCTCGGACAATTCGCTGTTCAATTGATCGATCCGGGCTTCCAAAGGCGTACCGACAATGGAAAGCTGTAGATCGCAAATCCGCATGTCCAACAATTGGTCGTCCGAGAGTGACGACAGGTCGAGCGTTCTCCGTGCCATGGTTGTTGCGGTTGGGTCGTGAAATGGAAGTCCGATCGATGATCTTGGCGAGCCGCGATTGACTGCCCGCATCCGTGCATCCGACGTTACATGAAGTCCTTATCCCAAAACAATACGTTACCGATACCAGGCGACGAGTCTAACGCCCAATCGCTGTCGAAACAAACGACCTGTTGCGCGCTGTTGACCGGCGCCGGTCGATCGGCAATCGCCGTCATCGCATTGTGGGGTGAACGTGCCGAGGCGTGTGTCACGCATTTCTTTCGCTGCAACCGATCGCGGGCGATGGATGTCGGCCAAGTACGCTATGGCGTCTGGGCAGGCGGGTCTGCGGACACAGCTTCGCCGGCAGACGCCTCCTCAACAGAACATGCCATGACGGCCGGCGAGTCGATCGTGGTGGTGCCGACCGCCCCACAACGCTACGAACTTCATTGTCACGGTGGAGAAGCCGCGATCGCTCGAATCCTGGATGATCTGTCCTCGATCGGTGTCCGCCGCGTCGCCCCGCATCCCCTGGACGGCGTCCCCTCGGCCGGACGGCTGCCGGTCAAGGATCCCGTGGATCAGCGTTTGATCGATGAGGCCTGTGCGGTGTTGTCCCAATGCACGACGGTGAAAACGGCTGCCATCGCGTTGGACCAAGTCCGCGGTGCGTTGTGTCATTGGCGACAGCGGTCGATCCAGCTGCTCGGCGACGATGCTCGACGCGCGGCCGAAATCGCCGCGCGAGCGCAACACATCGCCGCTGCCGGCCGCATCGGACACCGCCTGACGCGTCCGTTTGATGTCGTGCTGGCCGGTCCCCCCAACGTCGGAAAGAGCAGTCTGATCAATGCGATGGTGGGTTACGATCGCAGCATCATCATGGATTTTGCCGGAACGACGCGCGATGTCCTGGATGCCGAAACCGTGTTCGACGGTTGGCCGCTGCGGCTGCGAGACACCGCGGGGTTGCACCGCAGCGACGACACGATCGAGAGGCAAGGCATCGATCGAGCCATGGACGCCATCGCGACGGCGGATCTGGTGGTTCAAGTCAGCGAGCCGGGCTTGGTGTGGGACGACAAGGTCCTCGATGCGATTGAACGCCTCGATCCCTCCGTGGCGATCTTGAAAGTCATCAATAAATCCGACCTGGCGGCCGGTGAACATGCCGAGGCACCGGACAAAACGCCAGACGAAGTGCTGTCGACGGTCGCGACGACCAGTGAGGGAGTCCCCAATCTGCTTCAATCGATGATTTCGATGCTCGCGACCGATGTGCCGTCGCCCGGTAGCCCCGTCCCAATCAATCAACGTCAATTGGACTGGGTGCGAGAGATCGCCGAGCTGCGGGAGCGACCCGAGCAGATGTGGGATTGTTTGCAACGCGGTCCACGGTAGCGTTCAGTACCGCTTGGGCATCGTCCTGCAGACTACCCAAAACGACATCCATTGTAGGGTGGGTTAAGCAAACGCGACTTGATGCCCGGAGGGCAGATACAGTGTTTGCCGGCGGTGTGAACCGCCGGTTCAAAGTCGCGTCCGCCGCAACAGCCCTGGAAGGGCGACACAGTCCATGCGGCGGTCTCGACGCGGTGTGCACTGTGTCGGCCTTCCAGGCCTGCGGCGAGATTGGAATTGGAATCCGGGCCCTGACGGGCCCGGCAAGCACTCTGTCAGCCCGCTGGGCTTTGCATGCTGGAGACCTTAATCAACCGTCTGCCAGCGATCGCCCTCACTCCCGCGGTCGACGAGCCTCTTCGAGCATCTCGACCATCTCGGCGGTGACCAATGTCGACGGCAAGGCGTAGCTGACGACTCGGCCCGCTCGGGCGATGTTGATACCGATGACGTGACCATGGCTGTCCAACAGCGGGCCGCCGCATTGGTTGGGGGCCAGCACGGTGTCGTGTTGGATGACGCTGTCAAAGCCGCTCAGTCGCATGTTCCGCGGCCCGTTGACCTTGGCGTCATTTTCCGACTCCATCAACAACGCCTTGTCGCTCATTTGGGCATCCAACTCGAGCGTGTTCTCGCCCCGCATGATCGTTAATCGCACCACATCGCCGGGATACATTTTTTTCAGCGTGTTGACCGCCGACTCGGAGCCGAGCAATTGCAGTCCGTTGATTTTCAGAATCCGATCGCCGTCTTGAAGCCCGGCATTGTCGGCACCACTTTCCGGGTGAACGCGGCGGACCATCGCGGGGCCCGTCTGTGCATCGTAAAAGTTGACGCCCAAGAGCCCGTGGTGGGCGACGTAACGAGGCGGAACACCCAACACGCCGATTCCGATCGTGAATCCGTCGCGCCCGGGTGAAATCAAGAAACTGCCTGTCGGAGGTTCCACGGTGCTGAAGGTCGCCGGTTTGATGTTCCAGCTGGCTTCATCGCCGCCGTGAAGTTTCAATAGCGCCAGATCATTGGATTTTTTTCGGGCCGCCACACGGGCGTCCACTTTCTCGCCGCTGGGCAATCGGACCGAAACCGGATCGCCGCCGCTCAGCTCACTTCGCTTGGTGAGGATGTAACCGTCTTCGGACACCACCGTTCCCAACGAGACGACCTGGCCGCCCGAATAGACCTGCACGACCGATTGTTCCACGGTTTCGGACAGGGGGCGAACCAGACGCATCATCGCACCGCTGTCACGTGACGCGATCGATGTCCGGTATCGCCCGTGGCTCATCCAGTGGGGCGTCGACTGGGCGTGAACCGCAGGCGCGAGCGCGCTGCCTGAGAGGACCATCGACACCACCGCGGCTAACACCAAGGTGGACGGGCGACGTTTTGAAAACCAGTCGATCGGTTGAAGAATCATTGCGGCCATCAATAAAGGAGACGAACGTATTTTAAAAGATTTCAAGATTCAAGCCAACGTGAACGGTGCGGCCAAGCAATCAGGGTTTGCCACTCTGGGTTTGCCACTTTGGGGCCGCATCATCCCGACCTGCCGATTTCGATGACCAATCGCACCGTGGCGTTGTCTCGTTGGACCAAAACCGGGACGCGTTCACCGGGCATGGTGTCGGCGACGGCATCGACGAGTGATTGAAAATCCGTAATCGGCTGGCGACCGAATTTGATCACGATGTCGCCGGCCATCATCCCGCCGGCTTCGGCTGCCATGCCTGGCTTGACCGCGATGATTTCAGCGGTCTTGGTGGATCGGTTCCCGGAGACGCCGAGTGTGGGTTTGAAATTCGGCAAGAACCCCCAGGCCTCGCCGAGCGCCATGCGGTCCCAGGATTTGTCGTAGTGGTCGATCGGCACATGCAGGTTGTCGGCGACGTCATTGCCGATCCGGCTGTGGACGGCGATCAGTTGGCCGGCGAAATTAAACAGCGGGCCGCCGCTGTCACCACCGATCAGGGCGCAGTCGGTGCGGATCACGTCGGGGCTGACTTCCAGCAATCTGCCGACGCGGATCACCGCGCCGCGGGACGGATCGTAACCGCCGGGATGGCCCATCGCGATACACCACATTCCCGGTACCAAGTTTTCGCTGGTGCCAAGACTGGCGTGGGGCCAAGGCTTGCCACCGTTTTGGTCGGGATCGATTTTGATCAGTCCGGCGTCCACCTCTCGGTTCATCCCCATCGTGGTCGCGGAAACCTGGCGTCCGTCGGACAGCGTGATGATCGCTCGCCGTTGGGGTCGCATGGCGACATGGGCGGCCGTGATGATGAAGCCACTATCCGAGACGATCACGCCACAGCCCTGGGCGGCGCCGATTTTGACACTGACGGTACACTTACCCGCCCGCTCGGCCACGCGCCGCTGTTGTTTTTCCATCAACTGCAAGATTTCAAGCGATTCGGGGACGCCACCGCGGCGGTGAATCGGTTCCAGATCGATCGGCACCGAGACGTAGGTTCCCGCCGCGTTTGCCGCCGTCTCACGCGAAACGTTTTGCACGAACGCGTTTTCTCGGATCGATGGTGAAGTGCGATCGCCAGCGGCGGCATCGTCGGCGGCGGCATCATCGGCGTGGGCGGGGGATGAAACCAGCAGGGCGGCCAGCACCAAGCAGACCAGCCCGGAGAACAAACCATGGACAGAACAACGGCCGACACAACAACGGCCGACAGAACAGCGGCCGACAGAACAGCGGCCGGCAGAACAGCGGCCGGCAGAACAGCGGCCGGCAGAACAGCGGCCGGCAGAACAGCGGCCGGCTAAATCAGCCCCCGCCCCCGCAATCCGATTGGTTTGACCAGCCTGGTTCAAAACACACTCCCTGTCATAAAAGGCCCGGTTGAAAGTCACGCCACCCATTGTAGCCTCAACCCCACCATTTTGAAAAAGTCGCGGAAAAAGCCGGAATGAACGACAATACAGATGTTTTAGTGGTCGGTGCAGGCTACTTAGGACGAACCGTGGCCCAGCTGTCCGCGGCGTCGGGTGCGAAAGTTTACGCGACGACGCGTTCTGAAAACCGCTTCGCCACCTTGGCCGGCAACGGATTTCACCCGATTCGTTTTGATTGGACCGATCAGGCAACTTATAGAAATCTCCCTTTGCAGCAGTTGTCCGCCGCCGCTCGGGTGCTGGTCGCGGTCAGCTACGACCGCAACGGCCCGCTGGGACGCTATGAGTCCCAGGTCGGGGGGCTGAGAAACCTGCTCCATGTTTTGCCGACCGACGTGCGACTTTGTTACATCAGCACGACGGGCGTCTATCACCAAACCGACGGCCGCTGGGTGGACGAAACGTCGCCGACGCACCCTGATCGCCTGGGCGGACGCGTCCATCTGCAGGCCGAGGGTTTGCTGCACGCCCAACGCCCGGCGGCACCGTGGACCGTGTTGCGATTGGCGGGGATTTATGGTCCCGGTCGAGTGCCCCGCGCCGCCGATGTCGTCGCCGGTCGACCGATCGCATCGCCCGAGACGGGGTTTTTGAACTTGATCCACGTTCGAGACGCGGCCCGGGCGGTGCTGGCGGCGTGGCACGCGATGGCCGATCCGTCGCGAAGTGTTTCGGTCGGGATGCAATCACGGTTGTACGTCGTCGCCGACGACGCGCCGGTCATACGCGGCGATTTTTATCGCGAAATCGCCCGACAATGCGGTGCCCCGCCGCCTCGTTTTGTCCCCCCCGCGGCCGACGCGCCGGTTCGCATGCGCAGTGACAGCAACAAACGCGTATGGAATCGAAAGTTACGGCGCGAGCTGTTACCGGGGTTGGACTTCCCAGACTACCGCAGCGGGCTGGCGGATGTCTTGCAGGCCCCCATAGAATGACGCCCCATCGAATTCAGAGCACCACACCGAACGCATGATCCAGCGCACCCCCCTCTTCCCCGGCATCCTCGAGTTGAACTTTCAAGCTCGTGAAGTGCTCGGTTGCAATGTCTACCTGATCTACGACGAGGACGAATGGGCACTCGTTGACATCGGCTACGAAGAAACCGTCGACGATTTTGTCGAAATCATTCGCAAGCTCGATTTCCCCTTGTCCCGGTGCAAAACCCTGATCGCGACGCATGCCGACGTCGATCACATCCAAGGGCTGGCCAAGCTCAAGTCGCTGCTGAAGACCAGCGTGACGGCCCATCCCAACGCGGTGCGTCCGCTGGCCGAAGGCGACACGCTGTGGACGCTCGCCGAAATCGAAGCCCAGAACCTGAAACTGGACATGCCCAAGGTCGACGTCGAACACCAAGTGAACGACGGCGACGTGATCAAGATCGGCAATCTGGAAGTCGAGGTCTGGCACACGCCGGGCCATACCAACAGCCAACTCGCCTTCCGCATCGGCGACGTGCTGCTGAGCGGTGACAACATCTACCGCGACGGATGCATCGGCGCGATCGACGCACACCACGGCAGCGACATCAAGGCGTTTCTACATTCGCTGCGTCGCATCCGCGACAGCGACGTGAAGTGGTTGGCACCGAGCCACGGCCCGATCTTCGCCAACGACAAGGACTTCATAAACAAGACCATCGATCGCGTCAGCGGTTATCTGAAGATGGCCGATTTCGGAACCCTGGCCGAGTCTTGGCCGTTGATGGACCAGTGGGACGAAGAAGTCGCCGCAGGCAAGCTGCCCGAAGGGCTGGGGTAGCCCGGTCGGTCACGCCGGGGACTGACGTATCCCGGAGGGATTACAGCGAGTAGCCGGAGGTCAGCGTAGCGCTACCTCCGGGAAGGCCGTCGCGGAAATCTTCTCGACCCCGGCGGGGTCGCAGCGAGTGGATTCGCCGGCGGCGTGGCAGTCTGCCTTGCTGAAAGAGTTGATCGGTTCGCCCGTTCACGCGGCGTCACGCGGGGCGTCTGGCCGGGTTCGGGGGTAACGCAATTTGCTTCGACACCCTTCGGGGGCGCGTCAGGCGGGGGCGCGGATGTCCGGAGGTGTCGCGGATGTCCGGAGGTGTCGCGGCGCTCACCTCCGGCTACTGGCTTTGACCCCTGCGGGGTCATGGCAGGGAGCGTCCTGGTGACCGCCGGCATGCACAGCATGCCTTTCCCGCTACCCGCTACCAGCTACTTGCTAACCGCTAATCGCCGGTACTCAAACACCGTTTTCCCCGGCTCGGCGCGTTCGACGATTCCGTCGATCGTGCCGACATGTGCACAACGTTCAAGATCCGCCTCGTACCCGGCCTCAATCAAGTTGCGTCCGCCCAGGGAGTGGCGCAGCGACTGTTGCAGCGGTCGCGTGTTTCCGTCGGCCTGTCGCCAAGCGCTCCAGGCGATGCGTGCCGAGTCATCGATGTGACCGGACGGCTCGGAACCATCCGAATCGGGCGGAGCCAATCGGTCGATGATGGCACCGGCCAACAGGACGTCTTCGAAACTGATCTGACCATTGGTTCCCGCGCAGACTATTTGCAGGTGCGGTTCGGACCGCACGGCGGCCAGGGTGGCGTCGAGGTTCAAGAACGACGCGGCCAACAAGCGGCGCGATCGCATGGCCGCATGAATCGCTCGGGTGCCGTTGGTGGTCGTCAACACGAGGTCGCGGTCCGCCACGCGCTCGGGCGTGTATTCGGCCGGCGAGTTGCCCAGATCAAAACCATCGATCGGTTTGCAGTGCCGTTCGCCGCACAGCAGCGGACGGATCGCGGCCTGATCGGCGAACTGGGCGGCTGTGTGAATGTTTTCACACGTGATCATTCGGCGGACGCCCGACTGGCCAGCGGTCGCCATGACGCTGGTCGCCCGCAGCACGTCGATGATGATCGAACAGGCCTGGTGCAAATCGCACTCCGGCGACAGTTCCGACGGCGTCAACGAGACAGAGATCGACTGATTCATTAAACCATCCGCATGGATTTCCAGCGGCCTCCGAGGAATCGTGTGGTCATGGTGATTGCCAACGCCCAAATCCAGATCGTGATCACCCACCACCACCACGTCAGCGAGGAGCGGCCGGGATCAAACGCGATTCCGGCGGTGATCGAAAGCGCGCTCGTCGCCGCACCGGCGGCGAGCACAAACCAAGTGTCACCGGCACCCTTGAGCGCCGCACTGAAGATCAATTGGACCGCGTCGACCAGGACGTACGAGGCGACAAAGCCCAACAGTCCGCCGGCCAGCGCGATCGCCTGGCGGGAATTTTCATCCGGCGTTCCCAAGGCGTACAGCGAGAGCATCCAATCGCCGACGACCAAATAAGCAATCGCCCAAAACGCCGAATAGACCAAGGCGACCAGCAGCGACGCAAATGACGTGCGGACGGCAAAGGCCGGACCGTTTTGAAGCAGATGTCGTCCGACCAGCACCGACGCGGCGATCGCGATCCCGACCAGCGGAATGAACGCGATCATGTTGAAATTGATCGCCATCGTGGTCGCGCGAAGTGGCACGTCGCCGAGCTGGCCGATTTTTAAGATGATGATCGTGAACGCGCCGGCTTCGGTCAGGTACATCAATCCACTGGGCAGGCTGTAGTACAGGAAATTGCGCAACATCGGAAAATCAATCACCAAGCCGCGGCGCATCCCATAACGACTTTCCAACGCCGGTCGGCTGAGTAGCCAAGCGTAGCAAACGACTTTGAACCAGAACGCGATCACGCTGCCGACCGCCGCTCCGGTAATGCCCCACGCCGGAAACCCCGCCCAACCAAAAATCAAAACCACGTCCAAGACGACGTTGAGCAATCCGCTGGCGACCGAGACCCACATGATCACCGAGGTGCGTTCGGTGCCGCTGAAAAAACCGCTCAGCGCCGACTCGATCACCAACCCCAATGCCCCCAGCATCAACCAACGCATGTAGCTCGTTTCGGCGGCAATCAACTCGTCCGGTTGCCCCGTCCAGCGGAACAGCGATTCGGCGGCCAGGAAGGCGGCGACAAAAAACGGGACGGTCATCAAGGCCAACCAGATCGATTGCCAGAGCAAACGCCCGACCTTGTCCGGTTCCCCGTTTCCGATCAATTGGCCGATCACCGCACCGGTCATCGCGGCGGCCCCGATCGGCACACAGACCACCACCCAAAACAGATTGCCGCCGGCCATCGAGGCACTCATCGACATGCCGTCATAAAACATCAACAGGGTGCGATCGGCAAACAGCACGATGGACATCATGCCCGCGCTGACCATCAACGGAATCGCGACGCGCAGCACTTCGGCGGCTGCTTCTGCCAGATTGGTCGGCACAGGCAGGGCCGGGACGGTATCCGCTGGCTGTGACAGGTCGTGACGCCCGCCAGAGATTTCCGACATCGGGGATTACGCAAATCGGTCCGAGGGCATCCGCGAGATGATCACGGCGATGACCACCCCCGCCACCAGGCCGCCGATGTGAGCGCCGTTGGCGATCCGCTCGACGAAGAAAATGCAAAACACCAGCCAGCCGAGCATGATCGCGACGTTGGACGGCATCATGCGAACCGGATACGACGGCGAAAGGGCCGGCCGAATCCAAAGGTAACCGAACAGACCGTAGACGGCCCCGGAGGCGCCGATCGAAAACGGCGATCCGGCCAACCCCGCCAGCATCGGCGGCAATGCGTCCTCCGGTGGCAACCAGATTTGCACCAATCCGCCAAAGATGCCGCTGGCCAACAGCAACAACGCCATGAACCACGACCCCTCCAGCCGCTCGATCGCCGAACCGAGAAAGAAGATTCCAAGCATGTTGAACGCCAAGTGATACGTGTCGCCGTGCAAGAACAGCGGCGTGATCAGCCGCCAAACCTCGCCCTTCTTGATCGACGCCAGCGGGTCTTTGCCGATCACGTAATCGCGCCAATCGACGAAGGACAGACCATAAAAGATGGTTTCTTCGGTCGAAAGTTCGCCGGGAACTTGAGACGTTTTGGGGCTGCCGAATCCGGTGGAAAAACTGGCGATCACCGACAGCACGACCATGGCGATGACGACCGGGATCGTCTGCTGTCGCGTCGGCACGCCCATCAACGGGCCGGCCCCGGTAGCGGGCGCTTTCGGATTGACCTTTTGCTGCAACCGTTTTTTCCGCTTTTCCTCGCTTTGCCGCTGTTTCCGAATCCGCTCGGCCTCGTCACCGACACGGTACTTCTCATCCGTCGGAGACTGTAAAAAGGCCTGCAATTCCTGTTTGGCACGCTCGACGTGGGATTCATCGCGAATCCACAAACGGCATTGTTTTCCGCCGTCCGCACCGTCCGCCGCGGGGGCGTCTTCGATGTCGACGTTGCATTCGATCGAGAGCGTGAACAGAAAGTCCGCAAAACGTCTCGCTTGGTCGGGATCCGTCAAAGTGCCGATTCGGCGCATGCAATTGTTACAAAGTAGGTGGAAATAACGGCCGTAGATCTGGATGCAATGCGCTCGGAGTGGGCTGCGGTGGCGCGCAAAGACTTGCCGCCGACGGCGGACTACCCGATACTATGACGGTTAGTCAGTTTTGCCGCCATGCGGTCCAAAAAATAGTCACCGATCGACGGCCGTTTCCCAGCGTTCGTCTTACATTCCGTTCGGTGTCCGACTAAATACAATGACAACGCGACCGCAAACGCGGTCGCGTTGGAACGCGCAAGTTCATTTGTCCTCCAAAAAACCAGGTGACGCCCCGATGGCAGTCAAATTGAGTGAAAGAGCGGCCCAAGAGGTCCAACGATTCCGTACCGAACACAACTTTGGCGAAGAAATGGTCCTGCGGATCGGAGTCGCCGGTGGCGGGTGCAGCGGATTCAACTACACGCTGAATTTCGACGACAGCTACGATGAAAAAGCGGACTCGAAGTACGAGTGCCACGGAGTGGAACTGGTCGTCGACAAGAAAAGTGCCCTGTACCTCGACGGAACCACCGTCGATTGGTACGAAAGCCTGGAAAAACAAGGCTTTACGTTCGAAAACCCCAACGCCGTCAAAACCTGCGGCTGCGGAAGTTCCTTCCAGGCCTAGTCCAGCTGACGACTGACCGCGTTGCTGTCCAGGCTTTAGCCGCACTTCCGCTGGTATTCAGTCGTTTGCCGCATTCCCGTCGACCTCCGTTTGACGAGGTGATCCGCTGGGAATTTTCTCGAAATCGTTGATTTGGCTGATTCGGGTCTACCAGACTCGGATCAGCCCGTTGTTCCCGCCCCGCTGCCGGTTCACGCCGACCTGCAGCCAGTACGCGGTCGAAGCGATCCGCAATCGCGGCCCGATCGCCGGCGTGTTCTGGACGATCGTGCGAATCTTGAAGTGTCATCCCTGGCATCCCGGTGGGCATGACCCACCGCCGCAATAAAAAATCCACTTTTCAGCGGATTTGGCGTGCGCTACGGCGACTCAATCCGCCCTTGGAGAAAGCATCCTTGGTCGGATGGAGGTCCCATCTTATTGCGATCTGCCCCTTTTCCACTCAACACGGCGCCACGGCAAACGCACCGATGTGGGGGGGGCGTTTGCCCGGCACGCATTTTTGCCGGAACAATCGTGAGTCCCCAAACGTCCTAGACCGGGCTGTGAAAAGGTAGCGGTTGTGCGGGATTTTCTCAGTCCGCCCCGCCCCGTGTGCCGAATGGCCCAAGAGACGGTTCTGAGCAGTTGAAATCTCAAGATCCGTGATTGTCCTGGGTGCTGGCAAGTGTTTCTCCCGTCGTCGCCCAATGCCGTTCACCGAAGCTGGTTAAATAGAGATGTTCCAAGGTCGCGAAAAACGAGTCCGTCGAAGTCGCCTGAGCCGTCTGCTGGGTCAATTGGGCCACAAATCCCAACCGTCCTCCGCGACCACCCCCCGGATCAAGCGAGGGGAACGGCTGAAATTGGAAAGCCTGGAGGCTCGCCAGTTGCTCGCCGCTGACGTCTCGATCGTTTCCACCGATTCGATGGGGCCGATCGACGCGCGGGCCGAAGTCGCCACGGTGGCGGCTGCCACCGCCGGTTCGACGTTGACGACGGTCAGCGAAGCCGAGGGCGAATCGGCACCGGATCTGGTCCAGTTCGCCAAAGACCTGGCGGCCGTCGGTCGCGATGCAAGCGGCAATCCGATCTCCGGACAAGGCCAGGTGACATTCTTTGGCGCCGCCTGGTGCCCGGCCTGCACGGAACAGAAACACCTGTTTGAAGACGGGCAGATTTACTTGCCCTTCGTGGAAGTGACCAACCCCGATCGATCGATCAGCCAGCTCGGCATCGACAACAACATCACGGCCTACCCGACGTGGGTGTTTCCCGATGGGTCGCGTGAGACGGGTGTGCTGACCCTGCAACAACTGAGCGATCGCTCCGGCGTGCCGATTCCCCAAGGGGAGAACCCGACCTTCGTCGACATCGGTGACCAGACCGCCTTGATCGGTTCGCCGCTGCACGTGCCCGTGGACGCCTACGACCCCGACGGCGGTCCGTTGACCGTGACCGTCTCGGTCGCCGATTCGAATCTGCTGGAGGCCAGTGTGGTCAGCGGCAACCGTTCGATCCGGATCGACATGGCGACCTACGGTGACATGGTGATCCAAATGTTCGAGCAGCGCGCCCCGACCGCGGCCGGACGCGTGATCAATCTGGCCAATCTTGACTTCTACGACGACATCATCTTCCACCGTGTGGTCGACGATTTCGTGATCAGGCCGGCGACCCGACGGGAACCGGTACCAGCGGTTCGACGCTCGGCAACTTTGACGACGACTTTCACCCCGAGCTGCAGCACAACCGCAAAGGGGTGATCTCGTTTGCGAAATCCAGCGACGACACGAACAACTCGCAGTTCTTTCTCACCGAAGTGCCCACGCGTTTCTTGGACTTCAACCACAGCGTCTTCGGCCAACTAATCGAGGGCTTTGACGTCTTGGATGCGATCAGCGAACACGCGGTCAACGGTGCCGACCGACCGACGACGGACATCGCGATCAACACGATCGAGGTGTTCAACGACACGGAAAACTCGTTGATCATGTTGAAGCCGACCGGCAACGGCGTGGGATCGACCAATGTCACGGTGACGGTGACCGATGGCGACGGCAATACGCACAGCGAGACGTTCCAGGTGGACGTCAACAACGACACGCAAAACAGTCAGCCCTACCTGAATCAGGTGACGGTGCCTGACGAATTCACACGCAACACGCCGGCGACGTTGCAGATGTCCAGCACCGACATCGAAGGCGACGCGGTCAGCTATTCTGCGACCGTCATTTCAGGCGGCTCCAATGCGACCGCTTCGATCGATCAAAACGGCTTGCTGACGGTCACGCCGGCGACCGGATTCACCGGGACGGTTGACGTCCAAGTCACCGTCCGCCCCGGACCGGGTGTCACCGGCAACAGTTCCAGTGACAGCGACAATCAAGTCCTGACGTTCAACTTCGAAGGCGAACAGGTGCTCGCCGCCCCCACGTCGATTGACCTGAGTGCGGGCAGCGACACCGGCAGCAGCGACAGCGACAACATCACCAATTCGGGTTCACTGGCGTTTGTGGTCGATGGCGTCACCAGCGGTGCGACGGTCCAGCTGATCAATCAACAAACCTCGGCGGTCTTGGGCGAAGCCGTCGCCAGCGGGACGAGTGTCACCATCACGACCAACAACATCGCCGCCCTCGGCGAGGGCACGTACAACGTGACCGCTCGCCAGATCTTCAGCGGACAAACCAGCGAGCAAAGCGCAGCGGTGAGCGTCACCTACGACACCACCGTACCGACGTCGGTGATCAGCAGTGCCAACACCCGCGCCAATGTCGGGCGGCTGTATGAAACCGATTTGATCAACAGCGAAGAAGGTTCGATCACGTACGCGTTGACGCAGTTTCCCGTCGGCGCGACGATCAACGCCGGTTCGGGCGTGATCCAATGGACGCCGGATGCCGGTGATGTCGGCGACACGCAGTTCTCGCTGGCCATCACCGACTTGGCCGGCAACACGCGTACCGAAAACTTCACCGTCACGGTCGCCGAGGCGCCCAAGGCCGAAGTCAAATTGGTGCTCAGGGACACCGACGGTAACGAGGTCAGCAACGTCAACGTCGGAGACGAGTTTGTTTTGGAACTGGTCGGCGTCGACGCCCGCAGCAGCTTTGACCGCGACGGCGTGTTTGCGATCTACACCGACATCCTGTTCGATTCCTCGATTATACGCGTCAAAGGCGGGACGACGATCGAATACGTCGGCAATTTTACGCTGTCGCCCAAGGGGACGTTTTCGACCGGCTTGATTGACGAGCTGGGTGCCGCATCGACCGCCGCGGTTGCGACCGGCGAAGCCGAATCGGTGATCGCCCGGGTGCGGATGGAAGCCATCGCCGCGGGAAGCGTCAACATTCGCAGCGAAGAAGCCGACGAGTCCAGCAGTGAGATGTTGCTCTACGGCGAGGACGACCAGATACCGGCCGATTCGGTGTTCTTTGGCAGCGCCAACTTGACCGTGGGGCTGGACTTCACGTTGCTCGATGACGCGATCACCGTCGCCGAAGATTCCGGGGCGACGACCATCGATGTTCTGGCCAACGACACCTCCACCGGCAGCGCGGCCTTGTCGATCGTCTCGGTGACCCAACCGGCCAGCGGGGGCACGGTCAGCGTGAATGCGGGCCAAGTCTCGTTCACGCCGGCGGCAAACTTCAACGGCACGACGACGTTCACCTATCGGGCCGGGGACGGCAGCGGCGCGCAAGACACCGCCACGGTGACCGTCACCGTTACCCCGGTCAATGATCCGCCGACCGGCCTGGACGACTCGTTTGAAGTGGTCGAAGGAACCACGGCCAATCGGTTGGACGTGCTGGCCAATGACTCGCTGGATCCCGACACCGATGGCACGCTGACCGTCACATCGGTGACCAGCAACACCACGGGGGCAACGGTCGAAATTGCCTCGGATAGCTTGGCCGTGGATTACACGCCGCCGGCCGGGTTCACCGGAACCGATACCTTCACCTATGTCGTCAGCGACGGGCAAGCCACCGATACGGTAACGGTGACCGTCACGGTGACGTCGTCCGATGCGCCACCGACGGCCCGAGACAACGCGTTTACGGTCAACGAAGACACCGCCGAAGCCTCCTATGACATCCTGGCCAATGACGACCGCGACGTCGATAACCAAGCGTTTGTGATCGAGAGTGTCGGCACACCCAGCCAAGGCGGGACGGCCCGGTTCAGCAGCGACGGTTCCACGTTCTTCTACGCACCGGCCGCTAACTTCTTCGGCAACGAAACGGTGACCTACACCATCCGCGACACCGGTGGCGGAGTCGCGACCGCGACCGTCACGTTTACCGTCACCGAAGTCGAAGACCCGCCACCGGTG
This sequence comes from Phycisphaera sp. RhM, assembly GCA_033042175.1. Taxonomy (GTDB): domain Bacteria; phylum Planctomycetota; class Planctomycetia; order Pirellulales; family Pirellulaceae; genus Stieleria. The sequence continues at coordinate 100,956 of WCIL01000005.1, forward strand.
CTCAACGACACCATTCAGGTCAATTTGGGCAGCGGCGCATCGGTCGTGCTTCGCTTGGAAGACTTGCCGGAGAACGTCGACGGCGATGGCGAAACAGTGCAGCTGAAGCTGACCACGGCCCAGCAAACGACGGCGCAAAACGGAACCGCGTCGGTCAACACCGCCGGAACCGAATTGACATACACCCCGCCCAGCAGCACGTTCACCGGCACCGACACGCTGACCTACAGCGTGTCCGACGGATCCGGCACCGACAGCGTGGGAACGTTGACGATCGAAGTGCTGGATCTGACCCAGCGAAATATCACCGTCCGATTCAGCGGCAGCCAAGGCCGCAGGCTTGTTTCGGCGGTTCGTCTGACCGGAACGGATGCGTTGGGAAATGCCGTCAACGAGTCTCCGACTCTGGATGGGGTTAACTTGTTCTTCGCGAACTTGTTGCCCGGTGACTACGTCGTCGAAATCCCGGCGATTCCGTTCTTCAGCGGCGCCGAGCAGCCTCAGCAGTTCACGATCAATAGCGGGGCCGACGACGGTGACGCGGTGATCGACGCACAGATGGGACGGATCAAACCGGAGTACCTCTCGATCCAAGATTGGCTGGGCTCGACGCCGCAGCAATCCGCGCTGGTCGTCGTCCAACCCGGCGAACAGGCGTTGCTGGCCGAGCCCACGTCGCTGGCATCGGAATCGATTTCCAACGCCAACTTCACGCTCAACGACTTGGGAACCGAACTGACCATTTCCGGTGAAGACGACGACGCCGGCGGCACCGATCCCGATACGTTGAACGCAGCCGTCCTGACCAGCAATCGAAACATCGTCCAGCCGCGTGGCCAGATCGGCGACTTGAGGCTGTTCCGCGTGAACGTGGACAGCAACGCCGTCAATTACAGCCGCACCCCCGCAGCGGATAACGCTGCAAACAGTGCCGCGACAACGCAGCTCGCCGCCGGCAGCGGCGAAGGCGAACAAGTCGGCACGCAATTGTCTGACACCGTCGCAAATGACGCGGTGAACATTCCGCTCGCTGACAGTGAACCGGCGACGGGCATCTTCTCGACGGCCGGTTCGGGCGAAGCCGAATCGGTGGCTCAGGCGACGTCGGTCAGCGAGGTCGCGGCGCCGATGTTGTCGGCTGGTCTGCTGGCTCCGACCACGTCAGACGATTCCGACGCCGAGCGCGAACCGGAGGCGGGGGCATTGGAAGTCGCACCTGCCGGCGCGAGTCGAATTTTGGCTTCCGAGGCGGCTTCGGAGACCGACGACACGGAGGCTCAAACGGATAGCCAGGCATCCGAATCGGAGTCGGCTGCGGAGTCGGAATCGACCTCCGAGTCCGGTCTGAGTGCGAGTTCGCTCAGTCGGTTTTTCCGCTTTAGGCGGTGATTTGCGGTTTTTTTGAGATTCGGCCAGGAAATTTGGCCGCTGTTTTTGGGGCTTTTTTCGAGCCTTTGGCGGCGGCTTTTCGGCGGCGTGTTTGCGACGGGCTGCTCGTGGAAACGGCCGCAAACCTCGAAAACACGAGCTTTTAAGCGTTTTTGGGCGAATTCGGCCCCGGGGATTTCCCACGCGAGCTACGGTTCGTTCGGCTGAGAATCGCCGGAAACCCCGCAAATTGCAGGGTTTTTTGGACGATGCCGGGTTGCACCAACCTTTGGCGCAACATAACACTTGGCCGTCACAAACACACGGGATCGCAATCCCCTCTTCAACCCTTCCTGCATAAGCAATCAGAAAAGGTTCTCCCAAATGGCTAAAGCTCCGCCGAAGGCACCTACGAAGACTCAAATCATCGCGAACATCGCTGAGTCGACCGAATTGTCCAAAAAAGACGTCGCCGCGGTTTTCGACGCGCTGACCGATGAGATCGCTCGTGAAATGGGCCGCACCGGCTCCGGTCAATTCACCATCCCGGGTCTGTGCAAGATCCAACGCAAGGATGTGGAAGCCAAACCGAAGCGAAAGGGACGCAACCCGTCCGACGGAAGCGAAATCTGGCTGAAGCCCAAACCGGCCAGCAAGAAGGTCGTCATCCGTCCGCTCAAGGGCCTCAAGGAAATGATCTGAGCTTGGCCCCCAGCCTCGCCCTGAGAAATCAAAACGGCACGCGACACTGATTGTCGCGTGTCGTTTTTTTATGGCACCGCGCTCGTTTCTTGTTAGCGCCCTACCGCTCAATGATGCTTCACAGCGTTGCCCAACGGGGTCCAAGCCGGTAGCCGGAGGTGAGCGCGGCGACACGTCCGGATATCTTGTCGCACCACCCACACTCGTTTTGATTCGATTGGCTAGAATGTTCCGCGGACACCCACCATTCACCCGCCTGAACGAACCTGCCATGCAACGTCGCCAATTTCTCAAGAACTCCGCCGTCCTCTCCACCGCAGCGCTGACCGCCGGGGTGTGGAGTGAAACCCGCGCCGCCGATTCCCTTTCACCCAACGAAAAGCTCAAGGTCCTGTGCGTCGGAACGGCCAACCGTGCCGGCGCAAACGTCGATGGCGTCAAAGGCGAAGACATCGTCGGTTTGTGCGACATCGATTCCAAGTACTTGGCCAAAGCCGCGGCGCAATTCCCGTCGGCCAAGACCTATCGCGACTATCGCGAAATGATCGCCGAAGAAGCCGACACCGCCGATGCGATCGTGATCTCGACGGCAGACCACAACCATGCGCCCGCGGCGATCCGAGCCATTCGCGCCGGGCTGCATTGCTACTGTGAGAAACCGCTGACCCACACCGTTCACGAAGCGCGGCTGATCGCCGAAGCGGCCAAGGAAAAAGGTGTCGCCACGCAGATGGGCACACAGATCCACGCCGGCAACAACTATCGACGCGTCGTCGAAATCATTCGCGCCGGAACGATCGGCGATGTCGCCGAAGTGCACGTCTGGGTGGGCAAAGGCTGGGGCGGCGGCGAACGCCCCGAATCAGGCGATCCCGTTCCGGAACATTTGGATTGGGATCTCTGGCTCGGCCCGGCGCCGGAACGCCCCTACAAAGAAGGCCGCTATCACCCGGCCGACTGGCGCCGTTGGTGGGACTTCGGACAAGGAACCCTCGGCGACATGGGATGCCACTACATGGACCTGCCCTTCTGGGCGCTGGACCTGAGACACCCCACCCGCGTTGCGGCCGAAGGCCCCGAAGTGCATCCGGAAACCTGTCCGCTGGGATTGACGGTTCACTATGAATTCCCCGCCCGCGGATCGCAGGTCCCGGTCAAGATGACGTGGTACGACGGCGACCACATCCCCAAGACCGTGGCCGGCGAAAAGGTCCCCGGTAGTGGTGTGATGTTTGTCGGTAGCGAAGGCAAAATGTTTGCCAGTTACGGCAACTACCGCCTGTACCCCGAAGACAGCTTCAAAAACTTTAAGCCGCCGACGCCGACGATTCCCAATTCGATCGGTCATCACCAGGAATGGATCCACGCCTGTAAAACGGGCGCCGAAACGACGTGCAACTTTGATTACTCCGGTGCGCTGACCGAGTCGGTGTTGCTGGGCAACGTTGCCTTCCGCACCGGCAAGGCGCTCGATTGGGACGGCAAACATCTTAAAGCGACCAACTGCCCCGAGGCCGACGCCCTGATCCAAAAAACCTACCGCCCCGGCTGGGAAGTGGCGTAAGCTTCCAGCTTGCGGTCTCCACAATAGTTGAATCCTCCATCACGACCTACCATGCGAAAGCTCTACCCCTTGGCTCTGGCAACGATGACCTTGCTCTGCCCTGTCTTTGAAACCTCTGGTGACGAAGGCATGTACTTGTTCAACGATCTGCCGGTCGATCAGCTGAAATCGAAGTACGACTTTGAGCCTTCGCAGGCGTGGGCCGACGCGTTGCGTTTGTCCTCGGTGCGATTCAACAGTGGCGGTTCGGGATCGTTCATCTCCAGCGATGGTTTGGTGCTGACCAACCATCATGTCGCCAGCGACACGTTGCACAAACTCAGTTCGGAAGACCGCAACCTGATCGATGACGGTTACTTGGCCAAGTCGCTCGACCAAGAACTCAAAGCGCCCGATCTGGAACTGAACCAATTGGTCTCGATCGAAGACGTGACCGAGCGTGTCAATGCGGCGGTTGCCAAGGACGCTTCGGTTGCCGATGCGGCGACGCAGCGACGGGCAGTGATCGCGGAAATCGAAAAGGAGTCGACCGACAAAACCGGTCTGCGCAGCGATGTGGTGACGCTCTTCGGCGGCGCCCAATATCACTTGTATCGTTACAAGAAATACACCGACGTGCGACTGGTTTGGGCTCCCGAAACGGCAGCCGCGTTCTTCGGCGGCGACGCCGATAACTTTGAATACCCTCGCTACAATCTCGATGCCACCATCATGCGGGTCTACGAAGACGGCAAGCCCGCCAAGCTGGAGCATTTTCTCCGGTGGAGCGATTCCGGCGTCAGCGAAGGCGATTTGGTCTTCGTCAGCGGAAACCCCGGAAGAACGCAGCGGATCTTCACCGTCGAGGCGCTCAAGTTTTTGCGTGACTCCAGACTGCCGTACGTGTTGGACTACCTTCGCCGCAAAGAAATCATGCTGCAGCAATTCGGCTTGGAAGGCGCCGAAGCGACGCGCCGCGCCCGGGACGAATTGTTCGGTGTCCAGAATGGCCGCAAAGCCTACACGGGGATGCTGGCCGGATTGCAAGACCCCAGCACCATCGCGACCAAACAGGCACGTGAAACCAAGTTGCGCGCGGCGGCCGAATCGGATCCCGAGCTGAGCGGAACCGAAAGTGCTTTCGCCGAGATCGCGGCCGTGCAGGCGGAAAAGAAGAACATGCTGGGACAGACCGTGACGTTCCGTTCGCGGTTGTTCGATCTGGCGCTGACGTCGGTTCTGCGTGCCGCCGAAGACGAGAAACCCAACGGCGAGCGATTGCGGGAATTCACCGAATCGGGGCGTGAGTCGCTGGTCCAAGATCTGCTCAGCACGGCACCGATTTACCGAGACCTTGAACGCGTCAAACTGGCCGATGAATTGGCCCGTTTCGTCGAAAGTCGTGGCGGCGACAACGAATGGGTCGCCGTGGTCTTGGACGGCAAGGGACCGCGCGAACGAGCGGCCGAACTGATCGAGGGCACCAAGCTGGACGACATCAGCGTCCGCAAAACGTATCTCGAAGGAACACTTGACGACATTAAACGCTCCGACGATGCGTTGATCGAATTGGCGCGCAAGTTGGAACCCGAGTATCGCCGAATTCGAACGATCAACGAAGAACTCGATGAACGCGAACGCCAGGCTTATGCCAAGATCACCGCGGCGGTCAGCAAGTTGCAAGGGGCATCGGGATACCCGGACGCAACGTTCACGCTGCGATTGGCGTACGGTCAAGTCAAAGGGTACATGCAGGACGGCGAACGCATTGAACCGGCGACCGATTTCGCCGGGGCGTTCGAGCACGAAGCCCAACACCGAGGTCAAACGGATTTCGATTTGCCGCCCTCTTGGAATCAAGCCAAAGACAAATTGGACCTGTCCACGCAACTGAACTTTGTCTGCACCGCGGACATCATCGGCGGCAACAGCGGTTCGCCGGTGGTCAATCGCAAGGGTGAACTGGTCGGGTTGATCTTTGACGGCAACATCCAAAGCCTGACCAGCGATTACCTCTACACCGACCAACAAGCCCGTGCGGTCAGCGTTTCCGGTGTCGGGATCCTCGAAGCCCTCCGCAACATCTACGGAGCCGACCAACTCGCCAACTCCATCGGCAAATAAAGTGGAGTCAGCTTCCAGCCAAAGCAGTCGCAAGCTAGAAGCGTTACGCCACTTGGGCTCAATCACCGGCGGCGATGGTCAGCATCGCTTTGAGTGTTTGCTGGTCCACGTCTGCTCGTTTGAGCAACAACACCGATCCGTCGGCGAGCAGCACGTGGGCATCGTCGCGGTCGCCGAAGACATCGTTCATCAGATCGTCTTGTGAAATGATCCACGGTGTCGGGTCGGCCCAGTGAATCGAGGCGTCGTCGGGCGCCTCGATCAGCAGGATCGTGTTCGCCACCGGGTCGGTGATGTCCTTCAGTCGTTTCGGCGGACCGTCCCCGTGCCACAGCGATCCGGGAAACACCGGAGCGCGAATGACGGTATGGCCGACCGGCAACTGCTGACTGCCGAACCCGGCGGGCAGGGTCTTTCGCAGGCGTGCGTTCTCGTCGGCGTTCCAGGGCAGGTCCAGCCGAATGCTGCGATACAGAGCCAGGTTGTCGATGTCCGGCAAAACCGCGACCAGCCAACTGTGCAGCGGATTGCCGTCGCGATCGACGAAACAGCGTGGCGGGAGATGTTTCTCGCGGTTGTGATAGTTGTAAAACGCGATACCCAGTTGTTTCATGGTCGCGACCCGTTTGGCCCGGGCTGCCGATCGACGCATCTCGGATGCGATCGTCTCAGCCAGCTCAATCGTTTTACGGTCGATCTCCACGATGACCCGTTTGGGCGCGCGGTTCAACGTCACGTTGCCCAGCATCGGGTCGAACTGTTGCTTGATTGCCGCCAAGGTTTCGGCGACGCGGTCGGCAGCTTCGGCATTGACGGTGTCCAGCAACAGTCTGACCATCGGTTGGGGCGGCGTTTGAACGGTGATGACCAGACGATGAATGTCGGCGGCCGCCCGGCTCGGTGAAACCTTGACGGGAAATCGTTGGGGTTGCTGCGCGGGCCACAACTTGGTCAGCAAATCGCGTGAGGCATCGGGCAGCGCGATCACCACGGAATGATCGAGGCGGTTCGCGTCGCGAAGCGGAGACAGGAGGTTGTTGCGACTGACGGGGGTCAACGATTCAACGCGTTTGAGTTGATCGGGCGTTCCGAACAGCAAGGCGGATCCCGACGGTGCGATTCGGACGTTATCGCCGAACATGTCTTTCATCGCAGTGAACAGGGTGGCTGCGTCCGGTGTCGGAATGACAATCAGCGGCGCGCGGTCCGTCAGGGTTTGCTGCCCCGCCAAGACGTAGATGCGACCGGCTTTTCCCGCTTTGAGTTTTCCGATCAGATCTTTCACCATGGCCGTGTCAGAGGGTCGATCCCCGGTCAGGTTTTGGACTGTTTGAAAGAACGCGTCGACCTCCAGTTTTTCCCAGTCGATCTCCGCGACCATCAGGGTTGATGCATCGATGTACGCCGAAACGGGATGGCTTGCCGCGAGATCGTTGATCAGAGCCCCACCGGGTAGGCCTTCGCGGACTTCTTGACCGTCGGCGACGGAGATCAGAGCGGCGCAGAAGACCATCCATAACGCGACGGCTCGTTGGGCGGCAGTGGCTCGTTTGAACAGAATCATTTTGTCACCTGCAATTGGATCGTGAGTGTCGGGTTGGTTTGGTTGTTTGACCCTGCCGCACCCGACAGGGTGGCTTCGGTGGGAGTCTTTCGAAGGTAGGCGAACGGCTTACGCGAGATCGGGTCCAGCCAAGCTGGTACGGGGGTGAGCTTGTCGATCGCATCGGGCAACGCCCCTGTTTGGGCGGCGTGCATCCGCAACGCCTCGAGTGTCAGCAGTTGATGATGTTTCTGTTTGACGTCCAGGCCCCGCGAGGTCGCACTTGGGAACGAGGGCAACACGATGCGAGCCAATTGCCCCCCGAGTGTGACGGTGTCTGGTGAAACCCTCATCGCGGCCTCACGCCGGGCCTTGTTCTCGGCCCACAATTCATCGGGCAACAACGACCAGGCCAACCAACGCTCGCGAATCCGAGCCAGTTCAAAATCGCTCGCTCGCAACACGGCTTCGGCGTCGGAGAGTTCATCGACGCGTTCGTCCCAGTCGTCGTTTTCCAGCAACAACTGACGAGACGGCTGAACCATCATCGTGATCAACACTCCGGTCGACAATTGATGCAGGAAAGTCGTTTCCGCCGTCGTGTCGACCGAGTCAAACATCGTCGCAATCGCATCGGACATTTCCTTGAGTCGAATCAACGCCTTGGCTTCGCCGATGATTTCGTCAGGCAACTCGTTCAGTCCGACGAGACTGCCGGCATGATAGGCCGTCGTCGATTCGTACTCGATCGCTGCACGCATCGCAAAAAGCCGATCGACGGGCAATCCTGCCAGCGCCCAATACAGGTTGGGGCAATTCGGCTGTTGGATCATCGATTCAATCGTATCGAGCAGGGATTCGGAGATCGCAATCCCGATCAACCGACTGAGCAGCGTGTTGGTGCTGTGGGCGGTGATTTCGGAGAGTCGGAATCCCAAACGCAGGTCGTCGACCGCATCGTCCCAGCGATTTTCAACCGCCGCGACGCGAGCACGCATGCAGAGCAGACGTGCCAAGTCTCGCGATTCCTGCAGTTCGGGAAGCAACGTCGCCAGCTTCTCGGCAAACGTCATGTCTTCCAAACCGAGATCGTATTTCAAATCCATCCAATTCTCGCCCGTCCGCAAAACATCGATCGCGGTGCCAAACGGTGCGTAGCTCGCCTTGGCATCCTCGACCGGAAGCTCGTCGATGGGGATCTCCGTCCAGGCGTCGTAGCGATCCAAAAAGTCACGTTTTTGTTTCGCCGAGACCTGTGCGACCAACAGCATGGATCGATTGACCGCCACCATCGCGTTCCGGGGGCGACGTTTCTCTGGCGCCGGCCACAGTCGATAACGTAGCGCAGGATCGCTCTGGGGCCGGGCATGAAGCAGCAACGGCGGCGAGCGCGGTTCAGGTTCGACCACCGCTTCACTTTTTTCGACCGTCGGCGACAGCATCACTTGTCCATGGCTGACCTGCGGCCAGCCAAACACAGCGAAGCAGCAAAGCAGGACGGTACGCTTGCCGGGGAAAACAATCATCGTGGGTTGACCTCTAGTCCAAGAGAGAATGCGTCAAAATCCCCGACCGACAGTGTCTCGCGGGGAATCATCGGGTCATCGTGAGTCACGATCCAATGGGAACGCGGAAGATCGTCCAAGGAAGCCCCGTGAAACGCGGTCAGTGTGTCGGACGGCGGCTCACGTAATTTCCAGTCGGGTTGCCACAGTCGCGCGAGCTGTTTGAAATCGAATGGCTTGATGGCCAACGAGGCCGGCGCGAACTCTGAATCCGTCTTCGGAGCGATCGAAGGTGATTCGTCTGACTCGTTTGCGTCGTCGACGTCCTGCAGTTCGGCGTGGCTCGGTGTCTGTGTCTGGCCTGTTGACTCAGCGTGCTTTGGGGCGGCGGCAACGACCGTGCCCTGTCGGTTCACTCCATCGCCGCCCGCTAACGCACCGGAATCCGTCGCACCGGAATCCGTCGCACCGGAATCTGTCTCCAGGGATCGTTGCCCGACCCGATAGGCGACCGGCGTGGTCAACACGGCCGTCAACAGGCTGGCCGCGACGACCGAGAGCCACGTCATGGGGCGACGTGGTGGCGTGACGCGATGGAGATGCTGCTCGCATCCGGCGCGATACCCCGCCTCGTACAAAACGCTTACCAAAACGGGTTGGTCGCCTGATCGTTGTCCGTCGGGCATCGCAGCGGGAACCAACCCCCGCAGTTGCTCAGCAAACGCTTCATCGAGTGGATCGTTTGTCTCATTCATCGCTGATTACTCCTTGCACGGAGACTCCGGGGCGAGCATCGGGAGAGGGTTCGAATCGTTGTCGCATGGTTCGGATTCCTGATTGGAAGGTGCGATGGGCCGTCGATCGTGAACACCCGATGACTTCGGCGATCTTGTCGAAACTCATTTCGCCCCACAGATGCATCACGATGACCTGTCGCGTCTGGGACTCCAGCGTCACTAACGCGTCGGTCACTCGCTCGGCATCGAGTTGGGTTTCGATCTGGCGGTGCGCGTCGTCAAACCAAACCGAACCCTGCGGTGTCTGCTCGCGACGGCGGCGGCGATCTCCGCTGCGACGCCACTGCAACAGTTGGTTTCGCGTCACCGTGACCAGCCAGGCGAACGGGTCGTCCGGAGTCGGTGATTGGCGGGCGAGTTGAAGAAACGCCTCTTGAACCGCATCCTCGGCCGGTTCGCCGATCGCGCGCGCGATCAACAACAATCGCGACGAGCAGCGGTTCCACGTTTCGGCAAGCTCTTGGGGAGGCATCGGCATCACGATCGGAGGATTCTTCCGACGCCCTGGGCGCCGCATCTGATACAAGGATGTTACCGACCGGCGCTCGTCTCAGGGTTTTCTGAAGATTCTCGGACATTCCTCGGTGAACGCCACAGTTGAACGCAATCGCGTTGCTTACCGCTTCGGCCGAACGAGACAAACCGACGCCTGCCAATCCCAAAGCTGACACCAGTTTCTTGAATCCTCTGGCCGCAGGTCGTCAGCGTTTGGGTGCAGTCGCCGTCTTGATCTCTCGTGGCCCATTGTGTGATCCGCGGGCGCGTGACTCCCCCGTGACTCGCGTCGTGTGGTCCGAGGGGGTTTTTCTTTTACTCAAAGACGGATCCGACCGAACGCACGACGCAGCGTTCCTGGGGAGCCGAGCGCCCGTGGAGATTGGAAGTGCATCCATGAGATCAAGACGTCGTTGCCAACACAACGCTGATGAACTGCGTGCAAGAGAGTTCGGAGGCGGACGGTTCGGCGGAGGGACAACGATCGCAGCAAGCGTGGGTCGTGGGTGATGCGCGGCCCGCAGACACAGTGTCTGCGGGCGAGATTTCCCGTCTGGGATCGCGATCACGCCGCTCGGTCGTTGACTCTTGCCTGGGTTTGCTGGGACTCGCTGCGACCCCGTCGGGGGTCGTGGAGTGGAGTGGGGGGGGTAGCCGGAGGTGGCGCTGCGCTGACCTCCGGCTACTCGCTGTGATCCCTCCGGGATGAGGACATCGCCTTTCGCGATCCTTTTTCGCCGCCCCCCGTCTCCCCTTCATCTTCTTGCCCCGTCATCTTCCTACCCCAAAATCTTCTTACCACGCACGTCACCGCTTCCTCGCTCCGCCAGATCCCCTGACGGTGATGGTGAATGGATCCCCACGGTCAATCGCGAGGGCGAACACGAGGTTTGCCGGTGGTGTCACGTTTACCTGCCGCTGTCACGAGGCGAATAATTTCGTAGGGTGGTGGTTTCCACTCCAATTCTTCGCGGCTTTCCCTGTTTCCCCGTTCCATGAACTTCAAACCATCCAGCCCCCGATTGAAGCCCGAGCGAACGCCGGAACCTGACAAGACCGTTGTGGAGCCCGCGAACACCGAGGTCCGGGCTGCCGGCGAGGAGGCGTCCCAAGAGGCGTCGCAAATTGGAAAGTCTGTCGCGGATCCGGATCCGCAAGCGATCCCCCACGACCAGATGGTGATCGAGCAGGCGATGCGGGCCGACCAGTTTCGGCTCCGCCGCCAACAAAAGCGTTTGTCCAACGAGGAATTCGAATCGCGTCTGGCCCAATCGATCGCCCGACGCCGACAACGCGAATCGTACACGCCGCGGCTGGACTATCCGGCCGAATTGCCGATCACCGGTTACAAGGATCAGATCATCGAACTGATTCAGTCACGTCAGGTGATCGTGGTGTGTGGCGAAACCGGCAGCGGCAAGAGCACCCAACTGCCCAAGTTCTGTCTGGAAGCCGGACGCGGTCGCGCCGCGATGATCGGTCACACCCAGCCGCGACGACTGGCCGCCCGCAGCATCGCGACGCGATTGTGCGAGGAGATGCAGTGTCAACTCGGACAACAGGTCGGCTACCAGGTTCGCTTCGGCGACCAGACCGGTCCCGACACGATGATCAAATTGATGACCGACGGCATCCTGCTGGCGGAAACCGGTTCGGATCGATTCCTGGATCACTACGACACGATCATCATCGACGAAGCTCACGAACGCTCGCTGAACATTGATTTCTTGCTCGCGTACCTGCGGGGGCTGCAACAGAAACGCCCGGATCTGAAAATCATCATCACCTCGGCGACGATCGACGCCGAACGGTTCGCCGAACATTTTGGTGACGAACAAGGACCGGCACCGATTTTGACCGTCGAAGGCCGCGGCTATCCCGTCGAGATGCGTTATCTGCCTTGGGAAGACGTCGCCGACGAGAACCGTTCGTATGACCTGGCGCACCATGTGATCGCGGGGATCAAAGATCTGTCGCGCGGTCACAGCGGCGGCGGTGACACGCTGATCTTTCTGCCCACCGAACGTGACATCCGTTTGGTGTCGCACCGCGTGGCCGGTCACTATAAACGTCTGGGGCTGGAGGGACGTGTGGAGATCTTGCCGCTGTACGCGCGGTTGCCGCAAAAGGATCAACAGCGGATCTTCCATCCCAGCGGCCAGAAACAACGGTTGATCTTTGCGACCAATGTCGCCGAAAGCTCGCTGACCGTGCCCGGCATTCGCTCGGTGATCGACACCGGCACGGCACGCATCAGCCGCTACAGCCCACGCAGCAAGCTGCAACGATTGCCGATCGAACCGGTCAGCCGTGCGAGTGCGGACCAACGCGCCGGTCGCTGCGGCCGCGTCGGTCCCGGCGTCTGCGTGCGTCTGTATTCGCCGATGGACTTTGAGTCCCGTGATGCCTTCACGACACCCGAGATACGTCGGACCAACTTGGCTTCGGTCGTGCTGCAAAGCAAGATGCTGGGATTCGGATCGCTGGACTCGTTGCCGCTGTTGGATGTGCCGCGACCGGAATCGATCCGCGAAGGCGTGCAGACGTTGCTGGAGCTTGGTGCGATCGACGAGCAACAAGCATTGACGGCGATCGGAAAGTCACTCGGCCGCATGCCGGTCGATCCGCGGATCGGACGCATCATCCTGGCCGCGGATGAGCTGGGCGTGTTGCCGGAAATCTTGCCGATCGCGGCGGCGATGGAAATCCCCGATCCCCGACAGCGTCCGCAAGACCAGCAGCAAGCGGCCGACCAGGCCCACGCGGAATTCCGCGACGCCGAAAGCGATTTCCTTTCATTTCTCAGACTGTGGCGCTATTACGAACAGGCTCGCGCCGATTGCTCGCGAGCCAAGCTCACGCGACAACTGCGTCGGCGTTTCCTGTCGCCGACACGGATGCGGGAATGGGCCGATACCTACCGCCAACTCCGCGAGATCGCATCCGACCTGAACCGCTCGCGGACCGCCGGTGCATCGTCCCCGCGACGGCGAATCGGCACGATCCAGTTCGCCGACGATCAAACCAAGCACACGATCGACAAGGAACGTTACACGGCGGTCCACCAGGCGCTGTTGAGCGGTTTCCTGTCCGGCGTCGCCATGGCCGGCGAAAAAAATGTTTATCTGGGGCCACGGAATTTAAAGCTGTTCCTGTGGCCCGGCAGCGGCGTGTTCGAATCCAAACCGAAGTGGATCGTCGCCGCCGAACTGGTGGAAACCAGCAAACAATATGCCCGCACCGTGGCGAAGATCCAGCCGCAATGGGTCGAAGCCATCGGCGCCCACCTGCTCAAGTCGTCCTACAGCGATCCACACTGGAGCCAGAAGTCCGGCGGTGCGTTTTGTTACCAACGTCAATCGTTGTTTGGGTTGCCGATCGTCGTCCGCCGCCGCGTGCCGCTGCCTCCGGTCGATCCGGCCACGGCACGCGACCTGTTGATCCAGCACGGACTGGTCGAACAGCAATTGCAATCCAATGCCAGGTTCGTGCGACACAACCGATCACTTCGGGAATCGTTCGAAGTGCTGGCGGCTAAAACGCGACGACGCGACATGGTCGTCGATGACTTCGTTGTCGCGCAGTTCTATCAACAACGTTTACCGGCCGACGTCTGTGACAAGGGACGACTGGAGAAATTGGCCAAAGCCATGCCGGTGCCCGATTGGGCCCGCCGGCTCACCGATTCGACGGCGCTGTCGGCCTGGCTGCATGACCGCCCGGACGTGCCGGCCGACGAGACCACGTTGTTCATGATGCCATCCGATTTGATCGACATCGCCACGGGTGAAATCTCCAGCGACGCCTTTCCCGATCAGCTGACCGTCGGCAAGACGGAACTGCCGCTAAAGTATCGTTACGAACCCGGCGCCGAAGATGATGGCGTCAGCTTGCGGATCCACCAAGCGGCGGTCTCCCAAATCAGCGACGATCGACTCGGTTGGCTCGTCCCAGGGCTGCTGCCCGGCAAGATCATCGCGATGATCAAATCGCTGCCCAAACGGATCCGCCGCAACCTGGTTCCCGCTGCCGATGTCGCCCAGCAAATCTACGAGGAACTGTTGCCGCAATACGGCCAAGTCCCGTTCATGCCGGCGCTGTGCAGTGCGATGTCACGCCACGCGGAAATGACGATCAGCGAATCTGATTTTCAAGACGAAAAACTGGAGGAACATCTGCGGTTCCTGATCTCCGTCGTCGATGACGAGGGCAAGCTGATCGCGCAAGGTCGATCGGTCGAGCCACTGGCCCGGCAATTCGGAGGCAGTGGCGGCGAGGCATCCAGCGACGCCGGCGGCCAGATGGATACCGAGTTGCCCAGCGAACCGATGCGGTCCTTTGATCTAGATCATCTGCCGGTCGATGTCACGCGCGAGCGCGGCGGTGTGCGAGTCGCGCAGTACCCCGCACTTGTTGACCAAGGGGATCATGTCACGATCGGATTGTTTCCCGATCAAGCGTCTGCCGATTCGATCATGCGGCAAGGCCTGACCCGACTGTACGCGATCAGCGAACGCGCGGAACTGAGACGCCAAGTCCGTTGGTTGCCGGAGTTGAACGAAACCAAGATCCGACTCGCCGGTGCGGTTCCGGCGGCCCAGTTCGAACCATCGTTGATCGACCTGCTGGCGCGGATCGCCTTTGTCGAAAACCAAGCCCTGGTGCGGGGCCGCGAGGCATTCGAAGCGCGGCGGGTCGATCGCGGCGAACGCATTTCCGTCGCCGTTCAAGAAGTCGCGAAATGGCTGACCCAGTTCGGCCAGTCGTACTTGAACATGCGGAGCGAAATCGAATCGCTTTCCACCTCGCGTTTTTCTGCCGCTGGCAAGGACGTGCAGGAACAGCTCCGCTGGCTGGTTCATCCTGATTTCTTGTCTGTCACACCCTGGCAGTGGCTGCAGCACTACCCGCGCTATCTGTCGGCGATCACCTATCGGTTGGACAAACTGCGTAGCGGTGCCGGATCACGCGACGAATCCGGTGCGGAGACCGTGGCCGGTCTCTGGCGGCAGTGGATCGCGCGGTTTCCCGATGCAGAACAGCAACCCAAAGCCCGCTCGGCGGACGCGTTTCGTTGGATGATCGAAGAATTACGTGTCAGCCTGTTTGCCCAGCCGCTAGGCACCTCGACCAAGATTTCCGCCAAACGCTGCGAAAAATGGCTGGCGCAACAGTGACCGCGACCGCTACCGCTTCGTCGACCCTGGCAACCCGAGGGCTAAATCGGCCAAAAAAAATATTAAAGTCGAAACGCGCTCCGTTATCGGACGATAACGGAGTATTCTATGGCGGTGCGGTCTCTTTGAGCATTCAGAGTCGTCCGCTGCATGAAGAAGTGGCAGTTTTGAAACAATCCGTCGCCAGAACGACACACCCCTGGCTGGATTGGAATCAATTCGAGATTGCAAAAAATTAATTTCCGAGTCGTTTTTCGTGTGAAAAGAGGAAGAATTCCACGGTCAGGACCCAAGGAGTGGGCGGCAAGGGCGAAAAAGGCATGCGGCTTGCTGCTACTGAAGGAACGTTCCCCAAAGAACCTTTGTTAATACGATGAACCCCGAGCTTGGTGGGCGCGTCTAACTGGCAGAGACGACGTGGGACTGAGATTCAGTTTCCAGCTTTGATCACATCACAACCACCCCCAACCGGAGGGTTTCGATATGTCGACATCCAGCGACAAACAAACGCCAAGTTTGAAGAGCGAATCGGCCAAGCAGGTGATCACGACGAATTGGGATCAGTTCACCGCGCTGGTCGAAGACGTCTCGCGGGCGGAGTTTGCCACGTGGCTCGACGAAGAACTGATCCGGTTGGAAAAGGATCTGGATCGGTTCGTGACCAGCAACTCCCGGTACAGCGGTCGTCGGTAACGGCACGAGATCTGGCCGCCTGGCCGTTTGCGTTCGATTCGCATTCGGCCGGGTGTCCCCCGGTTGCGACGCCACCACGCCACCACGGCATCGTCGCGAACCGACGCTGCCATTCTCCTTCACGCTGCCATTCTCCTTCACGCTGCCATTCTCCTTCACGCTGGGACGACCGACGCCTTTTCTGAGCGATCATCATGATCGAGTGTCGGAACCCTTCCAACGGATCTCGCCGAGCGGACACAGTCGATCCACGGGCTGTTCGCAAATCAAGCCTCGGCCGTCCAAGGTCCAGACGTATTCGCTGCGGCGAAAATCGTTATTCTAGGTCTCGATGACGACCGGGTCGCAATCCACTGCCTTTTAGAACGAGCGACCGACCGTGGCTGCGAGCGAGCCCGGTGGCGTCACGGGGCAACTGCTGTCGCGCAACAGCGCAACCGTTGGGGTGTGGCAGCGATTGAAACAGGTCGAACCAACGAGGACAGGTCGTTTGGATTGATGGGCCACCGTTGAGGGCGGCTCGATCACGTTGGTAAGGCCCGAGGCAGTGACGGCCAGCTTGCAGACTTTCCGACCAATCACACGACGCAGAGGGCATTTGTGACCAAGTTTGATAGCGAGATGGCCCGTCGTACGCGGGAGTTTGATTGGTCGAACACTCCGGTTGGCCCGATGGAAGATTGGCCAATGGGTTTGAAAACGGCCATCCAAATCATGCTCGGCTCACGCTATGCGATGTGGGTGGGATGGGGGCCGGAATTCACGTTCTTTTACAATGACGCCTATTCGGAGATGACGCTGGGGCCCAAGCACCCCTGGGCGCTCGGCCGACCTGCCAGTGAAGTCTGGTCCGAAATCTGGGATGACATCGGACCGCTGGCGGAATCCGTTCTGCAAACGGGGCAAGCCACGTGGGACGAAAGCATGTTGCTGTTCCTAGAGCGGAAGGGGTTTCCGGAGGAGACCTATCACACGTTCTCCTACAGTCCGCTGCCGTTCGACGGCGGGGGCGAACGCACCGGTGGCATGCTGTGTGTCGTAACCGAGGACACCAAACGCACCATCGGCGAGCGGCGTCTGGCGACTCTCCGCGAGCTTGCCGCCCGCACGATGGACGAAGCCAGGTCGATCGATGAGGCTTGCCGTACCGCCGCAGAAATTCTTGCGGGCAATCCCCAGGACCTGCCGTTCGCGTTGATCTACCTGTTCGATCAAAAAAACTCCCGTGCACGGCTGGCGGGGCGGTGCGGCCTGACGACCGAGCACCCCGCCTGCCCGGCGGTCATCGACATCCGCAAAAACGACAGCCTCTGGCCGTTGCGGCAGGTCATCGATCACGAGCGGGCGGTTGAGCTAAGCGATTTGTCGACGCGGATCGGTCACTTGGATGTGGGGATCTGGCCGGAACCGCCTCAAAACGCCATGGTCGTCCCGCTCGCCAAACCCGGACAAGATCTGCTGGCAGGATTTTTGATCGCCGGTGCGAGCCCGCGATTGGAACTCGACGACAGTTATCGTGGCTTTTTCGATCTGTTGGCCGGACAATTAGCCGCCGCGGTGGCCAATGCCGAGGCTTACGAAGAGGAGCGACGTCGTGCCGAGGCGTTGGCGGAATTGGATCGTTCCAAGACGGTTTTCTTTTCCAATGTGAGCCATGAGTTCCGCACGCCGCTGACGTTGATGCTCGGGCCTGTGGAAGACTTGTTGTCCCGCCGCGGCACGGACCGATCGCCTGCCGACACGGAGCAACTGGAGGTGATCCATCGAAACGGATTGCGATTGCTGCGACTGGTCAACTCGCTGCTTGATTTCTCGCGGATCGAAGCCGGCCGTGTGAAAGCCCAGTTCCAGGCGACCGATTTGGCGGCGTTCACGAGGGAACTGGCGAGCGTGTTCCGATCGGCCATTGAACGAGCGGGATTGCGTTTGCAGGTCGAGGTGGATGAACTTTGCAATCCGGTCCACGTCGACCGCGACATGTGGGAAAAGATTGTTTTGAACCTGCTGTCCAATGCCTTCAAGTTTACCTTCGACGGTGAAATCGTCGTCACCCAGCGAGAGGTCGACGACCAGGTTCGACTGACCGTACGAGACACCGGGACAGGGGTTCCCCAAGACCAGATTCCCCGGCTGTTCGAACGGTTTCACCGCATCGAAAATGCCCGCGGACGCACGCATGAAGGCAGCGGGATCGGATTGGCGTTGGTGCAGGAATTGGTCAAGTTGCACCAGGGCACCATCACGGCCGAAAGTACGCCGGGCCGAGGCACGACGTTTACCGTCTCCATTCCGATCCGTCGTGAAACCGCTTCGGTCGAACAGGCGGTCGAACAGGCGGTCGATGGCGATGACGCCGTTTCGACGGGGACCGGATCGACGCCCTATGTCGAGGAAGCGCTGCGATGGCTTGCGGAAGACCCCGTGGGTGAAGAGGATTTTCCGGACCCGCCACCTCTCCAACCGCAGCCCACGTCGGTTGTCGGACCGATCGCCGGCGAGATTACGGAAACTCTCGATCACCCGCATTCGCGCATCCTGGTCGCCGACGACAACGCAGACATGCGGCAATACATCAAGCGGTTGTTAAGCGAAGACTATTCGGTCACGGTGGTCGCCGATGGACAAGCGGCGTGGGAACGGGCACAGGCGGAGCATTTCGACTTGGTTTTGACCGACGTCATGATGCCGCGACTGGACGGCTACGGGTTGCTCAAGCGACTACGCGAGAATCCGCGGACCCGCGACCTCCCGATCATCATGTTGTCGGCCCGAGCGGGAGAGGAGAGTCGGGTCGATGGAATGGAAGCCGGCGCCGATGATTACCTGGTCAAACCATTCAGTGCCCGCGAATTGGTCGCGCGGGTCAGGGCTCATGTGCGAATCACACGGCTGCGTCGCGAGACTGCAGAAGCGCTCCAAGAAAGCGAGAGACGGCTTCGATTGGCACTGACGGCTGCACGAATGGTAGCCTGGCAATGGGACCCGAATGCCGACGTCGTTCACTTTTCAGAGAACGTGGTCGACATCTTCGGCTTGCGACCCGATGAAATCCCCAAGGACAGCCAGTCCGGATTCGAACTTGTCCATCCGGACGACCGCGAACGCGTCGATTCAATCGTCCAATCCGCCATTGCCCAAGGCGGAGAATTCCAACTGCAATTTCGGGCCATCCGTGCGGACAACGGACGCGTCATCTGGATCGAAGAGCGTGGCCATGCGGTGGTCGATGCGTCCGGCAATACGCTGCGATTGGTCGGTGTCGTCGTGGACATCACCGACCGGAAACGCGCCGAAGTGGCGATGCGGGAACGCGCCGATCAGTTCCGCGCAATGGCTGACAGCGCACCGACGATGCTGTGGATCACCGAGCGCGACGGCTTATGTACGTTCTTGTCTCGCGGCTGGTATGAATTCACCGGCCAGAGCGAACAAGAGGGGCTGGGCGTCGGCTGGATCGATGCGGTTCACCCCGAGGACCGCGCACGGATTACCCGCATTTTTAATCAGGCGAATCAGCGACAGGAAGCGTTTTCGTTTGATTATCGATTGCGGCGGGCTGACGGAAAGTACCGCTGGGCAATCGATGCGGCTCGACCGCGATTCAACGAGGAAGCGGAGTTTGAAGGCTACGTCGGCGCGGTCATTGACGTTCATGAACGCAAGCAGGCCGAAGAGTTCCGGGCGGGACAAGCCGGCATTCTGGAGATGATCGCCAACGAGCAGCCCGTCGAAAAGATCTTGACCGAACTGGTCAAATCGATGGAATCACAAATTCCCGGTTCGCTCGGATCGGTACTGTTGCTCGACGAGGACGGACAAAGACTTTGCCACGGAGCGGCTCCCCACTTGCCCGACGATTACAACGCTGCCGTCGACGGGATTGAAATCGGGCCCCACGCCGGATCGTGTGGCACCGCGGCCTATCAGCAACAACGCAACATCGTGTCGGACATCAACCACGACCCTCGTTGGGCGCAGTACAAGGGACTCGCACAACAATACGGTCTGAAATCGTGTTGGTCAGAACCGATCTTTGCTGCCAATCGTTCCTTGCTCGGGACGTTTGCAATTTACTTCAAAGAATCACGAGAGCCGACGCAGCACGAACTGGAATTGCTCGAAGCCAATGCGCGATTCGCCGGCATCGCAATCGATCGTCCCAGGGCCCAAGCCGAGCTGCGCGAAAGTGAAGAGAGTCTCCGCGATGCGCTCAACGCCGCCGGCATGGGACGCTGGCGAGCGGATTTGTCCAGCGACAAACACACCCGCGATGCCAACCTCAATCAGATCCTCGGTTTTAAACCCGTCGAAACCGTGGGCCCGATCGAAGATCGATTCAGCCTTGTTCATCGCAACGACCGTGAGGTGGTCGAGCAGGCTTGGAAACAAGCCATCGAGTCCGAAGGCATCTACGAAGCAGAGTTTCGTGTCGTCCGACGTGATCAAACCGTTCGCTGGCTTCGCGAACGAGGACGATTTAAAAGACGTGAAAACGAAGCCTCGGGGTTCGTGACCGGGCTGACACAGGACATCACCGAACAACGAGAATTCGAACGTTCGCTCAAGAAAGCGAGGCAATTAGCCCAGGCCGCCAGTACCTCAAAGAGCGAATTCATCGCCAACATGAGCCATGAAATCCGCACCCCGATGACGGCCATTTTGGGCTATGCCGAACTCCTGGAGGAGCACGTTAATGACGACCTGGCCCACCAGCATTTGCGGACCATCCGCCGCAATGGCGATTTTCTGCTCGACATCATCAACGACATCCTGGACCTTTCGAAGATTGAAGCCGGCAAGCTGGAAGTCCTGCGGGAGTATTTCTCGCCACACAAGTTGATCCAGGACGTCCGATCGATCATGGAGATCCGTGCCCGCGAAAACCAGTTGACGTTTACCGTCGACTACCGCGGCGATATCCCAAGCCAAATCGAAAGTGACCCGAAACGACTCAAACAGATCTTGATCAACCTGCTCGGCAACGCGGTCAAGTTCACCAAACAAGGCAGCGTGTCCCTGGTCGTGGAGTTACTCGACGGCGGCCAACCGATGCTGCAGTTCCAGGTCATCGACACCGGTATCGGAATTTCGGCGGAACAACAGCGACAACTCTTTCAGCCGTTCTTTCAAGGGAACGCCCGCGTGTCGCGAGAATTTGGCGGGACAGGACTGGGCTTGGTCATCAGCCAGCGTTTGGCCAACATGCTCGGCGGTGGAATCTCGGTCCAAAGCGAACTCGGACAGGGAAGCACCGTGACACTGCAAATCGCCGCCGGCGACTTGTCGGGAGTACCGACGGGGAAGGCCGACTCCGATGCTGCTGAAACCGATCCTGCCGAACAACGCAACGAACAACGCAACGAACAACGCAACGAACAACGCAACGAGCCACCGATCCCCTTGAATTGTCATGTGCTGCTGGTCGATGACCGCCGTGATATCCGTTTGCTTAGCAAACACATCCTGCAAAAGTCCGGTGCCCGAATCACCGAAGCCAATGACGGTCTGAAGGCGCTGGAAGCCGTTGCGGCGACCGAGTCCAATGGAGAGGCGTTCGATATCGTGTTGCTCGACATGCAGATGCCGAACTTGGATGGCTACGAGACCGCCGGCCGCTTGCGGGCCAGAGGGTTTACCAACCCCATCATCGCGCTCACCGCCGACGCGATGCAGGGTGACATGAAACGTTGCGTCGACAGTGGATGCGACGATTACCTCAGCAAGCCGATCGATGCCGATCAACTGATCCGAAAAATCCGTCAGTTCCTTTCCTGATCCACGCCGAATCGATGGCGATCGGATTCAACAGGCCAAGATTTCTGTCGGTTCTTCGGACAAATAGGTTTTGGCGACCTCGGCGATCGCGGCTTGATCGACCGACCGAATGTTGGTCAGGGATTGATCCAGATCGACATACTCGTTGTGGATCAGCCAGCGGCTGCCGATGCTAAACAAACGGTTGCTCGGTCGTTCGCTCTGCATGATGTAGCCGGCGGCCGTCTTGTTGATCGCTTGCTCGAGTTCTTCTTTGGTGACGCCTTTCTCGACGACGCTGTGGATGATTTCGCGCATGAAGCGTTGATTGCTTTCCAGATCGTCGGGCACGCAAACCAGGTAATTGAACCAGGCCCCGCAATCACTGAATTCCTGTGGCCAACACGTCGCCACCTCGGCACGTCCGGTGTCGATCAAATCCCAGAAGAACCGGCTGCCGCCTTCATCACCCAGAATGGACGCCAGCAATCGCGCCGCGTGCCGCTGGCTGCTGGCCGAGGAGGGGCCGTTGCCGATCTGAATGCAGTAAGCTTGCACCGCATCGGGTGTCGCGACTCGATGCGACAACTCGATTCCCTCGGGGATCGAATCGGCGTCATCGGCGGGGAGCGTTTCCGCGGCCACCCGGTCGGCCCACGATGCTGTGCGTTTGTCGATCTCGGCGACCAACGCGTCAAAGTCGACGTTGCCCGAGGCGGCCAGCACGATGTTCTCGGGGCGATAGCGTTGGTTGAAATAGTCGCGCATCCGTTCGGCCGTCATCGCTTCGATCGATTCGCTGGTGCCGAGCACCCGTCGCCCCAGCCCACGCGGCGAAAAGTAGATTTCCATCGCGCGTTCGAATCCGCCGAACGGAGGTTGATCTTCGTACTTGGCGATCTCTTCCAAGATGACGTTGCGCTCGGTCTCGAATTCGTCACCATCGAGAATCGGCGACATCATGTCGGTCAACAAGTCGACGATTCGGTCCTGGAACTTGGGCAATACGGTCGCGTAGTACACCGTCTGTTCTTCCGACGTGTAAGCGTTGGATTGGCCGCCGAGTTCGTCGAGTTCGCGGTTGACGTCTTCGGCACTGCGCCGCTGCGTCCCCTTGAACATCATGTGTTCGAGAAAGTGGCTGAGCCCGGATTGCGGGTCGAGTTCGTTTCGCGATCCCGCCTGGACGAAGTACCCCAAGGACATCGAGTAATTTCGCGGATCCGTTTCGGCAACGATGCGCAGTCCGTTGGCGAGGGTGGCTTGCTGGAACTTAGGCATTTGAGATTCAGGCGAGGAGTGTCGTTCGGTGGTGTTTGGGGGGAGGGCCTGGCGGCCGGCGCGAAGTGGCTGATTTGATCCGACGAGTCAGTCGCTTGGTGCCAGCCGGCGGGCGATCGGCCTTTCAGCCCGACGCGTAACGCGAAAGCAGCACGCCGGGTTAAACGTTGAGCTTCTCGGGGCCGAGGGTGACGATTCGATAGTCCGACGGCGGGTGTTGTTCCCAGTAGCCCTTCACATCATCGAGCGTCAACGCTTCGATGATCTCGCTCAGTTCGGCCGTCGGCATCGCCCTGCCGATCTGATAGAAATCGCTGGCCAGGGAACTGGCCCGCGAGGCACTGGATTCCTGTTCCATGATCAGCCCGCTTTCGATGCGAACCTTCCAGCGGTCCAGCTCGCTTTGTTCCAAGTCGCTGGGCAGATTTCGGATTTCTCCCAGCGTGACATCCAGCGTTTCTTGAGCGCGGGCGGGCGTGGTTCCGGCGTAGCCAAACACGCCGCCGGCATTGATCAGCGAATGACAACTCGCCGAGACGGTGTAACACAGCCCGCGTTTTTCGCGGACGCGATCGAACAGCCGGCTGCTCATTCCGTCGCTCAAGATGCCGATGCCCGCACGCATGGCGAAATAGTCCGGGTGACCGTAAGGGATGCTTGGGAAAGCGAACGCGATGTGGGTTTGGCTGCTGGCCGCTTGGATGTGTTCATACACCGCCGCGCCGCTGGGCAACGGGGCGTCGTCAACGTTTTCCGTTCGCCAGTCTCCGAACGCTTCCTGGGCGAGCTGCACCACCGTGTCGGCTTCGACGCGCCCGGCGACGGTCAGGATCGCACCGCCGGCGTGATAGTTGGCTTGATAAAACTGTCGAATGTCATCGCTATTGATCGCCGCCAAGGACTCCATCGTTCCCTGGTTGCCGCGACCGAGTCGCGAACCATAGTGCAACTCGCGGACACGCTTCATCACCCGCTGTGTCGGCTCGTCTTCGATCGCACGCAGTTCCTGGATCATCATCATCCGGGCATCTTCGATTTGATCCGCCGGCAGGTGCGGCCGCCGGACGATGTCCGCGTACAGTTTCAATGCTTCGCCGAATGATTCGGCCGGCATCGCGGCACCGAACGATGACGTGGCCGTCGAAACTCCGCTGTTGCGATCCATGCCCAGATTGTCCTGCATCGCGACCAGATCACGGCTGCTGAAGCTGCCGGCACCGCGCTGGACCATCTCGCAGACCATCGACGCCAGACCGGCGCGGTTGTCCGGCTCGGTCTGGATGCCGCTACGCAGCGAGAGGGTGAAGGCCGCGGTTCGTAGCCAAGGCATCGGTTGAACCAGGACCGTCATTCCGCACGGCAGCGGATGCGTCGTGATCTCGCTCTGGGACGAACGGTCCGCAGCGGATTCGGTAGAGGTGGACATCGGTAAATTCTGTGGAGAAAAGTGCCCGAACGCTGGCGCGAACCGGCTGATGACAAATGATGATCAGCCGTTCGGCGCCAGCCTACGGGGCCGCGATCCATCAACGGCAATTCGGACCAATCGCACCGAACCGGCGCGATCGGCTTTCTCGAACCATCCCTCGGCGCTGCGGTGCGTGTCGAGTTTTGAACCTGGCTGAGCCACCGCTACAACCCGATCGAGACGACGTCGACCGTTTTGACACGGCCGATCAAGGTGTGGCTGCTGACGTCGTCGACATGGATGTCCAGCAACTGCCCCGCCTGGCGACGGTTGCCGTCGAACACGACGATGCGATCACAGGGGGTCCGCCCGGTCATTTGGGCGACGGGGCTGTCTGCATCGGCGTCGGCGGCTTTCTTGCTGGGGCCTTCGACCAGCACCTGAACCTCGCGGCCGATCATTTTGGCGTTTTCTTCTTTCGCGATCCGGTTCTGGACTTCCAGCAAGCGATGGTTCCGCTCGGCTTTGACCTCGCGCGGGACGTCGTCTTCCAATCGTTCGGCGGCCTTGGTGCCGGGCCGGACGCTGTATTGGAAGATGAAGCTGTTCTTGAAGCGGCAACGCTCGACCAGCGCGACGGATTTATCAAAGTCCTGGTCCGTCTCGCCGCAGAACCCGACGATGAAGTCGCTGCTGACGGCGGCCTCGGGCAAGATCCGCTCGATCCGCTCGAACATCTCCATGTAGTCGGCGATCGTGTAGCCGCGTTTCATGCGTTTGAGCACCTCGTCGCTGCCGCTCTGGGCGGGCACGTGCAAATACGGCGAGACCTTCGGCAAGTCGCGGACGGCCACCAATAACCGTTCGGTCATGTCTTTGGGGTAATTGGTGACGAACTTGATCCGCTCGATCCCATCGACAGCGTGCAGCATTTCCAACAGCGACGTCATGTCGGTCGTTTCGCCATCGGCGGAGTACTTGTAGCTGTTGACGGTTTGACCGAGCAACGTGATCTCGCGGCATCCCTGTTCGGCCAGTACCTGCGCTTCGGAAACGATTTGCCGGGGCGGACGTCCTTGCTCGGGGCCGCGGGTGTTGGGGACGACACAATAGGTGCAAAACTTATCGCAACCGATCTGGATCCGCAGGTACGCCTGAAACGGGGTCGGCCGCATCGTGGGATCACGGAGCGGGTCGAACGTCTCGTGGCTCCGCGCGACGACGGCTTGCTTGTCGTCCTTGCGGCCCAGCGAGATCGCCATCTGACGGCCTTCGCCGTTTCGCAGTTTGGTCAGCAGATCTGGGATCGTGTGCAGCTGCCCCGGACCGACGACCATGTCGACGTAGGGGGCACGTTTGAAAATGATCTCCTGATCCTTTTGGGCCATGCAGCCCATCACACCGATCAATTTGTCCGGATGATCCTTTTTGGATTCACGGATCTTGCCCAACGCGCTGTAGACCTTTTCCTCGGCATGCTCGCGGACGCTGCAGGTGTTATACAGCACGCAGTCCGCATCTTCGTGCGAGTCCACGACGGTGTAGCCGTGACGTTTTAAGTCAGCGATGACCATTTCGCTGTCCAGCACGTTCATCTGGCAGCCGACGGTTTTGATGTAGACGCGTTGTGTCATGGATTAACCCACTGACGCAGGTTTTCGTTTGGGTTTGAAAATTTCGGTGGCGGTGCCGAAGTGCACTTCACCGGCGTTCATCAACGTTTCACTGAGCGTCGGGTGTGGGTGCACGCTTTCGGTCACGTCATGGACTTCGCATCCCATCTCGATCGCCAAGACGGCTTCGGCGATCAATTCACCGGCCCCTGATCCGACGATCCCACAACCGATCACGCGTCCGGAGTCTGGATCGACCAGCCATTTGGTCAACCCTTCGGTGATCCCCAGAGCCTGAGCCCGTCCGCTCGCCGCCCAGGGATAAACCTCCACCGAGACCTTCACACCGTCTCGCTTGGCTTCGGTTTCGGTGATGCCAGCCCAAGCGATCTCGGGATCGGTGAACACCACCGCCGGGATCGCTTTCTTGTCAAAGCTGGCGGCTTTCCCGGCCAGGACTTCGGCGGCCACCCGGCCTTCGTGCGTCGCTTTGTGGGCGAGCATCGGATCCCCGGCGACGTCACCGATGGCCAGGATGTGCGGGTCGGCCGTGCGTTGACGGTCATCGCATTCGACGAAGCCCCGCTCATTGACAACGACGGAGGTGTTTTCCAGTCCCAGGCCGCGGGTGACCGGACGTCGGCCGATGCTGATCAGCACACGATCAAATTGCTCGTGCCCGAAATGGGCCGGCCCTTCAAACGTTACTTCGATTTTGTCGCCGACTTCGGTCAACGAGCCGACCTTGGTGTTCGTCAGCACGCGGCCTTCGCATAGTTTGTCGATGCGTTTGGCGAGCGGTTTGACGAGATCGCGATCCGCTCCGGGCAACAAGCCGTCGGCCAATTCGACGACCGTGACCTTGGAACCCAGATGGGCGTACACGCTGCCCATTTCCAATCCGATGTAGCCGCCGCCGACGACCAGCATCGATTCGGGGATGTCGGCAAGCGCCAGTGCACCGGTGCTGTCCATCACGCGGTCGCTGCCGATGTTGAACGCCGGCGGCATCGCGGGGACACTGCCGGTGGCCAGGATGCAGTGGTCGAACGTCAGTTGCCCGCCGACGGGAATCGATTCGTGGTCGCCTTCCAATTGCAACGTGGTCGAGTTGACAAAGCTGCCGCGGGCTTGGATCACGGTGACGTTGCGACGCTTGGCCAGATTGCCGAGTCCGCCGGTCAGGTTGGAAATCACCTGGTCTTTGCGGGCCCGCACCTTGTCGATGTCGATTGTCGGTTTGCCGGAGTATTCCACGCCCCAATTGGCTCTCAAGTCGTCCACTTCGTGGATCACTTTGGCGACGTGCAACAGCGCCTTGCTGGGGATACATCCACGCAACAGGCAGGTCCCGCCGAGTCGGGGTTCCGCTTCGACAATGGTGACGTCCAATCCTTCATCGGCGGCCAGAAACGCGGCCGCATAACCACCGGGACCACCGCCCAAGACAACAACGGGACAATGCATTTTTCTCTATTCGATTGGCGAGGAAGACTGTTGGTTTCAAAGACCACCGTCGGAGCAAAAAAGAACGGACGCCGAGGCGTCCGCGACGGAAGCTGAATTGTACTGTCAAACCGCAAATGGGCGTATGCTTCCAGCTTGCGAAACCCCGTGAAGGCAAGCTGGACGCCACACCGATTTGATTAACGAGACAGGAATTCGACGACGGCGTTCGCGTCGACCGGCAAGCTGATGTCGCTCGCACCGGGCAACCCCAGCATCGTCGCCTTCAAGCTCTCGCTGTCAAACGCCACCCAGTCCAGTGCATCGGGAGCCGCGTTGGCGATCACACCCCGGTACAGGTTCTTCAGGTTCTCGCGGTTGCGGACTTCGACAATGTCGCCCGGACGCAGGATGTAGCTGGGTTTGTCGACCTTCACGCCGTTGACCAGGAAGTGGCCGTGCGCGACGCCTTGACGGGCCTGGGGGCGGGTCTTGGTGAATCCGACTCGGCGAACCACGTTGTCCAACCGGCGCTCGCACATCAGCAACAACAGCTCACCGGTGTTGCCCGACTTGCGACCGACGGCGTCAAAGTAGCGACGCAGCTGGCGTTCGCCCAACCCGTAATAGTGCTTGATCTTTTGCTTTTCCTGCAAGGCCGCACCGTAGTTACTCGGGCGACGGCCGCGGACGTGCATCCCGGGCGGCGTGTTGCGACGGTCGAGGGCGCGAGCGGCACCCGCGGTTTCATAAATCAGGGTGCCGAGTCGACGGTTGACGCGTGCTTTAGGGCCGGTGTAACGAGCCATAGACGGTGATTCTCCTGGGTGTCCGCAATCGGCCCACTGGCGGATCGGTCAAAAGCCAAGCCGCGGGTGGTCCGCTACAGATCGATAAAAGGGGGCGGGCTGCGGAACGAAGGGGTTATCGGAACCGATCGAAACGCTGCCGGCGCGATCCGCTGATTTCACCCGGAGAGACGATTCTCCGAGGGCGGTCGCGCGTCGGTTTTGGGAAGCGGCAGAGTGTCGCCGCTCAGCTCGGGATTTTCAAGGCCAACGGGACATTTTGAATCGCTTTGATGTTTCCCGCGATCGCAGTGCTGCCCCAGCGGGCCGCCAGCATCACGCTGTTGATCCCCGACCCGATCCCCAACATCGCTACCCGGTCCCCCGCCGTCAGGTCGCCCTGCTCGGCCGCCGACGCGACCGTCAGCGGCAGCGCAACCGAGCCCGTGTTGCCGAGCTGGGGAAACGAAACGCTGTCCCGCTCGGTGGATAACCCCATCGATTCGAGCATCGCCACCCGATGGCGGGTCCCGACCTGGTGGCAAACCGTTCGCTCGATCGACCCGCGATCCCAGCCGCTTTCGGCCAACAGTTTCTCGAAAGCCGCCGCCCCCGTTGCAATCCCCTCGGCCATCAGCTGCTCCGAATCGGTCTCCATCAGCGGCTGCATCGCCGCGCCGGCCGAGTCGCTGTCGCTGACGCACAGGTCGTGAAACCGGGTGCGGGCCTCGGCGATGCCGACCTCGATCGCGGTCGCCTCGGCCGCCAAACGCTCGTGGGTCAGCAGCCAGGCACAGCTGCCCGATCCGATCGTCAATGACGCAAACGCGCCCTTGATGTCCTTGCGTCGCAGCGACGTGTCCCCGTTGAGGGCCTGGATCGTCGATTCGAGCAACATCCGGCTGTTTTCGGTGCCCACCACTATCCCGGCATCGATCGCGCCGCTCTGGATCATCATCGCAATCTGAATCGCGCCGTTGATCAGTCCCAGGCAGGCATTGGAAACGTCATAGACCCAGCAATCCGAGGACAGCCCGATCCCGTGGTGCACCCGCGATGCCGTCGCCGGCTCCAGGAAATCACGGCACACGCTGGCGTGGATCAGGCAGCCGATCGATTCGACGCCCACCCCGGCAGCCTGCACGGCCAGTTTCCCCGCTTCGATGCTGGGGCCACTGGGGACAGTCCCCACCGGCCAGACACGGCGCTGGGCGATTCCCGACATCAGCTCCAATCGGCCTTCGGGCAGCTTCAGTCGCTGGTAGAGCGGTTGCAGACGCTGTTCGATCTGGTCACTCGACCAAACCTCGTCGGGGACCAACGCGCCGATCGCCGCCAGTCGAACGTTCTCAAATTTCACGGACGCGTTTCCTTCTCGGTTGAATGTTCGTCGGTTGTATCGCCAGGCCTGGTTCTCTGCCGCGCTGTTTCAGCTGAATTGCGGTAGTCTACCCCAGCGGCATTCTCAGGGAGAGGCGTCGCAGAGGCCGCTGGCGGTCTGGCGATGATCAGCCGGTTCGCGCCAGCGTCCCGGCGGTCATCAATGTCGATTTAGCGGTGTGGGGCCAAACCCGAGACGACGATGTTCGGCTTCGGTTTCCGATTGCATTCCGGGTCGATGCCGGGCTCATTCCGGTCGCCTTCGGCATCCGAGCGGCGTCTTGATAGCAAAAAAGCGTATTGCTAGCACTGCCTGTCGTGCTAGCACACGTCAGTTTGCACAAGATGTAGAGATTGTTTGGAACCCGTGAAAATTGCCGCTACTTTTCGCACCGCTCGGAGAGGCTTGCGAAACGTCGCCGGCCTCTGACCCAGAGCCGACACCGCCGGGGCGGTCCTGATTAGGACGATCACTATGGATTCCAAGATGGATTCTTATCGCTCTTCTATTGCTCGAGTTCAGCGGACTCACCCCGACTCGGCAGTTCGGTTTGGCAATCCCGGTTCACTCGCAACCGCTTTGCCGCTGCGTTTTCCTGCTTCCCGTCACCTCCGACCGACGCATTGTTTGCGTCGAGCCGAAGTGGCGGGGCGTTCTTCCAGGTAACCGTGCACTCATTTTTTGACGCAGCACGCGGCTGCGTTGTCATTCTTGGATTTTGCGACTTTTATGAGGAAACGTCGGATGTCAAACGAAGCCCTGGTTACCAAGCCGATCATTGGTATCAATTGTGATTTTAAAGCTGCTGACCGCAGCAAACCCGGGTTCGCCTATCTGGCGGCGGGCTATTTTCAGTCGATTCTTTCGGCCGGTGGTATTCCGGTCGTCGTGCCTCCGATGGACGACCCCGAATCGATCGCCCGGGTTCTGGATCACGTTGAAGGCTTCATGATGATCGGTGGCGGAGACCTGGATCCGCGCAACGACGGCTTCATGTTGCATTCGAGTGTTCGTCCGATGGATCCGGTGCGTGAAACCAGTGACCGCCTGTTGGTCGCAGAAATCGCCGAGCGTCGCGTCCCGTTGCTGGCGATCGGAGCCGGTATGCAACTGTTGAACATTCAGCAGGGCGGCAACCTGTTCCTGCACATCAAGGAAGACTTGCCGGCCGCGGTTCCGCACCTGGACCCCCATGACCCCAATCACCGACACACCCTGGAAGTCGAAAGCGATTCGCTGGTCGGCCGCGTCTTTGGCGACGGTGAGATTCGTGTCAGCAGCCGGCACCACATGGCGATCGACGAAGTCGCACCGGGTTTCCGTGTGACCGCCCGCTGCCCCGATGGTGTGATCGAGGCCATCGAAAGTGAAATGATGGATTGGTTCGCGGTCGGAACTCAATTCCACCCCGAATGTGCCGCCGCCTCGGCACTGGACGTCCGCATCTTCGAAGAGTTCATCGAAGGCATCTGCGCCGCCAAAGAGCAAGAAGCCGAAAAACTCCGTCTGGTTGCCTGAACGCCAGACGACGCTTTCGCGGGATCGGCCTTCGGCCTGTCATCTCCCGCTCGACAGGCTCGCGCCGAACGGCTGATCTTGCGAGCGATACCAGTCGGTTCGCGCCAGCGAACCGAGTATCCCGAAGGGATGACAGCGAGTCGCCGGAGGTGTCGCTTCGCTCACCTCCGGCGACTGGCTTTGACACCGTTCGGGGTCAGCCCACGTACTGCGGGGGTTAGCGGAACGGCGCGAGCCGTCCGGTCTCGGCTCGAAAGCCCCCTGCAATACCGGAGGGCTCGCGCCCTGCCGCTAACACAGGCTTCGCGGCGTTGTCTTGCCGTTCGCTTGCATGGCGCCGCGGTTCCGTTAAAGTCTATAGACCTCTACAAACCTGAGTGTCGCCGTGACTTCCACCCATGCCCAACTGGCCTACCAAAACCTCCGCTCGCGGCTGATCGCCGGTGAGTTCGCGCCGGGCAGCCGGATTCGCTACGGACCGATCGGACAGGAACTCGGGATCAGCGCCACGCCGGTTCGCGAGGCCATGGGGTTGTTGGCCAACGAGGGATTCGTCGAACTGGTCCCGCAGCTCGGGGCCGTCGTTCGCACGATCAATCCCGACGAGTTGGTCGAACTGTACGAAATGCGTGAAGCCATCGAGCCGTACGCGGCAGCCAAAGCGGCCGAACGCGCCAGCCAGGCACAGGTCGCCGCGATCGGTCGGGCGCTGGAGCGGATGCGGACGATCGCCGGCAAGGTCGCCAAAACAAAAAACCGACAGGCCGGTAAGCGTGACACGGCGGAGTTTGAACGCGCGGACCTTGGGTTCCATATGTTGATCATCGACGCGACCGGCAACCAAACGATGGTCCGGTCGAGCGAAAGTTCCAACGCCCTGGTCCGTGTTTTCGCCGCCGAACGACACGCCTACGACGCCGCGATCATGGAGTCGACGTGCGACGATCACGCCGCAATCTTTGACGGAATCCGATCCAGAGACCCCGGGCGCGCCCGCGATGCGATGCAGCGTCACATCGCATCGGGGCTTCAGTTGACGCTGCAAGAAATTGAATCCAGGGAAACCAATCGATGGGAAGTGTCGTGACAGATCATGCAAGTGGACAATCGGTTCCAGGCTCCAGCCGCATTTCGCTTCAGGGGATCGTGCCACCGTTGGTCACACCGCTGGCGGCACGTGACGAGTTGGACGGCGCCGGGTTGCAGCGTTTGTTGGACCACGTGATCGACGGCGGCGTGGCGGGGGTGTTCATTCTGGGGACCACCGGGGAGGCTCCGAGTTTAAGTTACCGGTTGCGCCGCGAGATGATCGCCGAATCGGTACGCATCGTCGGCGGGCGTGTGCCGGTACTGGTCGGAGTGACCGACACCGCCTATGTCGAAACCGTGACCCTGGCCGAGTATGCCGCCCAATGCGGTGCCGACGCCGCGGTGCTGACGACGCCTTATTATTTTCCCGCCGGTCAGACCGAACTGACACACTACGTGCAGAGTATCACGCCGAAAATTCCCCTGCCGTTGATGCTCTACAACATGCCGGGACTGACCAAGGTCTGGTTTGAAATCGAGACGCTGAAACGACTGTCGGAGATCCCCTCGATCATCGGCGTCAAGGACAGCAGCGGGGACCTGGGGTACTTTGAAAAACTGTGTCAATTGAAATCAATTCGCACGGATTGGCAGGTCTTGATCGGCCCGGAAGCCCTGTTGCCGCAGGCGATCGCGTTGGGTGGCGATGGCGGCGTCAACGGAGGCGCCAATGTCATGCCCAGCGTCTTTGTCGATTGCTACAAGGCCCTCGTCGCCGGTGACGCCGCCGCGGCCGATGCCGCCCTGGCAACGATCTTGAAGTTCCAAGAGATCTACGAGATCGGCAAGTACGCGTCGCGACACATCAAAGCCACCAAATCCGCACTCTCGCTGATCGGCATTTGCGAAGACCTGCCCGCCGATCCCTTCAACCGATTCCTCGACCCACAACGCGAACAAGTCGCGGCTGTGTTGAGAGAAATCGGGCTGTTGGCGAAGGCGGAGTGATGGGTGGCAGAATGATGGGTGGCAGAATGATGGGTGGCAGAATGATGGGTGGCAGAATGATGGGTGGCAGAATGATGGGTGGCAAAATGATGGGTGGCAGAATGATGGGTGGCAAAACGATGGGTGGCAAAACGATGGGTGATTTGAAATCTGAAATCTGAAATTGAGTACTGGGTACTGAGTGCCCAAAACCCAAACCCAAAAAACTCCCTTCCCCAATGATTCGAACGTTTTTCATCTTTTGGTTGACGTTGGCGATCACGTCGCAGGCTGCGGCGGTTGATCGTCCCAACGTGCTGTTCATTGCGGCGGATGATTTGCGCTGTGATCTGGGTTGCTATGGTCACCCGTTGGTCAAGACGCCGCATCTGGATCGATTGGCCGCGCGGGGAACTCGATTCGATCGGGCGTATTGCGCTCAAGCACTTTGCAATCCCTCACGCAGCAGTCTGCTGACCGGTCGGCGACCGAATACCCTGGCCCAGTACAACTTGACCAAGCATTTTCGCGACGCGATTCCCGACGTCGTGACGCTGCCGCAGTATTTCAAACAGAAGGGCTATTTCGCCCAGAACATCGGCAAGATCTTTCACAATTGGGCGACCGAAATTCACGGCGATCCGGATTCTTGGAGCGTGCCGGCGGTGATGCATTTTGATTCCCACCGACACGATGTGCCTGAAGTTGAAGGCGAGCTTCCGCGCGATTTCGCCGAAGCGATTCGGTGCGAGTGCCGTGACGTGCCCGATGACGCCTACTTCGATGGCCGGATCACGACGCTGGCTCTCGATGCGTTGCGGGAACGCGCGACGTCGCACCAGCCGTTCTTTTTAGCGGTCGGATTTTGGAAGCCGCATTTGCCGTTCAATGCGCCCAAGAAGTATTGGGACCTGTACGATCGTGACGAGATCACCGGGCCCGATTGCCCGCAATGGCCGGTTGGGACGCCGCGGATCGCCTGGCACAATAGTCAGGAACTGTTGGGCAAAAGCAAACCGGCGACGTTGAGCAAGGACGACGAGCAAGAGTTGCGTCATGGTTACCTTGCCGCGATCAGCTACATGGACGCACAGGTCGGTCGGCTGCTCAGTGAATTGGATCAATTGGGTTTGACCGAGCGAACACTGGTCGTGTTCTGGTCCGACCACGGGTTCCAGCTTGGCGATCACACGCTGTGGTGCAAAACGTCCAATTTTGAACTCGACGCACGTGTGCCTCTGATCATCGCGCCGCCGAACGGTGTGGTGGTCAAGCAGACCGATGCGATCGTGGAATTGCTGGACCTCTACCCGACGATGACCGACCTCTGCGGTCTGGACGAACCGAGTGGAATCGAAGGCGTCAGTCTGCGGCCGTTGATCGATGGTGATGCGGTGCAGGTCAAGCCGGCCGCACTGACTCAGCACCCCCGTCCGTCTTACTACGGCAAATCGATGAAAGCGATGGGCCACAGCGTCCGGACTCCGCGCTTTCGCTACACCGAGTGGCGTTCCAGCGAAGACGGATCACCGACCGGCGGCGAACTGGTCGGAGTGGAGTTGTATGATCATGACGTGGATCCATCCGAATCGGTCAACCGTGCCGACGACGGCGACTACCAGAAACATCGTTCGCAGTTGCGAGCGGTCTTGAATTCAATGGCGGGGGAGCCGAAAGGACAGTGATGATCGCAGCGACATTCTTTACGGGCATCGACTGGTTCGTGCTTATCGTTTACTTCGTCGGCATTCTGGCGATCGGTTTGGTGTTTTGGCGGCGCAATAAATCGGCCGACGACTTCACCGCGGGCGGGCGGTCGTTACCGGGGTGGCTGTGCGGCATGTCGATCTTCGCGACCTATCTGAGCAGCATCAGTTACCTGGCGTTGCCGGGCAAGGCGTTTGTGGACAATTGGAATGCGTTTGCCTTTTCACTCGCCCTGCCTCCGGCCGCTTGGATTGCGGTGCGGTACTTTTTGCCGATGTACCGAGCGTCTGGTGAAGTCAGCGCGTATTCTTTGCTGGAACACCGATTCGGATTGTGGGCCCGTTTGTTTGCCAGTGCGTTTTACCTGTTGTTTCAGGTCGCCCGCATCGGCGTGGTGATGTACTTGATGGCCTTGCCGATGGCGATCTTGTTCGGCTGGGACATTCGCACGCTGATTCTTGTGACCGGCGTGATCGTGACGGCGTATTCCTTCATCGGCGGCATCACGGCGGTCATCTGGGCCGATGCGATCCAGGCCTTCGTGTTGCTCGGCGGCGCCTTGCTGGCGTTGGTGATCTTGTTGATGGGGATGCCCGATGGCCCGGGGCAAGTGTTTGACGTCGCAGCAGCCGAAGGCAAGTTCTCGCTGGGCAGTCGATCGGTGACTCAGTGGGCCACGCCGACCCTGTGGATCGTGTTGGCTTACGGGTTGTTCGAAAACCTCAAGAACTTTGGCATCGATCAGAGTTACGTCCAGCGATACATCGCCTCCAGCAGCGATCGTGAAGCCGCGAAAAGCATCTGGTTGGGGGCGCTGCTGTACGTCCCCGTCAGCGCGCTGTTCCTGTTTATCGGAACGGCGTTGTACGCCCACTATCAAAATCATCCCGAAGACATGGACGCGGTGCGAAACATCGTGGCGAGTCAAAAGTTGATGCAAGCCGGTGTCGATCCGGAATCCGCTGATTATCAAAATCAATTGCAAACCACGGCCGACGGGTTGTCGCAAACCGATTTGGGCGATCGCGTCTTTCCCCATTTCATCGCGGCGAACTTGCCGGTCGGAGCGCGGGGGTTGCTGATCGCGGCCGTGTTCGCCGCGGCGATGAGCACCGTGTCGACCGGACTCAACTCTTCGGCAACGCTGGTGATGAGCGACTTTTACAAGCGGTTGTTGCGGCCCGATTCCAGCGACCAGGCCAGCATGCTCGTGTTGCGATCGGCGACGTTGGTCTGGGGAACTCTCGGGACAATCGTGGCGTTGATTCTGGTGCGATTAACCAATAGCGTTCTGGATATCTGGTGGACGCTTTCGGGCGTGCTGGGCGCGGCGATCATCGGGCTGTTTCTATTGGGAACCACCTCGCCGAGACTGCGGGAACGCCCGGCGATTCTGATTCTCACCATCGGCGTCGTCTTGATCGCGTGGATGACGTTTTCCAAAACCGCCTACTGGCCGGTGGCGCTCGAATCGATTGCCAGCCCGTTCCACCCGTTTCTGGTCATCGTGTTCGGTCCGGCAGTGATGGTGACGCTCGGTTTGGTTGTTTCTCGTGGGAGAGCGGTGCAGTGAGGCAATGGATTTTGAAGATTGTAACGGGACCGCTGTCGATAGCGGTTCTGTTTGTCGTGATGATGGGATCGACGCGTTGTTTTGCCCAGGCAGCCGATCGGCCCAACCGAACGGAACGCACCAACATTCTGTTCATTCTGGTTGACGATCTGGCCTGGGCTGACTTGGGATGCTATGGGCACCCCTGGCACCAG
The DNA here is from genome assembly GCA_033042175.1 of Phycisphaera sp. RhM. GTDB lineage: Bacteria > Planctomycetota > Planctomycetia > Pirellulales > Pirellulaceae > Stieleria. The sequence goes on from WCIL01000005.1 coordinate 137,582, forward strand.
ACGCCCAACATCGATCGATTGGCCAGCCAAGGCATGCGGTTGACTCATGGCTACGCGTCGGCGCCGATTTGCAGCGCATCGCGAGCGAGTCTGTTGACGGGCAAGACGACGGCTCGGCTGGGGTTCGAATTCGTCACCAAGGACCAACCGGGATTTCAGAAGATCGAGGGGACGACGTTGCTTCAAGCACCGCCGTTGACCTTGAATCTGCCACTGCAGGAAACCTCGATCGCCGAGCATTTGAGCGGACTCGGTTACGAAACCGCGTTCTTCGGCAAATGGCACCTCAATCAGCATCACGGCGGTTACCTCGGCTGGAGTCCGACGCACGGTCCGGCGGCACAGGGATTTGAAATTGCCGTCGAAGACTTTGGCGCGCACCCGTATTCATGGAAACGGTCTCCCGTGCCGAGCATTGAGCGCGAAGGCGAGTACGCGTCGGATTCGATGGTCGACCGAGTCTGCGATTATTTGGTCGAGAAACGGGACCGACCGTTCTTCGCGATGGCATCATCGTTTTACGTGCACACACCCGTCAAAACGCCTTGCAAGTGGCTGGTCGACCGATTCGATCGAGTCATCCCGCAAGGTATCCCCAATCGTGACCGACGTGTCACCTATGCCGCGTTCCTGCAGACACTGGACCATCACGTCGGTCAAATGCTCGATGCCCTGGACGCCTCGGGGCAAGCCGACGACACGTTGGTCGTGTTCATGTCGGACAACGGCGGCCACCCCGAATACGTCTCCAACGCACCCTTGCGCGGTTCAAAATGGAACTTGTACGAGGGCGGAATACGCGTCCCGATGATCGCCAGGTGGCCGGGCAGCATCGATGCGGGGACGCAGTCGGATGTGCCGGTGATTGGCTATGACTTGTTGCCCACGTTCGTCGACGTCGCCGGCGGCACGGTGGACCACGTCGACGGTGCATCGATTCAGAGCGTATTTAAAGGAGCTTCGCAGCGTGCCGATCGCAGTCTGGTCTGGCACTTTCCTTACTACCATCCCGAACGCGGGTACAAGGATGCGAAACAGACGATCGGAATCGACGATTTTCGTGTCAGTCAAACTCGGCCCCAATCCGCACTCCGCCGCGATCAATACAAACTGCTGTGGTTTGCCGAAGACGATCGCGTCGAGCTTTACGATTTAAAATCCGACCCCGGTGAGCAACACGATCTTTCCCAATCGTCTGCGGAGACAGCGGAAGCGCTGCGCCGCGAGTTGCAACGGAAACTGAAATCCATGAAGGCACGGATGGCGACACGGCGCGGAAGAAAAGTGGCAGAATGATACCGGGCAGAATCATGGCCATGCCCGATCACACGGTCATCCATCATTCTGCCCCGTATCATTCTGCCTTCCCTCCGATCCCTCCCTCCGATCCTTCCCATCGTCTTGCCCCCATCGTTTTGCCCCCCTCCCTCCCATCCTCCCGCCTTCCATCGTTCTGCCACTCTCCCCACGACAAACCCATGAATCGCCACACCCCTCCTTTACTGCTTCTCGGACTCGCCCTGGTCACCGGTTCCTTGCACGCCGCCGATCCGGATTGGAAGCTTCAACCGCTCGAGTACAACAACCCCGGATTGGAAGTCGATCTGGGAGTCGGGCTTTGGGCCTGGCCGATGCCGATGGATTACGACGGCGACGGTGACATCGACTTGCTGGTCGCCTGTCCGGACAAGCCGTCCGGCGGAGTCTATTACTTTGAGAACCCGACCCAGGATCCGAGCATCAAGATGCCGGTGTTCAAACCCGGCGTTCGACTGGGCAAAGCCGGCCACAACTTGCAGGTCAGCTACGTCGATGGGCAGCCAAGGATTTTGCAACCGGGGAGCGAATTTCCACGAGACGCATCGACCGGAGCGTTCGATTTTGACAAACCTGAAAAGATTTACCCCAAGTCCAACGTTCATGCCAATCGCGTGCGTGGCAACATGTGGCGTTATGTCGATTTTGATGGCGACGGCGATCAAGACATCGCCGTCGGCACGGGAGACTGGACGGACTACGGTTGGGACCACGCCTACGACGCGGCCGGGCGATGGCGAAACGGTCCGCTGCATGGAAACGTTTACATCATCGACAACGAAGGGTCGGACGAACAACCGAGTTATTCATCGACTCCCCAACGTCTCACCGCGGCCGGCGGCGACATCGATGTCTACGGCTGGCCTTCGCCGAACTTCGCGGATTTTGATGGCGACGGGGACTTGGATCTGTTGTGCGGCGAATTCTTGGACGGGTTCACGTATTTTGAAAACATCGGATCGCGCACCGGTCCGGTCTACGCCGCCGGCGTCAAACTCAATGACAACCTGGGGCAGCCGTTGGTGATGCATTTGCAAATGATCACCCCCACGGCCATGGACTGGGACGGCGACGGCGACATGGACTTGATCGTCGGTGACGAAGACGGTCGCGTGGCGTTGATCGAGAACACCGGCAAGCTGCGAGAACGTCAACCGGTCTTTCTGGCGCCGCGTTATTTCCGTCAGCAGGCCGACACCTTGAAGTTCGGTGCGCTCGCCACACCCTTTGCCTACGATTGGGACGGCGATGGCGACGAAGACATTTTGTGTGGGAATACCGCCGGCAACATCGCGTACTTCGAAAACCTGGGCGCCGGCAGCAACGAGATGCCGAAGTGGTCGGCACCCTCGCTGGTGGAAGTGCAATCGGCCGATGGACGAACCAAAGCGCCGTTTCGCGTGATGGCCGGGCCCAGTGGTTCGATTCAGGGACCCTGTGAAGCGAAGTGGGGCTACACGACGCTTTCGGTCGCCGATGTGGATGACGATGGTGATCCCGACATCGTTTACAACTCCATCCTTTCCCGCCTTCAGTGGTTGCGAAACGACGGCGGCGTGATGGTCCAAGCGGAGACCGCGGGAACGCCCACGGAGGCTCCGCCGGCGTGGTACTGGTGGCGAACCAAAAGCCAGTCGGCGCTCACCCAGTGGCGGACCACACCGTTGGTCATCGATTTTGATGCCGACGAGAAACTGGACCTGGTGATGCTGGATCAAGAAGGCTATTTGACGCTGCGATCCGATGCCGGCGAGGCGCAACGTGTGTTTGTCGATGAACAATTGCAACCGATTCGATTGAACGAGAAATCGTGCGGCGGATCGGGTCGCTACAAGCTTGCCGTGGTCGATTGGGACGGCGACAAACGGTTGGATGTGTTGGTCAATTCCGAGAACGCGATCTGGTATCGCAATTGTGACACGGTCGACGGCAAGATTGTCCTGAAGCGGATCGGCAATCTGGCCCGTCGTAACGTCGCCGGACACACCTCCAGCCCGTCGGCTTGCGATTTGAATCACGACGGCAAACCGGACTTGATGGTCGGCGCGGAGAACGGTCGGATCTACTACATCGCCCATGACGACTGCATTGAGTATTCCGACGAGCAGATCGCCGCCGACATCGTCAATGAAGCAGAGGCACCACGTATGCCCGGTTTGGTGAGCGAAGAGTTCATCTATAACAAGTTGCCGACGAAGGAATGTCACGCATCGACGATCTGTCAGACCACTCGTGGTTTGGTCGCGGCCTGGTTCGGCGGAACGAAAGAGAAACACAAGGATGTCGGGATCTGGACCAGCTATCACGATGGAAGCCGCTGGTCGTCGCCTTCGCAAGTGGCGACCGGTGTCCAGCATGATGGCTTGCGTTATCCGTGCTGGAATCCGGTGCTATTTCAACCACCCGGTGACGCCCCGACGCTGTTGTTCTTCAAAGTCGGCCCCGACCCGCAGAGTTGGTGGGGCGAGATGATGGTCAGCTATGACCGTGGGCGAACGTTCCGCGATCGCGTTCGGCTGCCCGAGGGCATCGACGGTCCGGTGCGGTGCAAACCGATCTTGACCGATGACGGGCGTCTGTTGTGTGGATCGTCGACTGAATACGATGGTTGGCGAGTGCATTTCGAGAAAGTCGATCTTCTCGGTGGTCTGCCCGCCGGGACGTGGAACCGAATCGGACCGATCAACGACGCGTCCAAATTCAATGCGATTCAACCGACCCTGCTGCAACATGCCGACGGCACGCTTCAAGCCTTGTGCCGCAGCAAAGAAGGTGTGATCGTCAGCACTCGCTCCGGCGATGGCGGAACCACTTGGTCGGCTCTGAAAGCCATCGACCTGCCGAACCCCAACTCGGGCATCGAGGTCGTTTCGTTAACCGACGGCCGTCACTTGCTGATCTACAACCATCTGGGCAGCGGAAGCAGCGGTTGGGGACGTCGCGGGATGTTGAACCTGGCGATTTCTGAAGACGGGGATCACTGGACACGTGTCGGGACGCTGGAACAGGAACAGGGCGCCGAATTCAGTTACCCGGCGATCATCCAGACCGACGACGGTCTGGTTCACGCGACCTACACCTGGAAGCGGCAAAAGGTCAAACACGTCGTGATCGATCCGAGCAAGCTGGTCGAGGAGAAGTGATTCCTTGGGTCACCTTCCCGCACACGGGAGGGTTACTTCTTAACTTGATGCGTATGGGGTCGAGCGAAGCGAAAACTCATCGAAGTGTGAACACGCGACCCGCTCACTCCACCGGTTCCAACGTGATCCGGTTTAGTCGCATCAATTCGTTGCCCGGGCACTCGGCGACTTCGGCGACCAGTTCAACGCGGCCTTGGTCCAGCTGCAACGCGCCGGCCGCGTGGCTTTCGAATTGGTCCGCGGTGGCGCTGGCTACGACGTCGTGGCTGGTGGATTGATCACCGCTGCGCAAGATCAATCTGCCGCCGGCATCGAGGGGGCGGCACCCGTAGGTCAGGCGAACGCGGTAGCGACCGGCACGCCCGACGTCCAGTTTCCAACTCGCCCGTTCACCGGGTTCCTTCCAGCCCTGGATCGTGTCCCAGTCATAACCGTCAAAAACGTACTGGATGTGTTTGCCGGTCCAGGTCGCCCAACTCGGTTCGATGTCGACGCTGACGTCACCGACAGGGACGGGAACCGGACTATAGGATTGGCCTGCGGTGACGTCGTTGAACCAGCGGACGAATTCGGTTCGCAAGCGGTCCACGTGATCGGGGTACCGTTGGGCGACGTTCTGCTTTTCGCCCGGATCGGCCTGCAGATCGAACAAACGCCAGTGTGATTTCGACGGCGTCGTCGAGTTGCCGACTTGGCACAACAATTTCCATCGATCGTCGCTGATGGACCAACGTTTTTCGGCGTTGGGTTGGTAGCGATCCCAGGTGTGATAGACGTACCGTTGATGGGGCTTGTCGTCTCCGCTGGTCAACAAATCAACCAGACTGATCCCGTCGATTGTTCGGTCTTGTGGGACATCGGCACCGGCCAATTCGCAAAACGTCGGCAACCAGTCGACGTGTGAGGTTTGGGCTTGAACTTTTTGGCCCGGTTTGATTCGTTTCGGCCAGCGAACAAAACAGGGCGCACGGACGCCGCCTTCGTAAACCCCCGCCTTGTTCCCGTTCATCCCGCCTTTCCAAAACTTGCTGACGCCGCCATTGTCGCTGGTGAACACGATCAGCGTGTTTTCCGCGGCGCCGAACCGTTCGATCGCTTCAAGCAACCGCCCGATGTTTTGGTCCACCCGGTCGATCAACCCATAGATCCGTGCTTCGCGGATGGGAAGTCCGCGATCGAGGTATTTCTTCAGCGTCTGGTCGCCTTCGGGTTGTGCATAGTGCGACGTGTCCAACAGGAACGGTGAATGGGGGGCGTTGAACATCAACGCACAAAAAAACGGTCCCTCATGTGATTCGACGCAGTGTTGGATGAAGTCGATGGAGGCATCGGTGAAAACGTCGCTGACGTAGCCGCGTGCCTCGACCGGCCGTCCGTTGTGATAGACCTGGTTGGGAAATTGATACCGTTCGATGTGCCCGTGGTAGTGTCCAAAGAACTCGTCAAAGCCGCGTTCTTGCGGTTGATAGCCGGGGTATTTTCCCAGGTGCCATTTCCCGAACAGCCCGGTTCGATAGCCCGCTTGCTTGAGCAGTTGGGCAACAGTGATTTCGCCCAAGCCCATCGAGTCGCCGCCGAATCGCGTGTTGTACAACCCGGTTCGCAAGTAGTAACGTCCGGTCATCAATCCGGCTCGCGTGGGGGCGCAAACCGGCGCCGCGTAGTAGCGATCCAGCCGGATGCCCTGTTCGGCGATCGCGTTCATGTTCGGCGTGTCGATGTGCGGATTTCCGGTCGCCCCGGTGTCCCAGTACCCTTGGTCGTCGGTCATGACGAACACGATGTTGGGCCGTGTCGGTGACTCGGCTTTCACCGCGGGCGGATCGAGGTGTTGCGTCATCAGGCCTGCAACGACAAGACCAATGAGTGTCGCGAATCGATGTCGCAATCGACGTGGGAGTGGTCGTCGGCAACGGGCCTGTGCCGAGGCGAGGAATTGAATCATCTTGAATCCCATTCTGCCCCGGTGTCGGCCACTGGGGCGCGTAAGTGACATGATCGAAACTCGCTCCGGTCGCTGGCACCTCCGAAATGAAAAAAGGGGCAGGAGCATTCAAGTCAAAATAGGCAACCAAGGATTGCCTAGATTGCCAAAAAGGCTCCTGACCCTTTTTATGCTATTTGACGTTGTAGCAGAAGATCTGGTCGCCTTCGCGGAGATAGAGTCTGCCGCCGACGACCACGGGGTGTGCCCAACTGGGACGCTCGCCGCTGCCGGGGATTTTGAAGCTGCCTTGCTCTTCGTACTCGTCCGGAGATGCCGGCACGAGCGCGACCGTGCCGTCACTGAAGCGGATGAAAAGTTTGCCGTCGGCGGCGGTCATGCTGGCCGATTTCCGTCCGGACCCACGTGATTTCCATTGCGTCTCGCCGGTCATCAATTCGGCACAGAACGGGACGCCCTGGTCTTCCGAGTCGCCGTACAGGTAGTCGCCGACGAGCACGATCCCGCCGTGTTTGTTTCCCAGTTTGGGATTCGGCGGATAGATCTCTTCGACCGTCACACCGTCCCCCTCGGGGACTTGGCGGAGCAGGCCGCCGCCGGTGCCGTAGCCGGCGGAAAAAAACACCAAGTCGTCTTTGATGATCGGGGTGGGGATCACAGCGGTGGTGCGTTTGATTTCGTAGGACCACAACAGTTTTCCGTCTTCGGCGCGAACGCCAAGTGGTCCGCTGCCGGTCGTCTGGACATACACCTTCGTGTCGCCGATCGTTGAAAGGACAACCGACGCGTGTCCGGCACCACGGTCCTCATCGCGGACGCAGGTCCAGAGGGTTTCACCGGTCATCTTATCGAGGGCGGCCATCGTGCATTCCGGACCGCCGGGGGTGCAAATCAATTTCGCTCCGTCGATCAGAACGGATTCGCTGTAGCCCCAGCCGTCAGCCTTTTTGCCGCCGAGATCGTCTTTCAGATGGCGTCTCCATCGTTCGTGGCCCGTCGTGCTGAAGCAGATCAATTCACCGTACGCGGTGAGGACATAGACGCGGTCACCATCGACGGTCGGCGTGCTGCGTGAGCTTTGCCAGGATTCTTGGCCGCTGGTCCACGGGGCGCCGGTCGCACTGCGCCACAGGGGCCGGCCGGATTTTTGATCAAAGCACACCAGATATTCGTCATCGTCATCGGCGGTGGAAAGTCCATCACCGAGTGTGAACAGTTTGCCCCCCGAGATCGCGACGCTGGCGTAGCCACGTCCGGCACCTTCGGCCGTCCAGATCAACTCGGGGCCGTCGCCGGGCCATTGGTCCAACAGACCGGTGTCACCCGAAACTCCGGATCGGTCGGCCCCACGAAAGGTCGGCCAGTTGTCTTCGCCGTAGGAAGTCGTCGGAAGCGACAGGCCGGCGAGGATCGCAGTGCAAATCAAAGGACGCATCATGTTCATGTTGTTCTTTTCAGAAAAAGGGATCTGAACGGATTGCCCCCACGCGGACCGCCTGAAGTCGGGGCCGTCACCTCAGCGTGACGCCACCGCAGATCGGACAGATCAGACCGGACAGGGGGAATCTGGCGGATCGATTCACGACCGTTTGATCGCGAATGACGTTGGGTGGCAGGGGGCGCAAGCTCTCAGCATATCGTCAATGTCTTCGCCATGTTCCTGCTGCAGCGATTTTTTCAACCCGGTTCGGGCCCGCTGAACCAGAGATTTGAGGGCCATTTCCGACAACATCAATTCCTTCGCCGCGGCCAGATAACTGTAGCCATGAAAATGGACCAGACGGAGGGCCTGTTGCTGACGCTGTCCCAGTCGCGTCATGGCGCGTTGCACGGCGAGTCGGCATTCGCCGCGGATCAGATGGTGGGCCGGGTCCGAGTTGACAGAAATCTCAAATGGGGTCTGCCACTCGAACTTGGCGTCGGGTGTTCCTTGCATGGAAACCTCGCGACGCCTGGCCAGTTGTCGATTGCTGTTGGAGACCACGTTTCGGGTGATGGTGTACAGCCAGCTGGAAAACTTGGCCGTCGCTTGGTAGGTGTGCCGCGACTTGTAAACCCGCAGAAAAACCTGTTGGGTCAGGTCCTCCGGGTCCACCACGCTGGGGGCCTGGAAATGCCGGATAAAACGCAGCACCGTCGGACGATTGCGTCGCACCAACCGGTCAAAAACATCGCTCTCGCCGTTCTTAATCCTTAACATCAATTGGGCATCGATATCATCGGGATGGTGAAAGTGGCTGGGGGCGATCATAGAATCGGTCGACGAGGTAGGCGAAAACACGAGAGTTGCTAAATCGTCTAAACGGCATCCTGTCCGCCGTTTACACTCGCGCGATGAAAAATAGTGCGGCAAAGCGGCCAAACTGGGCCGATTGCCGCGCGCCGATGGCCGTCGGATTTGCCAAATTCACTCCCCCCGTCGCAGTTCTTTCGGTGCCGACATCCCCCCAGTTCATGGGTCTTGTCGCGCCGTTTTCGCGTTTCACCCTCCTGGCGGCAGGGCCGGGCGAAGCGAGGCCGGAGGGCTCGCGGGCTGTCGATTCAAGCCCGCACGCGTTAGCAAGGGTTCACGCGGCACCGTCTCGCTGATGTGATTGCGTTGGTGTGCGCCACCACCCTTTCCGAAACGAACCAGCTAAGATCTATAGCGACGGACATCGTCGAGGACGAACACCGGCCACTGCATTTTTCCGAGGCATTGATGCTTCGGGTCGGCCGGCTTTGCCCCAGATGTTTGACCGCAGCTGATTGACCCCCGATTATTTTTCTCCTGATCGACACGCCGAAAAGACTTCATAGCGGAAACCAAATTCGATGCGACAACTGCGATTCTTACTGTTAGGGCTTCTTGCCTGCACCGCGACGTTCGGATGGTGCGAGGAGCCGAAGTACCAAGTCCTGTTCAACGGCCAGGATCTTTCGCAGTGGAAGGGCTTGGCTCCCTTTTGGTCGGTCCGTGAGGGGGCGATTGTCGGGGAATCAACGAAAGAAAACCCGGTTCCCACCAATACCTTCCTGATTTGGCAGGGCGGCGAGGTCAGCGATTTTGAGTTTCGCTGCCTGGTACGTTTCGAAGGAAATAATTCCGGCGTCCAGTATCGCAGTGCGCTGGCAGACGAAAAACAGTTGGCGCTGCGTGGCTACCAAGCCGACCTGCATCCCAAACCCGAATACATGGGCATGATGTACGGCGAAAAAACGGGGCGTGGGATCATCGCCACCGGAGCTCAGCGGGTGACCATTTCCGCGGACGGCAAGTCCGACGTGACGGAGGCCTTGACACCGCTTGGTGGGATCGTGACCGAGCAGTGGAATGAACTGGTCATCGTCGCCGTCGGCAACCGCATGATTCATCAGGTCAACGGCGTCACGACCGTCGACGTGACGGACAATCACCCCGATGCCCAGCGGACCGGATTGTTGGGGCTGCAACTTCATCAAGGTCCGGCGATGAAGGCGGAGTATCGCAATCTGTTGCTGCGTCCGCTCGAGGGTGCCCAGGCACGACGGGTCTTGCAGGCTGCGATTGATGCGACATCAACCGCCGCCGCAGCGACCGAGCGTGATACGGACGAAGCGGCCGTCAAACCGAACGCAGAAACCTGGCTCAAGCAACCGCCCCAGCCCCAGTGGATCTGGGCCGACAAGTCCGCAGGGAATCAACAGGTCTGGTTTCGAAAATCATTTCAAGTCGCATCGGGTGAAAAAAACGCCCGCTTGTACGCCACATGCGACAACCGCATGACCGTCTTTCTCAACGGAAAACAGGTGGCCAAGAGCGACGCTTGGCAGTCCCCGATTGATCAGGATGTTGCCAAGCTGCTTCAGCCCGGACGCAACGTGATCGCGATCGCCGGCCAGAACGAAGGCGGCGTGGCGGCGTTGGTCGCCAAGTTGAAGCTGGACGATTCCGACGGCAAATCCACTTCAATCGTGACCGACCAGACGTGGAAGCGTTCCGAAACGCAAGCCGGCGATTGGAACGCGATTGGATTTGACGATTCGGGCTGGGCGAGTGTCAAAACCATCGCCGCGATCGGTGCTGGCCCTTGGGGGATTCCGACGTCCGATGGTGCGGATGCCGGCGGCCGGGCAGTCCTTCGCCCCCAAGAGATCTATGCGCCGGCGGGGTTTGTCGTCGAACAGGTTTATGAGGTGCCGAAGGAACAAGGCAGTTGGGTTTCGCTGGCGACCGATCCCCAAGGTCGTTTGTATGCTTCTGACCAAGGTGGCGCGGGGCTGTATCGCGTGACGTTGCGATCGGGAGAATCGCCGACGGTCGAAAAGGTTTCCCAGGGGCAGCTCGCCGGTGTCTCTGGGGCGCAGGGCTTGCACTGGGCGTTCGAAAGCCTGTGGTTCCATCGCAACGGTGGGAACCTGATGCGGCTGAGTGATTCCGACAGTGACGACGTCTTGGATGTGGCGGAAACTTATCCGGGAACCACCGGCGGCGGCGAGCATGGTAATCATGCCGTGTTATCGGTGCCGGACGGAAAGGGACTTTATTTGGACGGAGGCAACGCGGCACCGTTGGCCAGTCACAGTCGTAGTCGCGTGCCGACCTGGTACGAAGGCCATCTGTTGCCGCGGATGTGGGATGCCAACGGCCACGCCCGCGGTCGCTTGGCGCCCGGCGGTTGGGTCACGGAATTGGACGTCGCGTCGAAGCAACAAGTCGTTCGCACGATCGGATTTCGAAACCAGTATGACATCGCACTGAACCGTCACGATGATCTGTTCGCTTACGACGCCGACATGGAGTGGGATCTCGGTTTGCCGTGGTATCGACCGACGCGGATTTGTTTGGCGGCCAGCGGCGCGGATTATGGTTGGCGAAGCGGGTCGGGAAAGTGGCCGACCTACTACGAAGATTCACTGCCGCCGGTGGTCGAAATCGGACCGGGATCGCCGACCGGCATGGTCTCGGGATTGGAAGCCGATTTTCCGACACGCTATCGCGACGCCCTGTTCGCCTGCGATTGGACCTTCGGCACGATGTACGCGATTCACCTCAAGCCCGACGGAGCCGGATACCGTGGTGAGGCCGAGCCGTTTTTGTACGGATCACCGCTGCCGTTGACCGACGCCGTGATCGGTCAGGACGGTGCACTGTACTTCGCCGTCGGCGGACGGGGCACGCAATCGGGACTGTATCGTGTCCGCTATGTCGGTGACGAGTCTCGGGCAGAACCGACCGCGATCGATCCCGCGGCGGAACCTGCGCGGAAACAGCGTCGATCGCTGGAAGCGTTTCATGGCATCGTCTCTCCCGACGCGCTCCCCGCCGCTTGGCCGCTGCTTGCCAGCGACGATCGTTTCCTTCGTCTTGCCGCCAGAATCGCGGTCGAAAGTCAGCCCCTGGAAACGTGGGCCGAGCGCGCGGTCCTCGAATCTGACCCCCAAGCACACATCACGGCGACGGTCGCGCTGGCACGCATGGGCAGCGACTACCACCGCGCCGGTGCCCTGGCCGGCTTGCTGCAGATGCCGATCGACTCGCTCAACACGACGCAAGTGCTGGGCATGCTCCGCGCCTATGCGTTGGTCTTTGAGCGGCTTGGCAAACCGACCGATCTGGAATCCCAGCAAGTCATCGCCAAACTCGATCCGCTGTTGCCCAGCGACGACGACGACGTGAACACCGAACTGATTCGTGTGTTGACGTATCTGCGAAGCGAGTCGGTGATTGCCAAGACGATGGCGTTGATCGAAAACCGCGGGCCGACGGAGCCTCCGCAGTGGTCCGAGCTTGCCAGTCGTAACAAGGGGTATGGGCGTGCGATCGACAACATGATCCAGTCGATGCCGCCGTCACGCGAGATCTTGTACGCGTTCATGTTGCGAAACTTGAGAACCGGTTGGACGCTAGACCAGCGACGCAGCTACTTCGCCTTTCTCAATCAAGCCGCCAAGGCATCCGGCGGTGCGAGCTATGCCGGCTACCTGACACGCATCCGCGACGAAGCACTGGCGAATTGTTCGTCCGAGCAACGCGTGGCGCTTCAGGAAATCACCGGCGAAGACTTCAACCCGCAGCCTGATTTTCCGATCATCGAGCCCCAAGGTCCTGGCCAGAAGTGGACCGTCGATGCGGCGCTGGCGGCCAACCGCGGCCCCAAAGATTTTGAGCGCGGACGGTCGTTGTTCTTCAGCGCCAAGTGTGCCGCCTGTCATCGCCTGGCGGGACTGGGTGGTGCGATCGGACCAGACTTGACCAGCATTCCCAACAAATTCGACGAGCGTTATTTGGTCGAAGCCATCGTTCATCCCAGCAAGGACATCTCGGACCAATATGGATCCTCCCGCGTGCTGACTGACGACGGCCAAGTGCTGATCGGGTTGGTGGTCGAAAAAGAAGACGGCAACTTGACGGTCTATCCGATCGACGAAAACGCGAAAGCGGTGGACATCGATGCGGACAGTGTGGAGCTGATCGAAGCGTCGAAGGTCTCTCAGATGCCGGAGAATTTGTTGGACCGATTGTCGGCTGAGGAAGTTCGCGACTTGCTGACTTACCTGATGACCGCCGGCAATCCCAACGACAAACGCTGGGGGCGGTGAAACGCTGGGGCAGTGAAGCAGATCCGCCGGCCGATCGAAAGGGGCAGAGAGCGGGTTAGGCTTGCTTTCCCTGGGGTGGCGGTCACACCGCTGCGCTCATTTCCGGACCCTGCAGATTACCCACTTCATTGCATCCCGGATGGGATGGCAGAAATTAGCCGGCGGTCGAGCGAAGCGAACACCGCCGGAACTGTAAAGAACAGTCCAGACGACCCCGACGGGGTCGCAGCGTCTGAATGCTGTGACCACATCCGGGGTCAATCCGCAATTCATTTTGAATTCATTTTGGAATTCCGGTGGTGCGCTGAGGCGACCACCGGCTGCTTGCTGCAACCCCTCTCGGGGTAAACCTAAGGGCGGAGCCTGTGAACGAGTCATGACGCCTTACCGGGGCAGCGCATGACGTCGATCGCTCGCTCGACGACTATTCCGCTTTCAGTTCACCGCTGTCGGCGATGACGATCGGCAGTCGAGTCGCGCCGCTTCGTGATCCGAGCGACTCGATTCGCTTGACGACATCCATCCCTTCGATCACGCGGCCGAAGATGACGTGCTTGCCGTCCAACCAAGGCGTCTTGACGGTGGTGATGAAGAATTGAGAGCCGTTGGTGTTCGGGCCGGCGTTGGCCATGCTCAGCAATCCGACTTCATCGTGGGCGAAGGCAAATTTTTCGTCGGCAAACTTTTCACCGTAGATGCTCTCACCACCAGTTCCGTTTCCAGCCGTGAAGTCACCGCCTTGCAACATGAACTCGGTGATCACGCGGTGAAACTTGCTGCCTTTGTAGTGCAGGGGCTTGCCCATCTTTCCGACACCTTTTTCGCCGGTGCACAGGGCGCGGAAGTTTTCAGCGGTTTTCGGGACGTCTTCGCCGAACAAGCCCATCACGATCCGGCCGGCGGGCTCGCCGTTGATCTCGATGTCGAAATAGACTTTGTGGGTGACTTCTGCTTCAGAGGCGGATTTGGCGGATGCTTCGTTGGTCATGGTCAGGAAGGTGGCTGCGAGAGCCAATGCGGTTAGGGTTCGTAGCATGGGGAGTTCCGATGGCGGGGAGTCTACAGGCAAGACGGGGAACGAACTAGCGGATCGGCCGACAGGGCCTCTCCTTTGGGTCCACATTATCGCCATGCCGCCAGGTTTGGCCAGTGGCGAAACGGTGCCCCCCAAGTGACCCCCAGGCCGGGAAATATCGGCCCAAACAGGCTAGGCCACGATGTGGTCGACGACCTTGCCATGGACGTCGGTCAGCCGAAAATCGCGTCCGGCGTAGCGATACGTCAGCTGTTTGTGGTCGATCCCCATCAGATACAGAATCGTCGCATGCAGGTCGTGCATGTGGACCCGGTCTTCTCGGGCATAGTAGCCGAACTCATCGGTTTGGCCGTAGGCAAACCCGCGCCGCACCCCACCGCCGGAGAGCACCACGGAGAAACCTTGCGGGTTGTGATCGCGGCCGTTGGATCCCTGCACGACCGGCGTCCGCCCGAATTCGCCGCCCCAGACGATCAAGGTGTCGTCCCACAAACCGCGCTGCTTCAGATCGGTGATCAACGCCGCGATCGGTTTGTCGGTCGCCAACGCGTTTTTCTCATGTCCCTTTTGTAAATTACTGTGTTGGTCCCAGACCTGTCCGCTGGACACCGTGATGAACCGCACGCCACTCTCGGCCAATCGTCGCGCCAACAGACAGCTTCGGCCGAATTCACGGGTCGCTGTTTCGTCGATCCCATACGCCTGCTCGGTGGCCTGGGTTTCGGAGTCCAAATCAAAAACGTCCGGCGCGGCCGATCGCATGCGTCGCGCCAGATCGACCGCCTGGATCGCACCCTCGATTTCACGATCCGGACCGCTGTGGGAAAGATGGTTCGCGTTGAGCGCGGCGAGCATCTCGATCCGTCGATCCACGCGATCGGAATTTAATGCTCCCGTCAGATGAGGAATCTTGGCGGTTCCCGGTTTGCCATTGCTGCCGATCGCGGTCGCCTGATGCATCGCCGGCAAAAACGCGGCGCCGTAGTTGCGTGGTCCGCCGTGCGCGGTGGCGGGGCCGATCGCAATGTGTGCCGGCAGATCGGGATGCCCGCTGCCGAGCGCGTAACTGAGCCACGCGCCGACGCTCGGCCGGACCAGGTTGTCGCTGCCGGTGTTGATCATCCCAACCGCCTGGCCGTGGGACTGACCGCGCGTGTGCATGCTGCGGATCACGCACAGCGAATCGGCCAGCGTGGCCATGTGCGGTAACAGTTCACTGACCCATAATCCCGACTGTCCGCGGCGCGCGAATTCCCACGGCCCCTTCATCAGTTTGGGGACGGCGTCCAGGTTCGGTGGCAGGTCAAACGGCAGCGGCTTGCCGTCATCGATCGCCAGTCGCGGCTTGTAGTCAAACGTGTCGACGTGGCTCGGCCCGCCGTGCATGAACAGAAAGATGACGCGTTTGACGCGAGGCTTCGGATGCGATCCGGAGCTCAGGTCGATCGCACCGGTCGCCCGTGCTCCGATCGGGGTCAGTGCAGAAACGGCCAGCGACCCCATCGCAAACCCGGCTTGTGCGAGCAGGCTGCGGCGTCCGAGTTGCAGCGGCGGGGTGGAGGAATCAGACATCTTAATCCAGCATTCGAAATTCGGTCGAGGCAAAGATCGCGGCGACAAAGTCTGTGAAGCGGTGCTTGAGTTGGTCGTCAGTCAGGGACTGGGAAATCCCGACGTAGTGTTCGGCGATGTCCAAGTCGCTGGGGGAGGGTTGTCGTGAAAGGCACAGACGATAGGCCGCCCGCAACCGGCCCTCCCAAGTCGACTCGGACTGCAAAATCCGGTCGGCCGTTTGTTGCGCCCAACGGATCACATCGTCGCTGTTGATCAGCACCAACGCCTGGCCAGGCACGTTCGTCGTCGGTCGCTTGCCGACCAGCAAGTCGGGGTCGGCCGCATCGAGCGCGGTCATCAGCGAAGGGAGGTAGCCTCGGATCACGGGCAGATAAATCGATCGAACGGGTTGATCGATGCCCGAGGCGACGGCTTTGGTGACCGCATTGTTGGCCGTCACCAACACGCCTTTGTCGGCGACCGGTGCGGTGCGTTCTTCCGTCGTCAGCATCCCGGCGGCAAGCACCATGGTGTCACGAATCGATTCGGCCGACAGTCGTTTGCGATGCGCCCGCCAAAGCAGTCGGTTCTCGGGGTCGGTCGCGTCGGCTTGCGGGTCGAACTCGCTGCTGCGAACGTAGGCCCGGGAAAGAACGATTCGCCGCACCAAGGGTTTCAGTTGCCAGCCTTGTCGCATGAAGTCGATCGCCAAGGCATCAAGCAACTCGGGATGCGAGGGACGATCGCCGCGAATGCCGAAGTTGTCGACCGTGCGGACGATGCCTTCGCCGAACAAGTGCATCCAGATTCGGTTGACCAGCACGCGGGCGACCAGTGGGTTGTCCGGATCGGTCAGCCACTGGGCCAGTTCGACCCGACCGCTGCCGGTGGGCGTTTCGATCGTCGCGTCGCCGGGGCCACAGACCTGCAAGAAACCGCGTGGGACCACATCGCCGACGTTGTTGACTTCGCCACGGATATGAACGGGGCTGTCGGCGATCTTGTCGATGGGCAAATCTTGCGGTGCCATCGCGACCGGCAGCGGCGGCGGTGCGTTTTTCTTGGCCGCATCGAGTTGCTTCTTCAGTTCGTCCAGCCGTTTCTCGGCGGCAGCGATTCGCTCGGCCGCCTGCCGTGATTCGTCCGACTTCTCCGCCTGATCGGCCGGCAGGAATGCGACGGCGTCGGCGATCACATAGCCGTCGGTCCCGTCGTTGCGGATCGTCACGACCGCATCTTGGTCGGCGGAAAACTGGAACGTTCCCAATTCATTCCAAGGCGGCGTGTCCGATCGTTTTCGCTGGTCGACGATCAGCGATTCGCTTCCATCGGCGGTGGCGAGGGTGACCGGAATCTTTGCGGCCCGACTGTCGCTGCTGCTGTAGGCAAATCGCACGGTGTACCGTCCGCCGGCCGGCAGACGTTTGCGAAACTCGATCGACAGCGATCCCTTGTTGGTGTTGTTGTCGTGGACGTAACCCGAACCGATAAAACCTTTCGTGTACGTGGATCCCACCCAGTCGCCGATCTTGGTCGCGTCGCGGTCGTCGACGATGATTCCATGGTTTTCGCCATCCCTTGCCAGTTGCAACGCTTGTGTCGCTTCCTTCACTTGGACCTCGATCGAAGCGACCGTTGTGCGGTGCTGGTCGAGTGCTTGCCGATGTTGGTCCGTGGTCGGCAATTCGACACGATTCCAGGTGCTGACGTATTTTTGCGATTCACCGTTGAGCGTTTGGGTGCTTTTGAAGATCCCGGCCAACGCGTAGTAATCTTCGGTGGGGATCGGGTCGAACTTGTGGTCGTGGCAACGGGCGCAACCGAGTGTCATGCCTAGGAACGCGCGGCCGACCGTGTCGATTTGTTCGTCGACCACGTCCAGAATCAATTTCTCTTTCGCCCGCTCGCTAAGCATCTTGGGGCCGAGCATCAGGAACGTTGTCGCGACGATGTTGTCATGACGTTGCTGGTCGGTCGTGGCGGGTAACAGATCGCCGGCGACTTGTTGGCGGATCATTTCGTCCAGCGGCCGATCGCTGTCAATCGAATCGATCAGGTAGTCACGGTACCGCCAGGCTTCGTGGAAGGTCGCGTTGAAGTCGCTGCCATTGCTGTCGGCGTAGCGGGCGACGTCCATCCAGTGCCGCGCCCAGTGCTGGGCGAAGGTGCGTGAGCCGAGCAATTCGTCGACAATCTGGACCCACGTTTCTTCAGTCGGCGATTCCGCCCAGCGCCGCTGGATGGATTCGGACGGCGGCAAACCGGTCAGGTCAAAGGCCAAACGCCGCAACCGAATCTCGGCGGGTGCGGTGCCGACCGGGGCGATTCCGTGCTCAGAAAGTTGTTTGTCGAGCTGGTGGTCGATCACGTTTTCGCCGATCGTCGCGGTGGATGCCGGCGAAAGTGGTTTGCGGAAATCGGTCAGGGGGCGAAAGGCCCAGAACCGACGTCCCTGCTGCAAATCAATTTCATCAGCGGCCGCACGGGGTGACACGTTGGCGGATTTTGTTCGCGGGTCGATCGCGCCTGCGTTGATCCAGCGGACGAAATCGTCGACCACCGCGGCTGGAAGCGGTGCGTCCGGTGGCATTTCGCTGGATTCGTAGCGGATTGCGGAAATCAGCAAGCTCGCGTCGGCATCACCGGGGCGGATCGCCGGTCCACTCTCCCCGCCATCACGCATCGCCGTGGCGCTGTCCAGCCACAGAGCCCCGCCGATTGCTTCGGATTCGCCGGAGTGGCATTCGTAGCAGTGTTTGACGAGAACCGGGCGGATTCTGGTTTCAAAGAACGCTTCGGAGTCCGCGTCGATCGCCGTCGCAGTCCCCGCGACGGACGACAGCAATGCAAACAGCGCCGAAGCCACACAGCGGGAGAGGAGGCAGCGAGCAGAAGTGGAGAATCGCATCGGGGCGGGCTATCGGGGAGACGGCGATGCAAAAGGAAGGCCCCGCAGCGTAGCAGAAATCCCCCCGCCCCGCCAATTTTCCCACCGGGGACAGACCCCGAAGAATTTTCCCACCGGGGACAGACCCCGGAGGGTCCGGGGACGGACCCTGGGAGGGTCCGGGGGCAGGGTCCGGGGACAAACCCCGGAACGCTGCGCCGGGGTGCCAGGGGCGAAAAGGACCTATGTATGGGACCGATGGGACACATCGGTCCTGTTTGCCCCATCTGCCCTAATTTGTCGCCCGACGGGCACCGGGGTCTGTCCCCGATGGTCCTGGGGTCTGTCCCCGATGGTCCTGGGGTCTGTCCCCGATGGTCCTGGGGTCTGTCCCCGATGGTCCTGGGGTCTGTCCCCGATGGTCCTGGGGTCTGTCCCCGATGGGTGCTGGGGTCTGTCCCCGGTGGGCATGTGGGGACTGTCCCCGGTGGGCTTGTGGGGACTCTCCCCGGTGGGCTTGGGGGGACTGTCCCCGGTGGGCAGACGGTTAACGCGGGGCGTCGGGTGGTCCCTTGCTGACGCGTGCGGGCTTCAATCGCCAGGCCGTCGGGGGCGGTCTGGCGGGAGGGGGCGTGTCAAAACCTTGACGACTCTTTGCGGACTTCGTCGTGCTGTGGTTGAGCGAATTTGCCCAGATCACTATTTTGTGGCTGCGGAAAACATTGAGTTTTCCGAATCGGCTGACATTACCGCTGCCGATACCCATCCAAACTCAAGCGTGAAGGTCTCAATAGCCGATGGCTGGAGAGAGTGAAAACGCGTCCAGGGCTGACAATCGCATCGAGATGGCAAGACGCCGTGCCCACTGATTCTTGGTTCATCATTGCCGTTTCATGAAGTATCGCCAACTCGACCGCATCGTCAGCCTGGATCCCGGACAACGGATCGTGGCTGAACGCACCTTGCGAGCGGATGAGGAATATTTGAAAGATCACTTTCCGCGTTTCCCCGTGATGCCGGGCGTGATGATGCTCGAAGCCTTGCATCAAGCCGCGGTCTGGATGATCCGAACGGGAGACGATTTTGCCTCGCCACTGGTGCTGCTGCGTGAAGTCCGCAACGTGAAATTCGGCGACTTCCTGTCGCCCGACGAAACGCTTCAGGTCACCGCCGAGCGCGTCAAGGAGGCCGACGGGCTGATCACCGTCAAGGCGACCGCCGAAAAACAGGGGCGGGTGACCGTCGCGGCGCGGCTGATTTTGGAACGTTCGGGTAGCGTCGAGCCGCCGGAGACTGGTACAGACGCGGACGTCATTCGGCGGGCAAAAAAGCAATTCAAAGAGTTGTTCGGTGACGTTTCGTTCACCTCCAATCCAACCACCTAGTTTCATCTGCGGGTCCAGTTTTGAACCGGGGGACTGACCCCCTGGGCGGGATGTGCAGAAAAGCATTTGCAAAGGAAAACACGAGATGGCTCTGACAGAAGACGAAATTTTCGCGAAGGTTCAATCGGCACTCGAAGACGCGTTGGGCGTTGACGACGACGAGGTCACGATGGACGCCACCCTGGTCGGCGACCTGGGTGCCGAATCGATCGACTTCCTGGACATCGTTTTTAAGCTGGAAAAGGCGTTCGACATCCAGATCCCGCGTGAAGAATTGTCTCCCGAAGACATTTTGACCAACAGCCAATACGTTCAGGACGGTGTCGTCACCGCCGACGGAATGGCCGAACTGAAGAAACGCATGCCCTGGGCTGATTTGAGCGACTTCGAAGCCGATCCGAAGGTGCAAAACTTCGGCAATCTGCTGACCGTCGGCGATCTGTGCCGTTACGTCGGAGCCAAGGTCAACGACTGATGCGATGGTTCTGGGTCGATCGGTTCACCGAATTTGTCTCTGGCTCGCACGCCAAGGGCATCAAGAACATCAGCTTGGCTGAAGAAGCCGTCGACGACTATTGCCCGGGATACCCGTTTTTGCCGCCGACCCTGATCATTGAGGGGATGGCTCAGCTGGGCGGGATCCTGGTGGCGGAGCATTTTTTGTTTGACAAACGCGTCGTCTTGGCCAAGGTCGGGCGAGCGAAGTTTCATGCGCCCGCGCTCAACGGAACCACGTTGAACTACGAAGTCAGAATGGACGCCGTTCAGGAAAACGGCGGCACCGTCACCAGCACCAGCCACTGCGACGGCGAGATTCAAGCGGAGATCGATTTGATGTTCGCGTTTCTCGAAGATGGCTATTTGATCGACGGTCCGTTGTTCGAGCCGGACGATCTAAGGGGAATGCTGCAGATCATGAAGTTCTTTTCGGTGGCGGTCGACGCCAACGGAAATCGATTCCCGACCTACGATAAACTCAATTAGATTCCAGCGCCGAGAAGTCAGCATGCAGCGTGATCACAAAGACCGCCGTCGCGTCGTCGTCACCGGGATCGGCATGGTCAACCCGATGGGGCATGACGTCGATACGGTGTGGGCCGGGCTTCAAGCGGGCAAAAGCGGCGTCGGCTACACCACCCTGTTCGACGCCAGCGGGTTTCCGACCAAAATTAGCGCCGAGGTCAAAGATTGGGAGCTGGCCGAAGAGGACATGCCACCGGGCCGTCCCAAAACCCTCGGTCGCCACACCAAATTCGCCATCGGGGCCGCCCGACAGGCGATGGCCGATAGCGGCATCTTGGAAACGATCACCGATCCGACTCGCTTCGGCGTTTATCTGGGCAGCGGTGAAGGGAACCAGGATTTCAACACGTTCAGTCAGATGATGACCGCGGCGATGGCCGGCGGGGAATTTGACGCGTCGAAATTCATCGCCCGCGGGCTGGAGCTGCTCGATCCGGCCAGCGAGCTGGAGCAGGAGCCGAACATGCCGGCGGCTCACCTGGCGACGCTGTTCAATGCGCAAGGCCCCAACATGAACTGTCTGACCGCCTGTGCGGCCAGCAGCCAAGCGGTCGGCGAAGCCACCGAAATGATCCGCCGCGGCGATTCCGACGTGATGCTGGCCGGCGGGACGCACAGCATGATCCACCCCTTCGGCGTGACGGGATTCAACCTGCTGACCGCGCTGAGCGAAAGCAACGACGAGCCCACCAAGGCCAGCCGTCCATTTGACCGGCTGCGCAACGGTTTCGTGCTCGGGGAAGGTGCGGCGATGGTGATCCTGGAAGATCTGGACCGCGCGAAGGCCCGCGGGGCGACGATTTACGGTGAAATCGCCGGCTACGGAACGACCGCCGATGCCTATCGCATCACCGATATCCCGCCCGACGGCCATGGTGGGATCGCTGCGATGCGGATGGCGATCGCCGACGCCGGCCTGAAACCCGCCGACATCTGTTACGTCAACGCCCACGGGACCAGCACCACGGTCAACGACAAAGTCGAATCGTTGGCCTGTCACGAAGTTTTTGGCGAGGATGCGGCCAAGGTTCCCGTCAGCAGCACGAAGAGCATGATGGGGCACCTGATTGCCGCGGCGGGCGTGACCGAGATGATCGTGTGCTTGTTGGCGATGCGCGATTCGGTGCTGCCGCCGACGATCAATTACGAAAACCCCGATCCCGCTTGTGATCTGGATTATGTTCCCAACGAAGCCCGCCCGGCGGACGTGAAGTACGCCTTGAACAACAGCTTTGGCTTCGGAGGCCAAAACGTCACTCTGTGCCTCAGCCGCGACGTCTAGCGATGCCCGAATTCACCGATGCCGAACTGGTCGCGTTCCTCGACGAGGCGCTCTCGGATGAGCGGTCCACGGCATTGGAGGGTCAATTGCGGGAGGACGCCGAGTTGCGGCAGCGGTTGATCGCCGTGCGTGGCCGCGAGAACGCGGGGCTGCACACGCTGGGGGCGATTTGGCGACGCGGACGGCTTTCGTGCCCCTTGCGAGAGGAGCTGGGGCAGTTCTTGCTGGAGACGTTGTCGGACGAGCAATCGGACTACATCCGTTTCCATCTGGAGACCGCGGAGTGCCGCTACTGCCAGGCCAATCTGGCGGATTTGGTGGCCGCGTCCGATGCCGACCGACATGTCGTTCGGCGGCGGAAGTATTTCCAAACGAGCGCCGGATACTTGAAAAAGTGAGCCTGCCCCCCGGTGGTAAAAATTCGACGCTCAACCTTGCGGATTCCGGCCCCAGGCATTAACCTTCGCGGCTCGAAACCACTTCAAAACCCCAATTTCCCTCCCCCGAGGAAGCTACCATGACGCTCGATCGCAGCCTGAAGGTAAAAGCTGGGGCGATCAAAGCGCGGAACGTGCTGACCCGAGCCGAGCGGATCGCCCAGTTGCAACGACTTGAGAAATTCAACGAAGACGAAGCCATCCTGGGCATGCCCAAGGTGCGTGTGGTCAAGGTCTCGCTGAAGAAGAAGAAGAAGGTCAAGAAAGCCGACGACGACAAGAAGTAGGCGAGCCCAGTTGTCGCGCACGTTCAGCGTCGGCTGTGCGTTGCCGCACGAACGATCAAGCCGTGAGCGAATTCTTTCGCGCACGGCTTTTTTCTTCGCCGTTTGGCCTGCCGGAATGCCCCGGCGTTCGCGTACAACTTACGTCTTCGGAAACGTTTGCCCCTGCATCCCCCGCCGCCTGCCGGCGAATGTCGTGGCGCAATCGCTTCGGCCGTCCGAGACGACGGCGTGGCCGAGTCGAGTAGGGATGCATGTGGGGCCTTTTCGGCATGCCCGTCGCGGGGCGAACCCGCCAGTCGCCAACTCCCTCAACCCGGCCTTTTTGATGTCCACTGCCGACGCAACCGCAAAGACTGTCGCGGAAACCGACACCACGGAGTCAAGCTCGACCGCGGAGACCGTGGCGGTCACTGAAACGGCCAGTGATCCTGCCGGTGATCTGGCTGCGGCGGTCGATCCTCAGCGGCTTCCCCACCCCGAGCAAACGCGCCCGACGCGGGTTCTGTGGGAGTACGTCGCCGTGCTCTCCGCCGTCCATCTGGTTGCTCTGCTGGCCTTCGTTCCGTGGCTGTTCACCTGGTCGGGGTTGGTGATTGCGATCGCCGGTCACTTCGTGTTCGGAATGATGGGGATCACGATCGGCTACCATCGGTTGCTCACTCACCGCGGGTTCACCTGCCCGAAATGGCTGGAGCACGGATTGGCGATTCTGGGGATGTGTAATCTGCAGGACTCGCCGGCTCGCTGGGTCGCGATCCACCGCATGCATCACCAGCACAGCGACGACCAGCCCGATCCGCACTCGCCGCTGGTGAGTTTTCTGTGGGGCCACATGGGCTGGGTTGTGGTCCGCAACCGAGACCTCGATCGGACGTCGCATTACGAGCGCTACGTCCGCGACTTGCTTCGAGATCCGTTCTATCTTCGTTTGGAGCGAAAGGGCGGTTGGTTCTTCGTCTTCCTCGGGCACGCCATCGTGTTGACCCTGATCGGCGCGGTGGTGGGTTATTTCGTCGACGGCGGTGCGGGGGCGCTGAAGTACGCGGCCAGCTATTACGTTTGGGGCGTCGCGGTTCGCACCGTGTTCGTGCTGCACGGCACCTGGGCGGTGAATTCGGTCGCTCACGCGTTCGGCTATCGCAACTACGAAACGCGTGACCACAGTCGCAATAACTGGCTGGTCGCGCTGTTCAGCCATGGCGAGGGCTGGCACAACAATCACCACGCCGAGCCCCGTTCGGCCGCTCACGGTCACCGCTGGTGGGAATTCGACATGTCGTGGCGTGTGATTCGACTCATGGAAATGATCGGGCTGGCGAAAGACGTCGTGCGACCCAAGTCGATGACGAAGTAGGTAAGTCGGCCTGAACGCAAGACCGCTAAGCCAAGCGGTTGTCCAAGGTGCAGTTGATCAGCGACCAGGTTGGTGGGTGATCGATCAGTTCTGGGTGACTGTTTCGCTCTTTGGCGGCATCGAAGGTGATTGGCATAAGCAATGCATCCGTCAGCAGTTTCGCAATGACGATCAGTGCAAGCCCCTGCAAAACATCCTTACGCGGCCGGGTGAGCACGCCCTTGGGCGATTGCAGCGATTCTCATTCATAAGAAGCGTGCAGCGATCACGGAGGGGCCATCAGCAAAACTTGCATTTCGCAAGAGGGTGCACTGTCATTCAAGCCCAGCATCACCACGATTGACAATGCATGCTCCTCGACAACAGACACGTTCCATTTGGTCGTTCCTCTGGCGTGCTCGCTATTGGCCGGGAAAGATCCGAGATCGAGTCCTCGGCGCGATGTTCTTTCCGATTCGCTTCGTACTCCGTAAGAACGAACGGTTGGCTCGGTTCGCTGCTTGGATGCGGCTGAGGCGACGGCGATTGATCGCAGTGTTCGTTCTGGTGACCCACGTCTTGGGCGCGATCGCGTCGCTGAACGTGCTCACGGAGCAGCGCTCTCCACAGGGTGCGATCGCCTGGATTGTCTCGCTCAATACATTGCCTTACATCGCGGTCCCACTGTACTGGACGGTCGGCGAGACTGACTACAGTGTCAGTGCCATCGCCTATCGGGCGAGTCTCTCGAAGGGGCAGCCCATCGTCAAGCAGCTCTACCGAGACCTCAAATCGGCAGGGTTGGTGGTTCCCGCTACGGACGACACCAAGCGATTGCTAACGCGTCTGGTGAAGTTGCCCGTGACGCGTGGCAATACGGCGGAATTGTTGATCGACGGGATCGAAACGTTCGACGCAATCATGGCCCGGATCGAAGCAGCCGAATCCTATGTTCTGGTCGAATCCTACATCATTCACGATGATCAGCTCGGTAGAGAATTCAAGGACTTGCTGATCGCCAAGGCGAAGCAGGGTGTGCGGGTTTGTGTGCTCTACGACGAGTACGGGAGTCGCAATTTAACAAGAGAGTACGTCTCGGAGTTGCGTTCAAACCATGTCGCGGTCGTTGGGTTTAACTCTCCGCTGGCCGACGGTTCAACGACTCGATTGAACTTTCGTAATCACCGAAAATTAATTGTCGTCGACGGAGACACCGCCTTCGTCGGTGGTCTGAACATCGGTGACGAATATCGATACGGAGTCGATGAGCTGGGGCTCTACCGCGACACCCACGTTCAGGTTCGTGGACCTCTCGTCCAGTGCTGCCAAGTGGTGTTTGCCGAAGACTGGCATGCGGTGACGAACGAGATTCTCGATGGGCTTCAATGGACTCCCGTTGCGGCGACGGACTCCGGCGGCGTTGGGCTGTGTGTCCCGACAGGCCCGGCAGATGACTTCGAGACCGCTTCGCTGTTCTTCATGCAGCTGATCCAGTCCGCCAAGCAGCGTGTCTGGATCGCGACGCCCTACTTCGTTCCCGACGAGCAGATGGTGACGGCGTTGGAGCTGGCGGCGCTTCGCGGTGTGGATGTCCGCATCCTGATCCCGGAGCAATCGGACTCGACGCTCGTCTGGTTGTCTTCGTTTTCGTACTTGGATGAAATGGACGCGTCGGGCATCCGCGTTTATCGCTACCAGGGACGGTTCATGCATCAAAAGGTCATTCTGGTCGACGATTCGATTGCGGCTGTCGGCACCGCGAACTTTGACAATCGGTCATTCCGGCTGAACTTCGAAGTCATGTTGGCGTTTTTCGATGCCGAATTCGTCGCGGACGTTGTGCAGATGTTCGAAGAGGACCTGTTGCAGAGCCAGATCACCAGCGGCGATGATCTGCAGAAGCGAGCCTTCGTGTTTCGGATGTTGGTCCGCGCCTCTCGCCTGCTGGCTCCGATTCAGTAACGGGAGCGACACGAGCGCGTCGCAGCGCTCACCGGGAGGGGGCGCAGCGAATCAATCCGCCGCGGTGCGGCAGTCTGCGTACGTAAAGGATTTGATTGGTGAGCCAGAGCGTGCGGGCTGGCCGGGGCCGAGGGCGCCGACGTCATTTGCTTCGACACCCTTCGGGGTCGCGTCGGACGGGGGACCGGATGTCCGGAGGTGTCGCTTTGCTTACCTCCGGCTACTGGCTTTGACCCCGTCGGGGTCAGCCCACGCGACCAATACGGTTAAATCGACAAGGTGTTGACCAGCGCAGGCCCGTAGGTCCCGCGCCAAACTGCTGATCAACAATTGATACCAACCGGTTCGCGCCAGCGTTCGGGCGTCTCTGCTTGCCTTGGCGTTAACGGTAGCGAGCAGGCTGGAATTGGCAAACCATTGCCGTGTTCCGGTTACGCCGGGTGATGCTTCGTCGTGATCGCCAGCGCGGCGTCGTAGAGGGCGGGGCAGCTGGCCAGCACGCTC
This sequence comes from Phycisphaera sp. RhM, assembly GCA_033042175.1. GTDB lineage: Bacteria > Planctomycetota > Planctomycetia > Pirellulales > Pirellulaceae > Stieleria. The sequence goes on from WCIL01000005.1 coordinate 164,238, forward strand.
GATGGGACTAGGCCCAGGGGATTTCCCTTGGCGTCGGAGATCCTGCCTCCCGCTTCGGTCACGATCAGCTGGCCGGCGGCGAAGTCCCAGGGGGAGAGTTTGTACTCGAAGAACGCGCCGAACATGCCGCTGGCGACGGCACAGAGATCCAGTGCGGCGGTACCGAAGCGGCGGATCCCGTGGATATCGTGGCTGAAGAAATCTTCGATCGCCGCGAGGGTCGACCGCATCATTGCGCCGCGGTCGTAGTAAAACCCGCATCCGACCAGCGCGCTGGAAAGTGCGGTGACGCTTGAGGCGTCGATGGGATTGCCGTTGTGCTTCGCTCCGCCGGCTTTGACGGCGGTGTAGGTGTCGCCGGTGATCGGGTTGTGGACCACGCCGACTGTCGGAACGCCACCCCGGTAGTACGCGATCGAGACGGCGAAGTGCGGCACATGGTGAAGAAAGTTGTTGGTGCCATCGAGCGGGTCAATGACCCATAGATGCTCGGCGCCGGTGTCGCCGACAAGATCTTCTTCGCCCATCAAGGCATGATCGGGGAACTCTTCGGCGATCAGATTCGCGATCACGGACTGGCTTTCCAGATCGGCATCGCTGACCAGGTCGTAGCTCTTGCCGCCGATTTCAGATTTATCGCGCAGCTCGACGCCTTCGTGCCAATATCGATGTAGGACATGGCCGCCGGCAGTTGCGGCCGAGTCGGCGAGGCGGAGGATGGTTGCCAGGTCGCTAGGCATGGACTGCTCGGGCGAGTTGCTGCGGCGGGCAGAGGCCGCCTCGCTGGGCGGCGCCCCTGACTACAAGAGACACCGTGGATCGCCGTTCGAGCGTAGCTACCTTCGCCAGAAGGTGGATCTCTGGCGTTTTCCACGCGCTGGTGGGCGCCGCGACGTCAAGGTTTGTCACAAGCCGCGTCGGCAGATCGCTAGCGTTCTCGGTAGGTGATTCGACCCTTGGTCAGGTCATAGGGCGACAGTTCGACGCGGACCTTGTCGCCTGGGACGATACGAATGAAGTGCTTGCGCATCCGTCCTGCGACGTGCGCCATCACTTCGTTGCCGGTTTCCAATTGGACTCGGAACCGGGTGTTGGCGAGGGCCTGGGTGACCGTGCCCTCGACTTCGAACGCTTCTTCTTTCTTTCCCAACTGTTTTCCTAGGGGTTATCGTTTGCTGAACTGGACGCCACGTCGGGCACCGCGCAAACCAGGTTTCTTTCGTTCCTTCATGCGAGAGTCTCGCGTCAGGAACCCGCCATCGCGAAGGGCATCGTGAAGCGACTCGTCGTAGCTGACGAGTGCACGACCGAGTCCCATACGAACTGCTCCACTTTGACCGGTCAGACCGCCACCGGTGACACGCACGACGACGTCGAGCTTGTCCGTTAATTCGACGGCGGCAAGGGCTGCGGTGATCGCAGCTTGATCTTGGTCGTTGACGAAATATTCGTTCAACGGTTTTCGGTTGATCGTAATCTTGCCTTCGCCGGCACGGACGCGAACGCGAGCGACGCTGCTTTTGCGTCGTCCGGTTCCGAGGGCGTCACCGTTGATCTTGTCTTTTTTGACCAGGGTCATCAGTAGAGTCGGTAAATGAGTCGTTTGGAGGGTGGTTTCAGGGTGCTAGCCGAGCGAGACAGACGCGTGGGGCTAGCGAATGAGGCTAGCTAACTTTCTTGCCTGTTCGCGCCAGCGGCTTCGGATCTTGGGCAACGTGCGGGTGATCCGGGCCGGCATAGATCTTCAGCTTCTTGATCATCTGGCGGGCCAGCTTGTTTTTCGGCAGCATCCGGCGGACGGCGTGGAAGATCAGGTCTTCCGGCTTGCGTTGCTGGCGATCGGCATAGCTTTCCAGTTTCAGTCCGGGATAGCCGGTGTACCAGGTGTAGTGCCGGTCGTCCATCTTGCGGCCCGTCATCGCGACCTTGTCGGCGTTGGTGACGATCACGAAATCGCCGCAATCGACGTGCGGAGTGTACTGCGGGCGGTGTTTGCCCATCAGGACGACAGCGATGTCACTGGCCAAGCGTCCGAGTACCTCGTCAGAGGCGTCGACGACGTGCCAATTCTTTTCAACTTGGCCGGGTTTGGCCATGTAGGTAGGTTGCGTCACGGAAACAGTTCTACGGGTAACGGAAAATGTGCGGTCGGGCGAAGGTCAAACGGAAGGCTCAGCACAACGGGACGATCAATCTGGTTGCTGCCAGTCTGGTCGTTGCCATCGATGCGGTCGCTGCCATTTTGACGTGCAGATCGGCCGTGTTGTCAGGCACCGGTTGTCTTCGGCTGCGATTTCAGCCGGTTTATCACGGCAGCATCTCGCTTGGAAGCTGAGCGAATCGAGTTCGCGGGTCTGCCGCCGAGAAAGACCGAGAACGGTCCTCGGGCGGAGGATTCGGAAGCGTATCGACACCCGCGCAGCTCGGCAAGGGCTTTTCAGAGTTTTCGGGGTCGAAAATGGGATGCCGCCTCAACTTTCGAAACGGCTTAAGTACTTCGTCAGCCGAAGTTTCTTGCGCGCGCTGTCGCTGGTCATGTAACGCAAACTCCCAAAGATGGGGCGTTTGGGACCCCAGGCTCGGTCGTATCGCCCCAACACCCAAAAAATGCCGCTGTACGAATTGGGGTCACGCCCATCGAGAGCATATTTGTTGTTCAGATGGATCATGAACTCCAACGCCTGCTCGGCGGATTCGGTCCAGTGCAGGATTTTTTTGCCCCACAGCATTCGCATGTAATTGTGCATCACGCCTTCGCGGACGAGTTGCCGTTGGGCCGCGTTCCAGAGCTCGTCATGGGTTTCGGCTGCGTCAAATTGCTCCAGCGTGTACGTCACCGGACGCTCGTCGTCGGCCGTTGCCGCGATCGATTTTTTGGCCCAATCGGGCAGCGACTCGATTTTGTCGTACCGGTCGGGCTCGCGAAACGCCAGGTTAAAGCCCATCTCACGCCAGGTCAGGATTTGGTCCAAAAAACCTTCGGCCGGCTCGCTGGTGTTCCAAAACCCGTGATTCTTGCCATTCGCCTCGGCAGCCTGGTCTGGCGTCCATTCTTCGTGATCCAAGACCCGTTCGACGATTTCGTGGGTGGCGATGTGGCCGAAGTGCAGGTGCGGGCTCAGTCCGGTCGTGGCTTCTTCGTCGGGATGATTGCGATCGGTGTGGTACACTTCCAGCCGATCGGCCAAGAACCGGTCCAGGCGTTCCGCCGCGGCCGCACTACCACCGGTGACCACCGGACTGGGGGCGACGTCATGATCGATCGGGATCTTGGCCAAGCCATCGGGTTGGAGCAGCGCATCGAGGTCCGCCGGCTTCCATTTTCGCGTCACCGAGGCCGGTAATGGATCCAGTTCAGGTAGCGAAACACCGCTGAGCGGGTCGGGTTCGGGCAGCTCGGTCAGGCAGTCGAGGATGTTTTTTTGCATCCAGCGTCGATAGCTGTGAGCGACCGTGAACGTCCGCTCGGGCAGCCGCATCGGCACGACGCCATTGCCGTCGACCAGTTCCAGCGGCACCGGCAAGCGATCCTTGACCGCGTTGATCATGTCGGGCAGGAAAAAGCAAGGGTATTCATCGGTGACCACCGTGCACGCCTTTGCGGCCAATTTCGCCAGCAGCGGCGAACCGCGACCCGGTTTCGGCTCGACGTAGGGAAAATACGTCACCGGTTTGTCGCGCAAGGCGTCGGCGTTGTCACGCATGCCTTCGATGATGAAGCGATGGATGCGGTCGCTGGCCCAGCGGTAGCGGACGCGGAGCGGTTCGAAGATCACCAGCGGTTTATCGAGTGCTTCGGCCCGGTCGACGGCATGTTGCAACGCGAAGCTGTAACGTGTTCGTCGTGACGCGATCATCCAGTACAACACGTACTGGCCGTCACGTTGCAAGGAACGGGAATTCGCCTGAGAGAGTCGAATCTCGGGGATTGGCATCTTGGCTCATGGACGGGGGAATTTTCAAGCAAGACTGTAGCGGACGTCACCACGGCGATAGTATTGTGCCAGAGCAACCGGCCCGGCATTCATTCGGATCTGACAACTTGACGCGAAACCGACTGCGAAAAAAGCTTCCCCTGCTGGCCACGTTGACCCTGATCGTGCTCGCCGCGGCCGCCTACATCTTCGGATTGGCGTGGATCCAGTCGCGGATGTATGCGTTTTACGGCTTCGAGGACCTGATCCAGCCGCGGTTGATCGATGCGACCATCGTCGGCTGGCTGCTGTTTTTCTGCAGTTCGATCGGCAGTTTCCTGAACGTCGTCGCTTGGCGGATGCCTCGTGGCGAAGGCATCGGAGGTCACTCGCATTGCCCGCGTTGTGCCAACACGTTGAAGATCCAGGACAACGTTCCGGTGTTGGGTTGGATCTCGTTGGCCGGGCGATGTCGATTCTGTTCGCTGCCGATTTCCCGCCGTTATCCGATCGTCGAAGCGTTGGTGGGGGGCTCGCTGACGCTCGTCGGGATCACCCAGCTGTACTCGCTTTCGCTGCCGGCTCAATTCGTCCACGCGCACGAAGGTCCGCTATGGACGCCTCGCGTGTCACCGGAGCTGTTGGCGATCTTGACCTATCACACCGTCGCGGTTTCGACGCTCTGGGCGATGGCGTTGATCCGGATTGACGGGACGCGATTGCCGACTCGATTGATCGTGTTTGCCGGCCTCGCCGTCGTCGTTCCGATGCTGGCCTATCCGACGGTGATGGTCGTCCCGTGGCAGGCGACTCGGCCGTTGTACTGGGTCCCCGAGGGGCTGCATGTCGATGCGATCATGCGGGTGGCCACCGCCCTGGTTGCCGCGGCGCTGTTCGGACGCGTGCTGGCCAAGGGGCTGTGTCCCTCGGCCGATTTGAAGCTGGATCCGCTCGGGGGCGGCACCACGCGGCTGGTCGACCTGATCGCGATGCTGTCGATCCCCGCCATCGTGATCGGTTGGCAATCGATGCCGGCGCTGGTGATCGTTGCGGCGATCCTTTCGTTGCTACTGCGTCGGATGTTGCGGTGGATCCCCATCAATGATGGACCGAAGGGCCAGATCACGGATCGGGGTGCGATGGAGGCGTTCGCGTTTGCGTTGCCGTTTGCGTTGACGCTGCACCTGCTGTTTTGGCGTGTGCTGTGGGAAACGCCGTACTGGCCGAGCGACCAGAGCAGCCGCAACGTCATCATCGTCTCGGCGCTACTGGTTTTGGTGGTGCCGTGGTTCGTCCGGGATCGCACCACGACCGCCACGACGGACGTGGCGTCGATGGACGCGGTTACTGCTGAACGTGTTGACGAACAAACCCGTGTCGATGAAGCGGAGATCGCCGCGGCGGGCTCAACCGACGAATTGCCAGAACACCATGGCGATGGCGAATCCGATCAGCGAGATCAGGGTCGAGATCACGCCCCAGGTCCGTAGCGTCTGGGCTTCGGACATCTGGAAATAGCGGGAGATCATCCAGAACCCTGAATCATTGACGTGGGAAAACCCAGTCGCTCCGGCCGCGATCGCGACGGTGATCAGTGCCAGTTGCGGCTGGCTCATGCCATCGACAAAATTTCCCATCAGTCCGGCTGCAGTCAACATTGCAACGGTCGCGGACCCTTGGGCGACGCGGATCAGCGTCGCGAACACCCAGGCCAACAGCAACACAGAGATTCCCGAGTCGCTAAAGATCTCCTCCATCGCGTCGGTGATACCCGTCGCGGCCAGCACGCCCTTGAACACCCCGCCCGCTCCGGTGATCAGGATGATGATGCCCGCCGGGCCGAGCGCCTTGGTCGAAATTTCCAGCAACGTCTCGCGGTCCACGCCACGCCGTGTGCCCAAAAAATACAACGCAAAGATCGTCGAAAACAGCAATGCCATCACGGGGTGCCCGATGAATGTGACGAACTGCACCACGGGCGATGCGGTGGCCAGTGTCGCGGCGAGTTGTGCCCCTCGCTCGTCACGCGTCAGGCCTTCGGGCAGCCCGGACGCGATCCACTGCTCGACAATCGTGTTGGCCAAAATCAATCCGATCGGCAGCGCGATCAAGAACAAAATGAACCCGAAGGATGGCAACGCGACCTGCTCTTCTTCCTTGACCAACGGGGCCGGCGGCAGGTTGATCTCCACGCCCTTGGCCAGCTTCACGCACAACCACGGTCCACACAGAATCGCCGTCGGCAATCCGACCATCACGCCGAACAGAATCACCCAGCCCAAGTTGACGCCCAACAGATATGCCACCGCAACCGGTCCGGGCGTCGGAGGCACGAACGCATGGGTCACGGCCATCCCCGCGACCAACGGCAACCCGAAATGCAGGAACGGCCGTTTGGTGTCTCGTGCCAGGGCAAACAGCAGCGGCGCCAAGATGACGAGCGCGACGTCCAGGAAGACGGGGATGGAGATGATGAACCCGGTCAACAACATCGCCCACGAAGCTCGCTTCGGGCCGAAGATGCGTACCAGATGATTGGCCAACGCTTGCGTGCCGCCGCTGTGTTCCAGGATCGCGCCGAAGATCGCGCCGATCCCGATGATCGTCGCGATGAACCCGAGTGCGCTGCCCATGCTCTTGACGATCGTGTCGGCGACTTGGGTCAGCGGGACCGCTTCCGGATTGACCGTCCGACTGGTCGCGGCGACGAAGACCGAGACGACCAACAAGGCCAGAAACGCGGACAGTTTCAGTTTCAGGATCAGCACCAACAGCAGCGCGATGCCGAACACCAGCAGCGCGATCAACGGACCCGCCGGCGGCGTCGCCGTCTCGGTTTGCCCCCACAGCATCGCATCAGAAGTCATCGACAGCAGATCAACCGGGGGAAGCAAAGACGCATCGATCAACGGAGGCACCGTGTGGAGCAGGCGGAGAGACGGAAGGGGATGCCCGAGAAGCATTCAGCGGCTCCGGAGTCGCTGGCGGGAGCGGCGAGTCTAGGCGGGCGGCCCGCGTGGGTCAAGATTTGGCCCTTAACGGGGCGTCACGGGGGAAGGGGAAGGTGCGCTGGTGTGCGGGCATTCGCCGCCCGTCTTGCTGCTTCGCAGCGTGGAACCGTCGCCTGAAGGCTGGACACCAACGTGCGCTGGTGTGCAGGCGTTGGCCTTTGCCACCTTTCTGAGAGGGCGCATTGCGAATCTGATCGAGGGGCTACAATGGACGCCGTTTCCATCCGATTTTTCACCCCGCTTTTCGGTCCCAGATGAGTTCTCCGATCAAACTTGCCGATCACTACAACGGCGAGCAGTGCGCGATTTCGTTCGAGTTGTTCCCGCCGAAAACCGATGCGGGCATGGACCTGCTGGAAAAGAACGTCGAGCGATTGAAGGCGTTTCAGCCGAGTTTCTTCACCTGCACCTACGGCGCCGGCGGTTCGACCCAGTCGCGCACCCTGGATGTGGTCCAACGGGTCCGCGAGCTGACGGGGCTGCCCGTTGCGTCGCACCTGACCTGTGTCGGAGCGACCGTCGAGCAACTCGGTGAGTACTTGGCCGAAGCCAAACGGCGGGGGGCGGATTACATCGTCGCACTACGCGGCGACCCGCCCAAGGGCAGCGAATCGTTCCAGGCGGTCGAGGGCGGATTGCGGTACGCCAACGAATTGGTCGAACTGATCCAAGAACGTTTTCCCGATCAGTTCGGCATCGCGGTCGCGGGTTATCCGGAAGTCCACCAGGAGGCGCCCGACGCACAAAGCGACCTGGACAACCTGAAGCGGAAGGTCGATGCCGGGGCAGACGTGATCGTGACGCAGTTGTTCTACGACAACGACGACTTCTATCGTTTTCGCGATGCCTGCCAGGCCGCGGGGATCGCCGTTCCGATCGTGCCCGGGATTTTGCCGGTGACCAACTACAAGCAGGCACTCCGCATCGCCGGCATGTGCAAGGCACGCATCCCGGACCAGATGGCCGCGGCGATGAACGAAAACGACGATGCCGACTATCAATTCAAAGTCGGCGTGGATCACGCGCGGGTGCAAACGATTGATTTGATCGAAAACGGAGTCCCCGGGATTCACTACTACGTGCTCAACAAGAGCGACGCGGCCGGTCAAATGCTCGACGGCCTGTCGCTGGGCATGCAGTCGTAGATCGCGCTCGTGCTCCTTTCCACCTTGCGTTTCGGGTAGGCGGTAGTGGACGCGGCGACGAGTCCTTGCCAATCTGCCGTCTGCGGAGGACTCGTCGCCTCGTCCACTACCGGAAAATTTGGCTGACACGCACCACTAGCGGTCAGTCGCTGAAGCCCGCATGCGTTAGCAAGCGGCCACGCGGCGCCCCTCGCTCACGCGTCGGGCTAACCTCATCGCGTCGAAATCAGAACAACGACTAAATCGACAGCCCGCTAGCGCGGAAACGCCCCCAGCGGCACGTCGCGGTAGAGCGTCAGCATGCCGGCGACTTCGTCGAGGCGCTGCTGGCTTTCCTTGCTCAGTCCCGGTTTGAATTTGTAGGACGAGACGAAGGTCCGGGAGTGGGTCTGGGATTTCAGTGTCAGCGTGACGGTTTGAGGAATCAAACCCTCGGCCGCGATGGCGTTTCCGAGGTTGATTCGGGCAAACGGCGGGGTGCCGAGTTTGCGGACCAGATTCACACGGGCGACCCAGTCGGTGAACTCGGCGAAGCGATGCGGTTGTGCCGCCATCGACGGTTCGGCGGTCGCGACGCTGTAGTGATAGTCGCCGAACTCGATGTTGAATTGATTGTCTTGGTTCGGATCCTTGGTCGTCTTGGCGTCGATTCCCAACCGGGTCTCCAGGCCTTCGTTGGTCGCAAAGAGTCGAAATCGGGCTGCGGCGGTCACGATCTCTTGGTGGGTGATCGTCGATTTGACGTGGTCGACGCGTGAGAGCAGGATGACTTGGGAATTGACCGGGTCGATCAGCGTCACGTCGCGCGGTTCGGTCAATCCAAAGTCGTAGGCTTTGCCGCCTTTGAACAGCACCAAGTGGCGATCTTGGAGCTGTAGTTTTTCGTTGCCGAGCACTTCAAACACCTCGACGGTGACTTGGAATGCGTCGCCGGGGGCGACCGGGACGTTGGCGGCGGCGAGTCGGACCTGGGGCGGTTCGGCAGCATCGGTGCGGGCCGAGGCGAGCAGGCTGCACCCGGCCATCAAAAGGATTGCCGCGAACCGATTCGGAACGATGGAGTGGGAAGGCCGCATCATGCTGGCGATCTCGTAGGTGTGGTTCGTGATCGGGTGGTCGTCATTGGGTGGTCGTCATTGGGGGGGATGCCACGAGGCGACCTGGACTTTTTCACTCTCTGGAGCGTAGAAAAGGGAGCTGCCGGTGGTCTAGGCCAATGTCACCGGGTTTTTCGCAACTTCAACCCTTCACCGTCATCGATGCAACGCACGCTTTTCTTCATTCCCCACGAAATCGGGCCGTTTCCCGTGTTTGGGTTCGGTTGGGCGCTGGGGATCCTCGTGCTGGCACTCGTCGTTCGGTTGGTCTGGGCCCAGTTTCAACTCAGCCGGCACGCGGGAGAAGAGGACCCGTCCGGACCACCGACGCTCGGCCAGGTCCTCGCCGGCGAAGGCTTGTTTTGGGCGATCGCGGCTGGCTTGGTCGTGTTTGTCCTGCCCAGCGTCGAACTGAAAAACGTCGCCGGCGATCCGGTCGGGATGGCGATCCGCGGCTACGGCGTGTTCTTGGTGTTGGGCGTTTCGAGTGCGATTGCGCTGGCGGCCTATCGAACCGAGCGTGCCGGCATGAACCCCGAGTGGATTTTCGGGTTGGCTCCTTGGGTCTTCATCGGCGGCATCGTCGGCGCCCGGCTGTTTTATGTGATCCAGTACCGCGACCAGTACATCGGCGAGACGACGCTGGAAACGATCAAAAACATGCTGGCGTTCACCGAAGGCGGGTTGGTGGTCTACGGTTCGTTCATCGGCGGATTCCTCGCCTTCCTGATTTTCACCTCTCGAAACAAAATCCCCTTGTTGCGTTTCGGTGATGCGATTGTCCCCTGCATTTTCCTGGGCGTCTTTTTTGGCCGGATCGGCTGCCTGCTCAACGGTTGCTGTTACGGCGGGCGATGCGAACCCGGTTGGGCGTCGCTGCGATTTCCGCCGATCACCAAGGTTTATCAAGAGCAACTGGCCAGCGGCGAATTGCTGGGCATGAACATCGATTTAAAGACCGGCAAGGTTCGTTCGGTGGTCCCGGACAGTGTCGCCGATGAGTTGGGCATCGAGGCCAACGACGTCTACGAAGCCGGTGACTTTGATCGGCGTCCGTTTAAACAAGCCGACCCGGAGACCCCCGAAGAGGAGATTGTGCCGGGATGGATGATGCGTGTTTCCGGTAAGACACACGTGTTGGCGCCCGACGAGCTTCCCGAGCGGGCATTGCCGGTGCGTGCGGCGCAACCGATCAGCAGCATCAGTGCGCTGGCCCTGTGCATTGCACTTTGCGTCCTGTCGTTGATGATCACTCGCACCGGCGCGTTGATGTTCATCGGGTTTGCCTCCTACGCCGTGTTGCGATTCGTGCTGGAGATCGTTCGTGTCGACGAGGCCGGGCAATTCAACACGTCGCTGTCGATTTCCCAGTGGGTCAGTGTCGTCGTATTCAGTCTGTCGATCGCCGGATTGATTTGGCTGTATTTCGTCCGCACCGAAACGGTCGATGGCAGCGACGCTGCGAGGACAGGAGTGGTCAAGTGAAAATCCTGATCACTGGTGGGTGCGGGTTTATCGGCAGCAACCTGATCCGCCATTTGCTCACGTCGTCGTCGCACTCCGTCCTCAACGTGGACAAATTGACGTACGCGGGCAATCCCAACTCGTTGGCCGACGTTGCCGACGATCCCCGCTACACGTTCTGTCACGTCGACATCGCGGACTTGGAGGCGATGCGTGGTGTGTTTGCCCAGCATGGTCCCGACGCCGTGATGCATCTGGCCGCCGAATCACACGTCGACCGTTCCATCGATGGCCCTGCCGCGTTCATCCAGACCAACGTGGTCGGCACGTTCCATCTGTTGACCGCGGCGGCGGACTATTACCGAGGCCTGGCGAGCCAGCGCGCCGCGGCGTTTCGCTTTCTGCATGTCTCCACCGATGAAGTCTACGGGGCGCTTGGTGCGACCGGCGCGTTTAGCGAGTCGACGCCGTACGACCCGCATTCACCATATTCGGCCACCAAAGCCGCTTCGGACCATCTGGCCCGGGCTTGGAAGACGACGTACGACTTGCCCGTGATCGTGACCAACTGCAGCAACAATTTTGGACCGTACCAGTTCCCCGAAAAACTGCTGCCGTTGATGATCATCAAGGCGCTCGGGGAGCAATCGCTGCCGGTCTATGGCAAGGGTGAAAACATTCGCGATTGGCTGTATGTGCTCGATCACGCCCGGGCGCTGTGCCGTGTGTTAGAAAACGGTCGTGTCGGCCAAACGTACAACATCGGCGGGGACAGCCAGCGGCGCAACATCGATTTGGTCCGTTCGCTGTGCCGTATCTTGGACGAACTGAATCCACGACGCGACGGGCGATACGAACAGCTGATCACGTTCGTGCCCGATCGGCCGGGGCATGATTTCAGGTACGCGATCGATTCAACCAAGATTCGCAGCGAACTCGGTTGGCGGCCACAATTTGACCTGGAAACCAGTCTTCGCCAAACCGTCCATTGGTACCTCACCCATCGCGATTGGTGGCAAACGATTCTGGACGGGAATTATCAACTCCAGCGACTCGGCCAGGTCTCAAAGACGGATTCATCATGAAGGGCATTATTCTGGCCGGTGGCAGTGGCAGCCGACTGGCGCCGTTGACGATGGCGATCAGCAAACAACTGTTGCCCGTCTACGACAAACCGATGATCTATTATCCGCTGTCGACGTTGATGTTGGCCGGAATCCAAGACATCTTGCTGATCAGCACCCCCAGTCACACGCCGCTGTTTCAGTCGTTGTTGGGTGACGGTTCGGCGTGGGGCCTTCAGATTTCTTATGCGGTCCAGCAGCGTCCCGGCGGGTTAGCCGAAGCGTTGATTCTGGGAGAGGATTTCTTGCAGGGCCAACCGAGTTGTCTTGTCTTGGGCGACAACGTGTTTTACGGCGAAGGCTTGATTCAATTGCTGCGTGGTTCGGCGGAGCTGGTCCGCGGCGCGAAAATCTTTGCCTATGAAGTGCGAGACCCGTCGGCTTATGGCGTCGTGTCGTTCGATTCCGCCGGCCGCGTGATCACGTTGGAAGAAAAGCCCGCCGAGCCGCGATCCAACTTTGCCGTGCCCGGTTTGTACTTTTTCGATTCCCGTGCCAGTGACATTGCCAAGCAGTTGTCGCCTTCATCGCGCGGCGAACTGGAGATCACCGATCTGAATCGCGTTTACTTGGAGCAGGGGGCGTTGGAAGTGAAGGTGCTGGGCCGTGGGATCGCTTGGCTGGATACCGGGACGCACGAGAGTTTGCATGACGCCAGCAGTTTTGTCGGTGCAATCGAAAAGCGGACGGGGCTGAAGGTTTGTTGTCCGGAAGAGATCGCGTTTCGAAACGGCTGGATCGATCGCCAAGGGCTCGCCCGCTGTGCCGAATCGATTCGGCACAGCGAGTACGGACGTTATCTTCGCAAGCTGCTCGAGCACCCGATCACGCATCGCGGATAAGCCCGCGGTTGCATCGGACGATTGGCACGTCGTGCATGCCAATCGTGATGCACCGTGTGACCTACGCGACTTTCTTGAAGTCCAGTCCGGCGTTGTTGGCACCGTCCAGTTGGAACGTGAAACCGTTCGGTCCCAGGGTCAGCTTGCCGGCCATCTTCTGCAGGTCGTTGCTGCGGACCAACGTCAACCGTCCGTCGGTCACGCGGTATTGGCCCGAGAACTGGCTGGTCTTTCCGTTGTTGCTAACGACCCACGAAAACGTGCCGCTGCCGTTCAAGTTCAATTCGATCGTGACGTTGCTCGGCAGCGTTGCCCGAAAGCTGCCGATGTGGCCGGGCGTGGCTGCGGAGGCTGCGACCGGTTGCGCGGAGGGCTGCGTCGCGGTCGGTGTCGTCGTCGTCGTCGGCTGGGAAGCGGCCAGGGACGCCAGCGCGGCCAGCGCGGACGTTTCGGCATCCACCGCTGAAGTGGTCGCGTTTGTTTGCGAGGACGGCTGCGATTGGACGGTTGAGGCCGTGCCGGCCGGTTGCGGTGCCGCTGCGGTTTGCAACGCGACTTGTGCCCGTGGTCGCGGGCGAACGGCAGCAACCGTCGATGCGGTCGATACCGGCGGTGCGACCGCGGCGGGGTGCGACGTTTGGTGCAACGGCGGGTTGAACGACGGCCGAGCGTTATGAATCGGCGGTGTCACGGGCAACGTCGTGCGATAGTTCGACGCGGCTCGGGAATAGCCGCCGTAAACCGGGGCATAAGAAACTCGCCCACCGCGTCCGCCACATGCCGATGCGGTCGGAACGGATTGAATCGAGACGGCGGCGATCGCTGCGGCGACGAAGAGTTTTTTGGCAGTGCGTTTCATGGGTCGAGATCCGGAAGAAAGAATGTTGGGTTGCGGCGTTGAGTTGCCTTTCAAACAACCAAGCGGATCTCATGGGAGAATGTTTCAAGTTTTAAGTTTCCTCACTCTGACGTTTTCCATGTTTGTTCGCGATGAAGCCTCGGAGGGCTGGCACAATGCTTGCCGGTGGCGTCAGCCACCGGAATGGAAAGACCTCGATCACGGAGGCCTGAAAGGCCGGCGCAATCGAATCATCTCCGGTGGCTCACGCCACCGGCATTCACTCTGCCGGCCCTCCGGGCCTGAAAGACTTCGCCTATCCGGCAAATTCCGGTACATAGAAAACGTTAGAGTCAGGGAATCTAAAATCTGAAACCTGAAACCTCAAACCAGTCCCTCCCCCTACTCCGCCAACCAGGCTTGCAGCGTGGCTTGGGCGGTTTTTTGGTCGGGTTTCGGTTTCAGGTCTTGCTCCATCGCGGCGGCCAGGCGGGCGACGTAGTCGATGGTGCTTTCGATGGCTTCGTCGCTGGCGGTCGCGTCCAGTTTGGCGACGTAGAATACGACGTAGCCGGAGTCGGTTTTTTCGATGGCCCAGGCGCCGAGTTTGGTCGCCGTGTTCTGACGCATCAGTCGCATCAGCAGCGTTTCACTGGGGGCCTGATCGGTCGTCTGGACGGTCGACCAGATGCGGCGGATGTCGGCCCGGCCATGGTATTCGGTGTTCTTGGCGACGAAGACGGCTTGGGTTTTTGATCCCACGGTGCGGTCGATTTGGTAGTGGCCGCTGGAATGTCGGGTGTATTCGATTCCGGCTTCGTCGAGCAGCACCTTGGCCGGCAGCGGGGCGCTTTTCCAGGGGCTGGCCAGCATTTGGCGGATTTCGGTGATGTCGACACAGAAGCTGACCAAGGGGCTTTGTGGGGAGAACGACTGGGCCAATCCGACCAGCTTGCCGGCTTCGTCGACGATCGGACCACCGCTGTCACCCGGCTTGATCGGGCTCTGTATTTCCAACGCCATGAAGTCATGTTCGCCGTGGCTGGATTTGAATTTCTTTTGGTACACCGACCGGACGGTCCCGGCGGTGTAGATCCACAGGATTTCGCTGTCGCCGGGGTTGCCGACCAGGGCGACTTTGGCGCCCGGTGTCGTGCTGTCATCGGCCATCGCGATCGCTTCGATCCCGGCCGGCACGCGGGGCAATTGGATCAGCGCCAAGTCGCGTTTGCGGTCGACCGCGACGACATCGCCTTGGATGCCCAGTTTGAGGATATTGTCGAGGTAAAATTTTCGGCGAACGGCCAGTTTGCCGCCCGATTGGGTCGGGAAAAACACGACGGCCTTGCGGCTTTCGCCGATCACGTGGGCGTTGGTCAACAGCAGCTTTTTCTCGGCATCGACGTAGACGCCGGTTCCGGCGGAGGTTTCATTTTCGGCGTTGCTGGTGATCACCCACGCGGTGCTTTTGAGCGTTTGCTGGTAGCCGGCGGAATCGGCGCGCAGCGGGGTGGTTGGCAGGGCGATCATGCCCAGGGCGATCAAAAACGGGTAGAGCAGCGTGTTTCGGGTCCAAACGGGCATGGCGGCACCTGGCGACAGAGAGTGCGCGGCGAGTTCATTCGCCGCGGGCGGACGGGTCTGTCTCACCAAGCGGAGATCGCCGGGGAGTGTTACCGGCTCAGATTCGCAGCGTCATGTTGTCGCGATGGACGACCGAATCGTACGGGCGATGGCCGAGGATTCCGGTGATCATGTCGCTGATTTTTCCCTTGATCCGATCGACTTCCTTGGAGGGGTAATTGCACAGACCGCGGGCGATTTCGTTGCCCTCCTGGTCCTTGATCGTGACCACGGCACCGGCGTTGAATTTGCCACGCACCTCTTGGATTCCGATCGCCAGCAGGCTGCGGCCGTTTTCGCGTAGCGCCCGTGCGGCACCGGCATCCACGATCAACTGGCCTTCGATTTCGGCCGAACCACTGATCCAACGGCGTCGCCCGCGGAGGTTCCGTTGGCCGGGCAGTAACAACGTTCCGATCAAATCGCCGCGGAGGATCTGTTCCAGCACTCCGTCGACGCGTCCGGGTCCGATGATGACGGAGTGTCCGTGTGCGGTGGCCAGTTTGGCCGCCGACAGCTTGCTGGCCATGCCGCCCTTGCTGAGGGTGCTGCGGTGATCTTGGGCCAGGCCCAAGATTTCGTCGTCGAGCGATTGGACCAAGTCGATGCGCTGGCTGCCGGGGGCGTCTGGCGGGCCGTCGTAAAGTCCATCGACGTCCGACAGGATGATCAGCAAGGCTTGGTCCAGCAGCCCGGCGACTTGCGCGGCCAGGCGGTCATTGTCGCCGAACGTGGTCATCAATTCCGCGACGGCGACCGAATCGTTTTCATTGACGATCGCAACGGCGCCCAATTCGTGAATGCTCGCCAGCGCGTTTCGGACGTGCAGGTAACCGTCTCGGCGGCGCAAATCGTTGCGTGTCAGCAGGACTTGTGCGGCGTGCCGGCCACACCCGGCCAACGCTTTCTCATAGGCCTGGATCAGATCGGCTTGTCCGACCGCGGCGACGGCTTGCAACTTTGCCAAATCGGTCGGGCGTCGGTCCAGATTCAGTTTTCCCATGCCGGCGCCCACCGCCCCGCTGCTGACCATCACCGTCTGGCGGCCGGTGTCGGCGATCTGGCACAAGCCATTGGCCAGCGATTCGATGCGGCCGCGATCCAATTTGCCTTGGGGATCGGTCAACACCCGTGTGCCGACTTTGACAACCACGCAGCGTGCTCCCTCGATCGCGGCGTGACGCAGCTGGCTGGAATCCGAATCAGTCACAAATGCAACAAACGGCGAGGAAGTTTGGGCGGAACGCGAAAAAACAGGTCCGGCGGACGTTCTCAAGTAAACTGTCTAGGCGACAGAACCCCGAACACGATAACTTCAGACACGAAGATCGCCTATCCGGCAAAAGGCGGGTGATTGGCCAATCCGTGTCAAATTCTCGAAAATCGAATCCTCCCCGCGACTGGGCGGTTCGACAAATCGGTCTGCATTTGGACAATAGGCACGTAGACATCCGCGACGAGTTCCTTGCTCGCTGCGATCCCATGATCTCCCCTCTCAACGTTTGACGAGCAAACCCCGGCATGAGCGAGTTGCACCACGAATGCGGTGTCGCGGCGATTTACCATCTTTCCGGCCGCGGGCGCAGCCCGATGTGCACCGACGAGGGGCCGCGTCAGATCTCTCGATTGCTGCCGCGGATGTTGCTGGATATCCAGAACCGCGGCCAATTGGCCGCCGGGATGTCCACGTATGATCCCGATCGAGCCAAATTGCTGCACACACGGAAAGACGTCGGCACCGTCACCGAGGTGTTTCGGCTCAACCACCGCGCGAAATGCGAGTCCTTGATGCGGGGGCTGGCCGGACGTGCGGCGATCGGTCACGTCCGCTACGCCACCTGTGGCCAGGACGACCGCAGCTACGCCCAGCCGTTTCAGCGGGATCACATCCACAAACGGAAATGGTTCAGTTTTTGTTTCAATGGCCAATTGGCAAATTATGGCGTCCTGAAAGAACGCTTGTTGGCCGACGGCGACCATCACCTGACGCTCGATACCGACACCGAGATTATCCTGCACGAAATCGGCCGGGTGCTCAGCCATTCGGCCGAACGGATTGAATGGATCGACGTGCTGCGACAGGTCGCCGCCGACTTTGACGGCGCGTACTCGTTGGCGTTGTTAACCGCCGAAGGCGAGATGATCGTGGCCCGCGATCCGCTGGGCATCAAACCGATGTGTTATGTCCAAGAAGGTCCCCTGTTTGCCGCAGCCAGCGAAAGTGTCGCGCTGCTGAACTTGGGGTTTGAAACCGATCAAATCAAATCGCTGCCGCCGGGACACGCGATCATCGTCAACCCCGAGTCGGGGTTTCGGATGGAACAATTCGCGCCGGTCGACAAGCCCGCCCACTGTTTCTTTGAATGGATCTACTTCGCCAACGTGGCCAGCACGCTGGATGACCGTAGCGTTTACCTGAGCCGGACGCGACTGGGGGAAGAGCTCGCCCGCGGTGAACGCGAACTCGGCCGCGTCCCGTTGGACGATCCCGACACGATCATCGTCCCCGTGCCGGACACCAGCAAAGCCGCCGCCGACGCGATGGCCTATCAACTGTCCATCCCCTGCCGCGAAGGTCTGATCCGAAATCGGTACGCCGGTCGAACGTTCATCGAAGGCGGTCGGGCGCGGAAAGTCAAAGCGGCGACGAAGTACACTCCGCTGCGCGAGGTGATGGAAGGCAAACGCATCATCCTGGTGGAAGATTCGATCGTCCGCAGCACCACCATGAACGTGTTGTTGGATCGGATTCGCGAAGTCGGCGGCGCCAAAGAGATTCACGTTCGCGTGGCCTGTCCGCCCATCGTCGCGCCGTGTTTCTACGGCATCGACATGAGCACGATCGATCAATTGATCGGGCCCAAGTATTTCGGCACCGAAGGCGAATTGACCGAT
This sequence comes from Phycisphaera sp. RhM, assembly GCA_033042175.1. GTDB lineage: Bacteria > Planctomycetota > Planctomycetia > Pirellulales > Pirellulaceae > Stieleria. The sequence goes on from WCIL01000005.1 coordinate 182,191, forward strand.
GAAGCCCAGCAACGGCTCGCCGATGACTTGGGCGCCGACTCGCTCAGGTATCTGCCGGTCGAAGCGCTCGCACGCGCCATCGAATTGCCAGCCGACCATTTGTGTCGAGCCTGTGTCACCGGGAGCTATCCGACCACCTGTGGCCAACACCTGTACCAGATCGCGTTGGACAACCGCGGCAACAAGATCGATTCCGGTCGCACTTACGAACAACTCGCCGCCGCACTGAGCGAGCAGTAACGGTTAAAAGAGTCTCCGCGGCTACTGCGTCGCCACCGCCGCGGATGTCTGTTCTCCGCTGCGATAGCGTTCCCAGCGTGTCCGCAACCAGTTCGTGATCGGGCCTTCGATCCGTGTGGTCACCAGCGTCGCCAGGCAGAACGCGAACACGACGGCCAAACCGAAGCACACCACCGGCGGATAACCGCTATGGTCCAGACGGTGAATCAACACGCACCCCAGGTTGTTGTGGCACAGGTAGAGCGCGTAGGAGATCGTGCTGACGAACAGCAGCGGACGGAACCGCAGCACGGGCATCTTGCCGTACGCACAGGCGGTCACCAGCCCCAGGATCAACGCCGTCGCCGCCGGGTTGTGTTTGCCGTGATCAATGCTGTGAAAGACGAACGCGGCGACCAGGATGCCCAGCAGGTTTTGCCACAACCGTCCCGTTTTGGTTTTCACCATGTACAGCAGGAATCCCATCGCGAACAACGGCACGAAATCCAACAGCATCAGTCGCCGGGCGGCCGTTGCCAGCGAGAACCACCACGCACCGGCCGCCGTCGTTTCTGCCGCATCCAGCGCCGGGCAAACAAAATACGACAGGACCAGCAACGATCCCCAGCCGACAAAGTAGCGCCGCAGCCCGCCGGATCGATACAACGCCACCAGCGTGAAGTAGAACATCATCTCGACTTGCAACGTCCACATCACTGGGTCGACGCACTCGTGTCCAAAGACGCGTGGTAACAAGGTCAAGTTGGCGGCGAATTGCGCCGTCGTGATGCCGATCTCATTGAGCGGCGCAAAGCTCATGATCCATAAATTGGCAACGATCACCATCAAGAAGATCGGCAGGATGCGGATCAATCGTGCGGCGACGAAGTCGACGGGTTTTCCGCGTCGCATCAGCGACATGCTGTTGACGAACCCCGACAGAATGAAAAACATCTCGACGCCGTACGCGCCGTAGGGCCATTCGAAACCCAGTGGCGAGGTGTATCCGAATTTGGCACTGTAGACGTGCGTGAAATGGAACAGCAGCAGGTTGATCGCCGCAAGCGCCCGCAGTGAATCCAGCTCCAAGATGCGTCGATGCGGCTGGAGAACGTGTTCAGTGGCTGGCGAATTCTGGGCCATGAGAGAACCGAGAGGACCGTCGTGGGGCGTGCGGACGTGATCCTGAAATGTGCTTTGCCCGTTCGCCGCCATCGGCGGGTTTCCGCCCGACCCGTGATGAGCGGTGGGAAAACCGTTCAAGAAATTCCGGATGTGCCGGATGCGCCGTTCATCGCCGTCCGCTGCGATCGAGATTCGGTCGATGGATCGTGGCCGTTGGAACCACGAACAATACGAACGACACGAAATCCGACGCCCCGGTCGTGTTCACTCAAAAAGAGTCTGCCTTGGTGTGGGGAGTCAGCAGGCCCATTTTTTGACCACCAAGTTTTTTGACCCCATCTTTTTGGCCGGCAGTGTCTTCCCTGCCCCATTGGTCGTCTTAGCGTTCGCGGAACAGTTCGCTGATCGATTGATCGTGGTGGATCCGTTTGATCGCTTCGGCCAACAGTGGTGCGACGGACAATTGGACCATCTTGGGCAGCATCTTGTCGGCGGCGATCGGGATCGTGTCGGTGACGGTGATCGAATCGACGGGGGCTTCGCGGAGTCGTTCGATGGCCGGTCCGCAGAAGACGCCGTGGGTGCAGGCGATGTGGATTTCCGCGGCCCCGGCTTCGTGAACCAGTTTGGCGGCACCACAAATCGATCCGGCGGTGCTGATCATGTCGTCAAACATCAGCGCGATTTTGCCTTCGACGGGACCGCCGATGATCGTACTTTGGCGGACTTCCAAAGCGTTGGTGCGTCGTTTGTCGACGATCGCCAGTTTTCCGCCGAGGCGTTTGCCGTGGCCGACGGCGCGCTTGATGCTGCCTTCGTCGGGGCTGACCACGACGATCTTGTCATCGGTCAATCCGCGGTTGCTGAAGTGTTCATTGAGCACCGGTGCGGCATACAGGTGATCGACCGGGACGTCAAAGAAGCCTTGGATCTGGGCGGCGTGCAGATCCATCGTCAACACACGATCGGCACCGGCGCGGGCGATGATGTTGGCGACCATCTTGGCGGTGATCGGCACGCGGCCTTCGTCTTTGCGGTCTTGTCGCGCATAGCCATAGTACGGGATCACCGCGGTGACCCGTTCGGCACTGGCGCGCTTGCAACAATCGATCATCACCAACAACTCGAACAAGTTGTCGTTGACCGGTGGGCACGTCGGCTGGACCAGAAACACGTCGCGTCCGCGGACGTCTTCGTCCAATTTGCAATAGTTTTCCCCGTCGGGAAACTTGCCCAACGAAATCGCAGCCGGTTCAAGGTGCAGGTGGCGACAGATCTTCATTGCCAGATCGGGATTGGCCCTGCCGCTGAAAATTTTTAATTCACGCATAACCCATCGTCCGCATCTGTTGGTCGACCAATCGAAGTTCGTCAGGATTGTTGATCGACAGTGATTCACACGGTTGCAGCGCCGGCAATGCCGCGACCGGGCGTCCGGATTCTCGCAACAAACGCGGACAATCGGTCAGATAGTATTCGCCCTGGGCGTTATCGTTTTTCAACATCGCAAGTGCATCGAGCAGGTCCGGGGTGCGAAACAGGTACGTGCTCATGTTGACTTCGTTGATCGCCAACTGTTCGGCAGTCGCGTCTTTGTGTTCGACGATCCCGATGAAGTCGCCGGCTTCGTTTCGCACGATGCGGCCGAGGCCGGTCGGGTCGTCTTTTTTCAGCGTGCCCAACAGCAGGGCCGGTTGTGTTTCGTTGAAATGGGCCAACAGCGTTTTCAAGCTGTCGGATTGGATCAAGGGGGAATCCCCCGCGACCACGATCGTCGGCCCGGTTTGGTCGGCCAAAAAGTCACCGCAACACTGCACGGCGTGGCCGGTTCCGAGTTGTTCGGCCTGCAGCGCGAATTGAATGTTGCTCCCCTGTCGCGTCGCCAGCTCTCGCTTGACCGCATCCGCCTCGTAGCCCACCACGACAATCTGGCGGTGGATGCCGGCGGCTTCCAAGGCGTCGATGACGAAATGAATCATCGCTCGGCCGACGACCGGGCAGAGGACTTTGGGTAGATCGCTGTTCATGCGAGTCCCTTTGCCGGCGGCCAACACGACCGCACAAGCCCCGCTAGACGGATTGGCCCCGTCGGAGGCTGGGGGGCTGGGGGGAGATGAACGGGAAGGGTCGGGGGAATTCATCGGTCTGGGGATTGGGGGGACAAACGAAAACCAAAGGCTCAGAAGCGGCATGTTCGCTTTCGAGCACCGATCCAACAACCACCACCCAGCGGTGAGAATCGACGAATGCCAAAATAGTGTCCCGACGCCCGGTTTTATCGGGGCGATCAATCCACATCGGTCGCCGACCGGGCTGTCGTATTCCGCCGGCGTGCCGCATGTCAGCACGTGGCGTGAGCCAGTGGCGCGTGTCGATGGCGAGATCGTGACGTGCCGGGCGCTGACGCGTCCCGCTGGGATGGCATTTGACTCCGGGGGCGGAAAAATCGCTCTGGAGTCTGACGGCTCACTTCTGAGACACTTTCGCCGGACTTCCGCTGCGGGCGGCGTCGCATTTCGTACGTTTTCCCCGGTTCAATCTGATCCCGATGGTCACGCCAATCAAACAAATCAAGCCACGCGGTGTCGGCGGGAAACTGGCTGCCGGCTGGAAACCGGCTCGGCAGCGGGCGATCGATTTTGCCAGCTACCTGGTCATTCGGCTGGTCGTCGCGGTGATCCAGACGCTGCCGTTGGACTTGGGCGACGCGCTCTGTCGCCTGTTGGCGTCGCTGATCTGCCGTCTCGGGCCGCTCCGAAAACACACGACGGCGACCAATTTGAAACAGGTCTTTCCCCACGCCAGCGAACGTCAGCGGAAGGCGATCGAAGCGTCGATGTGGCACTCGCTGATGCTAATGGTCTGCGAAATCGCCTGGGCTCAACGGCGGCTGCACCTGACCAACTGGTCCCAATACGTTCGTTTTCGCAACAGCCGCGATATCTTGCGCAACTGTCTGTCCAAACGTCCGACCGTGATGGTGACCGGGCATTTCGGGAACTTCGAAATCGGCGGCTACACCGCGGGATTGATGGGGTGTGAATCGACAACCATTGCCCGTCGTCTGGACAACCCCTTTCTCGACGAATGGGTCCACCGATTCCGCAGCGCCAAGGGGCAGAGGATGTTGGACAAGGACGGCTGCGCGATCCAGGTCGATCAGCATCTGGCCGACGGCGGCACACTGGCGATCCTGGCCGATCAGCACGCCGGCCCCAAAGGATGTTGGACGAAGTTTCTGGGCGTTCCGGCGTCCTGCCACAAGGCACTGGCGTTGTTTTCGCTCGGCAGCGGCGCGCCCATGCTGGCCGGATCCACCCGGCGGATCGACGGCCAACCGATGAAATTTGAAACCGCGTGCGTCGCCGTCGCCGATCCGCAGGATGATCCACGGGGCGATTGCGAGTCGGTCGAATCGCTGACCAAGTGGTACAACCGACAGCTGGCGATCAGCGTTTCCGAAGCGGTCGAGCAATACTGGTGGCTGCATCGGCGTTGGCGTGAGCCACCCCCACGCGTCGCCAAACGACTCGCCAAAGCGGCTTGAGTCCGAAGATGTGACGCACAGCGTCACCGACGGAGGCTGGCTCTGGCCTACACCGTGTTGTCCGCTTGCCCGATTGCATAGACTGTCCAGCCGCGTTGCCCCAGTCTTTCCCCCGCAGCTAGAACACCGGTGCCGAAATCCCGTTCCACCAGCTCGATCCGAATCTCCAACTCGATCCGAATTCGCGGCGCACGGGTTCACAATCTGCAATCGGTGGACGTCGATATTCCCCGCGACGCGATCACGGTGATTACCGGTGTCTCGGGCAGCGGCAAAAGTTCGCTGGCGTTTGACACGTTGTTCGCCGAGGGGCAGCGGCAATATATCGACAGCCTGTCGGCCTACGCCCGGCAGTTTCTGGATTCGATGCCGCGACCGGATGTGGATCTGATCGACGGTTTGGCGCCGACGATGGCGATCGATCAAAAGCCCGGCTCGACGAGCGCCCGCAGCACCGTGGCCACCGTCACCGAGATCTACGATTACTTGCGTCTGTTGTTTTCTCGCGTGGGGCTACCGCATTGCGGCAGCTGTGGCGCGGCGATCGCCCGCCAGTCTGCCGACGTCATCCGCGATTCGTTGTTGTCTCGTCCCGAGGGCGGCAAGCTGGTGTTGATGGCGCCGATGGTGCGAGGCCGCAAGGGAGCCCATCGCGACGTGTTCGAATCGATCCAGGTTGCCGGTTTGGTCCGCGTCCGCGTCGACGGCGAAATGTATTTGTTGGACGACGTGCCCGAGTTGGCGGTGCGCAAGAACCACACCATCGAAGCCGTCGTGGACCGTTTGGTGGTGCGTGATGGCGTCGAATCTCGGCTGGCCGATTCGCTCTCGTTGGCGTTGCGTTTGGGCAAGGGACTGGTGACCGCCGCGGTTGAAGACGAAAGCGGAAACTGGGTCGATTCGATCTACAACACCGCGATGGCGTGTATCGAGTGTGGTGCCAGTGTCGAAGAGATCGAGCCGCGGACGTTTTCCTTCAACAGCCCCTACGGCGCCTGTCCGACCTGCGACGGGTTGGGGCGAGTCGATTCGGGGCGAGTCGATTTGGGGGATTCGAAAACGATTTGTCCGACCTGCGACGGTGGGCGGCTGCGTAGCGAAGCGATGGGCGTGAGGATCGATGGCGTTTCGATCACCGAACTGACGGCGATGAATTTGACCGACGCTGCGAGTTGGATCGGCGCCCTCGGTCCTTCCCTCTCGCCACTTCATCGCGCCGTGGCCAAACCGATTCAATCCGAAGTCACCAAGCGACTGGAGTTTTTGGACGAAGTCGGTGTCTCCTATTTGACGCTCGACCGCAGTGCCGAAACGCTCTCCGGTGGCGAGTTGCAGCGCGTGCGGCTGGCGACCAGCATCGGCAGCGGGCTGGTCGGCGTTTGCTACATCCTGGATGAACCCTCGATCGGATTGCATCCGGCCGATCACGATCGCTTGATCCGCTGTCTGCGGCGGTTGCAACAAAACGGCAACACCGTCGTTGTCGTCGAGCATGATGAAGCGACGATGCGGGCGGCCGATCGTGTGATCGATGTCGGTCCCGGTGCGGGAGCCCAGGGCGGCAAGATCGTTGCGGCCGGAACACCCAAACGGATCCAGGCCAACAAACGCAGTTTGACCGGCCGCTACTTGTCGGGCGTCGACGCAGTCCCAGTCCCGGAAACGCGCCGCGCGGCTGATCGTTTTCTAAGCCTGACCGACGTCTACACACACAACTTGAAAAACATCACGGCGCGATTCCCGTTGGCATGTCTGATCGGAATCAGCGGTGTTTCCGGCAGCGGAAAAAGTTCGCTGGTCGTCGACACCCTGCTGCCGGCGGTCGAGTATCAACTGGCCCATGGCAAACGTTTGCCCACCACGGCAAACCGTGTGGCGCAGTTCGGCAAACTTTCCGGGGCGGCGGAGTTGGACAAATTGGTGCCCATCGATCAGGCTCCGATCGGGCGCAGTCCACGCTCCTGTCCGGCGACCTACAGCGGCGTGTGGGATGAGATCCGCAAGGTCTTCGCGGCGACGCGGGAGGCCAAGACACGCGGGTTCACGACCAGCCGATTCAGTTTCAATTCGGCCGCCGGACGCTGCGAACTTTGCAAGGGGCACGGCGTCGAGCGGATCTCGATGAATTTTCTCAGCGACCTGTTCGTGACCTGTCCACGCTGCGGCGGAAAACGTTTCAATCGCCAGACGTTGCAAGTGCGATTCAAAGGCGCCAACGTGGCCGATGTGCTGGCGATGACGATCGACCAGGCCGCCGCGTTCTTTGAAAACATGCCCGCGGCCCATCGCTTGCTCACCTCACTGCAAGCCGTCGGACTCGGTTACATGCACTTGGGGCAAAGCAGCACGACGCTCAGCGGCGGCGAGGCCCAACGCATCAAACTGGGAACCGAACTGGCACGCACCTCGACCGGCAACACCTTGTACGTGCTCGACGAGCCGACGACGGGATTGCATTTCGACGACGTCAAACGCCTGGTCGGTGTGCTCCAGCGGTTGGTCGATTCGGGCAACACGGTCGTTGTGATCGAGCACGACTTCGACCTGCTGGCCTGCTGTGACTGGATCCTCGACCTGGGGCCCGGCGGCGGCATCCATGGCGGACGGTTGATGGCCGAGGGGACGCCGGAGCAAATCGCCGAACAGGCCGACAACGCGACGGCGCGGTTTCTGAGTAAGAAGCTGCGGTAATCGGGCAAGCGGTGAGGAGTGTCACAGAAAGACCGGAGGGCTCGCGCCGTTCCGCTAAAGATTGCTTCGCCGCGTAGCCTTCGGAGGGGCGAATGGAGCGTCCTGTGTCGACCGTCATGCCTCCAAAGCGAGTTTCGTTGCCCCAAATTCCTCGTCAGTGATTGCGGCGGAAATGTGGTTACAATACAGTCCCTCACGTTCTGTTCGGCTCCGCCGGCGTATCCTCTTCACGTCCTTTTCAAGTGATCTCTAATGAGAAGCTTCCTTTTGGCAACCGGTTTGGTCTGCTTGTCGATGGTCGTCATGACGGGTTGTGGTGGTCATGAAGGCGGGGTGGTCGATGTCCCCTTGAACGAGAACCCCTACCAGATCAGCGAGCAAGAACAGCGGGCGATCAACGCCAAGATCGATGAGACGTCGGGATTGTCCGACGAAGAGATTGAAGAGCTCGAGAAAGCGAAGCAGGAAGCGTTGGAGCAAGAAGCCGCAGCGGCAGCGGCGGCGGCGGCGGCGGCGGCGGCCGGCGCGGCTGCTGAATGAACGCGGCGGCTGAATGAACGCGACCGTCCACCACTTTTTTAGAAACGAGGAGCCGTCGATGTCGAGGCGAAACACTGCCGGGTTTACGCTGGTGGAACTATTGGTCGTGATCGCGATCATCGGAATTTTGGTGGGCCTGTTGTTGCCGGCGGTCCAGGCGGCCCGAGAAGCGGCGCGGCGGATGAGTTGCAGCAACAACTTCAAACAAGTCGGGCTGGCACTGCACAATTACCACTCTGCCTACAAGCGGCTGCCGATGCACGGTGGCGGCACGGGGATCGATTACCAGGCCGGCAACACGTTGGCGTTCTATTCTCCCCGTACGAACCAAAAGAGCCTCAGTTTTCTGGTCGGGCTGACTCCGTTCATGGAGCAGCAAGCGTTGTGGAGTCAGATCTCCAATCGGCTGGCCACCGACCCGCTGGGGAACCGGATCAATCCGCCCTGGCAACCGATGGGGCCAAAGCCCCAGGGCGGCCAATATGGTTACCGCCCCTGGGTGACCGAAATCCCCACGCTGCGTTGCCCCAGCGATCCCGGTACGGGATTGCCGGCCTTGGGACGCACCAACTATGCGGCTTGCATCGGGGACAGCGCGATGTCGTCACGGATCGGCTTGACCAACTTTTTGCACGGCGATTACCAGCCCCCGTCGGTCATACAGGCCAGCGCGGTGGCTCGCTGGCAACGTGGGATTTTCGTCACCCGCAAATTCACGCGATTCCGCGACATCCTGGACGGGCTTTCCAACACGATCTGCTGTGGCGAAATCATGACCGACCTGCTGGATCGTGACACGCGCTCGCACGGATTGTTCGATGTCAGCAACGTCGATGGATTGCAGGTCACGATGAGCGCCGACGGCGGGACGATGGCCTGCCAAGATTCCGGAGTCCTGATCGATCCGGAACGTCCTTCGTTTTGGGTTCCGACAGCGTTCCCCGCCCACAACCCCAAGAACGACGACGGCTCGGCGTATTTCGTGGCGGTCGAATTGGGCACGCGTCGCGGATTCAGTTGGGCCAACTTCGGGCACATCCATTCCAGTGTCACCACCAATCGCGGCCCCAACACCGAATTGTGTCTGCATGGTGCGCACGAATTGACCGAAGGCAACTGGTCGATCAGCAGCCGGCACCAAGGCGGCGCGCATATCTTGATGGGGGACGGGGCGGTCGTCTTCATCTCCGACTCGATCGGGTCGGGGGATTCCCGCGCCGGACAAAATGATGGCATTCGTCCCGGCGACGCCAGTCCTTACGGCATCATCGGGGCACTCGGCACACGCGCCAGTCGCGAAATCATCGACGAAGCCCTGAATCAGTAGCACCCGCCTTTCAGCGCGTGGCGCGAGTGCTTTTCAGCACGTGGCGTCAGCCAGTGGCGCGAGGGCGGCGAGATCACACGTGCCGGTCGCTGACGCTTCCCGCTGGGATGACGGTCGCTGACGCTTCCCGCTGGGATGACGGTCGCTGACGCGTCCCGCTGGGATGACGGTCGCTGACGCTTCCCGCTACGATCGGGCGGCTTCCCACGGCAGGGGCGGCGGCGAGGGACAGACCACCAGGTGTTCCTTGGCTTCGTCCGGGATCGGCAACGCCTTGTGCTGATTCAAATCCACGAACACCCAGCGGGTTTCCACTTTGGCCAACACGGTGCGGTCGGCCGGGCGGAAGATCACGTACTTTCGCCGCGAGGCAAAACGCTGCAGATCGTGAACCCAGGTCCGGACGATGATTTCGTCTCCGGCCAATGCCGCGCCGCGATACTGAATGGAATGTTCTCGCACCACCCATCCGAGCCCGCGTGCCAGGGCTGCTTTGGCATCCCACCCAATCGACTCGGTATGCCGGCCGGCGGCCCAGAGAGTCCATTGCAGATAACGTAAATTGTGAACGTGTTGCTGTGCGTCGATTTCGTCCTCGGCGACGGTGTGGGCGAGGTCGAAATGCGCGTCTGTCGCCGTCGCGGCGTGATCTTCGATTGATTGTGTCAAGCTTTCTGCCTATGTTCGGTCGGTTGACGACTTTTCACCTGTCCGGAAGGGTATAATCGAGTCCAGTCTAGACGCACACGCAGAACCAGATCAGTTAGGAATCCGTTCGATGATGTCAAACACGAGAGTTGCGGTTCGAGTGGTCGAGCAGCCCCAGCGCCAGACACAGAAAAACCTCTGGATCTGCTTTTGGGTCCTGGCCGCACTGGCCAGCTTCTGCCTCAATGTCTCCGCAGCACCGCATCCCCAAGACGGTTCTGCGGTGTCTGCCGACGAGGTTGATACCAAAGACAAGCCACAGAAGGAAGAACTTGTCGCCACCTTTGCCGGCGGATGCTTCTGGTGCACCGAAGCGGTGTTCGAACGGATGATCGGCGTCAACGACGTGATCAGCGGCTACATCGGTGGCACGGTTCCCAACCCGACTTACGAGCAAGTGTGCGGCAAGAAAACGGGACACGCCGAAGCGGTCGAAATTTATTACGACCCGTCTCAAGTCACGTTCGAAGAATTGCTGGAAGTGTTTTTCAAGACACACGATCCGACCACGCTCAATCGACAGGGTGCCGACGAAGGTCCGCAGTACCGCAGCAGCGTGTTCTTTCACAACGAACAGCAAAAGGATGCGACGGAAGCGTACATCAAGAAACTGAACAAATCGGGCGAATTTGATCGCGAGATCGTCACCCTGCTCGAAAAGGCCACGACGTTCTATCCGGCCGAAGAAGTTCATCAAGACTTCTATCGAAAGAATCCCAATTACGGCTATTGCCAAGCCGTCGTCCGAGACAAGGTGCGGAAGTTCAATCGGAACTTCGGCGACAAAATCAAAAAGTAACCAACGGGCCAAGATCGTTTTACGAATCGTCCAAGGCGGATCGGTCCCATGCATCGAACCGGTATTCTGGTCACCACCGCGCTGCTCGTTTTCGGAATCGACCAATTTGCGTCGGCCCAGTCGACGATCCAGTTGCCGTCGTTCTCGCGATTCACGTATTCCGGCAGCGTGCTCGTGCCGACCGGCGGTTCCACCTCGTTAGTCGGCGTCTCGCGGTCGGCGAGCGGGCGATTCTCGCGTCGTGGCGGCGGGCGCGGCATCGGAGCGGGAGTGGGTCGCGCCGGTGCGAGTGCTCACATCACCATCATTGATCACGACGCGATCGATCGCCAGATCCGTGGGTTGCCGCCGAAGTCGGGCGGCACGCCGCGTTCTCCCGTCCGGTCGGCCAAGGCAGGTGCCACGAAAGCGGATCCCGATGCCGAAGGCAAGGCGCTGGTCCGTTTCGCTCGCAAACAGTTTCTCGCCGGCAACCGCACCTCCGCGTTTGACGCGTACCGACTGGCGATTGAAACACTCTCCCCAAGACTCTCAGACTTGGCGGCGGCTGAATTCCGTCGCGTCTTCCCGGCCGAGAAGCGTCCCGTCACCATCCAGCCCGGCCGGTTCGTCGGTGCGGATGGCTAGTATTCCGCCGCAGCTTGGCAAGGACTCGTCGCCTCGTCCACTACCGCCAACCCGACACGCAAGGTGACAAGGAGTACGAGTCCATCGGTGGGTCTTCTCCATCGGTGGGGCTTCGTTCGCACTCTGATCGCGCCACTGCCAACGCAGATCCGTTTGAGATTAAACTACGCGGCTACCCTTCCTAGCTTTCCAAAGATCGACATGACCAACCGACGTTCATTTATTTGGGCCGCCACCGCCGCCACGGCTTCGGCTGCAACGTTTTCCAGCCTGTCCACACGACTGGCAGCTGCAGAACCGAGCACCCCGGACCTGCCCGTCCGTTTCTCGCTCAATACCAGCACGATTCGCGGTCAAAACCTGAGTATCGAAAAACAGGTCGATGTCGCTGCCGCGGCCGGTTACGACGGGATCGAACCCTGGATGCGTGACATCGAAACCTTCCTTGCCGAAGGCGGCAAACTCAGTGACTTGCGCAAACGCATCGAGGACGCCGGGCTGTTTGTCGCCAGCGCGATCGGGTTTGCCAATTGGATTTCAGACGATGACCAGCAGCGGCGGGAGGGACTGGAAGCGGCCCGTCACGATATGGAACTGGTCGCGGGACTGGGTGGCAAGCTGATCGCGGCGCCGCCGATCGGGGCGCATCGGGGCGGCAGCGTCTCGCCGCCGTTGGAACTGGTTGCCGAGCGTTATCGCGCGCTGTGCGAAATCGGAGCCTCGGTGGGCGTCCGACCCCAATTGGAATTGTGGGGATTTTCGCCCACGCTCAGCAAACTGGGTGAATTGGCGTACGTGGCCACCGCGGCGGCCCATCCCGCCGCCTGCGTCTTGCCGGACTTCTATCACATCTACAAGGGCGGCAACGACTTCGCCGGCCTGTCCATGATCGAAGCCTCCAAAATGCTGTGCTTTCACATCAACGATTACCCGGCGGATCCGCCGCAGGACAAAATCGCCGACAAGGACCGCGTGTTTCCTGGCGACGGCGTTTGCCCGCTGCCCACGATCATTCGCGGTTTGATCGACAACGGATTCACGGGAACGTTTTCACTGGAATTGTTCAACCCCGAGTACTGGAAACGTGACGCGCTGGCCGTCGCGAGCGAAGGCTTGGAAAAATCAAAAGCCGTCGTCCAGCAAGCCCAGTCCCTGTCGGTCGGATGAGCGAAGAAGCCCCAGCAACGTCACCGCGAAGCGTGCCGGTTCAGTTTTCACTGACCTGGTTGTTGACGGTGCTGCTGGTGGTCGCGCTCGCGTCGGGTTACGCGGTGACTGCCGTCCGGTTGCGATCGGCCGAAACCGAATTGATGCGGCTGCGTGAGGAAACGGGCTATCTGCCGCCCTCGGATGAGGACGAAATCGCTGCGGTGCGACTCAACAGTGACCAGCCGATGACCTATCGGCTGCGGGTCCGCGTGCCCGCCTCACCGCGGTATCGGATCGCGTACAGCTCACTCTGGCCGGATTCCGCTGCCGCACCCCGCTGGTTTGGCGCGGTCGCTGTGCCGCCGGGGGAGTCGGTCGTGACGGTGCGAATCCTGAGAGATCCACGCGATGATCACTGGAAAATCACGACACTTCGTCGCGGTGCCGACGGGACCCGCCGGATGGCGACCGTGCTGCCGGAAAAGCACGTCGACATCTTTCGCGGTTCCCACGATTGGCTCGCCAGCGGCGTGACCCGACAGTGCTCGACCCGGCCGATCGGCCAGTCATTGCGACTGTTGGATGAGCGGGTCTTGGTTGGCGAAGGGGCGATGATGCTGTACGGTGACGGGCCGCCGAGCGGTGAGATGGTGGGCGTGTTCGCCGAACTGCAACCCGACATCGGCGCCATCTAGTGGGATAGGCTTCCCGCCCCTCATCGTTCAAATTATCCCCGCAAGACGCTTTCGATTCATCTTTCCCCCATTGCTGCCGCCGTTCCATGCCGCGTGATTTTCTAAAAGGTGCCAAAGACGAGTACGATGTCGTGGTGATCGGCAGCGGGTTGGCCGGGCTGACCAGTGCCAACATTCTCGGTCGCGCCGGCCATCGTGTGCTGTTGTTGGAACAGCACTACAAACTCGGCGGGTTGGCGACCTGGTTTCTGCGGCCCGGAAGCCACACCTTCGACATCTCGTTGCATGGGTTTCCTCACGGGATGATCAAATCGTGTCGCCGATATTGGAACCGTGGCATCTCTGATCGAATCGTCCAGCTCAAAAACATTCGCTTCGACAACCCCCAGTTCTCGCTCACCACGACGTTCGATCGCGAAGATTTTTCGCGGTTGTTGGTCGAGCGGTTCGGTCAAGATCCCGAGACGGTCAAATCGTTTTTTGACACCGCGCGGGGCATGAATTTCTATGACGACCAAACCACCACGACCGGAGAACTCTTTGAACGGTTCTTTCCCGGACGCAACGACATCGTTCGTCTGTTGATGGAACCGATCACCTACGCCAACGGGTCCACACTGGAAGACCCCGCGATCACGTACGGGATCGTCTTCAGCAACTTCATGAGCAAGGGCGTTTATATCTATGAAGGGGGAACCGACGACCTGATCAAGCGGATGAAAAAGGAATTGGAATCCAACGGGGTCGACATCCGCATCAATTGTCCGGTCGATCAAATCATTACCAAAGGCGGTCGAGTCAGTGCGGTCCGGGTCGGTGATCGAACCATTCGCTGTCGTGCCGTCGTCAGCAATGCGAACTTGCGGACTACGATCCTGAAGATGATCGGCGAAGAAAAACTGGACGCCGACTACATCCAACGGACCAACGCCGTCCGCTGAACAACAGCAGCACGCAAGTCTACATGGCGCTCAAAGAGGGCGAAACGATCGACGAAAGCAGCGGTGACTTGTTCTTCACCAGCACGGCGGAGACGTTCAATACCGAGTCCTTGCTCAGCCGAGACATCACCAGTCGGACCTTCAGCTTTTATTATCCCCGGACGCGGCCCTGGAAAACGAAGGAACGCTATGCGATCGTCAGCAGCACCAACGCCAACTGGTCGGACTGGAATGACCTGAGCGAAGAGGACTACGAAGCGAGCAAGAAAGATCTGGTGGAGACCACGATCGACGCGCTGGAGCGTTACATCCCCGGGGTGCGTGACAAGATCGATCATGCCGAAGCCGCCACGCCGCGGACCTTCCAGCACTACACGCTCCACGAACGGGGCGCCAGCTTCGGCACCAAATTCGAAGGCCTGGGGGTCAGCCGAGACCTGCCCAACCAAGTCGGAGGCATGTATCACGCCGGCAGCGTCGGGATCATCATGAGCGGTTGGCTCGGGGCGATCAACTACGGCGTCATCGTCAGCAACGAAGTCGACCAGTTGCTGACCAGCGAATCCTCGCCGGTGTGAGCCGGGGTTCTACGGCGTCGGTAGATGTTTGATCGGCGTCCGTCGGGAGCGTGCGAGCGAATCAATTCAGCGGCTGGTGTTACCGGAACGGCGCGAGCGGTCTGTCGATTTAGTCGATGTTCTGAATTCAACGCGATGATCTTAGCCCGACGCGTAAGCGAGGGGCGCCGCGTGGCCCCTCGCTTACGCATGCGGGCTTAAATCGACAGGCCGCGAGCCCAATACCGCTGAATCGAGGAGCGATAATTAAACACCATGGCTCCCCTCTCCCCCGATGCCTGACGAGCCTAAGCGAGTCAGGAATTGGGGGAGAGGGGCTGGGGGAGAGGGGAGCCATGGTGATTCATGTTCGCTTCTTAACTCAATGACATTGGGCTTGCACCCTGCCGCCATCACCCCGTCAAACGCAGGACATGGTCGCTTCGCCACGTTGCCCTCGCCGCGGTGAGCCACTCTTCCCCCCTAACTCAACAGCGCCGTCAACGCCTGGGCCTTGACCAATTCCCTCGGCTGGTTGAGGTGGTTGTAGACGATCGTTTCGGGGTGAATGCCGAAACTGTGATAGATCGTGGCCAACAACTCGGATGGGTGGACGGGGTTTTCCAGTGGGGCCGAGGCGGTTTTGTCACTCTTGCCGTGCACGTAACCGCGTTTGGTTCCGGCACCCGCCATGACGGCGGTGTAACAGTACGGCCAGTGGTCGCGTCCGTCGTCGGAGTTGTTGTTGCCGCTGGTGCTGACGCCGCGCTGTGGGCTGCGGCCGAATTCACCGACGGCAACGACCAGTGTGTCTTCCAACATGCCGCGGTCATCCAGATCCTCAATCAGCGTCGACAATCCGGCGTCCAGCATCGGCGCCGATTGTTCTTTCATCCGCTTGCTCAATCCGCTGTGGTGGTCCCACGAGTGGTTGTCGCTGTTGGCGACCTTGGGCCAAATGACTTCGACGACACGGGTCCCGGCGTCGACCAGACGTCGGGCGAGCAAACAGCTTTGGCCGAACGTGTTGCGGCCATACTTGTCACGCAGGTCATCCGGTTCACTGGCCAAGTCAAATGCCTCGCGGGCGCGGCCGGAAACGATCAACGACAACGCTCGGTCGTAGTATTCATCCAATTCAAAACTCTCGACGGCCTTGTTGATCTCCGGCATCTGCGCGTTGAGCAAATTGCGCAATTGCGCCCGCCGTTTCAACCGCACACTGAACACTTCCGGACGCAGTTTCAGGTCATCGATCTTGATGCGGTTCATCTTGCTCATGTCCAGATCATCGCCATCTGGATAAAGCGTGTAGGGGTCATAGGACTTGCCCAAGAATCCGGCCGTCCCGCCTTTGCCGACCACGTTGGATTCTTGCAGGGGCCGTGGCAACATGACGAACGGCAACATCGGTTCGTCGACCGGTTGCATCTTGACGATGTTGCTGCCGAAATTCGGGAAGTCTTTCGGCGAAGGCGGTTCCAGTTGGCCCGACGGGCTGACCTTGTCGGTCGTGTAGCCCGTCATCATCTGGTAAATCGCCGCGGTGTGATTGAACAGACCGTTGGGCGTGTACGACATCGACCGAATCATGGTGAATCGATCGTTCAGTTGACTCAGTTGCGGCAGATTCTCGGTGAACTTGATCCCGGGGATTTTGGTGCTGATCGGTTGGAATTGGCTTTTGACGTTGTCGGGAACATTTTCCTTGGGATCCCACAGATCCAAGTGGCTGGGGCCGCCTTGCAAATACACCATGATGATGCTCTTGGCTTTGCCCCAACCGGGACCGCCGCCGAGCACTTCACCGGCCGAGGCGTTTTCAAGTTGCATCAACGAGGGCAGCGACAACCCCAACATCCCGCAGCCGCCGACACGCAGGAACGTGCGGCGAGACGGAGCCAGATGGGGATCGCAAAGGTCTTTGGCGGCGAAGCCTTTAAACGAAAGCATGATTGGGTTCTCCGAAGCGAGTGTGGGTTGGTCGGCGGTTTGGCACCGAACGTGTGTCGAAACAATCCGGGCCAGGTTAGTGGTTGAACAAAAAGGCGGGGCTGTTGATCAGTGCCCACGTCAGGTCTTCTGCCGCCGTCAAACGTAACCGTTCGACTTGCTGTTTACTTTGCGCGACGTCATCTCGCAGCCGAATGATTCGGGCATCATCGGGCGTTGCGACGGACAAGGCGTCGCGACGTTGCTCCAGCCGAACCGTTTCGGCGTCGCGGGGGACTGCTTTCCGGGCTTCGGCCAACGCGGCTTCGGCCTTGGTTCGATCCGGGTCGGTCTTGCCCACGTAATCGATTAGCGTTTGTTTCGCCGTTTCGCCGCGATCGGCGTCCGGTGTCTCGACGATGGCACGAAACGTTTCAGGCAGATCCAATGGAATCTCGCCGGTGTCGGTCGTCGCGCTGATACGGAACTTGCCCAACTGATGGTCGGCGGCGTTGTGGAACTGATGGATCTGGAATTGCAGCACGCAGCCGTCGGGATGTTCGATCGGTTGCTTTAGCTTGAACGTGGCCCAGTGGTCGACACCGGTCGCACCGGCCACCGCCCATCCGCCCTGTCCGCGTTTGTTGCCGTCAAAGGTCGCTTCGATCGTAAAGCTCGGCTGCAAGAAATCCGCCTTGCCGCTTTCGATCGACACATCCGCAAACGTCTTGGGATCGGACTTGGATGCGACCTTGATTTCGAATTCGGTGATCACAAAGTTTCCGTTGGGCGGCAAACCGGGACCGTTTCCGGGCAACGACGGATCCGAGAGGGCTTCCAGGCGGAATCCGGTGATGTTTTTCAGTGACGTCGGATACTCGATCGTGTAAACCGTCTTGCCGGTTTGACCGCTGGCGGTGATCGAGCGATCTTCCGCGGCAACCAACTTGGCTTTGTTGGTCGAGACCGCTTTGGAAGGTCGCAGCGGATGCCACTCGACCGCCGCGGCGTGTTCGGTTTCCCACTGCTTTACCTTTTCGGCCAACTGCTTGTTGACGTCTTCGAGCGCCTTGGTGGCCGTTTCGATTCGTGCCTCACGCTCTTTGGCCAAGCGTTCTTGTTCCGGTTTGGCGGCTTCGATCCGGGCGGCCAATTGCGAGTTGGTTTCGGCAAGTTTTGCTTCCCGGATCTGTTCCAATTCTTGCTTCCGCTCGGCCCAGTCGATTTCTTTCGCAGCCAGTTCTTGCTCGAGCAGTTCGTGGTCGATCTTGATCTGTTGCTTGATTTGATCGAACGCTGCGAGTTCGGTTTCGCTGGGCGGTCGACCGATCGAGCGGAGGAAGATTTCCGTGGCCAGTTCGCGGTCGTCCGGATTTTCCCGGACGATGCGTTCCAGTTCGTTCTTGGGATCGGCGATCGCGGTCGCCACCGTGGGGCCACCGATCAAGGCCATGATCGGGCCGAGCTGCAGTTCGCTGGATCGTTCGCATTCACAGGCACTTTCGCGGACCGGGCGTCCCAGGTTCTGCAGGAAGCCGTCATTGAGTTTGACGCCCGAGTCGGTGACGGCAGCGGCGCGCGTGCCTTTGGGCATTCCGGGGATGTTGCTCTCGGCACCGGTCAACGCGTGCACGGCGTCGTAAATGACTTCGGCCGGCAGACGCCGCGGCATCGCACGCGCGTAGTTCAACGTGTCGTCTTCGTTCATCGGGTTGGTCGCGACACTCAATTGATACGTGCGGCTGTTGCAGATTTGTCGCAACATGGCGCGGACATCAAACCCCGACGCAACAAATTGATCGGTCAGATGGTTCAGTAATTCGGGGTTGGTCGGCGGATTGCCGGCACGAATGTCATCGATCGGCTCGATCAAACCGACTCCCAGCAGGTAGCCCCACAAGCGATTGACGAAGCTGCGGGCAAAATACGGATTGTCGGCATCGGTCATCCAGGCCGCCAGCTTTTCCCGGCGAGTGCCTTCATCGGGCATTTCGCAGGGCACGTCGTAAGGAAAACTCGGCGGCGCGACGTCGCCGGTGCGTGCGTGGATGACCTCGCCTTGATTTTTGTCGACCACCTTTTCATACAACGGCTTGGCGCCCTCGACGGCGGTTCCCCCGATCTTCTTGCCACCGGAGGCGGGATCGTTTTCCAACGCGACTTGGCCAAAGAACGCCGCCATTTCGTAGTATTGGTCTTGGGTCCAACGCTCGAACGGATGATCGTGGCATTTGTTGCAATTGAACCGAATGCCCAAGAACAAGTGCGTGGTATTTTCCATCGTGTTTTCAGGATCACGCAGCACTTTAAAGTAACTGGCCGCCGGGTTGTCTTTGTTGGAACCCGTGGCGGTCAAAATCTGTCGGGCGAACTCATCGTAGGGACGGTTCTCCACGACGGCGTTGCGTATCCAATCGCGGAATGCCGTGCTGCCTTCGACGCCAAGAAACTTTCGGTTCACCTGCAGCAGGTCGGCCCACTTGTTGGTCCAGTAGTCGACATAGCCTTCGCTGCCGAGCAACTGATCGATCTTGCGGGAGCGTTTCTCTTGCGTCGGCGTGTCATCGGCCAGGAAATCACGGACTTGACCACTGGACGGCGGCAATCCGGTCAAATCCAAGGTCACGCGGCGCAGGAACGCGGCGTCGTCGCACAACTCACTGGGCTGGACTTTGACGCGTCGCCATTTTGCGGCAACCAACTCGTCAATTTTCCCCCAGGTTTCGTAGTCTTGATCTTGGTAGTCATCGCGATTGCCCATCACCGTCAGCGTCGTTGCGGCGTACTTGCCTTCGTAGCGTGCCAAGATGGCCGCTTCACCGCGCCGGACGGCTTTCAACAATCCGCCCTTGCCCGACGACGCGACTTCGGTGTTGCCGCTCTCGATAAACGCTTCACGCGTCACATCACGTGTTTTGCCATCGGCAAAATGGGCGACCAAACGCACCTGTTGCTCGGTCCCGATGGTCTGGATCACGGGGTTCTGCGGATAGATTTCCAGCTTCGTCACCCGCGCGACGTCCAAGTTCAATTGGCTGCCGTCGGCGATCCAACGTCGCAGGATCGCGTGATAGGGATCGCCGTGAGCCATCAGCGCGCCGCCTTCGTGTGGCGTCAGCCCCAGTGGCTTGCGGAGCATCAGTGACTGTTCGGGGGCGGCCGCGTTGATTCGTCGCGCCGCCAGATCATCGGTCAATGCCCGCAGATCAAAAATCGGGTCATAGCCGCGGAGCGAAAGTTTGAATCCGTTCTTTCCCTTCTGTGCTCCGTGACACGTTCCTTGATTGCACCCGAGTCGGCTAAGGACCGGGTTGACGTCTTGAATGAAATCGACCGCGCCGATCGATTCGCTGGGGCCTTCGGTGATCTGCGTTGCCGAAACCGTCACGGTACTTTGATGGTCACCGAGCGAAACGACCACGTTGCCGTTTCCGTCCTGGGTCGGACAGAGCAATCCGGCGGAGTTGGAAGCGATAAACGCGGGGGTTTGGAAGTTGCACGCACGCGTGACGTCCAGTGTTTCGCCGCCGGTGGTCGTGGCGGTGACGACCAATTGGACGTAAGCGTAGGGAGAATTCAGTTCAGCCGTTTGGGGTGCGACATCGATCGATTGAATCGATTTCGGCTCCACCTCGGCTTGCCCGACGGTGTCGAGTTTGCCGATCCAGGCTTCGGCGTCGAATCGACCCGCGATCTCGTCGGCTTCGCTAGCGGCCTCCCTTTCGGCGGCCCGGAACACTTCGAAGGTTTTGTCCGGCGTGCCGTCGGCGGCGAGCCGCTGCAGTTGTCCGTTGCTGGCGGCGATGTACAGCGAGTTGTCCGGTGCGAACGCAATCGCGTAGGCCGCCGCATCGGCGAACTGGTGCAACGCCAATTGTTTGGTTTCCGACTGGCGATAGGCGTCCGCCTTTTTCTTCTCTTCGGCCGAACGATCGTTGACGCGTTTGGCGAGGATCTTTTTCAGTTCGTCGGTCAGATCACCGCTGAAATCATACGACCACACACGGACTTCGGATTTGCCGTCCAGGGTTGCGACCGCGGCGATGCGGGTCGCGTCGTGGTTGATCGCGACGTTGAAGATCCGCCCCGGCATCGCGGGCAGCTTGCGAATCAAATTGGCATCGTCACCGATCTTGCGGGCGGTTTCGCGGAAGATGCGATAGACCTTGGCGACGCCGTCGGCACCGCCGATCAAAATCTCATTTCGATCTGGATGCATCGCAACACTGCTCAATCCGCCCGACAACGCCCCGGGCGTGATCGAAGTGATGTTGTCGATGAAGCGTTCCGTTTCCACCTCGGTCAATTTGCAGGACATGTCTCGCGCGACCGAAACCAGGTGCGTTCCGTCGGGAGTGAAAGCGACGTCGCGAATCCAATCGTCGTGGGCGCCTTGGAAGAGCACTTGTTGACCGGTTTGGGTATCGATCGCGCGGACCACATTATCCGACGCACCGAACGCGAGCTTGCTGTTGTCGGGCGACCAGCCGGCGCCGGACAGGGCGTCGTAGGTGAAGGGCACCGACAGTTCCAACTCGCCGGTGTCGGGATTCCAAATTTGCACTTCACCGCGAACGCCCGGGGTGCCACCGATCGCCGCCAAGCGGCTTCCGTCGGGACTGTAACGCACCGAATTGATCCGTGGACTGATCCCGATCAAGCGGCTCTGGATCGCGCCGTCCGCGGTATCGACCAGCAAGACTTCGTGGTAACCCGCAACGGCGATCTGTTTCCCATCGGGTGAAACGTCGATCGAGGGAACCGGCGGGGCGTCGTTGTAGTGCGGTGGGTTTTCGCGACTGAACGGCAGCGTGGTGTCACCCGGCGAGTCATTCGTCGCTCCTTCGGCGATCCAACGCCGCACCAATTCGACTTCGACGTCGCTGAGCGGCTGGGACGGCGGTTTGGGCATCTCGGCCACGCCATCGACCGGAGTGATCTGCGCGATCAGATAGCTCTCCTCGGGTTTCCCAGCAACGATCGCCGGCTCACCCGTCTCACCGCCGCTGACCAGAGACGCAAAGTCCGTCATCACGTACGCGCCGAGTTGCTTGGCGCCTTGATGACAACCGTAACAGTGCTGTCGGAAGATCGGATCGATTTGCTTCGAGAAACTCACCGGAGTTTCGGCGACATCCGAACCGACGAGCGCGTGAGAGAAACCAACGGACACCAGCACGAATGCGGCGGCGACCCGACCGAAGAAGAAGCGAGTTTTCACAGTGGATACCTGGGTAACAATCCCGTCGGATCCGCAGTGACCGCGCCGGTGACCCGTCGCGTGATCATTTCGAAAGGACAATGACCATTCGACGCGTCGGAAACGGAAAGTCCTGCGGAACATTCATTTCTGACGAAGGCCAGTCCGACACGAAAACACCCGAACGTGGTTAGGACGCTCCGTGTAGGTAGCCCAGGAAGGGGCAGGCGGGGGCGGAAACCCGTGCTTATGGCGAGCTTCCACTCCCTTGACTCTACTGGGAAACCCAACCATCGTCAACTTATTCGTTCAGCGATTCTGCCGGGGGGAGGGCGTGCACCTGAGCGTGCCAGAGCCAGTGCGAGCGGATGAGGGTGGAGGCCGCCTGGAAACAACGGCGGGCTCGCGGGCAATGCTGGTAACAAGACCACCTTGTTTGGTGTCAACAGAGAGCGACGCCATACCGGGAACCCGGAGGGATCACAGCGAGCAGCCGGACGTCAGCGAAGCGTCATCTCTGGAGCGGCATTGATTCCCTGCGTTTGACGAGGTGTTAGCGGCAGGGCGCAAGCCCCGCCGGTCGCTCATCGTTCTCGATACACCGGAGGGCTCGCGCCCTACCGCTAAAAACATGCTTCACAGCGTTGCCCTTCGGGGGTCGCGTCGTTCCTGGTCGCCGAACGGGCTATTCCGGTCGGGGCTGGTTGCTCCAATGCCCGCTCGGGTCGGTGCCGCGGACCTGCACCCCTTTTTCGTTCCAACCGAGTGCCGCGTGCACGTCGGCGCTGCAGTAACGCAGCGTCAGCCCACAACGTCGCCGATCGGAATCATTGGCGTCGCTGCCATGTAGCAACAAATCCGCGTGGATCGACGCTTGGCCGGCTTTCAGCGGATCATAAACCAGTTCGCCGTACTGCTCCGGATCATCGATCGTTTGATTCAACACGTTGTGTTCGGTCGAGTCGCTGGGGCGGTAGGTCATGTGTCCCTTGGTATGAGACCCGGCGATGAATTTCATGCACGCGTTCTCTTGATCGGCGTCGTCGATCGCCAACCAGACGGTGACCGCCTTGCTGGGTGACAACGGCCAATAGCTGGCGTCCTGATGCCAGGCGACCGACTTTCCGTCGCCCGGCATTTTGCAAAAGAAGTGCGACCCCCAGCCGATCACGTTTTCGCCGAACAGATCGGCGACAGGGTCTACGATCCGCGGGTCTTTCAATAGGTCATACACCGGGCCGTACTTCAGATGCGCCGAGCTGATCGAATAGCTGTCGCCTCCGCTGGCGGTGACCTTGTGGAGTAAATCGTCAAAGTAGTCACGGATCTCCGCGATCTCCGCATCGGAAAAGAGATCCAGCGGGGCGATAAACCCACGCTCATTGAAGTGGTCGATCTGCTGCCGCGTCAGGGTTTTGGGATCGGCGACGCCGGCCGGGTGAAAGCTGAGGTCACGTTGGAGTGATTCCAGTTCGTCGTCGCTCGGAATGATTTTAAAGTCTTTCATGTCAGTCGATGGGTTGGGGTGGTGAAGTTCTCGTTCAGGCAGCAATCATTCATACAGCAATCATCCATACAGCGGCGTGGCGATACCATTGGCGTCGACTTGCCAGGGCGTCCAGACCACGACGACCTCTTCGGTTTTCAGATCACTTTTTCGCGGCGGGATCTCGGTGGTTTCCAATTCAATCTTGTCGATGTCACACCGCTTGGCAAGGTCTTGGATCTCTTCATCGAGTTCCTCTTCGAGCGTTTTAATGTCGGCGTGCAACTCCTTCAGTGCTGCTTCGGCACGGCGCACGTCGTCGGCCTGCTGCGTCGCGCGTCCGACTCCCCGGGCCGCCGTCATCACCCCGCCTCGCCGACCGCCCATGAAGGCGCCCAGAATCGAGTTGCCCACCGACAGGATCGTCGACCACTTGGCCTGGCCGTATTGCGACTGCTCGCGTCCGACTCGGTCTTCGGCGGTACGGATTTTCTTTTCGACCGACTGCACCTTGGCGGCATATTTGTCACGAAGCTTTTCTGTTTCCAGGTCGCGTTTTTCTCGCAGCAACTGCTGAAAATGTCGTCTGGCTTGCTCCTTGGTGTTAACGCCCGGTGCGTACCCCGCCATCCCGGGGCACTTGTAGAGCGTGGCGGTCTCGTGACGGTACAAATAGTCTTTCAACTTTGACTTGAACGTGCGGTAGGAAGACTTGCCTCGCAAACCGTCCGGCAGATCGCTGAACTCGAAGGCGTCGTCCGGTTCGGTCAAGAATTCGGCATCCGACGAAAGCTGTATGCTGTGTTCCCAAAGGTCTTCGGGGACGCCACCGCCGCAGCACAGCAGCCGCACGGTGTCGACCCAATGATCCAAGTCGGCACTGGCGCGGATAAAATGCATTGACGCTTTGCCGACCAGCGCGGGCCGATAGACTTTCTTGCAACCGCGGTTGGCAACCTGGGTTTGGCCGAGGAAGCATTCCTCCACGCCAGCCGGGATGACCGGGCGTCGGGGTGACGGGTGTTCTTCAACGATCGATTCGCTGTTTTCTTCGCGACGCGGTTGGGCCGCCGCCTTTCGATGCTGCATCAGATCGCTGATCTGCTTCCTGGCCAGCGGTCCGGCCAGAAACGACATCGCCCAACGTGTTTGGAACGTCACCGGATCGCCTTGGTGAACGTTGTTCATCAAAAAGACTCGGTTGCCCAGCCCCGCCAAGATCTGTTCCATCCGATTGCGATCGAATGGCTGGCCGGATTCTCCCGCAGCCCCCTCCAGGCCTTCCAAGACCCTGGCCTTGTCGCGTTCGGTTTGCAGCCGCCCCAGGAACCAGGTGCCGATGTTGGACAGGCCCTTGTAATCCAAGTCGACGGGGTTTTGCGTCGCCAGGGTGACGCCCAAGCCGAACGCGCGGGCTTGTTTGAGCAGCGTCAGCATCGGCGGCTTGCTGGGCGGATTGGCGACCGGCGGAAAGTACCCGGCGACTTCGTCCATGTAAAAGATCGCGCGGAGTGATCCGGTACCGGTTTGTCGCCGCATCCATGCGACCAGCTCGTTCAACAGTAAGGTGACAAAAAACATCCGTTCGCTGTCACGGAGATGAGCGATGGACAGAATCGAGACACGCGGTTGGCCATCGTCGGTGTAAAGCAGTTTGTCGATCGACAGCGTTTCGCCTTCCAACCACGATGCGAACGCGGGCGACGCCAGCAAGTTGTTCAATCGCATCGCCAGTTTCGAACGATCCGCAGCGGGCATGAACGAATCCAAGTCGACGACGCCGATCCGCGTGATCGGCGGGGATTGAATCAGACGGATCAGGTTGGCGATCGAGACGTTGCGTCCTTCCCGCCACTGGTGCGTCAAGATCGACGACAGCAGAATGTGCTCCGGTGACGTCAACGGATCCGCATCGAGATCCATCAAGGTCAACAAGCCCGAGACCGCGCCGGTGACTTTCTCGCCGATCGCTTCGGTATCGTCCAGTAATTCAGGCGGGGGGGCGTCAAAGCTTTTGAGCACCGTCAGCGGAAGCCCGATGTTGCTGCCGGGGGTGTAGATGGCGACGTCGACCGCGTCCTTGTAGGTTTGAATCCGTTGCGGTGATTGTCCCCAGGACGCCAACCCCTCTCGCCACCGGGTTGCGGTTGTCTCGGCCAACTCGTCGACACTCATTCCCTTGCGCGTCGCGTCGCTTTGCTCCAACCAGGGTTTGAAATCACTCGGCGCGAGATCGGGGAACGCCAGCAACAGGTTGGCCAAGTCGCCTTTGGGGTCGACGCAAATGGCGGGAACGCCATCGATGGCGGCTTCTTCCAGCAAGGACAGGCACAGGCCTGTTTTGCCGCTGCCGGTCATCCCCACGCACATTGCGTGCGTGCACAGGTCTTTGCTGTCGTACATCAGCAGCTGGTCCAGCTGCCGGCCCGAGGAGAGATCGTATTGACGTCCGAGATAAAACGACGCCAGCTTTTCGAACTGGTCAGGATCGGGGATAGCCATAAAGCGAGTGCGAGTAGACAAGGGAGAAGACAGAACGTCGCTGCGGAATGAAGAGTTTAACGAGGTTTTGGCCGCCGATGGCAGCCAAGTCGTCGTGCGTTATGATTCGTGCGTCGTGCCCTCGTTCACCCCGTGATTCATCCAAACATTTGACATGCTTGATCTGTACGAAAAAATTGAAGAAGCCGCCGCGGTCATTCAAAATGTGTTTGCCGAGACGCCGAAAGTCGCCCTCGTCCTGGGAACCGGGCTGGGTGGTTTGGTCGATCAAATCGATGTCAAAGCGTCGATTGAATATGGCGAGATCCCCCATTTCCCGACGTCCACCGCGACCGGTCACCGCGGACGGCTCGTCTGTGGATTTCTGGAAGGCGTGCCCGTCGTCGCGATGGAAGGACGGTTTCACATGTACGAGGGCTATCCGCTGAAGCAGATCACGTTGCCGATCCGAGTGTTCAAACGCTTGGGCGCCGAATTGTTGATCGTCAGCAACGCCTGTGGCGGGTTGAACCCGTACTACCAATCGGGCGATATCATGGTGATCGATGACCAGATCAATTTGATGGGTGACAACCCGCTGATCGGCATCAACGATGATCGCTTGGGGCCACGTTTTCCCGACATGTGTGAACCCTACGATCAGCAATGGATTGATCGCACGCTGGCATTGGCCCGCCGTGAGGACATCGGAATCCACCGCGGCGTCTTCGTTGCCGTCGCCGGTCCGAATCTTGAAACGCGGGCCGAGTACCGATTTCTGCGCACCATCGGCGCCGATGTGGTCGGGATGAGCACAGTTCCCGAGACGATCGTGGCGGTGCACTGCGGGTTAAAGACGATCGGTTTGAGCGTGATCACGGACATGTGTCTGCCCGATTCGCTGCAGCCGGCCAACGTCGAAGAAATCATCGCGACGGCGAATCGCACCGCACCGCAGTTGCTGAAAATTGTGACCGGGATCGTGGCCGAAGCGGGGCAAACGCGGATCGCATGAGGGATCGCATGGACGATCAAGCAGAATTGTCAGAGCAAGCGGTCGCGATGGCCGTCGCGATGTTACGTGAATCCATTGCAACGCAGTGGGCGTATGGTAACGGCGCCACTGGGTCGACCATCACGGCGATTGTCCTGGGCAGCGGTCTGGGTTCGCTGGCCGACAAAATCGAATCCCCCGTCATCGTGCCCTTCGGTGACATCCCCGGGTTTGCCCATTCCACTGCCAGCGGGCACCGTGGGCAACTGGTGTTCGGCACGCTCGGCGGCGAACCGGTGATTGCCATGGCCGGTCGATTGCATCGTTACGAAGGCTGGTCCGATGACCAGGTGACCTTTCCCATCCGGGTGATGCATGGGCTGGGGGCAACGCGTTTGATCGCCAGCAACGCGGCCGGTGGTGTCAATCCGAAGCTGGCCGTGGGCGACATCGTCGTCCTGTGTGACCAGATCAATTGGCTGCATGCGCGGCGGCAAATCGCAGTGTCGAAACGAACAGAGCAGAAAGAAACGGCGCCGAGCGTAACCGAGGCAGCCCCTGGCAGTTACGCTGTGAAGCATTTATCCCCTGCGTTTGACGAGGTGTTAGCGGCAGGGTGCAAGCCCTCCGGTTCCTCATCAATACCGGAACACCGGAGGGCTCGCGCCCTACCGCTAAAAAATACTTCACCGCGTTACCCTGGCGGGTGGCCGATCGGTTTTCCCGCCGGACGGCGTGGTCAGATTTTCGATCCGCAGCTCGTCTCACTCGCGCTGGCCGCCGCCCGGGAAGGCGGCTTTGTCGCCGTCCCGGGCACCTATCTGGCGACCCTCGGCCCGACGTATGAAACGCGTGCCGAATACCGCATGATGCGGCGGATCGGAGCCGATGTGGTGGGAATGAGCACCGCAGGAGAGGTGCTAACGGCGGCGAATCTTGACATGTCCGTGCTCGCTTTGTCGATTGTCAGTAATGTGGCGGATCCCGACCGAGCGAAAGTCGCCGATCACGCAGAAGTGCTAGAGGCAGGGGACGCCGCGGCGGCTAAACTAGAGGGGATTGTCCGACGGATCCTTTCCGGCCACCGAGTTTGATTGTCGTTTCGATGCCGCACGTTCCCAAACCTCCTCAATCGGCGAAACCGCCAACGCCGCTGCGTTCGGCGCCGGCGGAGTCGGGTGCTCGCGAGACGCTGCCGAACAAGACAGTGCCTGCTGATGCACTGCCTTCAGATGCACTGCCTTCAGATGCACTGCCTTCAGATGCATTGCCTGTCGAAGCACTGCCCGTCGATGCACTGCCGATCGGAGCGCTGTCCGATGAAGCCCCCCAGCTCGATTCGACCCACGATACGATGGTCGGGTTTGACCAGGAATCGGTCGACTCGACGAACCTGCCGGACATCGATCACGAATTCTCGATGCAGGAACTCTTTGAGGCGGAGCTTCGCGAGGCGATCCGCGCGGTGCCGCTGCCAGGGGATGAAGAAAAATTACCGAGGGTCGAGATCCTGGGGGCGGACGGGCAACACGCGGCGCTGATGCGGATCGATCACCCGGTGAAGTTGCGTGTCCGCGGTTCGCTGGGCGACTACGCGTTTGCGTACAACTCGCAAACGGTCATCAAGGTGTTCGGAAATGTCGGACACGGGGTTGCCGAAGGCATGTCCAGCGGATCGATTCGGGTTCGCGGTCATGCCGGCCACGGTGCGGGAACCGCGATGACCGGCGGCACCCTGGGCATTTATGGCTCGGCCGGGGATCGTACCGGGGGCGCGATGCGTGGCGGCGGACTGTTCGTTCGCGGCGACGTCGGCAACGATGTCGGGCTGGGCGCCTTGGCCGGGACCATCGTGATCGGAGGCGACGCGGGCAACAACCTGGGCAATCCGCTTAGCAACGTTGCGGTGTTCATTCGGGGCAAGGCGGCAAGCTTGACTCCCGGTGTCACCGAAGCTCCGCTGCGAAAAAAGCAGGAGGTCCAACTGGGATTGCTGCTCATCAGCGCGGGGATCCGCGGCGACGCGACGGACTTTCGTCGCATCGTCCCGATCGCAAAACTGGCGGCGGAAAATGCAGCCCGCGGCGAAGTGGTTCCCAATTGGCGTTAGTGCTTGAAAGGATCACCTGTGAATTCAGACCGACTCGCTTCGCTTCACCTTCTGCCGCCACACTCGGCATCGGTCTGGGCGACCAGCCCGATGTACCCGACAGCGCAAACGATTTCACGTCCCGATGGCAGCTCGGTTCGCTTGGAGTTGCCGCTGTTTTGGTACGAACCGCCCTGGATTCAATTGCCACGCGAGGTTGCCGGACGACTCGCCGCCTCGGTGGCCAATCTCGATGTCGTGGTCTCGGCACTCCGCCGCGACCTCGCGACCGACGAAGAACCCAGTGAGTTGTTTGCGGCGATCCCGGCCGACGAGAGTGCCGCAACCGATGCAGCGCAGCGGCAGTTCTTGCCGCGAATGACCCCCTATCGCGCCGAACGTTATGGATTCACACCCGCTGATTTCGACGAGACACGCATCATCGATGTCCGATTGGCAGCGACACGGGATGCTTCGGGACGATTCGCGTACTCGCCGGACCAGATGAGTCGTTGGGAAGGCGGTGCGGAAGGATCGACGATCGGAGGCGGCGGCCATGTTGCCACCGGTTCCTTTCCCACCGACGTCGTCTCGCTCAAACAAGCCCGCACCAAACTCGACCAACTGCGATTGCTGGCACCGTCGGCCGCGGTCTTTGTGTCCATCGATTGTTACCGTTTGGAAGAAGAGATCGCCGCGGCGCTGGTTTCCATGCCCGATGGGTTGATCGTGCGAATGAATCAGCCGGAGATCGAGGGGATCCAGTTGGCGGCGTTGGTCACCAAGACGCGTCGATTGATGGATGAACACGAATTCGCCGACAAACCCCTGTGGATCGTGCCGGGCGAAGTCAGCGCCCGAGACATTGCCAAGCTGATCGCCTTGGGAGCATCCGCCGTTGCCATCGATGCGTGGTGCCTGCCGCTGGTTCGATTTTTGCTGGAATCCATGCCGACCTCTCGCTTCGATCGAACGGCATTCAATCAAATCCCCGCCGTCACCTCGCAACATTTGTGGGACGACATCGACCGCGTGATCGGACTTCTCTCGGCAATCATGCCGCACGGCAGCACGCCCCAACGACTGGGGACGTATCACTCGCGGTGGGCCAAAGCCTGTGGCGCCTCGTTGCTGGTCCCGTAACACGATCACCGTAGGGCACGCCGTCGGGTGGCGCCCCATCCGGCCGCCAGATTGTTCCACCGCCCCGTCCCAAACCGGTTAAATTGGTGCGTCAACGTTTCGTGATCGTCGGGACACCGAAGTCGCTGCGATGGCGATCAACGTCCCCTCCCCCCCTTCCCCACTTGCAGGTCCCATCATGACCCTTACCGATCGATCGTATTCAACGAAATTGCTTGCCGGGCTGGCCTTTTGCCTCGTCGCTTCCCTGTTCACGACGACGCCCCTCCACGCTGATCAACGCGGAGCGGAGCTCCGTGAGCGCGAGACATCCGAGCTAAATCGAAGACCACGCGATGACGAGCGAGCCGAGGGACAACGCGACCTCAATCGCGAAGAAGCCGAAGAACGTGAGATGCGCGAGATACGCGAACGCGAGATACGCGAACGCGAGATGCATGAACGCGAGAGGCATGAACGCGAGATGCATGAACGCGAGAGGCACGAGCCCGAGATGCGCGAGCGTGAGATGCGCGAGCGTGAGATGCGCGAGCGTGAGATGCGCGAGCGTGAGAGGCACGAGCCCGAGATGCGCGAGCGTGAGCGGCACGAACGCGAGATGCATGAACGCGAGATGCATGAACGCGAGATGCATGAACGCGAGATGCATGAACGCGAGCAGATGGAACGTCGCGAACACGAACAACGCGAGCGTGAACAACACCGGCAAGCGATGGAGCATGAGTTGCGAGAGCTTGAGCTGCACCGCAATCGTCTGGAACTTCGCGTCGTCGAAATGGAATTGGAAAACCGCTTGTCGCAATCAGTGTACAGGGCTGATGAAGCGGCGTTGGAAGCGATCGAGATGGCGTCGCGATATATGGAGCCCGAGGCGGCCGCCGAGTTTCTCACCGACACGCTCGGCCACGTCCATTCACCGATCGTGAAGCATCAGATGCGTTTGCAACTTGCTGAACTGCACTTCCGGTCCGAACAACCCGATCAAGCAGTCGAGCACCTGCGCGCCCTGATCACGCCCGTTCGCTGAGGCGGGCATTGATGCCCGGCGTCTGCGAGGACAAGGTTGTGCATGGCCGTTGGCCAAACCATTCGCGTTTTGTTCATTTTCCTAGGGCGTTGCCCTAGGCTATGGGTGTGAATCGCCGTTGGCGAACCAAGCTGAACGAGATCATCTGATTAGCCCGATTACAGGCGACCCTGCAATGATGCAACGCGTGCCATTAAGCAGACGAGCGCGATCGCAAATGCCGGGCCGAACCCTATTGGGTCAGGTACCGAAAGCCAAATGGCCCACAGCACGCCCTACTTTTCGACCAAGCGTGTGGCCGCCGCCTTCACGACGTCATCGAGTTCCACGAACCGGCTGACGTTCAACAGATCCGGTGCGTCGCGATTTCGCTCGGGCAGGTTCTCAAGTTTCAGTTGATCGATCCCGTCGACGAACAATGAGGCATAAAGCCCCCAAACGGCAGCGTCTCCCTCGGCCTTGATCGAGACCACCGACTTTTCCAATCCTGTCGTTTGCCGCAGCGTTTCCAGCCCGCGAATGACATCGTAGATCTGCATGCCCGCCAGGGTTTGACCGAGCAGCATGAAGCGTCGGCGGATGTGCGTCTGCGTTCGTTCGTCATCGGTCCAGCGGGTCGGTCCGACACTGCGGGGGACGATGAAGGCCGTGTTACGGTCCTCGGTCATCGGCTGCATTGCCGCCGCGACTTCGGGGTCGGGTTTCACGCCGGGCACATGACCGGGAAACAACACGGACAATCCCGCCGCCCATTTCTTCCAGCCATCCTGGTCCAGGATCAAGACGTCGAGTGGGGCGTTCGGGTCTCGGTCCGGTTGCAGCACATAGATCGGCAATCGGAACGGGGACTGACTGGTGAACTCGATCACATGGGCCTGCGAAGGTCCACCTTCGACTGCACTCGAGTGGACGTCCAGCGGTTCGGGCGAGTCGGGCCAGCCGCGAAACGTTCGCTGTCTCAGTCGATCGATCAATGCCCGGACCGCTACGGGTGAGTTCACATCGAGGTCGCCCGACTCCGCTTTGGGCACAAAGCTTTCGTGGATCGTCGTCACACGTTGTTGCTCCGGCAGTTCCTCAAAGACTCTCAAGTCACGCTTTTCAAACAGCGGCTCGGCGGCCATCTCGATCAACGTTTGGTCCTCGCGCAAGAATCGATTCATCCAACGAAATGCGGCGACGCGCAGTTCTTGGGTGTCCTTGTGCGGGCCTTCGGAAATTTGCAGTCCCAGTTTGTCGCGGGCGTCGTACAAGTCATAAATCTTTTGCACTTTTGCGTAAACATCCACGACACCGTCGAGCGGAAAGATGCGGTCTTTGTCGGAATTGGCGATCAACAGCGGACGTGGCGCCACCAACGCGGCGACCATCGGAAAATCCCAACGGTAGGTGTTGACCATGTACATGCAATCGCAATGCCCCTCGACACATCCGTCGACGACATGGTTCTTCAGACTGGTGATCCCGGCCACCGGAACCGCCGCGGTGATGCGTTCGTCAATCGCCGCGATCCACCACGAATAAGCCCCGCCACCACTTCGCCCGGTGACCCCGATTCGATCTCCATCGACCTCGTCGCGCGACTGCAGGTAGTCCAGGGACCGAATGCAATTGAACGCCTCGACGCCCGCCGACGAGTACCCGCGATTGTTCCACCACCACATCTTCTCACGATAGGTCCCGTGGTGAATGCCTTCGATTTCACCCAATTGGACCGTGTCGATGGTCAGACAAACGTAGCCGTTTCGCGCGAACCAGGCTCCGTGGTGTTGATAATGTGTCTTGTTGCCCAAACTCTTGCCGTCGTGCCGTTCGCCGCCGTGGCCGCAGACATACAGGATCGCCGGCAGCTTTTCGTTTTGCACGCTCGGCCGATACAAATTGGCGGTCACGTACAGTCCCGGCATCGATTGAAATTGGATTCGCTCGGCGATCACTCCCGATTCTTCCAACGCGCCCGTCACGACGGGTTCGAGCGGGGTTTTGGGTGGCATCGGGTCCAAGCCCAGCATCTCCAACATCTGACGGCGGTACTCAGGTCGTTTGCTGGTCCAATCCTCCAGCGTCTCAATGTCGGCGAACGTTCGATCGGTCAGCTTCTGTGTCTCGGCGCGAAAATACTCCGCGATTCGTTGATCACCATTTGTCGCGGCAGGTTCAGCCGATTGTGCGAAAGCCGACTTCGCTAGGCATAATGCAACAAGGATCAGGATCGCAACGTTTCGCATCGAATTGGACTCGTCGTTCTCAAGGAGTTTCACTGGAAATACCGGTCGTCAGCGGCGTTTAACAGCGGCGTTTAACAGCAGCGATTAGCAGCGGATCGCAAAGCGTACCGCTGGACCGCCTGCTGGATGATTCGCATCTGCTGCTCGACCTTCGCCGACGAGCTACAATGGCGACTCCATCTTTCATCCTGGAGAATCACCATGCGACTCGCGGTCCTATTGTATCTTCTGTTGGCCGGCGCGATGTGCTCGGCCGAGACGCTTGTCTATTTTGGCACGTACACGCGCGGAAACACTTCCAGCGAAGGGATCTATGTTGCGGCGCTGGACGAGACCACTGGCGCACTGTCGCGGCCGCGATTGGCTGCCAAAGCGGACAACCCGTCGTTCGTCGCGATTGCTCCTGACGGCAAGTCGCTGTATGCCGTCTCGGAAACGCCTTGGACCGACGAGAGTTCCGTCGGCATCGTCGCGTACTCTATCGGCGACGACGGCACACTGAAACGACTCAACCAGCGGTCGACGCGTGGCGGGGCTGCCTGCCATGTGGCGGTGCATCCGTCAGGAAAGTCGCTCGGCGTTGCCAACTACAGCGGCGGCAGTTGCGCGTCGTTTCCGATCAACGACGACGGCTCGCTCGGGGAAATCGCGTCCTTTCACCAGCACAACGGCAGCAGCGTGAACCCGCGTCGTCAGCAGGGAGCGCACGCCCACTCGATCAATTACAACGCCGACGGGTCACAAGCCTTCGTCGCCGACCTCGGCATGGACCAGATTGTGATCTACGACGTCGATTTCCAATCGGGAAAGCTGACACCGTCAAAGCAGCCGTCATTGAAACTGCCTGCCGGAGGAGGCCCCCGGCATTTCTGTTTCGCTTCCGCGGGAAACGTCGCACTGGCCAACTTGGAACTGACCTCTGAAGTCGCATTGCTGCGTTACGACGATGCGGCAGGAACCTTGTCGATGTTAAAAGTCGCCTCGACGCTTCCCGGTGGCCAGGCGGTGCCGGGCAACAGCACGGCAGAATGCTTGGTGCATCCCAATGGACAAACCGCGTACGTTTCCAATCGAGGCCACAACTCGATCGCCGTCTTTCGGATCGACGCGTCCAACGGTGACATCGAGTGGATCGAGAACGAATCGACCCGGGGTGAAATCCCGCGGGGGTTCGGGATCGATCCGAGCGGCGCGTTCGTCGTCGTTGCCAACCAAAATTCCGACAACGTCGTGTCGATGAAAATCGATCCCGAATCGGGAGCCCTGTCACCGACCGGCAGCGAAATCACCGTCGGCACGCCCGTGAACGTGCGGTTCCTCAAGCGTTAGGGTTCACCCAAACAACCCATTCCCCCCCCCAAGAAAGGTGTCGGACACCTTTTCCGGCGGTCGGCGCTGAACGCCAAAAGGCTCCTGACCCTTTTCAATGGAAATTATCGCCTGGTGCCCAACATCAGATACGCGAACAGGTCGATGATCTGTTGGTCGGTCAGGTCTTTGAAAACCTGTTCGGGCATCAACGACGTCTTGATCGCCTTGAATTCTTCCAGATCGTCACGCACCAGCACGACCGTCTGGTCGTCTGCGGTACGAAGCGTGACCGTTTTGGGATCCTGGGCGGCCATCATGCCGGTGACGACGCGGCCATCGAGCGTCAGTGCCATGTACGACTGAAAGCCTTCGCGGATTTCGAGACTCGGTTCGATGATCGCCGGCAACCAGAACTTCAAACTGCCTCGTTCGTAACCGTCCAATGGCGGACCGATCGTCTTTCCCTCGCCGAATAATTTGTGACACGTCCCGCACTTGGTCATGTAGTGTTTTTTGCCTGCTTCGGGATCGCCGGCGGAATGACTCAGCAAATCCGTGAGCCGCTCGATCTCCGCAACTTTCTCTGCCGAGGAAACCGTCACGGCTTTGCCGAAGGCTTGTTCGACCCGGGCGATGAATGCCGGGTCCTGGTACGTCCGCAATCGCTGGATCACGTCCTCGGGGACTTCGGGGACACGCACCCGCCACTGAATCACTTCTTCGAGCAATCGGTCAGCCCAGGCGGCGCGGCTGGCCAACGTTCGGCAGGCGGCGGCGCGGAGACCATGTTCGCGTGAGATTTTTCCGTAGAACGCGCCGATCAACCCGGCCGCGATTCGGGCATCATCAAAATTGGCCAGCGTGCTGATTGCGACGCGTTGCAGCGCCGGCTCGCTGGTCTCACGACCGGTCGCCAATCGCAACAGGGCATCCACACTTTCGGGCTCGCGCAGCTCGCCGAGCGCATAGGCGAGTTCAATCCGCAGTCCCAGGTCGGTCGACGAGTCTCGCAACAATTTGATCGCGGCGTCCGCGGCGCCCTCCCGGCCGCTGCGGAGTGCCAGCACGGCCCCGGATTCACCGCGTGATTCTTGATAGGCCGACAGCGCGCGGTCGAGACGCTCGGGCAACTCCGGGATCGACCTGCCTTGGAACGCTTTGGTCAGCCCGACCAACAAGATGTCGCGGGTTGCGTCGTCCGGGGCAAGGGCAACCAGATTGTCACAGTGTTCCATGTCGGCGGCTGTTCCGGCGGCCGCATAGCGTTGGGCCAGCCGGCCAAGAATGTGTTGGCGCACCAACGGACGGCCCCACGACGTGTCGTCAGAGAAGAATGCGTTGACCGCATCCCAATCGTCGGCGTGGGCTTCAACTGCCCACCAATACAACAACGGCAAGTGCGGGTCGTTGCCGTCCTCGTCGCGTCGCGTCAGGCGGTCGATGATTGCCAAACCCGTCTCGCTGTCGATCCGCTTGGCCGTCGATGCGAGTTGGCTGCGGACTTGCAAATCGGGTTCGTTCTCCGCCAGCGAAACCAGCTGGCGATGGCCTTCATGCCGATCCCCCAACAACCGAACGGTCCAACGTCGGATGTGGGGATCATCGTGCCGCAACCAATTGGCGGCCCGCTCGGTCGACAGCTGGCCGATCAGATTCAGTGCCCAGAGCGATTCCAGCGAACCCGATTGATCGACACGTTTGACAAGCGTCTCGGTCGCATCGCTGTCGTTGCGCCAACCGAGGACCAACGCGGCGCGGCGGCGGAGCCATTTGTTGGGCGAGTCAAACAGGGCGATCAGGTCATCGCTGGACAGTGCGGTGAGATCGCCGGAGCGGTAGACGGGCTCGGATCCCTTGGGGCGGATGCGGTAGATCCGTCCGCTGTTCTTGTGCCAATCGTCGACGGGATTGACGTGGGACAAACGGGTGTCATACCAGTCCGCGATGTAGATCGCGCCGTCGGGGCCGGCGCCGGCGTACACCGGTCGAAACCAGCGATCGTCGGTTTCGATCAGGTTTTCAACGTCTTCGGTGCGATAGGTCGATCCATCCGGAATCAGACGACTGTTCCAAACCAGATTGTGCAACGAATTCGGCGCGACAATGGATCGATCAAAGTCTTTTGAAAACAACCCGCCTTCATAGATCATGAAGGCTTGAGCAAACCGTCGCGTGTCGCCTTTCATCGGCATGCCGGTGAAATAGCCAAACGCATAGGGATTGGTCAACGGACCGTGTTTGCCCCAGTTCTTGTCCGAATAGCTGCCTTGCGGATAGTGATAACCGCGTTTGCTACCGCCGTTGGTTCCCGAAAAAACGTGTCCGTACGAATCGATCTCCAGACTGAACGTGTTTCCGCCACCCTCGGCATAGATTTCGAAGACCTTTGATTCGGGGTGATATCGCCAAATACACTGGCCTTCGAAACGAACGCCCTTGGTCACCTGTGAACTGACCGTTCCGGCCGTGGTGCTGCCGTTGGCGCCGTACAACCAACCATCCGGTCCCCACAACAAGCTATTGGCGACCGAATGGGTGTCTTGCAGCCCGAATCCCGACAGATGGACTTCCGGGTCGCCGTCGGGCACGTCATCGCCGTCGGCATCGGGATAGTGCAGCAAATACGGCGGGTTCAACACCCAGATGCCTTTCGGACCGACTTGGACTGAGGTGGCGATGTTGAGTCCCGTGATGACGTCCTTGCTGGCGTCATACAGACCGTCGCCGTCGGTATCGCTGAACACCGTGATCTTGTCCGCACCCACGGCGCCGTGGGGCGGCGGTTCGGGCACCTTGTCGTAAACAGCCCGCAGGTATTGATCGAAACGCTCGACCTTCAGCCCGGCAGGGTACTGGTACTGGCGGTACTGCACCGCCCACATGCGACCGCGTGAATCCCAGGACAGAAACAGCGGCTGCGAAAGCTCGGGTTCGTGGGCGATCAAATCGGCTTCGACGTCGCTGCGGAGCCGAAGCCGGTCGATCATCTGATCCGGCGGTGTCAGCTCCGACGCGTCGCGTTGGGCGCCCTTGGCTGAAAACGTACGAAAGATCTCCGCGACCTTTTCGTTGCCGGCGGGGCTGTCCGTGGAAGTCGTTTGCGCGGCAGCGTGCCGGATCGACGGGAAGGTTGTGGCCCAAACGGCCATCATCAAAACAACGAATCGCATCAAATTCCCCACAAACAAAGGTGACAGTCGACCGAACAGCCGGTCCCAAGAAGCCTTCAAGATCATAGCCGACCGCCCCCCGCTTTGCTCGACTCCCGATGCACCACATTACACGGTTGGTTCGTCATTGAGATGAAGTCACCCTCCCCTGGCAGCATTGGTATCTACACATCGTTTGTATGTCAGATCGGTTCTGAGTGGGTGGTTTCGGCCAACGGCCGTTTACATCCATAGCCTTGGGCATCGCCCAAGGTCGACTGGGGCGGCGCAACCATCGCAAATGCTCCGTTTGCTTGCCCCAGGCTAAGGATATACATGCCCTGCGGGCAAAAATCGCCTTGTGTAGATACCAACCTCCCCGGCAGGGAGGGTCGAGCGCAGCGAGCAGAAGGTCGTTGCTCCTCGCGGATTGCTATCAATCGTTGCCGTGAAACTGACCTTCCACTGAACGGACGGGCTGACGTATGTTTCACGCGCAATGAAACCGCGGGTGTGGACGTCGACACGGCTCTATCGATCTCGCGGCGCGAAACACTTTCCCAGGGATGGGATCATTCGATGGACGATCGCCGGCGCACCCCCTACACCACCGCTCCGCAGGCCTACGACGCGCATCCGGTCGGCATGCCTCGCGACGTGATGCATGACGCGGCAAGGCTTGGTCTGCCCACTTGGCCGACAGCCGATTTCCGTTTGTACCATGCCGAGATCGCGCGTCTGCGTCAGCTGCTCGCGTCCGCCCATGCTGACAACAACCGCCAAGCCGCCGAGATCCGCCGACGGGCCGAGCAAGCGTTGACGCAACAAAAACAGTTTTTGGTAGGAAAAATCGAAACGCTGCAACAACAGCTCGCGGTGTTGCAGCATGAAGCGCGGAGCGAACGAGACAACCACGAGCAAGAAATCGCGGCGGTCAAACAACAACTTGCCGAAGCTCGCAGCGCCGCCCAAGCCATCAACCGGCACGTTGCGACGTTGAAACATGAACTGAAGCACGTCGCGCTGGCCGCTTCGGCCGAACAAGAATCGCTCCAACGCGCCCACGACTCGATCGTCAATCGACACAACGCAGCGATCGCGGACAAGCTCGCGACGATCAAAGCCCTGCAACAGCAGATGGATGACCAGGACGAGATCCTGGAACATTGGAAAACCGCTCAAGAACAAGCGGTCCAGCTAAGCGAATGGTACGAAAGCGAGCACGAACGAGAACGTCTTCGGTACACGCAACTGGTCGACGAATTCGCCCGATTTCGATCCAAAACCTCCGAAGCGTTCGCGGTCTGCGAAGATGAACTCGAAACGCTGGAGGCGACCGTCGGGATCTTGCAAACCGACCACGAAATGGTGGAACTGATCAACGCCGACCTGGATCATCTGGCGGACAAACGGGAATCGGAAATCCGGCAATTGCAGACAGAGCTCGAGGCGACACTTGTCGAATCTTCCCGTGAACGACAAGAATTCCAGCGTGCCATCGAGATGCTCCGCAGTCAACTTCATGACGCCACCGCGCGACTGACGACGGTCTCGGAAGAGAAAACGTCGCTGATCGAGACCGTTGCGAGTTTGAAGGCCAAATCGGATGACTTCGACGCGTCGTTGTTTGCCAAGGATCAAGAGATCGATGCGACCAAGCGGCTCGCCACCGACACTCAGCGGCAGTTGGACCAAACCCGGCGAGAAAACAGCGGGCTGGTCAGCCAGAATGACCAGCTCAGGCAACGCGTCAGTGGTCTGACGAAAGAGATCACGAGCGTGCAAACGGAACTCACCGACGCCAATCACCGCGCCGACCAGGCAGAGTCAATGCTGTTGGGACGGGATCACCAGCTTCGCGAGATCCAATCCGCCG
Organism: Phycisphaera sp. RhM; assembly: GCA_033042175.1. Classification (GTDB taxonomy): domain Bacteria; phylum Planctomycetota; class Planctomycetia; order Pirellulales; family Pirellulaceae; genus Stieleria. The sequence continues at coordinate 222,032 of WCIL01000005.1, forward strand.
CCCGAGCAGCCGACGCCAACGCGCTGTTGCGTGCTAACGAAGCCGAACAACAATATGCCGTGGAACTGCAGCGGCTGGAGGCAGAACTGGAGCGGCAAAAACAAGCACAACATGGCGAATCGCAGCTCAGCGCCAACGACCAGGCAAAGGTCGCCGAACTGGAGCATGCCCTCGCGGCCAGTCAACGAGCGGTGACCGTCTCGTCGACCGAGAACGATCGTCTGCAACAAACCATCGATCAGCTTCACGCCCGGCTGGCCGATGTCGAACGTGCGGCCACGACGAAAGCCGATCGGATCGAACTGCTCGAGGCCACGCTGAGCGAATTACGTCAGGACGCATCGAACCAGCAACAAGAAAACGTGCAACTGCGAGCGGATCTGGCCGAGCGACGTTCACAACTGGCCGAGTCTGCCGATCGAATGGCCACCGCCCAACACACGATCGCGCAACTGACCGAGAAGCTGGACCAACAGTCGCGACAATTGGAACAGCTCGAGCCAACACGACAGGAACAGGTTTCTGAGGCCGTTGAGTCGAGCCTCGAAGCCGAGTTGTCCGCCAAGTGGCAAGCTCAAGTGACCGAGTTGGAGCACAACCAAGTGACCCTACGCGAGCGTCATCACCAAACCCAGCTCGCCCAACAGCAAACGATCGAGAGTCTGCAGCAGCAGCTGCTGGAACGAACCGCTCAATGCGAGTTGCTGGAACAACGAAGCGCCGCATCGAGTGAGGAGATCCGCACATTGCAGTCGCAGCTGGAGCACTGGTCGATGCAGGAAAGCCCGATCAATGAAGTGAAACGTCTGAGCAACGAATTGTCCCGCTGCATCAGCCAGCACGCACGAGAGCGAGAAGCCTTGCTGTGGCGGATTGAACAACTGCAAACGGTACGAGGTCTGAGCCGCGCGGCTTAGCAACGAGCAAAAAACAAGTGGGATAGGCTTCCAGCCTGTCAACGTCGCAATGACAGGCTGGAAGCCTATCCCACTTCTCTACCGCTCGTGATTGCGTTGGCAGCGAACCGTGTGATCAGATCAGATCCCCGAAGGCTGCATCGAGGGCATCGAGCCGGTCATCCTCCTCGTCGTCATCATCAAACGCGATCAGGTCGATCACGTCACTGACGAGTGCGGCAGGCGCCTGCTCGGTGTTTTCGAGGAACCCGACTTGCTCGCCTTCGACCCATTCACCTTGACCGCTCACGGCTTGGCGACGGGCCAATTCGTTGATCACCGCCAGGGCATCGAGCGGCGTGATCACTTTGTCGCCATTGACGTCAAAGTACGGAGGTCCGAAATCGCTGTTCTCGACCGGGATTTGTGACGCGCCGGATCGTGCCAGTCGGTTGATCACTAACAGGGCGTCGATCGGTGAAATATCACCATCGTCGTTCACGTCGGGGTTCAGGTTGGGGTTCTGCAATCGGCTTCCGATCACTTGCACCCGCACGGTACCGGGGTTGCTGACACGGCCGGTGGTATCAGCGATCGTGTAGGTGAACCGATCGATCCCCAGGAATCCATCGGCGGGGATGTAACGAACGGTCCCGTCGCCGAGCGGCACGACGTCGCCACTAAACGGACTGTCAACGATTTGAATCGACGTCAGATCGAGTCCACGGTTGGGTGTCCCGGCCGCAGCATCGGGATCTTGGTCATTGGCGGCCACGTTGATCACGATCGTTTCATTAAGGAACGTTGCCACCTGGTCGGTGCGAGCGATCGGAGCGGCATTGGCCGAGATGGTCACCAACGCTTCGGCACTGAACTGGCCGTTATTGTCGGCCACGCGATAGCGGAACACGTCTTCCAGAGCGAAGCTAGGCGACGCGTTGAAGGTGATGACGCCCTGGTCGCTGATCGACAACGAACCGAATGCCGGTTGCAGGGTGATTTCGATCGAGGCGGGATTCAAGGTGCCGTCCACGTCCGAGTCGTTGGCCAGCACGTTGATGACGGTCGGTCCGGTCGGATTGAGCGTCGGGTTATCCGGCCGAGCGATCGGCGCGTCATTGACACCGGTGACCGTCACCGCGACGGAGACGATGTTGCTCAGTGCCCCCTGGGAATCGACCACGCGGTAGTTGAAGGCATCCACACCGGTACTGCCCTGCGTCAAGGCTTGCAAGGCAATCGAGGTGGACGGGTCGTAGGTGATGATCCCGGTCGCCTGATTGTACCGGACACGGGCCCCGCTCAGCGAGAAGCTTTCGGCGGGCATGACGACCGTCAGCGTATCACTGGGATTGTTGATATCGGGATCGATGTCGTTGCCCACCAATTGATCCACCGTCAGCGTCAGCACTGCGTCTTCGCTGGTCGTCACGCTGTCGGTGACCGCAACGGGCCGATCATTGACCGCCGTGATCACCAACCGCAGCAATTCTTGAGCGCTCGATCCACCCAGTGAATCGATCGCCCTGACGGTCAAGTCGACCGAGCCATTGGCGTTAGCCGCCGGAATGAATCGCAGGATGCCGTCGTCGCTGATGGCCGGCAATTGTTGGAACAAGCCTTGCGCGCCGACTGGCGTTGTGACTTCAAAGCGAACTGTTTGAGACACTTCATCGGCCGGTCCGGGGCTGATGTTGGAAGCCCACGGTTGTGAGTAAGGCCCGCTGTCCTCGTCGACGGTGATCGGATTGGCGACGCGGTCGAAGGTCGGCGGATCATTGACCGGATTGACCCTCAGCGTGAAGGTCCGCGGGGCCGTCGACGCCGCCGGAGTTCCATCGGTCGGCACGTCGGTCAAAACGACCTCGAAACTGGCGATGCCGTTGGCGTCACCGGCGGGCTCGAACAGCAGCTTGGCGGTGTCCGTGTCGCCATCGACGACCGCGACCGGTGCCGAAGCAAACAGGTTGGGATCACCGGCGATCTGGGTGACGGTAAAGAACACGTCTTGGCTGTTGAGTTCATCAAGCGCCGTTCGCGGACCGGGCAGGACGTTGACCGCCCAGTCGTCGATCGTCACGGCACCGGCATCCTCATCGACGATCACGTTGACCGGCCCGCTGTATTGCGGCGTGTTGTTGACCGGCATCACGTGAATCAACACCGAGTTGGCTGCGATCTGGGGATCAAATCGTTCGACGCCGCCGGTCCCGAAGTCCACCGTTGTCCCGTCATCGGTGACGGTGTAAATGAAGGAGTCGGTTCCGACGAAGTTCGGACGGGGCGTGTAACGCAGGCCGATCAAGGCACCACCCCCATCACGAATTTGAGTGATCGAGCCACCACGCGAGGTTTGAAGCGGCGTCGGCTCCTTTAATGCCAGCGTTTGATTGCCGCCGGGCGTCAAGTCTTGCCCCTCATTGGCCGGCCCCACGGCAAACACATCCAACAGGCCTCGGTCATTGCCGACGCCGGCGTTGAAGATGTCCAGCGATCCGTCTTCATTGATCGAGAATTCCAGCGGATCGACATCGGTGCGGACCACCGGAGGATCATTCTGCGGCAGGACATCGATGGTGATCGTGACCGGATTCGAGTTGTTCAAATCGCCTCGTGCCAGATCGTCGGCTCCGTTATCGACCAACACGATCTCAAAGTCAAAGCTGCCGAACACATTCGCTGCCGGCTGGAATGTCATCACGCCGGTCGGTGTGATCTGCGGGGGCGTCGAGAAATAGTCGCCGGCCACGCTCGAGTCGAAGGACAGCGGCGAGACGGTGAACTGAACGGTTTGACCGTTGATCACATCGACTTCGTCAAACGCGGTCGAGGGGGGAGCCGATTCGATGTCGAAGGCAAAGTTATCGAACGTGATCGGGGCACTATCTTCGATGACTTCGATGCTCCGCAGCGGGCTGTTGGGATCACCGAGGGTGACGGGCAACAGATTGACCTTAAATTGCGGCCGGTCATTGACCGGATTGAGGACGAACTGCACGAAGTTGGCGGCCGTTCGCGGATTGGCTGTGAAACCGCTGCCATCGTGCGTGGTTCCGTCATCGATTACCGTGTAGGAGAACGAGTCGACCGGACCGATGTTGGCGTTGTAATTGACCGGTGGGTCATAGAACACACCGGGATTGCCGAACGAATCGACCCCGAGGGTCAACGTTCCGCCCAGATCGGTGCGGGTCGGAATCTGGTCGAGCGACAGGGTTTGATTGCCGCCCTCGATGTTCGGATCGGCTTCGTTGTCCGGTCCGACCACGAAGACGTCCAGCAAGCCGACGCGGTTGTAGCCGCTGGCGCCCGGATCACGGCGAAGCGGAATGAAGAAAGGCGTGTCGACGTCACCGAAGGCCTGCGTGTTGTCCTCCTTCAACGTGTACGTGATCGTGCCGTCGATGATCTGATTGGTGTTCGGATCAATCACCTCGGCGACCGTGTACCGGTCATCGGCACCGTTGTTGTCGGAGGTGCCGGTGACGTCTGGATTGAACTGCGGCGGGTCGTTGACCGGGCGGACGTTGACGGTCACAGTCACATCGGTTGATTTCGCATCCGTCGGGTGGTCGTCGGTAAACGTGAACACATAGATCACTTCGCCGACCAGATCCGCGTTGGGGAACACCGTCAATCCACCGCCGGCGGTGACGATCGGCAGGTCGGCCATCACGCCGCGTGGATCGGTCACCTGGATGCCGGTCAGACGATCGACCGTCGGACGTCCCTGGTCTTGCAATTCGTCTGCCGCGGTCAGCGGACCGGGCAGCACCGTGGTGAAGACATTGTTGATCGTCGCCTCGGCCGGAGTCGGATCTTCCGGCACATCGATCGAATCGAGATTTTCGATGAGCGGGAAATCATTCGCCGGCTCGACCGTGATCGTGACCGTCGCTTCCTGGATACTCGTCTGCTCCGGCAACCCGAGCACGGTCTGGGCGATCGGCAACGTCGTTCGCCCGTCGTCGGCGATGCCGTAGGTGAACTGATCGAACGGTTGGAACGGCTGCAATCGGTTGTAGTCGTCCGCCGGTTGGTACGTCCCGTCGGTGAACGCTCCGTTGACGAAGTTCAACGTCAACAGCCCGCCTTCGGGTGTCGCCAGCGTTTCGGTTCCGGTGAAGCCGCTGGCGATCGTCACATTTCCGGCCGGTGTCGTGAACGACACGATGCGAAGCGTTTGCTCGCTCTCGTCGTACGGTGTTCCCAAATTCACATCGAAATCGCCCGGCACGTTGGGCAATTCCGTCACGACGATCGACGTGGTTCCGCTGAGCGCGACCGTCGGTCCCGCAGCGGCGCCCGTGATCCCGGCATTGGTCAACAGAGTGGCAAGACGGGCGGCCAGATCATCGGCCAGCTCCGACACCGTATAGGTCAACAACAAATCGGTGCCGACCGAGGCGGTCGCAGACGTGCTCAGTTCGACCACCGTCGGTTGACCGGTTGCGTCGGTGATGACCAGCGTTTGCCCGTCAACCAATGCACTCCCGTCGACCAGCGTGATCGAATCCACGGTGGTGGCGATCGGCGAATCGGTAATCGGGCTGACACCGTCGAGCAAGTCGGCCGCGGTGAACGACAGCAGGTTCGGCCCTGCCGGTTCGACCGCTTCGGTCATACCGAGTGCACGATCGTAGGCGACCGGAGCATCATTGACCGGCTCGATGAAGATCGTGCTGGTGATCGTGGCCGTTCGCGGGACCACGTTGCGGGTGCCGTCGAGTTCCTCGTCGACGCCTATGTCCTGCACTTCATACGTGAACTCGACCTGACCGTAGATGTCATCGGCGGGTGTGAACAGGACATCGCCCGTGTTCGGGTCCACCTCAACAGTACCGAATCGCGGGTCCATCGAAACCGAGATGATCTCCAGTGCGCCGTCGTTGCCGTTGACGCCGAGCAATTCATCGGCCGCGACGAACGGGTCGAGAGGATCAGTCGTCACAGCCGGTCCGGGCACGTCATTGCCAAGCAGGAAGGCGGCTGGAATGATCAACTGGGTATCTTCGGTCGGGACCGGGAACTGCAGGTTCTGGTCCAGATAGAAGTTGCGGTAGGCATCGTTGGCAGGCGAGATCAAGTCGGACGACAACACCGGATCGCTGTTACGCGGTGCGACCAAAATGTTCGCATCGGCATCATCGGTCAGCGGTGTCCCGGCAACGGGATTGCCATTCAGATCGAGTGACCGCCCATCGTCTTGGATGGTGAACGAGAACGTATCCAAGATGCGGGGATCGGCAGCGTCCCGGAGGTTGTCGCTGTTGAAGTAATCGGCACCTTGATAGTAGATCTTGGTGATGAAGGTCCGCTCGAAGGTGGTCGGATCGTTCGGATCGGCAGGTTCGGTGGTGAAGTCTGCCCAGACCGTCCCGAACTGCGGAGTGGTTCCGATGGCGGACTGATTATTCGCGTCGATCGTGACACCGCCGACGGTGATCGAGATCACCCGCAGTGCGGCGATTTGATTGGATTCGTCCCACGGAGAGCTGGGGATCATGATGTCGTCATCGGCGATCGCACCGACCAGCAATTCCGAGGCCAGGAATTCCTGGGGCTGATCGGCAGGCGACTGACCGGGCTGGAACTCTAGCGCCACCAGGTTCGCATCGACCGCCAGCGGGGCGTCGTTGATCGGCGTGACGTCGATGTTGACGGTGGCGAACACCGCATTGGCGTCGGCTTCGGGGCCGTCGTTGCGTTGTTTGCTGACGCGATAGCGGAACGAATCGGGGCCGTGATAATCCGAGTCGGGCGTGTAGGTGAACAAGCCCAGTGAGGCATCGTCCAGCCGCACGGTGCCGTTGGTTGTGCGGTAGGTGTCGGTCGTGCCGGCAACCAGCGGCAGATCGATGACGACCAGACTGTGCACGAACTCGTCAGTCGGCAGACTGTCATTGGCCATCAACGACGCCTGGCTGCCGGAGGTTCCGTCGACGACCAGAACGTCGTCTTCATCGACGGTGTAAGCATCGTGGTCGGGCAACGGTTCGGCGATATCGACGATGTTGACTTGGTAGTCCTCGACTTCACCGCCGATCGCCAATCCGAACGGATCAAAGCTGCCGGCTGTGGAAATCCGCACGCGGGCGTAGGTCAGGCCCGTCTTGGCGTTGGCCGGGGTGAACACGCGGACCTGGTTGACGTCATCGACGACATCCAACCCGGAGACCAGTTTTTCGCCTTGATCCAAGAAGTCGCCGTCGATGTTCAGGTCGACCCAGATGTCCAGTTTGCCGCTGCCGGTGACCATGATCGGCAGCACGGCACCGGCGCGATCATTGCGATCCAGGAACGCGATCACGTCGGCCGAATTGGACGTCGGAGAAACGGTGCCGTCGGCCAGGATCAGCCCGGCGGTCGTCGGCGTCCCTAGGAACATCCGACGGTCAGACCATCGTCATCGCCACCGGTTCCGGTGAAGTCATCGCCGACGGCACCGACCGACGGGTTGCCATCGTCGTCGCCGTCGATCACACCGCCGAGAATCGGCATGCCACTTTCGGCGATGACATGTCGTGGCCCGTCACTGGCCAGCAGCGTGCGATACGTGTCCGGGGCGTCACCGAAATCGATTTCCACGTCGGGAATGATGATCGTGAATCGCGTATCACCATTGCGTTGATTCGATCGCAACAGGTTGCCCGCGCGGTCGGCGATCAGCGTGTTGTCCAAGTTGATGATGTAAACGCTGGACGGTTCCCAGAGCGTCGACAGCGGCGTCAGACGCAGGATGCCACTGAGTTCGTTGTAACCGACGACGTAGTCAACGCCCTGGACCAACGGGACCCCGTTTTGGGTGATCTCAATCGCCTGGTCCGAGATCGCATCGTCGTTGGGATCATCGACGGTCAATCCGTCCACCCCGGTGCCTTCGAACGGCGAATTCGGATCGCGGCCGTCACCCAGGAAGATCGTGAAGTTCTCCAACAGCGGATCGGTCACCCAAATCACCGTGTCGCTCGGATCGCGATCGTTGCCTTCGGAATCATTATCGACCGGGTTCAAAATCACCGCGTAGGGTGCATCGACATCGGTGTCTTCCAACGCTCCACGATCACCCAACGCCGATGCATTCGGGTCGACTCGGAGTTGACCGAACGCGTCACGCAGCGGTGCATTGATCGGAGACGCGGGGATTCCAAGCTCCGTTTTGAACGTCAGATAGTTCAGGCGATCTTGCTCGGTGTTCTGCGAACTGTCGACCGCCGCCGACGAACTGTCCAGGTAGTAATTGCCGCTTGCGGCATCCAAGAACAACGGTGCGGTCGCCGGTGCGGTCAGCACGCCGCTGCCGGTGTTGCCGTTGTTGGTGTTGTTCTGGAAGAAGTTCGAACGGATGACCGTTCCGGTTCCGCCGTCGGTGATTGCTCGATCGAAATCCGTGATCAAGTTGTTCATCAACGTAGGGCTGGCCAGCCCCACAATTTCGATCCCGGTACCCGACCGCCCGCCGCCGACCAGCGTGTTGTTGATCAGCCGGCCGAAGGGAACGGGACGTTGTGGGATCGCGGTCGTCTCACCGGCGAAACGGATTCCGGATGATCCGGAGATCACGTTGTTCTGGATGACAACGCCGGGCACTAGTCGCTGGGTATTCAACTGAGGGAAGTTGATCGTCGACCCCGGATGCGGAACGCTGCCTCCGGCTTCTGTCGTTCCCGGCTCGACGTTGATGCCGAGAATGGACGAGTTGCTGATGAAATTCGAATCGAGAATCAGGTTGCCTTGAGCACGTTCGCGGTTGCGATCAGCCAGCAACCCCGTGCCGCCCTGTAGCAGTTGGACATTGTCGATGAAAGCACGGTTGTCGCCCTGCGGCGGTGCGGTGTCGGTGAAGTCGTACACCCACGTGAAGGTCGGGTTGCCCGAACCGAATGTGAATTCGGCCGTGACGTAACCGGTCACACCGGAGGCCAGCGTCGGATCGAGAATCGGCTCTTCGCCCGAGTCGTTGACCAATCGCTGCGGAACGCCATCGATCAAGAATCGCAACCCGTGTGTCTCGAGCGCCGAGTTGACGTCGTAGGAGAATCGGATCACACCGGCGGTGTCGGAAAGCGATCCCAATTCGGCTCGCGTGACCTCGAAGATCGAGACACGATTGGTTCCGACCGGGCCGGATTGCAAACTATTGATGCCGGTGCTTGGATTGAGGTTGGTGACCGACCAGGGCGAGATTTCCGAAGCGGTGAATCCGCCCAGCACCGTGGTGTCTTGGGGCAACAAGCTGGGAACAAACGTGGCGGGTTCGAAGGATAGGAGCGCCGTCTCGCTTGCTTCATCCACGTGACGGTCGTTGGTGTCAAAAATTGCACCGACGACGGGACCGACCGGGGTCAGCAGCACGTGCTCGTCCGTCCGGCGAATCTCCAATTGATACGGTCCGTTGACGATGTCGGGGAACTGTTCCGGATCGCGATCACGGGTGCGGCTGGTGCCGGCGTACAGGTTCGTCAACCCCGCGTCCCCGTTGGTGCCGGTGACCATCTCACCACGTTCGGCGTATCCGATGATGAAGTCGTCGACAAAGAACCCTTGATGTTGGTTGTCGAGCGATCGAATCGACCGCGCGTTGCTTGTCGTGCTGACGTACTCGCCGAACGGAGCGACATCGGTCGCGGCGGTGGGATCGTACTCACCGTCGATGCGACCGAGCGTGGCGTCGTTGACCGAACCGGCCGAGCTGAAATCGAGCCGCAACTTCAATCCGGAAAGACCGGCGTACTGCGACAAGTCGACGCGGGCTTGTCGCCATTGGCCGGTGTTGTCAAACAACTCTTGAACGATCTGCTGGCTCTGCGGTCGTGGCGTCGCGCTATTGAGCCCGGCGTCGGACAGGTGCGAGAGGAATCCAGGCAATTCAGCGGTTCCGCCGAAATCGGTCGGATCGGCGGCACTGAGCTGCGAGTTGTTCGATGCGACCAGCTCCCAGGTGGCACCGTCGTCGCGTGAGATGAAGACGCGAGCGCTGTCGCGGAACGGATCCTCGCCATCGGAATCGAGGTCGGAGCCATCGTGTCCCTCGGTTTCCAGGAAGTAGCTGAAGTACAACGTCGGGCGATCCGCCGGAACCGACCCGTCCAAATCGAACGCGCCGGTTTCCAACGTTCCGTAACCGCCGCCGGGCAGGTTGTACGACCCTTGGACGCCGTTGCCAACGTCTCCCACGATGGCCGGATTGCTGCTCAGGTCGGCATGGAACTCGGTGGTCAGAATGCCGTACTGGGCGTTCACGCCCGGCAGGTACTGCAGGTAGTGTTCGGAGTCCGAGTTTTGGTTCAGGACCCATTGTTCCAGACCAAATTGGTAGCTCACGCCGCCTTCGTCTTGGTCAAAGTTCCGGAAGCTTCCCGGCGTGCGGTAGGCCTCGCTGATGTCACTGGGAACCCGCGTGTCATCTTCGGCTTCGTTGATCCCGTGTCCGGCGTCGGTGGCGCGGAGCGAGGTCGGGTGCCAGAGATTGAAGTCCAGCGGCGAGAACGCCAATCCGATCGCATCGGCGCCAAACCCATTGAGTCCGGATACGTCCATGATGAAGCTACCGGCGACCCCGGATCCGACAGCGGCTTGCACGCTGATACTCGCATCGGTCGAGGGCAAGTTCAACGAGTTGTCGATTTCCGGCAGTGAAACATCGACGCCCGCATACTGACCGACGAAGTTCAACAGGACCCCGTTTCCTGGAGGATTCAAAACACCGGCGGCCATCACGTCGGCCGGGTTGAAGGTCGGCAGATCGATCAACGCGTCGCGGACGCTCAAGACGCCATCCGTTGCGGGGGCGATCGGCACGTCGACGTTGACCCCGGCACGCGTTTCGACGATCGAAGGCGCGGGTGCATTGGTCGTCTGGACCGTCGTGACGACGATCGTCGGCGATGTGCCACCGGTCAGCGCGTTGTTGAACGTGAACTGGGCGATATCGGTGCTCGCCAGTGCCCCGGTGAACTCGATATTGATCGTGCCGCCGGGCAGCGCGCCCGTTCCGGTCACGATAATGTTACCGTTGAGTGCCGGGATACCTTGTTCCAACGCCGTCTGAATGGCGGCCACCGGGGCATCCCAGGCGATCGGATCCGAGGTGCCCGTGACGGGTCCGGAGGCGAGTTCCAGCGTAAAGTTACCGCCGTTGGGGCCGCCGGTGACGTTGAACTGCTGAATCTCGTTTTGCAACAGGTTTTCGGCTGCAGCGGGCACCGTGATCAGCGACACATTGCTGTCCTGCAGATCACCGGTGAATCGGATGCTCAGCGGCCCGACCGCCAGGGTCGTTCCGGTGACGATCACGTTGCCGGGACCGATCGTAGCGAGGTTCTCCAACGCCGTTTGGACATCACTTGCCGACGCGTTCCACGCCAACTGGCCGGTCGTCGCGCCCAGGAAACTCATCGCAAAGTCGCCGTCGTTGACCCGGGGATCGAGTGAGATTTGCTGAATCTCGTCACCGACCAATCCGGTGTCGTCCGCGGTTAGCAAAGGCAAGTCCTTGGCAGCCAGCGCGCCGATGAACTCGACGCTGACCGGGTTTGAAACCGCCAGGCCGTTCAACGGGCCGCCGGTGACATTCACGTTGCCCAGGCCGCCGACGAAGGGCAGTGCCGCGATCGCCAAACGGATCTGGAAATTCGATGCGTTGTAGGGAATCGCGCCCGTGGTGTCGACTCGTGCCACCTCGGTCCCGAAGGCATGATTGGCCGGCGGCGTTCCGTTGGCTCCGCGAATGACCGAGAATTCGGCACCGAAATCGCCCGGATTCGGGACCACACCGGTGACTCGCAAGTCTTCACCGCCGATTCGAATATTAAATCCGCCGAACGCCGGGAACGGTGTCGCGTCGAGAACGGTCAGGGTCTCCGAAACGATCAACACTTGGCTGAAGTTTCGGTGGTGTGCGGACGCCGTGCCGTTGTCACCCCGCTGGTCTACCGTCAACTCGTTGGCAATCGTGTCGACCGAGTTGACCTGCATCTCTTCATCTTGGATGCGGATCGTAAACGGTACCGCGGGGAATGCGCTCGCATCGAGGACCGGAATCGTCAACGTCGTGTCGTTGATCGCTGAGGAAAGGAAATCGCTGCCGGGAAGCGACAGGGTGCTGGTCGTCAACGACGTCACTTTCTCGAACACTGTCGCGGTGTCGGCGTGCGTCGTCGCAAACGTTCCGTTGATACCACGGGTCACTGTCAATGCATTGCCCGCGGCCGAATCGACGCGCATCTGCTCGCTGCCGATTTGGATATTAAACGGGGTGGCCGGGAAATCGGATGCGTCCTGGACCGTGATCAACGTCTGTGTCGCATCGATATCAAAGGCAGGACTGGTGACGGCACCTTGATCGACCACCATCGACAACGTGAACGTCCCGCCGGTGCCGGAACCGGTCGTGTTGATGGACTGCGTTTCGTTCACGCTCAAGTAAGACGGAGCGTCGGCGGCGATCGGATCGGTGGTTTGCCGACCAAACAGGCCCGCATCGGTTGTCAAGGTAAAGAAGCCGCCGTCGGGACCGGCACCGGTGGTCAGCAACTGCGCCGCGCCGCCGGATTCGAAGGCCACGAATCCGTTTCCGGAGGTGTCAAAGGCGACGAGTTGGCCGTCGGTCGTGACGGCGAACAGGACGTTCTTGTACGCGCCGCCTTCGACGTTTTGCGGACCGAGGGTGAGACCTTGGAATTCCAAGTTCGGCACGCCGATCGCGTTGGTCGCATCGACGCGATTGATCACGTCGCCGGTGAAGGGACTGATCTCCAAAAACTCGCCCGCGTCGGTGACCCCGTACAGGTTGCCGGTGCCGAAGAAGTTGGCAAACGACAATCCGGTGACGCGTCCGACAAGCGGTCCGTTGGCGCCGTCACTGGCGGCAGTCGACAACGTCGCGTTCGCCGTGATCGCCAGTGTTCCCGGCGCACCGTTTCCACGGTTGTCCGCATTGCCGCTGTAGATCACCGCGGTGATCAGTTGGCTGGCGACCGGGTCGTTGTTGATCTCATCGACGATCGCTTGGGCCGTCGGCGCGCCGGTGATCGGGGGGCCGCCGGTGCCGCCGAGTGTCAACGTGATCGTATTGCCGGCGACGTTGACGACGGCGTTGGTGTTGTTGGGACGGAACGGGTTGATGACCAAGTCGAACGCACCGGCCAGACCGGCGATCTTGGACTTGATGCGGATCGTCGTCTGGGGAGTCGGCCCGTTGGCCGGAGGCGTGCCGCGCACCGTCATGTTGTAGGTCTGGTAGGCGACGTCGGACGGTTGAATGTCCCCTTTGACCCCGTACGTATTGCGGGCATTGAACGTCAAGCTTGCGTCACCATCTTCGGTCGCAAGGTACAGCTTTGACGAATTGTCGGATTCACGGACGGCATAATACACGTCGTAAATCGGCGTCGGCGCCGTGGCGGGACCAGTCGTTCCGACACGTCGGAACGTCAACGCATCGACTTCGTCGGATGTCGTGAACTGGTCGGCGCGACGGACCCGCGAAATATTGTCTTGAATCTGGTTGGAATACGACGACGTGTTCGGCGTGGGGGTCTGCCCGTTGATGTTGTCGTTGCCGACCAGCGTGATATTACCGGTTTCGGGATCGATGTTGACCAACGCGCCAACGCTGGACGTGTTGTCGTTGAGTCGTTGATAGCCATACATACGACCGTCGGTTCGAATCACCACGTCTTGCACGTCGTTGACGCCGCCGTTGATCCCACCGCCGTCGGTGACACGCGTCAACCAACGCGAACTCTGAAAGGGATCGACGGTGTAAAGATGGTCGCTGTTGCGATTGCTGTTGTCGTTCTCCGGTTCGTCGGTTGCGACGTAGAGCGCCACGTCCTGAAGCGTGAACGGTTTGACATTCATACCGACGCCGGTCAACGTGTTGATGTCAAACAGCCCCTGCGGCGTCTCGGGAAGGATGTCGATTCCGCGCGAGGAGTAGCCTTGGAATCCGAGGTGATCTTCGACGATCCGGGAAACCGAGTTGACCGGTTCGAGTCGGACCAGGCCGTTACCCTGGTTGGCCGGGTTGGCTTGGAAGACGCCGGTCAGCGCGGTCGGCAACAGTCGATCACTCATCACCGCGACAAAGAACTCGCCACCGGGTGTCAGGTGAATCGGGCCGATGTAAGCGTCTTTGTTCCCCAGGGATCCGCGGCTCAGATCGTCGATGCTGCCGTCGGCAGACGCATTACGATCGTCTTCGACGTTGGAATCTCGTCCGATGAAGACCAGGTCGCCGTCTTCGTTAAAGACCGCAACGGTGGTGTCCGCACGGACCGCTTTGTCGGAATAATCCAGATCCAGCACCACCGCGATCGTGCCGGCGCTGTCATTGACGCCGGGAATCACCTGGACGCCGGTTTGGTCCAACCGGAAGCGGTACCAATCCGCGTCGGTTTCGCTGGAGATGTTTCCGGAGATCCCCAACGCCGCCAGATCGGTTTCCAGCAGGTTGACCAGTTGTTGGGCCTGATCGAAGGTCTGGTTGGCGGCATTGGTTTCGCCGGCTTCACCGATCAGCGGGCTGTGGGCGGGCAATCCACGGACATCGATTCCCGTTTGGGCATTGCGAATGTCGGCGTAACGGACCGTCGAACCGGGGAACTCCTGGACCTGGTCGAGCCGGATTTGCAACTGGTACTCACCTCGGCTTTCACCGCGAATCTGGGTGACGTCACCGAGCGCCGCAGGATTGCTGCGGACGCGAACGAAATAGGTGCCGGTCTGACCCGGTGTACCGGGCAGGGTATAACGGAAACCGGGATCACGGAAATTCTGGGTGTAGTGGTCCCCGCCGAGCAAGGGGTTCTTGATCAGCGTGGCGGCGTTCAGGTTGCCGGGGTCGGCAGTGCCGGAGCGGACCGATCGAGCGAGTACGGTACCGGAGGCGTTGATGATTTCGACAACGGCGTCCAAGTTGGTGTCGGTGCGATCGATATCGATCCAGACTTCCGTCCCCGCGGTTCCGTTAAAGCTGTAGACATCGACGTCGTCCGGGTTGGTCGGGCTGATGTAGCCTTTGACCACAAAACCGAGTCGACGGTTTTCGTCACCGCTTTTCTGATCCGGAGCGATCACGCCCAGGTTCTGTGCGACGACGACGTTGCTGTTGACATCTCTGCCGTTGGTCAACGGGTTTTCCGCTTCGCGGACGATCGCAACGTTGCGGTCGTTGCTGAATTCATCGAACAGCAATCCTCGCCACTGGCCGGCCGCCCCGGTCGTGGGATTGGCCGAGTTGTTGGTGTTGCTGTTGAGCGCACCGCTGGGTGTGAACCCGGCGCCGACCGAGTCATCGGCAAGCGAGGTGAGCACCACCGGGTGTCCGGGGGTTCCCAGCACATGGATGGTGCCGCCGATGCGATCGATGATCTCCTGCGGGCTTCCGGTGGCGGTGAAACCGGCCGAACCGTTGGTCGCTTTGATGACCAGGCTTTCGGAGTTGCTGCTTTGCAGAGTCAATCCGCTGTAGGTGTGGTGATTGCCGACGATGACTTCGCCGGCGATCACGTGGACCATATCGGTGTCTTCCCAATAGGTCTCGGTCGTCAACAGTTCGCCCCGGACCTGCATCCCGTTGATCGAGTTGCCGTCCAGTTCGTTCAGCCGCACCAACGGGCCTTTGTTGTCATCGAACTGGGAATAGCGATCGATCGGCCCGGTCGTGCGTCCCGAGTCGCGTTGGGTTTCCCATCGCATCGCGTTGGCGTTGATGTTGATCGCCGGTCCGTTGTTGTCGATGATCGTGTTGTCCACGATGATCGGCTGCGCCCCGCGGACGTAAATCGCGGCATTGGCGTGCGCGCCACGACCGTTTCGCAATCCACCGCCACCGCCGCCGGCGTTGGACTGTAGCGTGCTGTTGGCGATCCGGACGTCCGCTTGGTGAATTTCGACCGCGTTGAAGGGAGCAGCGTCGCCTTCGATCGGTGTCGAACCACCGCCGTAGGCGATCAACGCGTTGTCGATGCTGCCGGAGGTCGATTGGCCGAAGTACAAACCGCCCCAATCCCCAGGTGCGGGCGAGGGGCCGCTGGTCGGATCGGAGTTGAACGACCCGCTTCCGCCGTAACGATCATCGGCGATGGAGGTGAAGATCACGGGGCGATTCAACGTGCCTTCGGCGATCAACGCGCCGGCACCGCGTTCGGCCTCGATCCGTGATTGATCCAGTTTGACGACCACACCGGGATCGACGACCAGACGACCGGCCGCACGCGCGACCAGTTGGCCTGCGGGGGTCAAGACTGGACCGCCGGCGGCGCCGGAAATGATCAGGTTTTCGCTCAACACGTGCGTAATGTCGGTGTCGTTGAAACGACCCGAAACGGTCAATTTGTCGAGCGTGGAACCGAGCGATGTCTTGACCCGAATGAACAGACCGTTGACCGCATTGTCGGCGAGGAAGTTGCCGCGAATGTCCGGTCCGATTCGGTCGTTCGAGTCGTCAAACGCATCGGGGCTCGCCGAGATCGCCGGGCTCTTGGCATTGGTGATGCGGTTGAACGAAATCGTCGGCCGCGCGTCGGTCACATAAATCGGCGCGAACGGCAACTCGTTGGCGTCGACGAAGACATTCCCACCACCGTTGTCGATGTCGGCGTGGTTGACATAGTTCAGATAAATGCCATTGGCATCCAGGTCAGAATCGCCGCGGAACACGATGCCGCCGAAGTCCCCGGGAGAGGTTCCCGGGCCGACGCCGTCGGAATCCCCCCCGACGGAGTCGTTGTGATAGGAACGGAACAGAACCGATTGTTCGGGAGTTCCCAGCACCTGAATCGACGAGTTGCTGCGGACGAGGTTGCTCGACGACGTCCCGGCGTCCAGGTTCGCTCGACGCATCTTGAACAGGGCGCCGGCTTCGATCATCACGTTGACGCCCTGCGGCACCAGGAATTCCGCTCCATCATCGAGCGCGTTTCCGGAGGTGTCCTGCCCGATCAGGTACGGACGGTTGTCAAAGGCCGTCGCGATGTCCAGGTCGTCGCCGCCGTTGGCCAGAATCCGGACCGGATTGGGCGTAGCAATCAACGTGGGCGAACCCGCGATGTTGAGGTTGTTGATGCCCGAGAATTGAACGATCCGCGTCGACACACTGACGTTGACCGAGGCGCTGAGGCGTCCGGCCGTTTTGGCGTTGTTGATCGCCGCTTGGATGGCGGCAGCCACATCGGCGGCGGTGTTGGCTGCGCTGATGTCGACCGGATTGGATCCTAACGTACCGAAGCGGAACGTGGCCACATTGGTGCCGTCATCGATGACGAAACGTTCGCCCTCGTTGATCGAATCGGCGCCGTCGAGTGGGACGACGATACGGTTACCCGCCTGCCGCAGGGCGGATTGGGCCGTGTCGAAGGGACTGGACAACCGCCCGTTGCCTTCCGGTCCGGGCGTCGTGTCGCTCTGCTTGCCGACATAGATCGTCGTGTCCGGGTCGTTGGATTGGAACCAGAACGAATACACACCACCGGGGGTGCCGTCGGCGTCTCCGTCAAAGGCGGTGCCGTCGGCGTCGAGCAACACGCCATCCTGTTCGGCCTGGAAGGACAGTTGTAAATCATACGCACCGTCGGTGGTGCCGCCGTAACCGGAATCGGGAACGTTCGGGTCGTAGTCGGTGTTACCGGTGCTGGTGATGCCGATCGAGTAGTTGCCCGCTTCGAGATGCAAGTCCAGGAACGAGTCGGATCCAAAATATTGGTCGTTGCGGGCGATCAATTCCCACTGGCCATCAACTTCCTGATAGAGCGACATCGCGGTGTTGAGCAAGCTGGGTGTGGCCAACCGCTCGGCGATCGTCTCGGCTCGCAACTGCCCCGACTGGGCCAGCGTGAAGCCGTACATGTCGATGTCGGTAGAATTTGGCGGCACGATTCGTTGCATGTGCACGACATCATGATCGCCGGGCAACACATCGTTGGGGACGCCGCTGCCCATGTTGGACGGAATGTCATACGAGTGTCCCAGCCCCAGGGAGTGACCGATCTCGTGAAACATCACCGTGGTGAAACCATCGCCGAAGAATCGGTTGGCCTGGTCATAGATGGCACCGTTTGCCAGCGCAAAGCCACCACTGGCCAGCCCAGCCACGCCGTCGTTGGGACCGAGTCCGGGACTGACCGCACGGAAGTCGCCCTTGCCGATCATCAACTGACCGCCGCCGGGGGCGGTGGCGGGCGACTCGATGAATTCATAACCCGAAAGCTGCGCGTAGATCTCGAAGATCTCGCGGATGATCTGTTTTTCCTTTGCGGTGATCAGGTTGATGTAGGGGTCGCCGTTGGTGTCGACGCCCAGTGTGTCAGGGAAGTAGTAAGTGACCGTGCGGATAGCCGCGGGCACCGTCGGCTGTGTGCCCCGGGCGCCGATGTGGGCTTCACGTTGGATTTGGCGGTGCCCCGGTTCGTCTTCGCTGCCGGCCCGCGGCGGAATCGGGATCGGTTGGCGACGGATACTTGACGTGATGCGCAGATCGGCCGACCCGAGCGTGCCGAGATCGGTGGCGCTGTCAAACGTCGAGTTGTCGTCGTCGGTCGAAATCGGGCTGGCGGTCACCGCGGCGTTGAGCAGGTACGACCCCGTCGAACCATCGGCGCTGGTGATTTCGACGAAGTAATTGCCGGAGACCGCGACCGGGAAACTCAACACGTTGTCCAAGTCCGGACCGGCGATGACGTTGTCCAGTTCGACTTCGGTTCCGCCGGGGAACTGCAGCAAGCGAAGCCTAGTGTTCAGCCCCGCCGCCTGCGGCGAAACGTTGACCGTCAACGTGCTTCCGGCGGAAAGCTGCAGACTGTAAAGGTCCACGTCGGCCGCGTTGTCGTTGACGCCGCCGAAATCACCGAGGAATCCGTTTTGGGCAAACGCGTTGCTGGAATTCAGGCTGCCCACCTGGATGGCCGTCGAGGGGGTCGAGTTGTCGCCGCCGGACTGACCGATATCAAGCCGATAGTTGCCTTCGGGGATGGCCGACGCAAATTTCAACGTGACGCGATTGGCGTCCGAATCATAAGTGACCGTTTCGGCGAGCATCGTCGAATCATCGGCCGAAGTCATCGAGCCCGACGTGTTGACCAGCCGATAATAGGCGGGGTCGATGACCTGTGTCGGATCCAAGGGTTGGTCGTCGAAGTAGACGACGATCTCATCGGAAGCTTGGGACAGCGGGTTGTAACTGATCGGTTGGGGAACGACCGCGACCACCTGGGCACCACGATCCAGGCGGAAGGTGGTGAATTCATCGACCCCGCCGTTGAACGCTTCACCGCTGAGGTTGGTGAGCACGTCGGCACCGGAACCGAACACTTGGATTTGGTAGGTGTCGTCGGGCAACGCCGCGGCCGGATCGGTCGAGTTGAACGATGCCGAACTGGAGGGTCGGAAGACGATCCGTTGCAGATTGGTCGGATCGGTATCACCGGGGGTTTCCAGACCGACGTAGCCCATCGCGACGTCGACTTCGTTGCCATCGCCGAAGGTCCCATCGCCACCGCTGCGGACCAGCTTGACCGAATCGGTCGTGATCGTGCTTTCGTTGATATCCGCACCGGCGCGGAACTGCAGATTGAACTCGCTCGGGGCAACATTCAACGTGTCGCCGTTGCGGAGCAGGGCCCCCGAATCGGGACGGATCGCAATCAGCTCCGGTCCGGCCAGCAAACGCCGGTCTTCCAATTGCTGGACGAGGTTCCGTCGCGTTTGAAAACGCTTTTGCGCGCGCTGCCGATCGTGGCGTCGCTCGGCGAGGTTCCTGACACGGTTACCAAGGCTTCGAAAGCTCATCGGGGAATCCCAAAAATCAAAAATGATAAAACAAGGTGGCTCGACGAGTACTTCATCGAGTGGTGTCAGCGCCGGGCCGCTGACGAAAAATTCGGCTCAAATCCAGCAGGGAGTGTTCAGTCGCTCGGTAGCACCGAGCTCCAGTGTAGGGGCCGAGCGCGGCCGAAAGGGACACGCCGGTGGCGGATTGAATTGCGGTATTGTCGCGTCGGGGAATGCAAGCGAGCCGTCACGAGCAAGGCCTTAGGGGTGCAAACGTTTAGTATAATAAGGGTTCATGGACCGACAAACGGCCGGCAATTGCGTTAGCGAAAACCACGTTAGCGGTTTCCGTCGACCGCCGGCGACCCGGGGGGCGGCCGCACGGCATTCACGGTTCTTACAGTTCCAACGCGTCATCTAGCTCCGTCAACAAGTCGGCCATCGCGTGATCGATCGATTCGTTGCTGGGCGTTTCGGCCAAGCTTTCGATCAGAACCGACCCTGCTTGCTGTGACGAGACCGGTTCGATGTTGATGCCGGCGGTCAGCAGGGCATCGGTCGAATCGGCGACCGTCAACGTTTCTTGCTCTCGCTCGATCGACCGCTCGATGTTGGTCGTCGGTAGGAAGTCCGAGTTTGCCGTTGCAAAGGAAACGGTGCTGGATGCCGAAAGTTCTCGGCCAATCTGTTCGCCTTCGCCTTGACCTGCGTTTTGCCGCTGCGCGAGCGTGTTGATCACGAGCAAGGCATCGAACGGGTTGACGAAACCGTTTCCGTCGACGTCGTAGAAGTCCGGCGGGCCAGAGCCGATGTCGGCAACGGCGACTTGACCGGAACTCGGTGCCCGCCGTGCCAGGAAGTTGATCACCCGCAGGGCATCGATCGGCGAGATGTTCCCATCGGCCGTCACGTCAGATTCCATCCCCCGGATCGGGTTCTGGTAACGCGATTGCGACAGCGTCAGCGTCACGGTACGGAACTCGCTGAACCGCGGCGATCCGGTGGAGGGGGCATCGACGACACGGTAGGTGAACGTGTCGACCGAACCGACGTCGCCGGCGTTGCTGGTGTAGGTGAACGTTCCGTCGGCATTGAGGTCCAGCGTTCCGAGCGCCGGTGGTGTGACCGTGGCCAGATCGACCGAAATCGGATCACCGTCGGCATCGCTGTCGTTTCGCAGCAAGCCGTTTGCCGGATTGAGCACTTTCAGGGTGGACCCGATCGCGACGTTGTAGCTGTCGGCGACGGCAACCGGCGCGTCGGCGACCGGATTGATCGTCAGGGTGAAGCTATCGCTGACGCGGAACGATCCGTCACTGGCTTCGATTTCGATCGTGACCTCACCGAACTGATCCGCCTTCGGCGTGATGACGATTTGGTCTCCCTCGAAATCGATGGATTGGATCAACGGATGAGCGGCGATCTGAGCATCGGAGGGACGAATGATTGAACCGAGCCTCGCGACCGCGTAGTTCAACGTATCCCCATCGGGATCACTGAAGACACTCGTCAGTTCGCGACGGGTGACTTCGTCTTCGTCTCCTTCGAGCGGATCCAGTGATCCGATGACCAGGGGCGAATCATTTTCGTTGATGATCGAAACGGTCACCTCTTGCTCGGTCGTCACGTTGCCGTCGAAGGCCCGCACCGTCAATGCGACCGAACCGAACGCGAAGGCCGGGCGAGTCAGCGTCAACGTGCTGCCCTGCAAATTCACCTGCACGATCGAGGGATTGCTGCTGGTGACCTGATAGGACAGCGTGTCGTTTTCCGGATCCGTGAACCAGGTATCCAGGTCGTACACCGTGGACTGGGCATTCGGTTTGCTTTCGGCCAAGGAGATCGTTTCGACCGGTTCGTTTTGCGCGTCCTTTTGGCCGTCGACGCCTTGGAAAATCGGCGCGTCGTTTTCACCGCCCACATCGAGCGAGACCAAACCGGTCGATTCGGCACCAAGGCTATCGACGATGCGATAGGTGAAGCCGTCCGGGCCGCTATACAACCCCGGCGGGGTGTAGAGCAATTGTCCGTTGGTCTGCAACCGAACGATCCCACCGCGGTTCGTCGTCAGCGGGAACTGGTCCTCGGGCAGACTGATGGTTTGACTTTCCGGGGGATCGATCTCGTTCTGGGGACCGGGGCGGTCATTGTCCAGAATGCCGACAATGGAACCGCCGCCGTTGATCGCGATCACCAGGTTCTGATCTTCGACGGCGTTGAAGAAATCACCGCCGGCGATCGGCGGGTCGTTGACCGCGTTGATCGTGATCGAAACGGTGCCCGGCTTGTCCGCGGCTTGGGCGATCAAGTTGCCACCGGGGACATCCGCGACGACAAAGTTGAACACATCCGGGATGTCGCCGTTGTAATCGGTCGGCGGTGTATAGCGAACGCTGCGTCCGTCGGGCAGGATTTCCAAAATCCCCCCCAGCGCCGAAATCGAATCGCCCAAGTTCTGGCTGGAGACCGATTGGAAGATCAGCTGTTGGTTCAGCTCGTTATCCGGTCCGGCCGCGTAGAACGGATCGATCAGGTCTTCGGCGCGGAAGATCGTGATTTGGTCTTCGTCGATCGTCGCCGTGGTGATCACATCGGTTTCGGTCGCGAAAGGTTTGTCATTGACCGGCAACACGTCGATCGTCACGGTGATCGCCGTATCGTTGACCAGTTGCTCCTCCGGATTGGACTTGATATCCGTCACCCGGGCGAAGAACGAGATGCTTCCGTTGAAGTTTTCTTCGGGCCGGAAGGTGAAGGTTCCGTTGGTGTCCAGGTCCAGTTCGCCGGCGAAGGTTCCGTCTTCGGTGAACAGGTCGCGGACCGTGGCGTCTTCGGGCAAGATCGACACGGGGTCGCCGTCACGATCAAACACACCGACCAACAGTCCGTCATCCGTTGGCACCGTCCCGGTCAGGTTGCCGTCGATGTCCAGGGCTTGCAGGACCTGGCCTTCATCGACGGAGAAACGTCGCGTGGTGGTGTTGGCATTGAGTTGCGGCGGCTCACCGTTGAGCAACAGCACCTGATAGTCTTCGACTTCACCGCTGAGTGACAAACCGACCGGCGAGAGGTTTCCGGTTCGCGAGAACCGGAATCGCGCGGTGGTGTAGGTCGGGAACAGCGGTGCGGGCGCCGAGTCGGGAACGTACGTGTCGAAAGTGAACGGTCGCGTTCCATCACCGGTCAGTGCCAGCGACGTGCGCGGCCGCGCGGTGTTGGGATCGGCACCGGGATCGAAGAAGGCAATCGCTTCGCTTTCGCTCCAGTCGCCGTCGCCGTCGTAATCGATCCAGCCTTGCAGGATGCCGCTGCCGGTAACGGTGAAGGTGATCGGCGTGACGACATTGGAGTTGAACACTCCACTGGGGTTTCGATAACTGGAGAACGAGACGCCGTCTTCGTCATCACCGCTGATCACGATGCTGGTCGAGACGAAATCGATCGCCGCCGGTTCGACGGGACTTTCGGCGATCGCCGCAGCGATGGCCTGCAGGATCGAATCAACCGAAGTCGGATCGGTCGGTTGGATCGCGTAATGGTCCTCGTCGAAGCGTCCGTTCAGGTCGAACTCCAGCGTCGCGGTCCGGACGCCGGTGTTGATCGTGATCGTATCGCCGTCACGGGTGGTCGGGTCCACGGTCGCGATGTTCACATTCACGGCCGTTGAACCGTTGACCGTGGTCACCGAGAACAGGGTGCCGGTGGTCGAAACCCCCGTCAACGCGTCATCTCCATCGGCTCCCACGGACGATTGTCCGTCAAGATCGGCGTCGATGGTCGTTCCCAGGTACAACCCATCGGTCACCACGTGGCGAGCCCCGTCGTTGACCAATCGGGTCGGGTAGCGTCCGGGAATGTTAAGGACGGGGTCGGGTGCATCACCGAAATCCAGTCCGACCGTGGGCATCAAGATCGTGAACTGTGTCGTGTTGTCCGGCCGGTTCGCTTCCAACGCGTTGCCTTGGATGTCGCGAATCGCAGGCAGGAAGTAGTTCGTCAGCGGCCCGTCGATCAGGACGCTGTTTTCAACGAACAAGGTCGCACCGCCGCGGTCCTGTGCGGCCAGGGTCGTGACCACACCGTCGGGGCCTTGGTTGACTGAGTTGATCGCCGAAAGGATCGCTTGCTTGATGTCGAACGGCGTATCGGCCGGCGAGATGCTGATCGGGATCGCACCACCGGGGACGCCGGTCAAAATCAGCGACGGAGCGGCGGTCACGTCGACGACCGTGCCGGGCAGGTCGCGAAGGGCGACGCGGGGCACCGGCGGGCTGACCGTGTTGTCGAATTCCACCGCGGCACTCAGATTCAATCCACGCGGATTGTTCGTGATCGCGGCGGCCAGGCTGTCCGAGACGGCTTGCTGGGTCGAACCGGGTTCAAACGGAACCGGCACATTGCTACCCGTCACGCCGCCGCCGTTGTTGACCGATTCGAATTCGTACGTCACCGACAGGGTACCCTGGGTGATGGTGATCCGCTCGCCATCGCTGACGATCCCACGCCGGTTGGTCAGCGACGTGTTCGTCGTGTCCACGCGTGAGGAGGGAATCAATCCCAGCGAGATCGTCCCACCGCCCTGGTTGGTGGCCGTCAGTCCGACCGTCGATCCATTGATCGCGTTGACGACCGAGGTGGCAACGGTGTCTTGATCATCAAACCGCGAGAACAGGATCCGAACCGCGTTGGGATTGTTCAAGATGTTGTTGGAATCGAACTCGAAATTGATCGGGGTTCCGCTGTTGTCCAGAATGATAAAGCTGTCACCGTCATTGGGTGCGGTGAACGGAACCGAGATCAAAAGCGGTCCAAAGATCTGCAACGTCGAGGGGCCGGTCACGTCCGGCGAGCCGATGACTTCCAGGCTGGTGCCGGAGACCGACAGCAGCAATCCGGGCTGTCCCCCGATCTTGAGGATGCCGCCATTGATCGGGTTGACGTCGTTGGGCGACAAGCCCGGAATCGAACGGGCCTGAATTTCGCCAGCGGCGATCGCGGCCAACTCGTTGCCGGTGGTCAAACGGCTGATGTTGATCGGAATGTGGTTCTGATCGGAAACACCATCGTCGAAGATGTTGCCGTTTGTGTCTCGTTCGTCGGTGCGGTTGATCTCGAAGATGACCGGCGCACTGCCGTCGTTGGGCGTGAAGGTGATCAAATCGCCGTCAGCCGGTGTGCGACTGACTCCGACCGGACGCAATTGCCCCGAAGGAACGGTGGCCGAACCGCTGGCGGGCAAGTCCAGGTACACGGTGGTTCCGATGATCGTCGGGGTCAATTCCAAGGCCGAGCTCAAAATCGCATTCTGAATGGCAGTGGCGACCGCGTTGGCACCGAGCGGCAGCGTCGGCGGCCCCGGCAGCGGATCGATGTTGATGCCGATGAAACCGGGTGCCGGCGTCGGTCGAGTGGAGTCGACAAATTGGAATCCCTGCACAAACGTGCCGTTGCTGATTTCAAACGTTTCGCCAGCCTGTACGCCGCCGACATCGGCTCCCGCCGAGGGTACTTGCAATCCGAGCGTCCGCGGTGCAGTCACCAATCCGCTGGTCGCGACATCGACCCGGGTGTTCCGTTCCGAACCGATGATGACCCGTGGCCCGTCCACCCGCACATCGACGTTCAGGTTCCCCGCTTGGGTCGCAATCGCCGCGGCGATGTTCGTGGCGATGGTGTTTCGGAAGACATCCAGATCGGCCGATTCGGTGGGAGTCGGCGTGGTCGGCAGCGTGACCGGGATGCTGCTCGGCAACGACGTGCCGTCGAGGTCGAATTCGAAGACGACGACCGGGTTCACACCGTCGTTGATGGTGAACACACCGCCATCGATCAGCCCGCCCTGGTTGGTTCCCTCGATCGGCACCTCGACCGTCAAGGCCTCGGGCATCTGGATCACGAATCCGGATTCGAACTCGAACACCACCTTTCCGCCGTTGCTGTCGGTGATTTCGATTTGGTCACCGTCGTTGATCTGGTCGGCGGTGGGGGCGATCAGGACCGTGCGGTCCCGATTGTTCATCTCAATCCGGTACGCCCGATCGTTGTTCCAGATTCCCGCCAGCGGCGTCAACGTGATGGTGTTTTTCGTTTCGTCATAGTTGAAGGTGTAGTGAATGCCTTCGGTCAACAGACGATCGTCTTCAAACAGCGTGACGTTCGCACCGCGGTTACGGATGCCCGGAATTTCGGCGACGACAATCGTGTTGTTGTCGATTCCCGAACCGGCGAACGGGTCGGAGGAATCGCCGGAGTCACGCAGTTGGATTCGGAATTGTTCATAAACGCCGCCCTTCAAGTTGATGAAGCTGACGTTGGGGTCGGTGTCGATGCCTTCGGCGTCGTTGTCACGAGGCGCTTCGGCGATCGCAATCGGTCCGACCAGGTCGGCCAATTCGACTGAACCGCGGTCGCCGAAGATCGACGAGCCCTGACCGGTGTTGGGATACAGCGGGTTGTCAGCTCGTTTGACTCCGGTGACATCGCGTCGGGGTGCCAGCACGTTGCTGATCGGCAATCCGATCGATTCACGCAAACTGGACAACGCACTTCGTTCACGCAGCGAATCGACGTTGCTGTCGATGACCGACGAGAACGGTGCGGGCAGGAAGTTGTCGCCGCCCGGATTGACCAGGGTCACCGCGTCGTCGACGTTGGTCAGATTGAAATCGTCCGTTCCGCCGTTGACGTTGCTGGGCCCTTTGTTGGCATCGGTGGTGTGCCCGACGATGACCAACGGTGCATTGGTAAAGACCGGGGCTTCCGGTTCGTCGTGTTGGAACACGCTGCCGACGACCACGACCTCCATCGGTTTGACCTGTTGGTCGCCGCCGACGGCACTGAAACCGGGGCTGTGTGTTTCTTCCACGACCACGCTTTCGTGCAAGTTGAGCAGCACGTTGTTCAAGATCGCGGGGCTGGCACCGGCGGTCACCATGATCCCGGTTTCGTTGATCACCTGATCGATGTCGAATCCGGGTGCCGGATCGAGTCGCAACCCGGCCGCGATCGCCTCGGGGCTGAGTTCGATCTTGGCGGCGTTCTCGACAAACACGAAGTTTTCCGTGGTTCCGCTGCCGGCTGTCGTGCGGCGGTCGTGACCGTAACCGATCGTGTCTTGATCCAAGACGATCGTGCTGTGGAAATCGTGATCGACGGCATTGCCGATGCCATCGCGGTGGGTCATCAGCACGCCGTTTTCGAGCCCGCGTCGGGTCGTGTTGACGATGCCTTGGTTGTCGCTCTCGTAACCGCCCAATGCGGTCGCACGAACACGTGCGATCGGCCCGGGGACTGCCGTGTGGTCATTGTTGGGCAACGGGTGCGCATTGAGGCCGTAGTTGACTCGCGCGTTGCCCACGCGTGGTTCGATCGCGTCGCTGATCGCCCGCATGATGTCCGGCAAGAAGTCTTCGGCCTGGTTCGCATCGCCGACTTCGATCGCGACATTGCCCGCTTGTGGGGCACCACCAATCGGAACAAACTCGAACGTCCGTGCGTTGGTGACCCCGCCGACGATGAAGTTCGCCGGCAGGTCGGCAACCTGGGTGATCACGAACGTGGTGCCGATCACATCCGAACCGACCATTCCGGTCGCACGACCGGTGTCGGCACTGATCACGTGGGTACGCGGTGCGTACGTTTCCAGGTTGATCGTGTAGTCGCCCAGATCCGCCGTGGCACCGGTGCGACCGGAGATGGCGTTGGGATCGAAGTTCAGATTGCTGTCGGCGCTGACCGCGACGTAATAAACGCCCTTCTTGGGAGCGAAGAAGTCGACGAAGGGGTCGCGTGAATTGACGACATCTTGAACCAGTCCGCCGGCCAACCCGGTCGAGGCGGGATCGAGGTGGTCCGGCGCGGTCGCGGTCAGGCTGATCACCGACGCAGTGCCGCCTCCGCCATCAAACGATTGACGTTCGCCCAGTTCATTGAAGATCTGAATCGCCGTGTTGGCACCGCCGGCGACGGTGTCGATGTCGACGACCAAACGGTCACCGAGCCCCAGGTTGACGCGATAGAAGTCGACGTCGCCGCCAGGTCCCAACGGTCCGACGTTGTCGCCGAGCGTCGCGGTGCTGGTGTAGACGTTGCGGTGACTCGGGCCGACCTTGGTGTCGATCGCATCCGCCATGACGTCGTTGGATTCATCATTGGCCTCCGGGAACAGACTCTCCAGCCCGTCGGATCCGTAAATCGTGTTGTTGACGACTCGGGCAAAAGGTTGAACCGATTCGGCGACCGGTGCCTGCGTGGTCGTGAACGCATTTTGGCCACCGCGGAAATAAACCTCGCTCGCGCCCTGCAGGTAAACCGCCGCGCTGTCGAAGCTCATCGGTGTTTGTTGCAAGAACTCGAACGCCCGGTTGCGACGGTACGGAGACGGCCCGATCGTCGGCGTGACCAATTCGACCAATCCGTTGGTCACCAGGATGCTGCCCTGGATCGACTGCATGATCGAAGTGGCCAACTCGATCGACGAATACGACACTCGATCCGCCGCGGCGGTACGGTTGTAACCCGAGGCGGTGTCTTCGCGATAATAGATCGGCACGTGCCCGTCGCGGACACCATTACCGCCTTGGGTTCCCGAACCGACCGGTCCCCCGATGCCATCGATTTCCTCGAACTCGAACGTCACTCGTGTGCCGCCGGCATCGATGGTCAGCAAGGCGCCTTCGAGGATCGTTCGGTTGCCCGCTCCGGCGATGTTCGGATCCAGCGCGGCCGTTTCAATCATGTCGAAGACATCCAGCACAAACGGTGCGGATTCGCCATCGATTTTGACACCGGAATAACCGGCTTGATCGATGGTGTTGTTGGACACCACGATCCCCGGCGCCAAACCGCCGAGCACCGAGTCATTCAAAATCGGCAGATTGCGAACGTAACCCGGATAGGCATTTCCCACCGGCGGGAATTGCAGGAACGGGTGGTTGCCGTCGATCAGCGGCAGGAAGGTCGGAATCCCGAAGGAGAAGTCGTTGTCGCGAACGTCTTCCGGATCGATGTCGCGAACGCCCGGTTCGGCCCAAACGCCGATCGCGCGGACATCGCTGATCTTGTTCGAATCAACGATCACCTGACCTTGAGTCCGGACATAGTTGGAGTCGCCGAAACCGTTGTGCAGGATGGCGGGCAACAGCAGATGGCCGTCCGCATCTCGCGTCAGCGAGGTGCCCAGCGGCGGGGCATCGGTGACCGAGTCGATCGCCACGAAACTGCCGCGGGCGCTGCCGGCCAGGGACAAACGACCGTCGGTCATCGTCTCGTTGTCTTGCCCGGCGGCCGAAGAAGCCTCGATGTCGATCCCGGTTTGCTGGGTGATCGCGGTGCGGATCGCCTGGGCGACTTGCGCCGGTGAGTCGCCGACCCCGTACAACACCGGCGTGTTGCCGAACTGAACGGTGCCGGGCGTGGTGGTGAATTCAAACGTCTGGATCGACGCACCATCACCAAGGGTGAAGGTGTCGCCATCGGAGATCTGGCTGCCGGCCGGCGCGACGATCGTGAACGATTGGTTGTGACGGTCATTGGTGTCGAAATCTTCGACCAGTCCGACCGTACCGAATCCGATCGAAGCGGCATACGGAGTGGCCGGGCGTGTTTCGAGTTGGTACTCGCCCGCACCGCCGTTTCCGAAGCCGGTGAATTCATCAGTACCGCCCGGCGTGTTGAAGATCGTTTCACCACGTTCGGCGAATCCGACGATGAAGTCATCCAAGAACAAGCCATCGCTATCGAGACTTTGTCCCGCGACCGGCGTGTAAGTCACCTCGACGCGGATGCCCGTGTCGCCGGCGAAATCACCGATGTCTTCGCGGAATTGGAACCAGGTGTCGTCCGCCTGCAAGTTGACATTGCTGGCGATCACTCGACCGGTCTGGTTCTCGTTACTGAAAATCCGGATCTGGACATCGTCGGAGTTAAACGATGAATCGATAAACGGATCGAAGCGATAATTGAAGTAGAACGTCGGCAGATCGAAGTCGACGTAGCCGCTCAAATCGAAGGGCTGACTGGTGATCGTCGCCGGGGCGGTATTGTTCAGTCGGTCGTAACGCAGCGTTTGGTTGCCGAGCACCCCTTGCGGCAACAGGTGGTCTTCCACCGAAACGTGCAAGCGGTAGTCGAGCGGGCCGAACAACGGATCGGTGTTAGCGGTCACAATCGCGCCGGTGTTGGCATCGACCGAAACACCCACCTGGGATTGAGCGATTGCAACGACGTACGTCCCGGCCGACAGATTGGGCGTTCCAAACGCGTTGCTATCGAAGAACGGGTCGAGCACGCTGTTACTGCCGCTTCGTCCATCCAATGTCGACGACAGCGTGTTGGAAAACACCTGGGTGTATCGCCCGGTCGCCGGATCCTGGCGGAACAGATACATCGTCGTGTCCACGCTGGTCGGATCGGGGACAAACTGGATGTTTTCCGAATCCGGGTCCAAGACGTTCACAAAACTGTGGCCGTCATCGATGTCCAGGATCACGCGTGCGTTGTCCGTGTCCACCGTGAACTGGTACAGATCCGAACGATCGCCGCCGAGTGAGCCGTTGATCGAAACGTGCGGGATCGAGGTGGAGGTGTTGTCGGAACTGTTGAAGACGAAGTCACCGCCGATCTCGATGTTGTCATCGAGCGACCAGTTGAGCGCGTCGAGGTCGGCCGCACCAAATCCTCCGAACGCAAATCCGGGTGCGTCACCGCCGGCGACAAAGAATTCGCTGAAGACCTGACCGAAACTCTGCGCCGGGCCGCTGGTGCCGTCAAAGTGTCCGGGTTTACCGTGACCGAACATCCCATCGCCGGCCAATTCGAACTCGCTGGTGCCGATGTCCACGTTGGTGAAGAAGTCCGGAACGACCGGTCCGCCGGCGGTGCTGGGGCTTTCGCCGGCATCAAAACGTTGTTCCACGATCCGCCGCACCGAGTTGATCGGCTCGCGACGCACAAACTGGGACGACGTCAGCGCGACCGGCTCGACGCCGGCGCCGGTGACGGCGATGTAGTAGGTCCCTTCGGGCAACGTGACCGGACCGATCAACGGGTCGCCGGTCGAGATCGATCCGCGCGAGAGTTTTTCCGAACCATCGTTTTCACCGTTCGGGCTGGTCAGGTCGTCCAGCACGTTGCTGTTGGTGCCGAACAGGACCAATCGCGGCTCGACGGCTTCGCTGAATTCTCCATCGGGATCGTAGAAGACGCTGATGTTGGTGTCGGGCCGGTTGAATCCGGCGGCGTAGTCGATGTCAAAGATCATCGATCGAATCGCGGCGTCGATGTCATCGTTGAGCAGGTCGATCTGGTAGAAGTCGACGTCTGACGAAGTCGACAATTCGCCGGCAACGCTGATCACGTTGTTACGGTTCTGGACGATGTTGCCGAGATACTGAGCACGTTGCGAGGGAACTTCGGTACTGTTGGTCGTCGTGTCGATCAACACCGGCGGGTTGATTTGACCGTTGTCGGCGTTAAAGGGGTCTGCCACCTCATTCTCGCTCGCTTCACCGAGCAGCGGCGACGTTCCCATCAGGCCCTGGACGTGAATCCCATGGTTGGCATAGCGGATGTCAGAATACCGCACCACGCTTCCGGGGAATTCCTGGTCTTCGCTCAAACGCACCTGGAATCGGTAGCCACCGCGGGTCAGTCCGCCCGCCGCGTCATCGGGATTGATCGACGCACTTCGCACGCGGAAGAAATACGTGCTCCGCGAGTTCGGGTTGGTCGGATTGCCGGTGAGCGTGAAATGGATCCCGGCATCGCGCGGGTTGGTGGTTTCAAAGTCTTCGTAGACCCCGCCGACGCCGAACTCGCTGAACTGCGGATCACGGGCTTGAAGCGAGGTCGTGACCCCCTCAAGACGCGGATCGAAGACTTCGACGTTGGATCCATTAGCGATTTCATCGCCGCTGTCATTGCTGCGGGCCAGCACGTTGCCGTTGGCATCGAGCAATTCGATCACCGAGTCGAGCGTGAAGCTGGTTTTGTCGATGTCGACCCAGATCTCCGTGCCCGGGCTGCCGGTGAAACTGTAGGTGTCGACGTCGTCGGGATTGCTCAGGAACCCTTCGACTTCGAAACCCAGTCGCAGCACTTCGTCACTGGCGGTCAGCGAGGTGGCGAGTTCACCGAGCACCTGTGCGTTCTGAACGCTGCCGTTCAATCCGGGAGCGACTTCGGTGGCCAGTTCCAGCTCAGGAATCACATCGACGTTGCGATCGTTGCTCCACTGGTCCAGCAAGATGCTCCGCCAATCATTGGCTTCGGGACGTGAATTCGATTTGTCGCCGTTGTTGTCGGTGAACTGGGTGCCTTCGGGGGTCAACCCGGCGCCGACCGTGTCGTCGCGGAAACTGGTCAACACGACGGGGGAATCCGGCAGACCGAGGATCGAAATCGAGCCGCCGATTCGATCGATCGCGTCGTTGGGCGTTCCCGAAGCGGTCAACCCCGTCCCGATCGTCGCGCTGTTGGGTGTGCCTTGGCCGCTGCTCAGTTCGGTCAGCAGCGGGTTGTCCTGGTCGCCGAGTTTGACGACCAGACTTTCGTCGGGCCGGCTGCGCAGTTTCAACCCGCCGCCGGAGTGAATGTTGTCAACGATGATCGAATCAAAGACCAGGTGAACGATGTCGGTATCGTCCCAAACACTTTCGGTGGCCAAGGTGCCGCCACGGATCTCCATGCCGGTGATTTGGTCCAGTCCGGGCAGATCGTTGTCGTCGTAACGGTTGAACCGAACCATCGGGCCGAAGTTGTCGTCCAGCTCGCTGATGCGGTTGATCGCCCCGGTCTCGCGTCCGATATCGATGACGCGATCACCGGTCAGCGAATCCACATCGATATCGATGATCGATCCGTCGTTGTCGATGAAGGTATTGCCGACAATGATCGGCTGGCTGCCACGGATGAAAATCGTCGAGGGGGCAACGGCAAGTCGGCCGAAGCGACCCAACGGTCCGGCACCGTCTTGGCCACTATCGTTGAACTCGAATCGGCTGTTGGTGATCCGTCCGTCCGCTTGCTGCAACTGCAGCGGGACGAAGCCGATCGTCTCACCGCCTTCGATCAAGCTGATGCCACCGGCGTAAGAGATGACGCCGTTGTCGATGCTGATCGAGGAGGTCGGACCGGCGTAAATCCCCGCCCAGTCGCCTTGGCTGGGAGCCTGGAAGACAGGCGATCCGTCGTCGTTGTTGGTGTCGAAGGTGCCGCCGGCGCCGAACCGGTCGTCACGAATACTGGTCATCACGATCGGGTTGCTGCCGTCACCTTCGGCCAGCATCACGGCGCCGGGTTGCAGTTCGATCCGCGAACCACTGAGTTTCATCACGATGCCCGGATCCATCACCAACGAACCGTCCAAGCGGCCACGCGTGCCGGCCCGGTTCAAATCCAAGGTGACCAGACCTGGCGTGCCGGAATCGAGTGCCAGGTCATCGATGAACGATGCCGAGCTGGCGCCCAGATCCGCGACCAGGCGGAATTCCGGATTGGCCGACGCTTCGGCGCGGTACAGGCGTCGCGACACATAATCGTTGCCGCGACTGATCAACGGCAACGCCGTCAATTCCACGCTGCTGTCGTCATCGCTGACGGTAAAACTGAATTGATCGGCGCTGGCCAGCGATTCGAATCCGTCATCGTCGACGAACGTCATCTTGTACAGGTAGGTGCCTGCCGCCAGCGACCCGCCGGGCAGCTGACGGGCCGAGACGAGCGCCAGTGACGGAGCGAACCCGTCGGTGATCGATCCACCGGGCTTGCTGGCGATGACCAGATTTTCCGGCAACACGTGCACCACGTCGATGTCATCGAATCGTCCCGAGACGGTCATCGCGCGGGGTGTTTGCGTCGCGGTCGTCGGGACGCGGACGAACAAGCCGTTGACCGTGTTTTCCACCAACAGGTTGTCGTAGATTTCCGGCCCGATCCGATCGTAATCGGCGGTGAATTCACCGGCTTGTTGGAATCGCGGTGCCTGATAAGACGTTTCTTCGAAACTGTCCGGCGATGCGCTGATGGCCGAATCGGCGCTGAAGGTGATCTCATTGAACGTGATCGTCGGTCGCAGGTTGATGACCAAAATCGGGTTGACCAACTGTTGCACCGAATCGATCAACACGTTGCTGCTGCCGCCATATCGGATCTCGGCGTGGTTGACGCGTTGCAGGAAGATCCCTTCGTCTTCGAGATCGCGGCGGCCTTCGAACTGGTCCAAATCGCGACGGAAAATCAATCCGCCCCAGTCACCGGCTTTCGAGGTCGGGCTGTCGCCGGCGGCATCGGCATCGGCCATCCGGTCTCGGATGCTGGTGAAGATCACGCTGCCGTCATCGTAGCCTTCCAGTCCGGCATCGACGTCGCTGATCAGCGTCGTCGAAACGGGATCGCCTTCTAAACTCAATCCGACCAACCGGGGTGCACCGAGGACCTGCAGGGCGCCGCCGCTGCGGTCGACCTGTAACGTGCTGCTGCCGACGTTGATGTATGAACCGCGGAGTTTCAAGATTGCCCCGGCGTCGATCATCGTCGTGACGCCGCGGGGAACGTCCATCGTGCGGCCGTCTTCGAGCGACCGGCCGCCGACATCGGTCAGTCCGATCTTGTAGCTGAAGTTGTCGACTTCGGTTTCCACCAGGCCGTCCAGACCGCCGTTGCCGACGATGCGAACGATGTCGCCTTCGATTGCCGAACCAAACGCGTTGGCAACGTCCGAATTGGCGATGTTATTGAACGGATTTTCCAAGCTGCCGTCGGCGTTCGGCCCGGCGGTCTTGTCGACGAAGATGTTGCGGCCGATTGCGACCGCCGCGCGGAATCCGTTGGACAACGCGATCCGACGCTCGCCGGTGAATTCCAATCCGGTACCGACCCGCACGACCGACACGCCCGTTTCGTTTTGGCGGAAATTGATCGCCGAGGCCAGCGCCGAGGCTAAGTTGCCGCCGGGCGTCGGGAAGCCGCTGGTGCCGTCGCTGTAGAAGACCGGAACGTTGCCGGGAATCGGTTGCCCCCCGCTGGGGACAAATTCGTAGGTCCGTACGATACCGGTACCGGACACGATCGTGATCGTTTGACCGGGGACCACCGCGTCGCCGTCATCGGTAAAGTTGAGGATCCGGTGCTCGGGCCGCGTTTGGAACCAGAAATTGTTCGCGCCGCCGGGCCTCCCGTCACCGTCACCGTCCAAGGGCGTGCCGGGAACGCCGACACGGCTGCTGTCTCGGTCGCGGATCACATCCACTTCGTCGACCAACGGCTCGAATTTCAAGTGCAGTTCGTACGCGCCCTGGGTGCGGCCGCCAAAGCCGCTGCCGGGGATCGTCGGATCGTATTGATCGTTGCCGCTGGCGGAGACACCGACGTAGTAAACGCCTTCGTCGAGCGACGCGATGATGCGAGAATCTTCGCTGAAGTAATCATCGTTCTGGGCGAGTTTGGTCAGACCACCACCTTGCAGCCGGACCGGCAAGGGTGCCGCGGCGCCGACGCTGATATCCGAGGCCGGATCACCCAGGGTGACCGACGCCCGCAGGATCGAGCTGGCGAAGGGGTCATTGTTGATCGCATCGACGACCTGTTGAGCCGTCACGGTGCTGATGAAGACGCCTTTGCGGGGCAGGTCCAGCAACACGGCGTTGGCGATCGGATTGCCCGAGCTGTCAAAGACGCGATTGACGCGGATTTCGTCGTCACCGAAATTTCGGTCCGATCGAATGAATCGCACCTCCGTTCCGTTGCCCGATCGCCCGGTGATCAAGGCTTCAAACGTGACGCCGAGTGAGGATCCGAAGCCGAGATCCGAAACCGCCGCTGCCCGCGTCTCTTCGAACAAGGACAGTGTGGTGTCCAACAAGCTGCTGTCGGGCAAACGCTCGGCAAAGGACTCTGCCGTCAGCGTTCCCACCTTGTCTTCGTCACCCAGCTTGACTTCGAACCGATACAGGTCGATGTCGACGCTGTCGGGATTGTGCAGGTATTGACCGTGCTGGACGTCATAGTTGCTGGGGAACACCGGTTCCAAATCGACGGCGGCAAGTGGCGTGTCGATGTTTTGGTTCAAGAACAGGAAATCAAGCGCCATCGTGGTTTGGGGTGGCAGCTCCGAAGCCTGCTCGAGCCCCAGCAGGAAGCCGACGCCCGCGGTCGCTTTGCGGGTGAAATCCTCGCCGAAGTCCAGATTCAAGTTCGCTTGGTTGCTGAACACAATCGCCGACTCACCGAACGTCGGATCGATCCGCAGCGACGCATTGAGAACGGAACTGATGGCGCCGAATCGCACCAGCGTGGTGTTGGGACGCGCTTGCAGATTACCGGTATCACCGACGGCAAACGTGATGCCTTCGTTCAGGGTCTCGCGGAACTGGACGCCGAGCTCGGCCGCCCACAGGTTCAACACTTCACGAATTCGCGTCTTTTGCCGCGCGTTGATCTGGTTCAAAAAGTCCGTCGAACCCTGACTGTCAAAAATCCCTTGAAAGTTGTAGGCGATCTCGGTGATGCCATCGAGCGTGTCAGGGCCGAAGTTCGAATTGATATGACCGCGCAGTCCATCGACGCCGAATTCAAGGTCACGGTGTCCGGGATCATCATTTCCGCCGGCCAATTCGATCAGGAACGGTTGCGGATCGATCGATTCGGCAACCACCACACTGGTGATCGAGTCGTCTTGTCCGAAAATACCGACGTCCAGGGAAGTCGACAGCGTGTCGCCGACGGCGGTCATCTTCAGCGCGGGCGCACCGATGACACTCCGCGGCAATTCCAGTCCGCCGCCGTCGTTCACATCGCCGTTTCGTTCCGAACGAACCGCCAGCACGGCGGCAACCGAAGGCGTGGCCGCAACGGCGGCTTTGAGTTCGTCGACCGTCGGCAGCGGATCCACGGCGGGATCGGCAAGCCCGAAATTGAAAACGACATTGTTGTTGGCGTCCAAAGAAACCGACAGGCCGCCCGATCCGGTGCTTTCGAATCGGACTTCGCGCCCGCTGGCCGCTTCGCCGATCTGATTGAGGATGAACTCGACCCGCAACCCCTGGTGCTGGAAATCGGTCACCGCGGTCGGCTGCACCGACAACTGACGCGGCGGCAGAATCAGATCGACGCGGTCGTCGACGGCGGTGCCGATACGCAACCGCCACGTTCCGCCTTCGTGCAATTCACCGGCGGCAATCGACGGCAACGTGTTGATGTCCTCACTGAAGAACAAACGCGCCGTGTGGGTCGCTTCGTCATAGACCACTTCGTCGGGGAAGAACAATTCGTCGTCGGTCGTTCGAACCGTCTCTTGCGTGAACAGCAGCTGATAGAAACGAGGGTTCTCTGCCGACCGCATCGTGGGATTGCCGTTGTCATCGTCTTCGACAAACAGCGGATCCTCGTTGAAGTAGACGACGATCTCGTTGCGGTTTTGCCGGAGCTGGCCGTTGGCATCGCGGATCACCGGTTGGGGCACCACCGACTCGACCAGTGCACCGAGGCTGAGCTTGAAATCAATTCGCTCGCTGCGTAGTGCGGGATTGCTGGGGACAAAAAATTCGCCCGCGGTGTTGCGGAGCCCGGTGATTCCCAGACCGATGTCATCGAACCCGAAGACTTCGATGCGGTAGTCGTCATCGGGTAATGATTCGGCAAATCGGACGACCACTTCGTTCTGGTTGGGGTCGCCGAGCGTGACCAGGCCGCGCTGGATCGCCACGTCGTCGGCCGTTCCCAATCGTCCGTCCTCTCCGGCGCGACTGATCTGGATGCCGTCAAACGTCGTCGTATCCAAGACTTGGTCTTCATCAAAACCGAACGTCAGCACGCGCGGCGACGAATCACGGACGGTTCCGTCGGTGATCAGGACGCCTTCATTGGGCTGAATCCCGATCAGTTGCGGACCGGCCAACAACTGTCGTGGCTCGAGCGATTCGAGCAACCGGCGTCGCCGCAACTCACGCGGCTTGGACGAGCGTCGCTTCTTATTTCGCCCTGAAACAGCGGATGCGGCAGAACGTGACTCAATGATGTTCGACTCGATGACGTCCTGGGGAGCAATGT
The DNA here is from genome assembly GCA_033042175.1 of Phycisphaera sp. RhM. Lineage (GTDB taxonomy): Bacteria > Planctomycetota > Planctomycetia > Pirellulales > Pirellulaceae > Stieleria. Next base: position 259,744 of record WCIL01000005.1, read on the forward strand.
TGGACGTTGAGTTCTTTCGCTCACGCGAAGTCATAGACCAGACCTTCATGGGGGCTTCGCTGCATACGTTTAGCTTTCGCTATCCGCGGCAAACCGGCCGGTGGGGTGGACAATCGTGTTGTGGGTCGGGCGATCTCGATTTCAACAAACCGCCCAATAAAACAAGGCAAAATGACAAGCCGTCCCTCGACCTGGAGGACGGTCGAGAAACGAGTGCCGAGTATAGTTCGACCGAAAAAACCCGCAAATAAATGCGTGCTCCGACGGTCAATGCAGTCACTTTTCGGTGGTCGACCCTGCCGATCGTGACGATCTGAACGCCGAAATGAGACAACCAGTACCGGCCCGTCCGGGTGGCTGAGGTGCGGAAATCCCCGGGGAATTGGCTTTCCCGGCACATTCCAACGTCGACGTTGGACGACGAATCGCTGTCAAAGTTCCTCAGATTCATGCAGCTCGGGGCGAGTGACTGATTTGGCCCACCTGATTGGGGCGTTTAAGCGTGAGGGTTTCACGCCAATCGACATTGATTCAGCTCTAATCGTTGCACCATCCGCTCGGTTGGCACGCAGCGACGCCCTCGCATCGCCGCAGAATCCGACCCGGGCCGCCCGGTCGGACGGATTTCGAACGCTGAACCGATTGCATCACCCTTGCCGCCGACGTCCCCATCGCTGTCCGGCCTTTCGATTGGTCGATCATTCCAATCCAATGCGTGCACGTCCGGTGCGAGGCGTGAGCGGGCGACGCCGCGTGCCCCTTGCTAACGCAGGCGGGCCCGAAACCCGTGGGCATTTTGTCGCTTTCGATGCTTGACCCCGCGGGTGGGACTCCCTTACCCTAGACAGCGAGTCTTTTTCGCCCGACCGCCCATTTGAGTTGATTCTCGAGGCCGACATGAGCAACGATTCGCAAAGTTCTCGTCACAGCCACTCGCCGACGACGAGCCCCATTGAGTCCCTGACCCATTCGGTACGCAAACGACTCTGGCTGGCTTCGGTCACCCAAGGCGTGACATCGGGTTTGCTGATCGGCACCGCCGCCGCTCTTGTCTTTGCACTCACACGCGCTCTCTTAGCGCCCGCCACGCACTGGGGATGGGCGTTGGCCATTTCCCTGTTGGGCGGTCTGATCGGATTGCTGATCGGTGCCACGCGGATCCGCAGCGCCCAAGCGGCCGCGCGACTGATCGACGAACACTTTGATCTGAAAGACCGATCGATCACGACGCTGGAGTTTCTCTCCGCCGCCGGCGAGACGTCTGATTCCCATCAAACCGCCAAACGGCTTCAAATCGAAGAAGCCAACACACACCTCACTCGCGTCGATGCGACTCAGTGCGTTTCCATCCAACCCTGGAACCAGCCGCTCCGCTGGGCCGCGGGCTTGGCCGCCGTGATGCTGGTCGTTCTCGCGCTGACCAGCGGTGGACTCAACGAGGTCGACGCCAACCCCGTGCTCGCACTGGCGACCGAACAATCGATGGCACTTCGCGAAACCATGTTGCCCGAACTGGAAGAACTCGCCAAAGAACACGAAGACCCCGAGATCGAGAAGTTGCTCGAAGAGTTGCGCGAGAAAGTCGACGAGATGGAATCCGAATCGATCGACGAAAACGACCTGATGGCGTCGCTCTCGGAAATGGAACAAGCGCTCGCCGAAGCGCGCGAAGCGATGCAATTAGAGATGACCGATGCCACCATGCAAGCCCTCGCCGCCGCCATCAAACCCTCCGACCAACTGCAACAAGCCGCCAAAGCCTTGGAGTCTGAAGACTACGAAAAGGCCAGCGAAGAACTGGAATCGGTCGACCCTTCCAAAATCGGCGACAAACAACGCCGCGCCGTCGCCGACAACCTGAAAAAGATGGTGGCCAAACTCAGCCAAGGAAAGAACGGCCAACTCAGTGAGTCGATCTCGCAACTCGCCGAAGGCCTGAGCAACAAAAACATGAAGGAATGCAAGGCCTGCCTGTCCAAGTTGGCCAGCGAGTGCAAAAAACAGGGCCAATGCAAAAAGATCGGCCAGTGCATGAGCTGCCAGCTCAATCGCCTCTCCGAATGCAAAGGGCAGTGCCGCGGCCAATGCCAATCCAACATCGCCAAAAAGTCCAACAGCCCCAGCACCAAAGCCGGCATCGCCTCCAGCGGCCAGCCGCTCGGAGACAAGGCGACCAATCTCGACAGCACCCGCAACGAAGAGCAATTGACCGGCGTTCAAGGCGAAGGTCCCAGCGAAACCGAAATCACGCAGGCCCCCGAGGGCGATCAAGACGCCGTACGCGCCTACGCCGGCAAGTACAACAACTTCCGCCGTCAAGCCGAAGCGGGCTCGACTCCGAACCGCTGCCCATGGGCGTTCGTGAAACCGTGCGTACCTACTTCGAAGCGATTCGCCCCAACAGCGAAGAAGCCGCCGCAACGGCCGAACCGGCTGATGTCAATCGATGATCAGCCGTTGTTCCCTACGGACGCATGCGTGGCATCCCCACGCGGATCGTTCTGCCGAACTCGCTCACCGATAACACGCGGCCAAAGTCGACGAGCTCAGCCAACTCGCCCGGACTGCGTGTGTCCTGAAGGACCCACTCGGTCATCATCGGGCCTTTCGACTGAGTCTCGTGGTCCGGGTTGCCCGCCTTCGCCAGGAACGTCTCCCGCACCTCCCCTAGATCAGCGTTCGGCCCGTGCATCACGATGACACGAACCTGGGACGCATTCGGCCCGCCGATGTTGCTTGGACGCATCCTATTCATCCTGGATCCCGGGTTTTCAAATCCCGGGGTCGCCCAATCCGGCCGTTGCATCTTGGCCATCGTTTCTTCATGCCAACGGGCCATCTCCGCGTCTCGACGGGAATTGACCGCTCCGCCGATGATCAACAGCAACAGGAGTATGGACATCTCCAACAGATAGCCGGCCGCAATCACGCGAACGATACCGATTAGTTTCCATAAGTAGATGACCAGGGCGATGACACCGACCGCGACGGCCAGCGCTCCGGCCATCGCGCCCAAACTGGACGGATCGAACCCCGAAAAGTCCAAGTTCTCATTCCGGCTACTTCGCCGCGCGATCCGCAATCCGGCTTTCGCCCCGACCGCCAAGATCAACAGCAAGACTCCGCCAGCCCCAAGACCGGCCATCTGACCGCCGACCGCTTTGGACACGCGTTCGACAAGATGCAATCGGGGCAGAAACGTTGCGCCGACGATCACCAGTCCCACCGGCAATTGAAAGGCACAGACCAGCAACAGCGGCGGAAAGAAAATCGAGGACATCAACGCGATAACGTTCAAGATGATGATCGCCGTTACCCACTTGTGATTCCCAACCCACGACAGCAGCTTCGTCGCGACCGTTGCAGAGTTCGCCCCGGTCCTCGCTCCCGATTTCGCCTTGGGTGAGCGTGCCGCGAAGCTTCCGCCGCTCGGTGTCGCGGACGGTGGCAAATCCAATTGCCCCAAATCGAACGGGTCGGAGGCGACGGGCGTTGGGGGCAGCGATGAAAAGGCCGGCGCCGCGTTCGGCTGCGGTGCGGACGACTGGACGGGTTTCCGGACCGGCGCAGAACCGACTGACCTGGCGGGCAACCGCACCTGTGTCTTGCACTTGGGACAGGCCGTCACCGCCGGCTTGGCAAGCAGCTTGACTGACATCTTCGTCATGCAATGGTGGCACGACACGATCGTTGATTCGGAAGCCGCCGCGATTGAAACCGCCGCGTTCGTGGGGCGTGGTGGCGTGGGGGGAGGTGACGCGGCTGCGCGTGTTCCAGTCGCGGTGCTGGTCGGTGCGGGGACGACCGACCGTGCCTGGCACTTGGGGCACTGCACTTGTTTTCCAACCGCCGAGGAATCAACGGCTAGCGTTTGCGCGCACCTACCGCACGGAAAATTGATTCGACCAGCCACTTCCGACCCCGCAACGAGAAACAAGACGATCAACGACAAACGTTTGAACAAGACTCAATGAAGAGTCTATCGCCTTGGACTGGCGCCCGGCCAACAAGTTCCTTCAAATCGGCGGGACGAGCGTCTCGTGCTCCGTCCACTTTGGGACTTCGCCAGAGCACGCGTCGGTCGGTCTGGGTTAGCCAGTCACCAAAGCCCAACCCACGCCGAAGGCACCGGAGTCCAGCGGGCTGCCGTGCCAGGTTAACCGCTGCTCTGGCGCCGAGGCGCCGACCAGTTGCGTGTCGCTTCGATTGTCGCCGATGGCGGAGGCGATTTCGCTCGCGGCGGTCAATACCTTTTCGACAGCGGCAGACAGGTTGCCGCCGTAGATCGCAAACCCATCGACCCGGATGCCACGTGGGTGAAACACGTCGAAATGCGGAGAAAACCCTGCGCACCACGGTAAGCACGAGCTGGTTTCGAGCAAGACGTCGAGATCAAACACGCCGCGATCGAATCCGGCGTGTCCCGGTGCCCCGGTCGGCTGCTGATCTGTCGGCTGCTGATCGCTCGACTGCGGGGGCGGCATGATCGCCGCGTGCGTGAAATTCGCGAGCCCCTCGGTACCGGACGCCGAGACACAGATGCAATGTTGCCCGACCGACTCGCTGCGGAGCAGTTCCAATTCCCAGTTTTCGTCCAGTGGAGCATTCCCGATCGATGCATCCAGCGCCGCGACTTCCACCCCGGTCAAGCGAGACAGCGCATCGATCAGGTTCAGGCCGGCGGTGGAGCCGACCAGCCCACATCCGTAGAGCAGGAAGTCACCATCGGCGGCCAGCGAGGCGCCGATGGCGCGTAGTGACGAGGCATGGTCGAGTGCCAGATCGGCGCGATCAATCGCCTGATCCCCGAGTTGCAAGAGCCCATCCCAGCCATCGGAAATCAGATACACGACATCCAAGTTGGCTTCGCCGGTGAGCGTTTCGGCCATCTGCTGAATCCCATTTCGTTTCGGGTCCAGGTAGATGATCTCCAAGGGTTGGCCGTTGCGGACCAAGTCCTGGACCCGCGCCTCGTGCTGTTGGACCGTGACGTCGACGAATGCGTACTGACGCGGATGCAGCCCTGGCACTTCACTCGAACCGCTGTCCATGCGGCCATACCATGACACCGTGCGAGGCTTCCGTTTTGGCCCATGGCCCGATGGCGACGCGCTCGCATCGTGGGGCTCATGGGCTCCGTCCATGGCGATGAAGTCCGACACATCGGCATCAATCAAGACTCGTTCGTCGAGCGGCTCCGAATAGCGACGGCGATGGGGAACAGACGTGCGTTGGGTGGGATTCATAGTGATAGCCGGCTCCGCTGCCGCAGACGCGCCGGGCGTCCACGGAAGTTGAAGATTGGGGAGGGTGAATCGCAAGTCACGTTGCACCACAGACGCGCACCAGACGCGCGACACGTGACCTTCGTCATCACTGTTAACGGCTGAGGGCAAACCCTCTCAAAAGTGAAACACGAGGGTTTTCCCTCGGTCGCTGCCAATCATTGTCGCTCAGGCGGACGCTGGCGTCTGTAGCGGGCGTAGCGATTGAACAACCGCGACGGGATGGCAGAAACACGGTGGGCAGACGAATCGACGTGATGCAGCGGAGTCGACAAAGTACGGTCGCCGGATCCATCTCCGTTCCACCTGGACGCGGTTAGATCGCAAGTCGTTCTGACCGGACGTTCGTGATACGCTGGCATGGACGCTGCTTGACACAACACCGCGGGAAGGCAGAATCGGGGCCTCCTGTTTGTGGGTGCCGACGAGAGCTGGCGACGTTGCATGGGCGCGTAGAGCGAGATTGCACCGGACCGGTCCCTCCAAGTTTCCTACCTCGGCATTTCACGGCTTGCGGCGATAATTCGATGCTCTTCAACAGCCATCTGTTTCTCGGTTTCTTCGCGATCACCTACATTCTTTACTTGGCGACGCGTCGATCGTTGCCAACCCAAAACGTTCTCCTTCTGATCGCCAGTTATGTGTTTTATGGGGCCTGGGATTGGAGGTTTCTGTCGCTGATTTGGGCGTCAACTGCGGTCGACTATCTTGCCGCAATCGGGATTGAAACGAGTCCTTCCCAGCGACGCCGGCGACTCTGTCTGATCGCCAGCGTCGCGTTCAATCTGGGACTTTTGGGATTTTTCAAATACTATGACTTCGGTATCAGCTCGTTCGCAGCGTTGCTTTCCCAATTCGGATTCACGCCTCATCTCTCGACGCTCAGACTGATTCTTCCGGTGGGAATCAGTTTCTACACCTTCCAGACGATGAGCTACTCGATTGACGTGTACCGCGGGAAGTGTCACGCCGAACGCGACCCACTGGTGGTCGCCCTGTATGTCGCGTTTTTTCCACAACTGGTGGCGGGCCCCATCGAACGAGCCTGTCGATTGATGCCACAGCTAAGGCAGGCCCGCGTCATTTCGCGTCGCGACGTTCAGATTGGCGTGCAACAGATCCTGTTAGGGTACTTCAAAAAAGTGGTCCTCGCCGACTCGCTCGCGCCAATGGTTGATCAAGTGTTCGCGTCGCCACTGTCGTACTCTGGAATGATCGTGCTGCTCGCAACGTTGGGGTTTGCGGTTCAGATCTACGGTGATTTCGCCGGATATTCGCTGATCGCGCGCGGCCTCGCAAGGCTGATGGGAATCGAACTGATGGTCAATTTCCGATTTCCCTACTTCGCGGAGAGTCCACAAGACTTCTGGCGTCGATGGCATATCTCATTATCGTCCTGGCTTCGTGAGTATCTCTATATTGGGCTTGGCGGAAGCAGAGTTGGGCGAGCGCGAACGTGCATCAACTTGATGATTACGATGATCCTTGGCGGTCTGTGGCACGGGGCAGCTTGGAATTTCGTCCTATGGGGATTCTATCACGGTGTGTTGCTTGTCATTTGGCATGCGTTCAAGGGCCTTGAGTTAGAGTGGAAACAGCGGAGTTCACTACAATCGATTTTCTCGATCAGCACCATGATGGGATTCACGCTGTTCGGGTGGATCCTTTTTCGCTGTTCGTCCACCGCACAGATTGCTGAGGTCACGTGGCAGATCGTTGCCGACATGCGATGGACGCCTGATGCGTGGCAGTTCGCCGTACCGGTGATCTCATCCTTCGTGCTGCTCCAGACCTTTCACTATTGGCAAATGGTAGCGCAAGACGAATTCGTCCTGTTGCGACTCCCCTTGCCGCAGCGGTGTGCTGCGTTCACCTTTTTGCTGGTGTCGATTGTCACCGTCGGTTTTCATTCCACGCCGTTCATTTATTTTCAGTTCTGAGGTTGTCCATGAACGCTTCTCCGGTTTCCCGCGTGTCACCATTTCGCATCGCGATGCACTGCGTGGCGTGGGGGATTCTGGGCGTGGTTGCGGCCGAGTGTTTTGTGCGTTTGGTCGTACCGTTCTCGCTTTTCTACCAGACGTGGTTTGAGGTTGGGATTCACCAGCCAGATGAAGAACTCGGTTTCGTGTTTACGCCCCACTACGTCGGCGGCATGCGTCATCGGGACGGCGCCTGGAGGGTGCCTCTGCAGCTCGATGAAAATGGGTTCCGATTGCCTGTGTCGACAGATGGCAACAGCGATGCGTCCGGCAAGGATGTCGTTTTGTTGGGGGGCGGATCGATGATGTTCTGCTACGGACTACGGGACGACCAGACCATTGCCGCTCACATCGCCGAGAACTCGGTGGTTCCCGTGAGGGTGCAGACACTCTCGCAACCGGGGTTCGATATCGAGCGTGATTTTTACAAGTTCAAACGATACTTTGAGGGACGTCTTCTCCCAAGCGTGGTGGTGGTCAACGCCTATGGACGGCATTCAGAAACAGAACTCTTGGCCAAGTATTCCTCGACACCGTCGAAGCCAGTGGGAGATCTGTTTTGGTTTCACGACGACATTGCCATGGCCCCCCGCGGGCTCGCCCACCGCATCGGTCGGCCTTATAGTCAAAGCTATGTGCTCGCTGGCGGATGCCGGTTGGCCGACAAGGTCTATTCCCCGTTATCCCGTCCGGAAGACTCGGTCACCGAACGGCAGATCAAACGTGACCATCAGGGGACCGAAAACCAAGCCCCAGATGAAACGAACGTTCGGGAGGGCGGGAAGGATCTGTTTTCAGAGATGCAAGCGTATTTTGAGCGACGCGACGCGAAACTCATCTTGGTATTCTTGCCGAGCAATGACGACGATCCACCGGCAACCGCGGACGCCACTTCGCAACCATTCGATCACGTCACCGTCTTGGATCTGCGAGGATCGTTATCGGTAGCCGACAGTGACTGGATCGCCGCCGGCCACTACGGCCCTCGGTCAGCTCGGATGGTGGGTGCGCAGATTGCCGACGCAATCCAGCCGCTTCTCAAGACGTCGAACGACAACGATCAGTAGCGTTGAGTGAACGTTCTGTCTTCCCCAGGATCGATTGCATGCGACGACCGCTGGCGACCGCTCATCGTCGCCCTGAAGTTTCGCTGGCAATCGGTGGAACACCAATGCGTCCCGCGGATGGTATCCTCGTTTCAGGGCTGCTGCATTTAAGAAGGGCCGACACAGCAGGTTCACTCCACCGTCAATCTCGCCCCATCTGTGATGATCGGTGCGCAGGAACGGGCAGCGGCGTCGCCAAGAGAAAAGTACCCGGGACCGGACTCGAACCGGTATAGCCTTAAACGGCCGGGGGATTTTAAATCCCCTGTGTCTGCCAATTCCACCACCCGGGCGGCAGCGTGGCGGAAAGTTTAACCGCCGGCCGACGGGTTTGACCAGGGATGACCGTGGAATCACGCCATTTGTTTCCACTGTCGGTTTCCATCGTCGACGGCGAATCATTTTCTCGGCTTCAGACCATTGGGCGTGGCCACGGCGGTGGCGGGGTCGTCAGGCCAATGGTGTTTGGCGTAGCGGCGTTTGAGTTCTTTGCGGACTTCGATGTACGTCGTCTTCCAAAAGCTTTCTAAATCGTCGGTGATCTGCTGGGGACGGTGATTGGGGCCGAGCAGATGCAATTGCAACGGGACCGACCCGCCGGCGATCCGCGGCGTCTTTTCCCAGCCATAGATCTCTTGAATGCGAACGGCCAGCGTCGGCGGTTTGCCCGGCGGATAGTCCAGTCGGATTCGATTGCCGCTGGGAACCAACATCGACTCCGGGGCTTGCTGCTGGAACCATTGCGATTGCTCGTAACTGAGCAGCCCCTTGAGGTGATCCAGCCAGGGGGCGCGCGACAATTCGTTGAACGAGGTTCGGCTGCGACAAAGTTCCTTCAGCACCGATTCGATCGCCCGGCCGACTGTCATCGGCAACGGGGATTCAGCGGATTGCTCGGTCAAGAATCGCCACCGCGCCAGGAAACTTTGCAGCGTCTTGTCTTTGCCCGGCAGAATCGAATCAAGCTGGGGCTTCGCATGACGATACAGCAACTCGGTCGTCCGTTCGTCGCTGTTGCACTGCGCGGTCGATTCGCTGATCAATAGATCGATAAAGTACCTGCGGTCCCGCGCCACCACCGCTTTCAAACTGGGATGGAAAAAACACTCTCGTTTGGATTCCATCAGCTCTTCGGGCAACCAGGCTTCCTCCGTCGCCGACGCGAGTCGCACCAGTGATTCTTCGCCCTTTCCATCCACGCTGACGCAAACGAACAATTCGGCGCTGCGAACCGAAGACGATCGGTCGAGCTTGACGCCGCGCCCGCCGACCATCACTCCGGAAGCCGATCCCGGTGCACGTCGCTTGGCCAGCCGATCGGGAAAGGCCGCCAATAGCGACCGCGTGATCGCTTCCTCGATCGCCATCGAATCCTCCGCGTCACTGTGACGAGGTGACTCGCGAAGCGTCTTGACCAGCGTCTGCGCGACGCGTTGAATCTGTTTCGCACCCGCGGGATGGATGCCTGAGTCGGGTGTGCCGCCGAGATGACGCTGGAGCCGCATCAACCGCTGGATCAGGTCGCTTTGAATGCCTTCGTGGTGCGTCTCAGATCCCGACGATCGGTCAAACGGGTCGCGCTCGGACAACAGGGCCGCGGCCACCGCAGCGTCTTCCACGCAGCCAAATTGTTTCGCCGCCAGCATCAGACGTGACAGACGCGGGTGCACCGGCAGACGATTCATTTCATTGCCAATCGCCGTGACCGCGAGCGACGCATCGATCGCGCCCAGCTGAACGAGCAGCTTGAACGCTGCGTCGACGGCATGATCGGTCGGCGGCGTGACCCATGGAAAATCGAACACATCGCGTTCGCCCCATGATGCCAACATCAGCATTGCCGACGAGAGATCGGCTTGCGAGACTTCCGCAGCCGTGTGATCGGGGCGGCTGCGATGCAACGCCAGCGGCCACAACCGAAAGCACACGCCGGGTGCGGTTCGGCCGGCACGGCCGGCGCGCTGGTCGGCAGAGGCTTTGGAAATCGGCTGCAGTCGCAAACTGGGGATGCCGACCGACGTGTCGTATTGCATCACACGAGCCAGGCCGGTGTCGATGACGCATGTGATACCCGGAATCGTGATTGACGTTTCCGCGACGTTGGTCGCCAACACAATCTTGCGTTGATCCGACGGCGCCAGCACGGCATCCTGGTCGGTCGGAGACAGATCTCCGTACAGTTTGCAAACCTGGAGCGATTCCTTTCGCGCGAGGCCTTGAATCAAGTCGGCCGTCCGGTGGATCTCACCGACGCCCGGCAAAAAGGCCAACACATCGCCTTCGCTACTTCGCAGCGCAGCGGGAACCCGATCGGCAACGGCCTGGGCGATCGCCTCGCGGGTGTTGGACCGGCGCGAGAGTGATTCGTCATAGCGGATGTCGACTTCAAAGGCACGCCCATGACTTTCCACCACCACCGCGTCGGGCATCAGCCGTTCGACGGGCTGGGTTTCCAACGTCGCACTCATCACCACCAGCCGTAGTTCTGGTCGCAGCGTTGTGCGAACGCGATGAAGCATGGCCAGGGCTAAATCGAGTTCCAGCGAACGCTCGTGGAATTCGTCCAGGATGACACAACCGACGTCTTCCAACAGCGGGTCATTGGTCAAACGTCGCAGCAGAATGCCAGTCGTCATCGCGACGACTTTGGTTTGCGACGAGACCTTGCGATCGAAGCGAACGTGATAGCCGTAGGTGCCGCCGAGGGATTCGCCCGCCAGACGGCTCAGTCGATGCGCGGCGGCGCGGGCCGCGATCCGGCGCGGTTGCAGCAGGATCACTTGCCCGTCGGGCAACCATTCACCGTTGATCAATGCGGGGGGAACGCCGGTCGTTTTTCCGGCACCGGGCGGGGCGCGCAGGATAACGGGGCGTTCGGCAGCGAGCGCCGCAATGACCTCTGCGAGACAATCCTGTATGGGTAAATGGGCCGGCATCACTTTTCCGGGGAGAACCAAACGTACCCGGGGATGATAAGTCATGCGGAGCGTGAGGCTAAGTCCACGTTGCAGTGGGGGGCGGGAAAGAGAAGTGGGTCAAAAAATAGGTTGATCAAAAAATGAAAACCTACCGAACGGAGACTCCGCCTTTCCCCATTTTTTGACCAACCCATTTTTTGACCAACCCATCCATTCACTTCTTGCCGCTGGCCTTGCGTTGCTCCAACAGCATTTGCTCGAGAGACGAGACAGGTCGCAACGGCGCGTCGTCTTGATCGTCCAGCAACGGCGCGACCGTGCCCTGGTTGCCGGCGCTGAGGGCGATTCGGACGACGTCCAAGGTCCCTCCGGTGAATTGATCGCCGGGGGGGATTTCGAATCGGCCCAAACCCCGGCCTTGAAAATTTGAATCTTCGATCACGTTGGGACTTTTGCCGGTGCGATCGATCGCCACCGATTGGAGCCTCCATTCATGCACCGTCAGTTCGTAGCGCGGCACCGGTGCAATCGGCGTGGCAACTTCGCGAGTGATCTGCGATCCGTCCGGGGCATAGGTCAGGACGTGCCGGACGAGGTCCGCGCCGGCGTCGCGTTGAATGACCACCGGCTGACTGGTCCCCGGTGCGATCGGTATTTGTTTGGATTGATCCGGTGCAACGCGATCGGTCACCGTCACCCGGACTTCGCGCTGGGCCGTGTTGAGCAGCTTGGCCGTCACCGGCGGGAGCGGTTGTCGCGGTACGACGTTCGACTCGATGACGATCGATTGCAGCGGGGGGCGGTAAAAACGATTGGGCCCAACGGCACCTCCTAATCCCCAAGTCCCAAAACTCCCCCAGGGGCCAACGCTGAGCGTGGTGCCGAAATTCTGCCATCCGTAACTGAACGTCGGATAGCCGTAGGGGTTCAAGAAATACGGCGGAATAAACGCAGGTCCGTGGTGGTGATGATGTCCCCCGCGACGTCCGACCGGTCGCACGCTTCGCCGGGAGAACACGTAACGAGGAAAGACGTCGTCCAAGTCGGAAACGAGCAGGCGTCCTCGGCCCGAACGGGGAAACCTGACCACACGGTTGACCGGCGGCAACCAATAGCCGGCGTACTGACCGTCAAACGAATCGAAGGATCGGTCACGTTGAAACAGGTACTGCCGCCCGTCGGCATCGTTGACCACCATCTGTCCGGGACGCATGTAAACGTCCCCCGTGATCACGCCCGAGGGTTCGACGAGGTGGTAATCCTGTGCGTGGCAATGATGCCCAGCCCAGCTGGCAGTGACGCATAGAATGGAGAGAAGCAATCGCATGACGGGCCTCCGCAGGATGAGTCTCCTTCAGTCTAGCGACTTTTGGGGAACGGGGACCAGGATCGCGACGCAAGGACGTTTGCGTATTCGCTGCAAAGCAGCGAAATGGGCGGCTGAAGCCTGCACACCAGCGGCTTGCGTCACTTCTTAAGAATTTGGTCGCCGTAGAGATCAACCAGGGCGTCGGTGACAAACTCGGCGATCGCCCCGCTGCCTCGGGGATTGCTATGAATCCCATCGTCGCTGAGCTGCGCGTCTTTGAACCACATCCCCGGCGGCGCCGCCGGACTCATCAGGATGACGTGTCGCAACCAGCGATCGTCGATCAATTGCAAATCGAATTCGTAAGCCAGTTCCCGCTCCAAACTGGCGTAGGGATCAATCATGAACCCGCGTGGGATTTCCATCAGGACGGGTTCACAATCATGGGCACGACAAAGCTCGATCATTTTCGCCAAATTGGCCATCGTGCTCGCTCGACTGTGCCACCTCAGGAAATCGTGACCGCCGAGTTCGATGATGACGGCTTGTGGGTGGTGCACCATCGATCGCTCCAGGATTCCGATCGCCGGGCCGGTCGCGATCCCGGACGCGCCTAAATTGATCACCGGGACGCGTATCCGTTGTTCGAGCTGGCCGGGATAGCCGCGATCAGGAATCATCCCCTGAGTCAGACTGTCGCCAATGCAGACGATCGGGCGTCCGGGGTGGAAGGCAACGTCATGATCACAGCTTGCACCGTGTCGATATTCCACCCACATCCATCCCCACATCAACACCAACAGCGCGACAGTACTGGTCTGGAACAGTCCCCTCGCAGGCGTCGGCTGTGACCGCCACCGGAATCTCCAAATGCCCAACACCACCATCGTGGCTGCCAACAGCACCATCGCCGGAGTACGCGGGACGAGACGAATGGCGAGGATCAGCGTGCAGGCAAACAGGGGCCAGTAGCCCGGCGTCCCCCTGTAGACTGCGACGGCATGCCAAAGAATCCAACAGGCAATCATCCACGGCTGCCAGTGCGGAAAACAGAGCAAACTGGCAGCAATCGCCAAGCAAATCCCGATTGTTCGAAAGATTCGGTGAAAGATGCCAGTTGTTGCCTGTGATGTCAGTTCGTCGGGCATAAAATGGTGGTTCCCGCCATGGGATGTGTCGCAGCGTCCCGAGTATTGTAACCTTCCGATCGATCTCGCCTCGCCTCCCAAGACCTTCGGCTGATTGGCCGAATTCGCCCCATGCATCGTTTTCAGATCGCCGCCCTTCGCGTGCTTGCTGCCAGTGTTTTCGCCGCCCTTGGCTTCATGGCAGCCACAGATTCCCACGCCGCGGACCGCCCGATTCGGTTCAATCGCGATGTCCGCTCGATCCTGAGTGACAAGTGTTTTGCCTGTCACGGCCCGGATGCTCAAACGGTCGAAGGAGGATTGCGACTCGATCTGCCCGACGAGGCCACCGATGCATCGACCGGAGCGATCGTTCCGGGGTCGCCGGATGAGAGCGAAGTGATTCGGCGAATTTTTTCGACCGATGACGACGAAGTGATGCCGCCGCCGTCGTCGCACAAGAGTCTGACCGATGCCGAGCGTGAAGTGCTGGTCCGCTGGATCGCCGAGGGTGCGCCCTACGAAGCCCATTGGGCTTATGAACCGATGCACCGGATCGAACTGGCCGAACAGGTCGCGTCCAGTAAGGCGACTCAGTTGATCGATCAAAAAATTGCGGCACGACTGGCCGAGGAAGGGATCCAGCCGACCGGGCAAGCCGACCGGGTCACGTTGATTCGTCGCCTGTCGTTCGATTTGACGGGCATGCCGCCGACGGCCGAAGAAGTCCAGGCGTTTGTTAATGATGAATCAACCAATGCCTATGCGGACTTGGTCGACCGGCTGTTGAATTCACCACGCTTCGGCGAACGGATGGCGATCTATTGGTTGGATCTGGTGCGTTACGCCGACACGGTCGGATACCACGGCGACCAGAATGTATCGCAATCGCCTTATCGCGATTACGTGATCAACGCCTTCAACGACAACATGCCCTATGACCGTTTCGTCCGCGAACAGCTCGCCGGTGACCTGCTTCCCGACGCGACACTCGATCAACAAGTGGCATCGGGATACAACCGGCTGAACCAAACGACCGAAGAAGGTGGATCACAGGCGAAAGAGTATTTGGCGATCTACTTTGCCGACCGCGTTCGAAATGTTTCGCAGGTCTTCATGGGCGCGACGATGGGTTGTGCCCAATGCCACGACCACAAATACGACCCGTACACGACGCGTGACTTCTACTCAATGGGGGCATTCTTTGCCGACCTGGACGAGCGCGGCGTCTATGGGGCTCGCAGCCGACCGCCGACGATCCGCGTGCCAGGTGAAAGGCTGCAGGCTGAACTGGCGGAACTGGATCGCCAAATCGGTGCGCAGCGAGCGGAAATCGAACCGCTGCGGCAATCGCTGATCGCGGCCCAGGACCAATGGGAAGCCGACGTGATCGGTCGGATCGATGACCAGCAAGAAATCGAATCGCTTTGGATCGACGACGCACTTTCACTGGAGGCCAACCCGAGCGGCGATTGGCGTTTTGTTGCCCAGGACGACGCGCCGGTTCACCGCGGCGCGACATCGCGAAAACAGCAGAGTGAGGGTCTGACGCAACACCTGTTCGACGACGCCAAGCAGCCCTTCGTCGTCACAAAAGACGCTCGATTTTTCTGTTGGGTCTATCTGGATCCCAAAGACCCTCCGTCGGCGATCATGCTGCAACTCAACGACGGCGATTGGACGCACCGCAAGGTCTGGGGCAGCGATGACATCACCTATGGCCGACAGAAAGAGAGCCATGCCGGCTATCGGCGTGGCGGAGCGCTTCCCGCGACCGGCCAGTGGGTGCGACTGGAAGCCACCGCCGAGGAAGTCGGACTGGCTGAAGGGGCCAAGGTTAAAGGGATGGCCTTCACCCAATTTGGCGGTCTGGTTCACTGGGACGATTGCGGCGTGATCACCGACGGCGGTATTCCGACCGAAGTCGCCGAAGCCTTGCGTGTCGACCAGGACCAGCGGTCGGACCAACAGCGTCGGGCGCTCACCGATTACTACGTGGCGGAATCCGAGTCGATGATTTCGCTGCAAAACCAGATTCGGGAATTGGAAACCCGTCGCAAGGCAAAGTACGAAACGGCTCCCGAAACCGTCGTCTCGCGGAGCGTCACCCCACGAACGATCCGCGTCTTGCCCCGCGGCAACTGGATGGACGATTCCGGCGACGTCGTCAGCCCGGCGATCCCGGCGTTTTTGGGAACGTTGGACACCGGCGAGGCGCGACCGACGCGGCTTGATTTGGCGAACTGGCTGTGCCGCGAGGACAATCCCCTGACCGCTCGAACGATGGTCAACCGGTTGTGGAGCCTGTTGTTTGGGCGGGGGATCTGTGCCAGCGTCGATGACTTTGGCGGCCAAGGGACCTATCCGTCCTATCCGGATCTGTTGGACGCCTTGGCGATCGATTTCATCCAATCGGGATGGGACGTCAAACACGTGATGCGTTCGATCGCGATGAGCCAAGCGTATCGGCGTTCCTCAACGCCGACGACGGAACTTGCACAACGCGATCCCTACAACGATCTGTTTGCCCGTCAGGGGCGATTCACCGTGGACGCGGAAGTGGTCCGTGACGGGGCGTTGGCGATCAGCGGCCTGTTGGTCGAAACCATCGGCGGGCCGAGCGTCCGACCGTACCAACCGGCGGGCTATTACGCACAACTGAATTTCCCGCGCCGCACCTACGTTGCCGATGAAGGCTCGGACCAATACCGTCGCGGGCTGTACACGCACTGGCAACGCACGTTCCTGCACCCGATGCTCAAAGCTTTTGACGCGCCCAGTCGCGAAGAGTGCACGGCCAAGCGGGCACGGTCCAACACGCCGCTGCAAGCACTGGTGTTGCTCAACGACCCGACCTTCGTCGAAGCGGCGCGTGTGTTTGCCGAACGCATCATGCGCGAAGGCGGCCAAGACGTCGACCAACGACTGCAATGGGCCTACCAGAATGCCGTCTCACGCCCCGCGTCTGCACAGATCGCCGATCCGTTGCGCGTCGTGTTCCTGGATCACCTGGAACACTACCAGTCCAACGTCGACGAAGCGGGGAAATTGATCGCCCACGGCGAAGCACCGGTGCCCAGCGATCTAGATGTGGCTGAATTGGCCGCCTGGACGAGTGTTGCCCGCGTGATCTTGAACCTTCACGAAACCATTACGCGCTACTGAGACCGCGATGAATCCTGAATTCAATTCTCTCCACCAGCGACTCGCACGGCGGACGTTTCTGCGCCGCACCGGAATCGGTTCGGTCGCGTTGGCATCGTTGCTGAAATCCGACTTGGCCGGTGCGGTTTCGTCGTCGTCCGCAACGTCGTCCGGCGTGAGTGCTTTCGAAGGCGTCCTGGCCCGTCCACACCACCCGCCGCGAATCAAACGCGTGATCCATCTGTGCATGGCCGGCGGACCCAGCCATTTGGAAACATTTGACTACAAACCGGTACTGGCGGAGATGGACGGCAAACCGATGCCGGAGTCGATCACTGCCGGCCAGCCGATCGCGCAGCTGCAGGGCAAAGAGTTGAAGGTGATGGGCCCGCAACACAAATTCATCGCCCGCGGCCAAAGCGGACTGATGATTTCCGACGTGTTCAAACACATCAGCGGCCTGGCCGATGAGATGTGCGTCGTCAAGTCGATGCACACCGAACAGATCAACCACGATCCGGCGCACACGTTTTTTAATACCGGCACGGCGATCAGTGGGCGCCCCTCGATGGGGTCGTGGGTGCTGTACGGACTGGGCAGCGAAACGGAGGATCTGCCGGGGTTCATCGTGCTGACCAGTGAAGGCGGGGGGCAGAGTCAGCCGATCAGTTCGCGGCAGTGGCACTCGGGTTTTTTGCCCAGTCGTTACCAAGGTGTCCAGATGCACGCCAGCGGAAACCCGGTCCACTATGTCGGCAATCCGGAGGGCGTCGGCCGCGCCCAACAACGGGACATTGTCGACGCGGTTTCGCGGATCAACCAGATTCGAAACCAGGAGCTCAACGACCCCGAAATCGCGACGCGATTGGCCGGTTATGAAATGGCGTTCCGCATGCAGGCCTCGGTGCCCGAGTTGACCGACATGTCCGGCGAGACGCAGCAAGTCATCGACCAATACGGCTGCACACCGGGTGACGGTTCATTCGCCAGCAATTGTTTGCTCGCCCGCCGATTGGCCGAGCGCGGCGTGCGATTCATTCAGCTCTACCATCGCGGCTGGGACCACCACGGAGGCGTCAAGGCGGGGGTGGCCAAGACGGCGGAGCTGGTCGACCAAGGCACCGCGGCTCTGGTTCGGGATCTGAAGCAGCGCGGCATGTTGGACGAGACGCTGATCGTTTGGGGCGGTGAATTCGGCCGCACTCCGATGGCCCAAGGCAGCGGACGCGATCACCACATCAAAGGGTTTTCGATGTGGCTGGCCGGCGGCGGCATCCGCGGCGGAACCAGCTACGGGGCGACCGACGAATTCGGTTACAACGCGGTGGAAGACAAAGTCCACGTGCGAGACTTCCACGCCACGATGTTGCATTTGTTGGGCATCGATCACAAACGGCTGACGTTCAAATTCCAAGGCCTGGATTTTCGCCTGACCGGCGTGGAAGAAGCTCGCGTGGTGCGAGAGTTGTTGGCGTGAGCTCAATGCGCTGATTTTTGCACTGACGGTGTAAGCGGAACGGCCCGAGCCGTCCGGTATCAAACAACATTCCGTTTGGTGTCAAAGCAGCGTGCCCGTGGCGTACGCTTCCAGCTTGCGCCCCACCCAAGCGTCAGCTTGCAGTTCAGTACGTTTCCAACTTGCGAATCAGGCAAGCAGGATGCTGCCCCCACTTCAGACCATCGACCGCGCGTAGCTCAAAACGAACAGCACCATGTGCAGGGGCAACGTGCCGATGGCGGCGTAGCGAAAGCGGCGTCGGGAGAACAGGCCGACGATCGACAAGACCGTCCCGAGCACGGCGACCAAGGCACCTCCGGCGGGAAACCACCACGTGCCCAGGGCGGCAAACACCAGCACGACGACCGCGGCCGACGAGGCGCCCATGGCGGTGTAGAGGAACGGACCGTACGCTCCGTAGGCGGCTTCGCCCGAAAGCGTCAGCTTCTGAGCCGGTTCGGACGGCGTTGCCAGGTCCGTCGGGTCGACACGGAACGGCGATCCGATGCGGACCGGCGGCTCGACAGCAACGCTTGCCGCTGCCCCATCGACCGCTGCCCCATCGACCGCTGCCCCATCGACCGCTGCCCCATCGACCGCTGCCGGCTCGACGAGCTTGGCGACAAAGGGGGCGTCTGCGGTTGCCGACGGATCAGTGTTTTCGGGTGGGTCGTGCAAGGGTGGTGCGTCGTCGGTTCGATTCATGGACGATGATACTGGGGTGTCGGCGTTGGAGTTTCCCGAACCGATCTCGCTCGTTGACACAGGAAAGCAACTATTCTAATGGATCTTCCCGGCGGGCAGATAGCCATTGAGTTGACGTATTGGATGATGTGTCGATATTAGGTTTGTCGTGCCTCTCCGCAACCGTTTCGTTTCTACCCGAACCAGATTTCATGACATTCCAGCGTTGCAGTTCCTTGTGGTACCGCCAGACGGTTCGAAACGGGCTTGGTGGAATCCATTGTTTCCGATCAGGTGTGGGCGTGATCGCGGTGCTGGCCGTTGTGATCACACTGACCGGGCTAGGGTCACCGAGCGGGCTGGGAATCAGGACGGTTGGGGCTGCGGACGTGGAAACAGCCCGGCCGTTGCCACCGGAGATTGCCAAGGCGTCGCAAGAGCCGGTCGAAGCGATGTCCGCCATCCGGATCCCCGAGGGCTGGACGATCAGCGTCTGGGCGGCCGAACCCGATGTCGCCAACGTCGTCGCGTTTGACATCGATCGACAGGGACACCTCTATGCGTGCGAGACATTTCGACAGAATCGTGGTGTGACCGACAATCGCGGCCACGACCAGCAGTGGCTGATGGCCGATCTGGCGTCCAAGACGGTCCAGGATCGCATCGATTATCACAAGCGACTGCTGGGGGAGGCCGCGGTGACCTACACCCAGCACGACGACCGGATTCGACGGTTGTCCGATACCGACGGCGACAATGTGGCCGACGAGAGCGTGGTGCTGGCCAGCGGATTCCATCAATTAGAAGAAGGCACCGGCGCCGGCGTGCTGGCCATCGACGGCGATGTCTACTACACCTGCATCCCAAAGCTCTGGAAATTGGTCGACCAGGACGGTGACGGCAAGGCCGATGAACGCGTCGTGCTGTCGGACGGGTATGGAGTCCGAGTCGCCTTTCGCGGACACGACCTGCACGGACTCGTTCGCGGCTACGACGGACGGCTGTACTTCACGATCGGAGACCGCGGCTACCACCTGCGGACGGCCGAGGGCGAAGTGTTGTCCGACCCGGCCAGCGGCGCCGTGTTTCGCTGCGAACTGGACGGCACCGGACTGGAAGTGTTCGCCCGTGGGTTGCGAAACCCGCAGGAACTCGCGTTCAACGATCGCGGCGATTGGTTTACCGTCGACAACAACAGCGACAGCGGCGACCAAGCCCGCATCGTGCACCTCTTGCAAGACGGTGACACCGGCTGGCGGATGTATTACCAGTACCTCAGCGACCGCGGTCCCTTCAATCGCGAAAAAATATGGGAACCGGCCAACTCCGACCAACCCGCGTCGATCATCCCGCCGGTGGCCAATTTCACCGACGGCCCCAGCGGTCTGGCGTACTACCCCGGCACCGGATTCGGCGACCACCTCAACGACACGTTCCTGATCTGCGATTTTCGTGGCGGTCCCAGCAACAGCGGCATTCGTTCCTTCAATGTCGAACCGGCCGGCGCGACGTACAAACTGGTCGCCGATGATCAGCCGATTTGGACGTGCCTGGCCACCGACGTCGCGTTCGGCCCCGATGGGGCGTTGTACGTCAGCGACTGGGTCGACGGGTGGGATGGTCTGGGCAAAGCTCGCATCTATCGCATCAGTGACCCCGAACACGCCGACGATCCCGTCGTCGCGGAAGTGAAGCAGCGACTTGCCGGCGACTGGGATGCCGTGTCGCCGCAAACCCTGGCCGATTGGATCGGGCATGCCGATCGACGGATTCGCTTGGAAAGCCAATGGGAACTTGCCTCCCGTGGCGAGACCGACACGCTGGCCGCGATCGCCGCTGATCCAGATGCAACCTCCAAGGCACGTTTACACGCGACGTGGGGGCTGGGCCAAATTGCGCGTCAAAGCGGGACGCGCGAAGAACCCGATGCGACCGCCAAGCGAACGTTGATCGAACTGATCACGGGCGCCGACGCGGACCTGTGTGTCGCAGCGTTGGCGATCGTCGGCCAACAGGGCTGGACCGATGCTTCGCAACCCGCTCAAACGACGCTCCAAAGCGAGAACCCGCGGCTGCGATACGCCGCGATTGACGCGCTCGGACGGCTGAAAGACGCTTCGGCGATCGAAGCGGTCCTGGCCAAGGCGGGAACCATCGACGCCAAAGATCCGGCGATCCGCCACGCCGCGTCGATGTATTTGGCACGGGCTGTTAAAGCGGATCGGATTGCCGCCCTGGCCAAGCACCCCAATGCCACGGTACGGCTGTTGGGCGCGATTGCACTAGGAAGACTGTCCAGCGGTTCGGTCGCAAAATTCCTGCACGATGACGATCGCCGCGTGGTGCTGGAGGCGGCACGAGCGATCCACGACAAACCGATCGAGTTTGCAACCGCCGCGCTGGCGGATTTAATCCGACAGCCACTGGATTCCGAAGCCTTGGCAAGACGCGTGCTGAACGCGAATTACCGAATCGGCAGCGTCGAAGCGGCCAACGCGATCGCAACCTACGCGACCCGTTCCGAAGCGAGTGAAGCGATGCGGATCGAAGCGATCGAGATGCTTGGCAATTGGAGCTCGCCGGGGCCGCTGGACCGAGTCCTGGGTGACTACCGCCCGTTGGAGAAACGCGACGCCGCCGTGGCCGCCGCCGCCCTGGAACCGCAAATCGATCTGTTGATGGTCGCACCCGAGAACGTGCGGCTGCGAGCGATCGAAGTGGCCGCCTCACTGGGAATTAAGAAAATCGCCGGCGCGCTGGTCGAGCAAGTCGCCGAATCCAGCCGCAGTTCCGACGCGCGTGCACGGGCGCTCGTGGCGCTGGCGCGTCTGGACGCGACCAGCGCCGTCCGGCTGGCCGAATCGATTCCCATCGATAACGCGCGCGGCCCGTTGGGTCTGGCCAGTCTGTCCGTGTTGGCCGATCACGCGGCCGAAAAATCGATCGATCGATTCGTCGCGTCCACTGCCAATGCCGACACCCGAATGCGGCAAAAGGCATGGGACATCCTGGCCGAACTGAAGCACCCCAAAGCGGACGCGACGATCCGCCAGGCCGTCGACCAATACCTCGACGGCAGCCTGGATGCCCGCGTGCAATTGAACGTGATCGAGGCGGCAAAGGGCCGACTGGACGATGCACAACAAAAGCGTTTGGACGAATACCGAACCGAATTGGCCCAATCCCAACCACTGGGCAAATGGCTGGATTCTCTTTCCGGAGGCGACCCCGAGCGGGGCGCCACGTTGTTCTTTGGGAAAACCGAACTCTCCTGTGTCCGCTGCCACAAAGTCGATCGCGCCGGCGGTGAGGTAGGCCCCAACCTGACCGTGATCGGGAAAGAGCGTGACGCCCGCTACCTGCTCGAATCGATCTGTCTGCCCGATGCGAAAATCGCCAAGGGATTCGAAACGGCAGTCATCGTGGATATTGACGGGCGTGTCCACAGCGGCATTGTCAAATCCGAAACCGACGAGGTCGTCGAACTGATTCTAGCCGACGGTAGCCAACAACGGATCTTGCAGGATGACATCGAAGTGCGGCGGAAAGGCAACTCGTCGATGCCCGCCGACCTGATCAAACACATGACACCGAGAGAATTACGTGATCTGGTCGCCTACCTGGCCAGCTTGCAAGTCGATCCGAGAGCGTCCACGGACGTGGAGTGAACCGTCTTCGGCGGTTCGTCACAACCAACGGTAACTGAGTGGGATAGGCTTCCAGCCTGTCGACGTTGGAATGACAGGCTGGAAGCCTATCCCACTGGTCGGATCCGACGCTACTCTTCCAACGTCGCTTCGTCCACCAGGCGAATGACTTCGATTCGCGAATTGGCTTCGGCGATCATCAGGTAACGATCGTCGGGGCTGAACTCGACTCCCACGACACGCTCTTTCCGCGGTTGCAGGGCGATCAATTCCAACCCGCTGTGCGTGTCCCAAATCCGGATGACTCGATCGGATCCGACCGTCACGATCCGGTCCCCCGTGATCGAAGCGGTCACGCGTGTCACGGGGCTGCTGCTGACCAGCAAACGCTGGCCCAGCTGGGGTGATTGCGAGTCCGCGACGACGTCCGGCAACGGGGCGTCCAATGGATGTGCGAGGTGGCCTGTCGTCGACGGAGAGATCAAATCGTCATCGGGCATCTCACCCGGATTCCAGATCGCACAACTGCCGTCGTCACCGACGGTCGCCAGCTGGTTTCGATCGACGAGCCAAACCAGGTCATTGACCGAACTGGGATGCGCCTTCCAGACTTGCACCGGCGTGTCCGCCCACTGCCATTGGCCGTCCGCTGATCGCAAGACCGTCGCATAGAAAACGCGTCCGGCCCGGGTGCATCCAAAGATTCGATCGCCCGACGGAGCCACCTTCAGTCGAGAAACGCCTCCGAGCCGTGGCAACACCAGTTCCTGCGGGGGCGCATCGGTGGTCAAGTCATACAGCAACAGACTCTCCTGGCGGATCGCTGAATTGCCATTCGGATTCGCTTTGGCGGCTTCTTTCGAAAGCTTGACGTCCTGAGCAAACGCCGCAACGAGATGTTGCGAATCGATCAGGCTGACGGCGGTCAAGACGGCGCGTCGCTGGGCGTCAATCGACCGCTGGGCGACCAAGCCGGTTTTCCCGGATTCAAACACCGAGAGAGAGCTTCGGGTATGGACGGCGAAGCGGGGTGGTCCCGACGCCGTCGGCCGAACATCGCCATGAAGCTGCATGCTGCCGATCCCCCGCGCCGCGCGGACACGTCGCAGTTCAACGTCCAGCTCGTGTTTGCTCAGCGAAAAGGACTTATAGAACAGGTTCCGTTGACGTCTGGTCCCGGAGATCGCGACGGCAATTTGTCGTGGCGAAACCCAAGCGGCATCCACCAACATCCGGTCGGAAACATTCAGCGTTTCGATCGCGTCGTGGCCGTCGTTGGACCACAACAGCACCTTGCCGTCGTCGCTGGCGGTGACGAGAAACGGTTCACAAAAACGAAACGGCGGCTCGCCCGATTTCAGTGGTTTGGCAAGCTTGCGGCAGGGGGCAAGGTAAAGCACGTCCCCGACCGTGTTCTCGTGCCCGCGGTAATCACGGATCAGTCGAATCGCGAATGATTCGGTGGGCAGCGAATGGGGGGCGTCGGCGGACTTGTTTTCGGGCGGCGACGCGTCAGCCGTGCCCGTCTTTTTGGGCGGTGCTGACTCAGTCGCTGACTCAGTCGCTGACTCAGTCGCCGGCGCGGACGCCGTGGCGGGTTGCGGGGGCGACTCGGCAGTGGCAATTTCCGTCAGCGACCAACGCGAAACGTTGCCATCACGACCGCTGACGATCAATTCGTCTCCGTCGGGAGAGAAGCGAACCTGCGACGCCGCTCGCTGACTCGCCTGGAACTGACTCGGCGGGTGTCGCAGCGACATTCGCAAATCCTTGACATAAGTCATCCCGATGTCATCGCACCAGGCGATCCGATGCGATGGGGCGTGAAAGTCCAATCCGCGCATGCCCAGCCCGCGCCAGATCAACCCTTCGTGGCGGAACGCATCGGGGGTGACCCGCCAATGTTCCACAAACCCCATCGATCCCATCGGCGCTTCGAAACGTCCGCGGGTGGAAACAAACCTGGTTTCATCGGTGAATTGCAAGGCGGTGATCGCGGGCCGGTCGGCCCAATGGCGTTCAAGCGTGAGGGTGAACTCGCCCGCATCATTTTGCTGCAACAAGACCAACCAACTGTGCTCATCGATGGCGCGCGTGCCACTGGCGTTCGACCCGCCGCCGACCAGCAGTCGTTTCGAATCGGGAGAAAAGGCGATCGCATGACCGCGTCGCAACTTGGGCACGACGATCCGCTGGTCCTGTTCGTTTTCCTGCAGATCCCAAACCGTCACGGCGCCGTCTCGATCAATCCAGCACAACCATTTTTCGTCCGGGCTGACGGCCAACGCGTGGACCGAGTCCTGTGATCGCACGAGAATCTGTGCGGGACCGAGCCCGCGTCGTTGATCCTCGTCGGCGTTGAAGAACTCTCGATCGGTCGGCAGTTTCCATTTTAAGATCGTCCCATCGCTGCAGGCGGCAAACATCCATTGGTGCCGACGCGAAACGGCCAACGCGTTGATCGCCACTGTGGAGGAGACGCCCGGGACGTCGGCGTTGAGCACGGTCGAGGGTGAGTGGGAAATGAGATCGAGCAGTCGCCATTCCCAATTCCGCATCGAATCGGGAATGTTGCGTAAAAGTTCCAGCCCGCGGGTGCGGTCGCCTTCGGCCAGCTCATGCGACGCCCGCGACAGTTCGACCATGTGACGATGGACCAGCAACGCCTCGCGTTCGGCTTCACTTTGTTCGTTTTGGCGGACCAATCGATTGGCACGATCGCTCAGTTGGATGTGCCGCACCTGGGCGACCAGGATTCCCATCAGCAGTATTAGAACCACCGGGATTCCCATCACCAACAACGCATAGGCGGGATGAAGTCGACCCCAAACCCAAATGTTTTCCAACAGCGACACCTTGCGCGCCCGGATCGGCTCGCGTCTGCGAAACCGTTGCAAATCATCGCGCAGATCGGCCGCCGATCGGTAGCGTGCGGTGGGTGATTTCGCCAAGCACCGCAACGTGATGGTTTCCAGATCACGGGGGATCGCCGCGCGCCGGCTGCGGGGAGGCGTCGCAATGGCGGTCTTGTTCGCTTGCAACACCTCGCGCGCTTTGCCGACAAACGGCGGCGTTCCGACCAGCATCTCATACAGGATGGTGCCCAGTGCATAGAGATCCGTCGCCGGCTGGTTGGCATTTTCGGCGCCTTCGGCCTGCTCGGGACTCATGTACGCCGGCGTCCCCAAGACCGTGCCCTCGGTCGTCAATCCGGACGAGAACTGGGGGTAGCTGGCCAAGCCGAAATCGAGAACCATGGGACGGTTCTTGTTGAGCATCACGTTGGCGGGCTTGAGGTCGCGGTGCACGATGCCATGGTCGTGGGCACAGGCGACGGCGTCGGCCATTTGCGACATCCAGTCCGCCGCCTGATCAAAATCCAGAGGACCATGATCTTTCAGGTACCGGGCCAGCGACGGTCCATCGATCCACTGTTGGATCAAGATCGGCAAACCGTCCTCGATCAAGACTTCGTGGACTTGGACCACGTTGGGATGCGTGATGGCAGCCGCGGCACGAGCCTCGGTTTGAAAACGCGCCGCACTGGTTTCACTGGTCACCCGCGAAGCATGCGGGACCTTTAGCGCCACCCAACGCGCCAGCCGAGCGTCTCGCGCGCACCACACGCTGCCGGTCGCCCCGGTGCCGAGCCGTTTGCGGATTTCAAACCGCCCCAGCCAAACCTTGTCACGATCCAGTGTGGCCAACTCCGCCAAGCGGCTCGACGTCGGCAAGCGACGACTGTTCAGATCGCTGGCGGGAACCTTGACCGTCTGATCGCGGGTCTCTTCGGCGTCGCGGTACGCCGCGTCGATGGCGTCCAGTTCCTGAGTCAACTGAGTCCGCCAGTCTTTGGGCACCCCGGCCAGAAATGGAGCCCGCTCGACCTCGCCCTCTTGAAGCGACGCTTCGTAGGCATCGCACAACCGATCGATCGTGATCCACTTCTCGCGTGAATCTTCTGCGGATCCCCCCTGCGAATCAGGTTTGCCGGTGTTCATCGGAGTTCTCCAAGATCGGACTCCACAATCGACGGATCAAATTCAGTTTTCGCTCCACCGTCCGAGTGGCGCAGCCGAGTTGCTCGGCGATCTCCTCGTTGGTGAACCCATGCAACTTTAACGACACGATGCCGCGCAAGGTCGCTTCGGAAAGCTGTTCCAAAAACTGCTCGATCGCTTCGTTGGACGCCGCCTGTTCGGCACCGGAGCGTTGGTTCCTGTCGCGAACCGCATCGAGCGGATAATTTTCATGCTTTCGTCCCACCCGTTGCGAAGCGAATTCAATTCGCGAGGAACTCGCGTTGGCCCCGTCGCCGAGCGATAGCCCGTCGCCGAGCGATAGCCCGTCGCCGAGCGATAGCCCGTCGCCGAGCGCTAATCGGTTGCGTCCGCCCGCTGTCGCCCCCGACCGAGACACACCGGGGTCCGACGAACCCGACTGCGAACCCGACTGCGGCTCAAGCCGATTCAACCGTTTTGACTTGAGCGGGGCGCTAGTTGCCGACTCGCCGGCCTGGGATTCTGCGGGACGACGTCCGCCTTCACCGCCTCGGCACAATGCGTTGTCGTAGCGGACCGAATCGATGGCTTTATTTCGTGTCAGCCGAGCCAAGATCGCCCAAGCCTGTCCACCGGTGACGAGCGCGTCCAGTTGGCCCGTTTCGATCCGGTCGAAAAAACTACGGAAGGCGCTTTGGGCCACATCTTCCTCGTCGGCCAAACCGCCGCCGGTGGTCAGCCGAGTCCGCGCGACACGCTCGACCTGGCCGCGGTAACAACGATACAGCTTTGCCGCGGCGGCCTGACGTTCTTCATCGGTTCCCGCCTGACGAAGCTGATTCAAGATCAGGGTAATTGAGCTTTCAGACATAAGCATTGAGGCGGGGAGGGGGTGAAAAGCAACGTGTCAAAACGTCGAGCCGCCTATCTCCATCTGCTCACAGTCTGACATATCGTGAACCATTTTGTCAAAGTTGTTCTCCGACATTTGAGCGATTGCCCGCCCCCCCAATGAGATCTTCGAAGGACTGCCAGTTCACCCGCGCCGGCGAAGTCTCCCCCGTCACGGCGACGGCCGCCGATGCGATAAACCCTTCTCTTGGTGAAACACACACGAAACTCCATTGTTTTTCCATGTCCAATCCCGGCGTCAGGAAACGGATCACAGGCCGCTCCGAATCGATTTGATCAAATGCGAAATCGGCCAGGGGCGTGTGCAACCCCGTCCCGATGGCTTTGATGAAGGCTTCTTTGAGGGTCCAGATCCGCAGAAAGAGATATTGCTGCAACTCGCTCGGCTGGCGACGCAAAAACTGCACTTCCGGCTCGGCAAAATACCGTTCGGCCAGTTCGGTCGAGGTGCGACGGTGAATCGATTCCACATCCACGCCGACCAAATCGACCTGCGGATCGGCGACGCCGCACAAAACCAGGCCGTCGGTGTGCGCGATATTGAACGGCTGAATCGCTTCGTCGGGCATCACGACTTGCGGTTTGCCGTGTTGGCCCATGCCGAAACGAATCTCCTGGGGCGCGACGTTGCGGTCGGCCAGCAGACGGCGCGCCATAGCCCGTCCGACGACATGTTGATTGCGAGTGGTCGTGCGTTGGAAACGATCGGCGTGGATCAGTTCGTCTTGGGCCAGCCACCGTTCACAGCGACGTTCAAATTCGCCGCGTTGGTCGGTCGACGTCGCCGCATGCCAAACACGCAGGTGGCAGGGTCGCGACTGTGCCTCGGGGGTCTCGGGATGCATGGTGATCACGACGCCTGGTCGGTGGGATCCGCCGCCACGCAGCGATTGTCGCTTCGCCGCAGATTGGACAGCGATAACAGTCGCGGACGCAGTTCGCCGGCCAGAAAAAAGGACCCGCAGATGATCAACGTTCCGCCGCCCGCCGCCGCGATCCCTTCGTCGAACGCCTGCTGGGGGTCCTCGACACAGCGAATCGTCACGTCTCGATCCTGTCCGCTGTGCAGCGTGTCGCCGAGTGGGGTGAACGCGTCGACCAACTGATCGGCCGACACCGAGCGTGGATTGGTCGTGTAGCGGGTGCAGATGATTTCGTCGGCAATCTTGCCGAGTTCCGCGGCCATCAACGAGACGTCCTTGTCTCGACTGGTTGCGAAGATCACGACGAGGGGGCGGCTGTACTGCCCGGTCGAATTCAAATCGCAGTGACCAAGAGGCGGCTCGATCACGCGGCGGCTGATCGTTTGGCACAACGCCAGGATCGAATCGTGATTGTGTGCGGTGTCCAGGACCACTTGGATGGGGGCCGATTCGTGGGGCGATTGCGGCTGCAACCAAAACCGCTCCAATCGCCCCATGCAGCGGACGCGTTGCAGCCCCGCGGCGATCTGTTGGTCGCTGACGGACAATCTCTTGGCCACGTGAGGGCTGTTCAACAGCCGGATGATCGAGATGGCGATCGCGGCGTTGTGAACCTGGTGTGCCCCATCGAGCGCGAGGAACAGGGGCAACCCCGTGGCCAGATCCCCCGTGGCCAGATCGGCGGCGGAGGCGTGGTAGACGAATTCACTGCCGACGGCCAGTTGCGGGCCAATCCGAACGTCAAAGGCCAGGCCTTTTTCAAACAGCACGCTGCCGCCGCGCCGGGCGGCCCGGCGGATCGCCGCCTGCGCCTCCGGTTGAACCGCCCCCGAGACGACCGGCACGCCGCCTTTGATGATCCCGGCTTTCTCGGCCGCAATTTCTCCGAGCGAGTCTCCCAGGACGCGTTGGTGATCCAGGCCGATCGAGGTGATCGCCGCGATTGTGCTGGCACAGACATTGGTGCTATCGAGGCGGCCGCCGAGGCCGACTTCTAAGACAATCACGTCGCAATCGTTGCGGTCGAAGTGCAGCACCGCCATCGCCGTGGTCAATTCGAAAAACGACACCGGGTTGCCCGATGCATCAAGCGGATCGACCACGGGGGCGACCTGTTGGACCAACTCGATCAGGTCCTGGTGGCTGCAAGGCACCCCATCGATGCGAAAACGTTCTTCCAGATCGGTCAGGTGGGGCGACGTGTACAGGCCGACGCGATAGCCGGCGGCGGTCAGAATCTGGCTGACCATGGTCGCGGTGGACCCTTTGCCCTTGGTGCCGGCCAAATGAATCAGCGGGACTTTGGGGCCGCAATCGCCTTGCCGGCCGGACGGCTGGCGATCTCCGCCTTCGCCGCGGGGTCGGCGATGGAGGTAGCCGCCGAGTCCGAGCTGCTGAAACAGTTCTTCGGTGCGTTCGAGCCGAAAAAGATGGTCATTTCGGCTGCCAGCGGTTCGTTCGTAATCGATCCGGTCATAGAGGTACGCGACGGCCTGCTGGTAGTCCGATCGGCGACTTGGCGGTTCGACGTTGCGCGGATCAAGCACGAAGTGGTCTGGAGCAAGGGGGATTTGGCGTTTTGGTGCGGGCGTTTTGGTGCGGGCGTTTTGGTGCGGGCGTTTTGGTGCGGGCGTTTGCGGCCTGGCGGTTCAAGCCCGCTTTCGCAAGCAAGGGGTTTCGCCGCGACCCTCGCTTGCGCGCCGGGCTAGCGCTACCGCGTTGAATTCGGAAGATCGACTCAATCGACAGGCCGCTTGCCGAGCCGGCGGTCGCTTGGCCCGCGAGGGCCGCGGTATTGTGCCAAGGCCGGTACCGCCTTGGCAACGACGCATCGTGGCGAAGACTTATAAAAAGAGTCTGGCGGAAAAAGTCCGAACCGCCGGTAGCAATCTCGCGTAGCGTAACCAACCCTCAATATTCCGGCTGGATTTTTAGACAGGGCCGACTGTTTCTGCCTTATCAGCCCACCCTTTTTGCCCTTTTCTACGGAAGCCTTTGTTCGTGGATACCGATTCAACCGCCGTCGCGGACTCCGCCGACGAAAACACCCCCGCCGGCGCCGCTCCGGTCGCCGCCCGCTCAACTGCGACGGGCAGTGATGTCGTCATCGAAACCCGCAACTTGAGCAAGATTTACAAGGATTTCTGGGGCCGAAAGAAAGTCCACGCATTGAAATCCTTGGACATCGAAGTCCGCAAGGGCGAGATCTTCGGTCTGCTCGGCCCCAACGGCTCGGGCAAGTCGACCACGATCAAATTGATCTTGGGATTGCTGTTCCCCACCAGCGGACGTGTGCTGGTGTTTGACAAAGACGCCACCGAAACCAAAAAGAACGAGCAGATCGGCTACCTGCCCGAAGAATCCTATCTGTATCAGTTCCTCAACGCCGAAGAGACCCTGGACTTTTACGGACGCCTGTTCGACATGTCCGGGCGACAACGAAAACAACGCGTCGAGGAACTGTTGACGCTGGTCGGATTGCAAGGTGCCCGCCACCGCCAGCTGCGTGAATACAGTAAAGGGATGCGGCGCCGCGTCGGTTTGGCCCAGGCGCTGATCAACGACCCCGACCTGATCCTGTTGGACGAGCCCACCACCGGCTTGGACCCGATCGGCATCCGCGAGATGAAGGACCTGATCTTGGCCCTTCGCGATCAAGGAAAAACCATTCTGCTGTGCAGCCACCAGCTCGGTGACGTGCAGGACGTCTGTGATCGTGTCGCCATCTTGCACCAGGGCGAACTGAAAGAACTCGGCCGCGTGACCGACCTGCTGAAGGTCCAAGACGTGACCGAAGTCCACGCCACTGGGCTCAGCGAAGAGGCCAAGAACGAAATCCGCGAGGTCATCGCCAGGCACGGTGCGGACCTGAAATCGATGGACAACCCGACCGCGACGATGGAGGATTTGTTCCTCAACATCGTCCGCGAAAGCGAAGCCCGCCCCGGCGCACGTCGCGTTTCGGCCACCGCCAGCGACGAACCGGCTGCCGACCAGCCGGCCGCCGACCAGCCGGCTGCCGACGCCTCCGCCGCAGATGGATCGCAAGCGGGGAGTGACAAATCATGAATTTGCAACCAGATGATTTCTGGACCTTTTCCGAATGGCTGTTCCGGCCCGGAGCGTTTCTCGAAAGCGCCTTCCTGCAAGGCGTCGTGCTGATCGTCCTGGCGATCGTGCTGGGATTGCTGGTCGGCTATGTGATCTCCGCCGCCCGCTACGGCCCCGGTGAAGGATTCTACGCCGTCGCCCGTGCGATCCGCGACTTGCTCCGCACCGATCTGCCGGGCACCAGCCCCAGCCGGATCGTGGCGTTGGCACGGTTGGCGTTCAAAGAAGCGATCCGTCGCCGCGTGTTGTTCGTCGTCGGCTTGTTCGTCGTCATCCTGCTGCTGGCCGGCCGAAAGCGATGACCCGGCGCGACTGTATATCAGTTTTGTGCTCACCGCGACCAATTACCTGGTGTTAGCCCTGGCGTTGTTCATCAGCGCGTTTTCGCTACCGCAAGACATCGAGAACCGGACGATCTACACGATCGTGACCAAACCCGTTCGCGCGACCGAGATCGTGCTCGGACGGATGCTGGGGTTTGTCGCCGTCGGAACCGTGATGCTGATCCCAATGGGCTTGGCCAGTTATATCTTCGTCGATCGCGGGCTCGACCACACCCACTACGGAGTCGTCGAAGCGAATGAAATCGACGGCCGGATCGTCGGGAAAACCGACCGCGTCCGAAAACACCAGCACACCTTCACGATCGAGGCCGGGGAAACTCAAGGGCTAACCAATTTCGTCCGTGGACACCGCCACGTCGTCACCCGCCACGACGACGGGTCGTTCACCATCGGCCCGCCGACCGGTCAGTTGCGAGCCCGCATTCCGTCCTATGGGGAAATCCAGTTCTACGACCGCAACGGTGATCCCAAAGATTCCGGCATCGACGTCGGAGCCGAACGGCTCGCCGGCGGCTACGGCTCGGCCGGCATCTCGCGGCTGATCGGTGTCGCCAAAGGAAACCGCAAACTGGAACACTCCTACGTCGAAGGCGGAACGCTGGGGATGGCCGAGTTCACGTTCGACAACGTGACGCGGCAACGCTTCCCCGACAAGATCCCGTTCGACCTGTCGATCCGCGCCTACCGGTCGTTCAAAGGCGACATCGAGTCGGGCATTCGCGGATCGCTGACCTTCAAGAATCCCGACACCGGTTTTTCATTGACTCCCAAGCAGTTCACCGTGGAGGAGTATCAGATCGATGAGCGTGAGTTGCCGCTGACGTTCCAGTGGCTGAACAAGGAAACCGGCGAAGTGGAAACGCGAAACGTGTTTGACTACGTCGTGACCGAAGACGGCCGGATGCAGATCCTGTTGAAATGTTTGGACAGCAGCCAGTACCTCGGGGTGACCAAGAGCGGTCTGTACCTGCGCCCGGCGGAATCCAGCTTTGCCTGGAATTTGACCAAGGCGTACGGTTCGATCTGGTTGCAGATGACGATGATCATTGCGTTCGGCGTGATGTTCAGCACGTTCTTGAGCGGACCGGTCGCGATGGTGGCCACCGCGGTCTGCGTGCTGCTCGGATTTTCCGCCGAGAGCATCTATGACACCCGTCACTTCATCGATTCGAACATCGAACGCGGCGGCGGCCCGATCGAGTCCTTGGTGCGTCTGGTCAAACAAGATGCGATGACCACCCAGCTGGACGTTGAGGGGGTTGCCAATACCTTGATCAAGTCGGCTGATGCGGTGATCGTCTACACCATGGACGCCGTGGCGACGGCATTGCCGAACCTGCCGCGGATGGTCTCGACGGCCGAATACGCCGCCAGCGGAATCGATATTTTCAACGCCGTGTTGGCGCGTCACAGCGTCGCGACACTCGGCTATTGCCTGTTGGCATTTTTGATCAGTTACTTCTTTTTGAAAGCTCGTGAGATCGCGGCATGAATCAGTCGACTGCGTTTCGTCGCAAAATCATTTACCTGGTGATTCTTGTGGCGACCTTGGTCCCGCTTTATCTGTTGGGCCAGCCCTCCGATGGGACCGCCGATTCCGGCGGTCAACTGGCCACGATGCGCCAAGAATTCGGGATCGCCGAAAGCGACCTCGGTGAAATCAGCCC
The DNA here is from genome assembly GCA_033042175.1 of Phycisphaera sp. RhM. Taxonomy (GTDB): domain Bacteria; phylum Planctomycetota; class Planctomycetia; order Pirellulales; family Pirellulaceae; genus Stieleria. The sequence goes on from WCIL01000005.1 coordinate 293,402, forward strand.
GGCCAGCGAAACGATGAAACTCGCGTCGCTGGGCCTGCGTGGCGTCGCCGCCACGTTGTTGTGGGAAAAAGCGCACAAGTACCGGGTGCTGCACGAATGGGATCGCCTGAAGGCAGCCCTGAATAACATCGCCCTGCTACAGCCCCACTACGACAAGGTCTGGGAACACCAGGCTCACAACTTGGCCTACAACGTTTCGGTCGAGTTCGACGACTATCGCCAGCGGTACGAAATGGTCCGCGAAGGCACCGAGTTTCTGACCCGTGGCGTTCGTCAAAACCGCAAAGCCCCGCGGCTGATCTGGTACACCGGTTGGTTCTATGGCCAGAAAATCGGCATGTCGGACGAGAAACGTCAATTCCGACGTCTGTTTGCCGACGACACCGTGCTGCACGATTCGCTGGCCAACGAAGGCATCGCCGTCGACAGCAGCGAAGCGCTCGGACCCTTCCAGAAACCGGACAATTGGTTGGTCGGACGGCTGTGGCTCAATCACGGATACGATGTCGTGGACGCCGGCGTCGAGATCCGTCGCCAAACCCCGATCAATTTCTATGAAACCGGGCCGAAGTGGTCGATCAAACACGCCGAAGCCATCGAAAGCGAAGGCGTTCTGGACCAACGCGCCATCAGCGCCTGGACCAAGGCCTCGGAAAACTGGGACCGATTCGGTAAACGAAGCATCCCGACCCTGGCCCGATTCACCGTCAAACTGGGATCACTGGCCGATCTGCTGAACGAACGCGGCGAGCTGGTCGAAAAGTTCCGCAAACTTGCCGGACAAGTCTATCTGGACATGAGGCAAGAAAAGGTCGACCAGCTGCCGATCGATATGCGCAACGTTTACGAAAAGGACCCGGACCAACGCACCGAGGCCGGCAAAGAAGCGATGCCAAATATCCTGGCAGCGATCGAACCGAATCTGCAAGAGATCGCACAGCGTCTGCCGACCGAAAAACAATTGCCCGCCCTGCAGATCCTGGACGAAATCGACGACCTGGATCAACGAATCCAGAAAACCGATGGCCTGCGTAAACAGATCAACTACGTCTACTGGGAAAGCCTTTCCATGGCCGAACAGGAAGACCGAACGGTGAAAGCCCGAAAGCTGATCTACGACGCCGAAAAGGCCAACCGAGAAGCCGAAGTCGACTTGGCGATCAAGCTGTATCTGGAAGCCTTCCAGATCTGGTACGAGATCTTTGAAGACTATCCGGTGTTGACCATCGATGACTCGGCCGAAGATCTGTACGCGTCGATCCGCCGTTACATGATCATGATCGACTCCGAAGAACTCTCCGAAGATTTCCCCCTCAGCGGCTTCGCCGAGATGATGGAGCAAGGTCTGGGGCGAACCAGTCCGGAAAGCTACGAACGGTTCCGCAAGGAACAAGAGGAACTGGCCGCCAAACGACAGAAAGAGCTCGAGGAGAGGAGCGACGACGAGAGGCGGAAGCCGCCAAAGAAATGAAGGCGGAGGCTCCGAAGGACGAAACTCCGAAGGATGAAACGACCGAGAGCGAAGAGGCGTCCACGGACGAATCACCCGTCGAGGAGACGACCGAGGGTGAAGCGGACGGCAAGGCAGAGGAAGCTGAATCGCCGACCAACTAGGCATTGGTATCGACACAAGTCGCTTTTTGCCCAAAGGGCATGCATATCCCTAGCCTGGGGCAAGCAAACCGAGCATTTGCGAGGGTTGCGCCGCCCCAGGAACCGCATCGCAATGAGGTTCAATTTGGCCAACGGCCAAGCACAAATTTCGCGCTTGACGAGGCATTTGTGTATGGCCGTTGGCCGAAACCATCCACTCAGAACAGGTCTGACATGCAAAAGATGTGTAGAGACCGATGCCCAATAGGTAGGTCACGCTGTGCGTGACATCTGGCATGCACAGCATGCCGTTCTACATTTCGGTTTCGATCATCGACCAGGATGCCGAGTCGGTTTCGCTCTTCCAGACGCTGGCCAAGTCTTCTCCGCTGAGCTGACACTGGACGACCGACGCCAGCGGTTCGGGGATCACCATGGCGACGACGTGGTCGCGTCCTTTTTTCAGGCACTTTCGCAGGGCCTTTTCGACACGTGCCTTGGCCCCGGCGACGGGCTCACCGCCGGGCGGACAAAACTCATCCGGCCGCTCGACCCCTTGGCGATAGACCTTGGGATGATTGCGTCGCACTTCATCGATCAGCTTTCCGTGCCACAGGCCGTGATCGAGGTTCTTGAAGGCATCGATCACCTTGACTTTGACTTCACGCCCGGCCGCCCGCTGTTCGTCTGCGAGCCGTCTGGCGGTTTCGCGTGCCGATTCACAGGGGGACGAATAAATCGTCTTCACGCTGATGCTGGCCAGCTCCTTGGCCAGCGAGGCGGCTTGTTCGGCGCCGCGGCTGCTCAACGGCATGTCCAGACACCCCTTCATGCGGCCCTGGTCATCGAAATCGGTCGCGCCGGGGCGAATCAACAACACCCGGGTCAACGTTGCGGAACGAATCATGAGACCCCTCCCGCGATTTCGGCATCCAGTGCCGCGATCGCCGCGGCATAGTCGTCTTGCTTGAAAATCGCCGATCCGACGACAAACAGATCGCAACCGGCCGCTCGGGCCGCCCCGATCGTCTTTAAGTTGATGCCCCCGTCGATTTCCAGCAACAGATCCGGATGGGACTGTTTCAACGCGGCCAGTTTGGCCAGGGCGACGGGATTGAACGCTTGTCCGCCAAACCCCGCGCTGACGCTCATGACCAGCACCATGTCGACCTCGTCCAGGCATCCGTCCAACGCCGACAGGTCGGTGTCGGGGTTCAATGCCACCCCCACGGCCGCTCCCATCGAGCGAATTTCGCGGGCGACCTCGCCTGCATCCTCGACCGCTTCGACATGAAACGTCAGCAGGTCCGCACCGGCGTCGACCATCGGCTGGGCATACCGCAGCGGATCGCTGATCATCAGATGGACGTCCATCGGAAGATCGCTGTGTCGACGAATGCCTTCGACGATCGGCATGCCGTACGTCAAATTGGGCACGAAATGGCCGTCCATCACGTCCAAGTGCAACACCTGCGTCCCGGCATCTTCCAGTCGCGCCAGTTCGGTTTTTAAATCGCCGAAGTCGCACAGCAGTAGACTCGGCAAGACACTCGGTCCGGTGTTGCGTATTAACTCAAGCTTGTCTTGCGACATGCAGTTCTCTCATCAGATTCGGAAGAGCAGACCCAGCGTCGATTCGAGACTCGAATCTGTCGCAACAGGTTGCCCTAGAAACGACACCAGGGAAGTCATATCTATCGTTGCACCGAGACTCCAAAGTGTGACTGCAAAGAGTGACACCAGTGGTCTCGCGATCGATCTGCTCCAAATTGGTGATCGACAGGGTGGTCAAAACACAGGTCAGTTGTCAATTCACCTGCCTCGGAAGGTTTCGTTAGATTTAGCCCCTCCCACCTCGTTTTTGCCGATTTTTAGCGTTGCGAGCAAATCCAAGGGGCCTTTAAGGGAACCTAAATTCACATTAAAAAACATTTCTCTGGCAGCCCCAGAACCCGGAATATCCTCCCGTCGCCGACGGCGGCTCCCGAACCGACCCTTCAACCGCAAACCCTAGCCACTCAATCACACCATGCGAGTCTTCGTCACCGGAGGGACCGGACTACTGGGAAACACCGTGATCCGCCAACTCAACGAGCGCGGCGATTCCGTCCTGGCGTTGGTCCGTAGCGAACCGGACGCCGAAGTCTTTGCCGGCTTGGACGTCAAACTGGTCCACAGTCCGCTGGTGCCCCCGACGAGCGAATCCGACGGCCAGTTGGACGGCCAGTCCGCCGGCGAACCCGCAGGCAAATCAACTGCGGATTCAACTGCGGATCCGCTGGACGACCCGGTCGATCAGGCCATCGCCGAGTGCGACGCGGTCGTCCACGCCGCAGCGATGATTCATTTGGGTTGGCATCAGATGGAACAATCGATGCGGGTCAACCGAGACGGCACGCGTCGTATCGTCCAGTCCTGTATCCGGCACGCCAAGAAACTCGCGGCCATCGGAACCGTCAACGCGATCGCCCTCGGATCCCCCCACACGATCGCCGACGAAACGACGCCCTTGGAACACGCCGGAGGACAGATCCCATGTGCCTATGTCCAAAGCAAACGCGCGTCGGTCGAAGTGATTCGTCAAGCGATCCCCGATGGACTGAAAACCGTGATCCTGCACCCGGGATTCATGCTCGGGCCGTGGGACTGGAAACCCAGCAGCGGGCGAATGATGCTGGAAGTCGGGTCGGGCTGGAAGCCGATCGCTCCCTCGGGTGGCTGCAGCTTGTGTGATTCCCGCGATGTCGCCGCCGGGGTGATCGCGGCGCTCGACGCCGATTGCCCCAACGGCCGCGAATTTATTCTCGCCGGGCACAATTGGACCTATGAAAAGCTGTGGACCGAAATGGCCAAACGCATGGGGACACGCCCCCCGATCCGGTCGGCCGGCCCCGGAATCGAGTACCTGGCCGGTCTGGCCGGCGACTTCTGGGGACGCGTGACCGGCCGGGAACCCGACTTCAACAGCGCCGGGGTGAGGATGAGCAGTCAATACCATTGGTATTGCAGCCGCCGCGCCGAGACCGAGTTGGGGTATCGGATTCGCGATGCCCAGGAGACGCTCGACGCGGCCGGAGAGTGGATTCGTGACCGATTCGTCTTGCCGAGCAAGGCCGTTGCGAGCTAGTCTCCCGACAGTCTTGCTCCTCCACTCTCGCGACTTTCACCTGTCATGATCGGACACGGATGTCCTCCCGCATTTCACCATGCGCACCGCTCTGCTGCATTCGTCTTCGCGGCGAGCGTCACGCTGGTGGTCGTGTGGACGGTGCTGGCGACGGAGTGTGGCGGACAAACACCGACCGAGGCGTTCGCGGAAACCTCCATCGAGGCATCCACGGTGGGAGCCACAGCTTCAAGCCCTGCTTCAAGCACAGCTTCAAGCCCAGCTGCGGCTACCACACCGAGTGACACGCCGGCGAATGATCCGCCCCACCGCCTGCGACCGGAACTGGCGACACGTCCGTTCGAGTTTCATTCGACCAACCCGGCCTGGCCGTTGGTCGCTGCCGACGACGAACATCAACTGTCGGTCAAGATCCGATCGTTACCGCAATACGCCGATCGCGAGCTGACACTTTATTACCAGCTGATCCGTGTCGAAGACGGTGCGGTGGTCGGTCGCGAACAGACCGATCTTCGGCTCAGCTCCTCAGGTGACTCCGAGGAAATCGCGATCGCGGCTTCCTCGCCCGACCAACCAGGTGTCTACGAAATCCGTTGCCGGCTGACCGAAAAATCCGACCGCATCTGGTCGCGTTTGACGCGTTCGCCCCAACAACTCGCTTCGGTGCAAACGCCCTGGATGGTTTTTCAAGAACCGACCGACCAGGACGTCGAATCCCTCACCTGGCGTCAAATCGGAACCATCGAGCCGATCGATTCGTCCGATTGGCAGCGACCGGCCTGGATGCCGAACGGGGCGACAAAACTGGTCCCGAATGTCAAACGCGTCAGTGAATCGCTGACCCTGTCGCCGCGGCGTAGCGACTCGCGGGACCAGCCACATGAACTCGCCCCCGGCCAGTTCCTGGTCGGATTTCTGGGCGAACTGAAACCGCATCAACCGTATCAACTGTCCATCACGTTGACCGAATCGACGCTCGATGCGGCCCCCAAAACCGCTCGCATCGAATTTGCAAGCACGCCAGAATTCCACTCCATCACGCGCACCTTGACGCTGCCCTTCGGTCGTCCCATGGATGTGTCCTCCGACGGTCTTGCCGCCGTCGTCACCCATCAACTCTTGCACTTCGCTCACGAGGGCCATGAGTTCGTCCGGATCACCAACCCATCCGGCGACCAACCGATTTCCATCGAATCGCTGGTTCTGGCCGCACCCGTTTCCGGCGAATCTGTCTCGGACGGACACACGGCATCACGCCACGTCACCTTGCGGGTTGATTCGCCCAATTGGCTGACGGACCTGAATACGGATTACAAGGTCCAAGTCGCGCGAGGTGAGTACGCCGAATCAACCGCATTGATGTTCTACGTGTGGAAAGCGACCTTGCGACTGGGCACCCACGCCGCCTGGTGTGGCTACGATGAAGTCTCCGTTGCGATCGATACACCAGGATGGATTGAAACCGCAACCCAGCCAGCCTCGGCGCAGGCGAAACCGGCTCCAGGTCCGCTGTGGCTCGGCGACTACGTTGAAGCGGCGATCACAGCGTGGTCCGCATCCGGACCGGTGCGGGTGATCCCACGTCGGCCGGGTCGGCCGAACCTGGACGAAGCGGCACACCCGGGACGGCTGTTGCATTTCGAAACGGGGGCGATCGACGGCCAAGCCTCGATGAAAACGTCCTTGCGATTCCTGGAATCGTGTATCCAGAGCCCCGCTCAAGATGTTTCGATTCCGGCCAGGCAATTGCCGCTCGCACTGCAGCGGTCCTTTCGCGAAACGATCCATCACTACCGGCAAACGCCGATCGATGCCACACCGATGTCTTCGTCAGCTGATGTCGACTCGGATTACGTGCATGTGTTGGTGACCCAAACCTTCCCAGCTCCCACGTCCGACCCAACCCCATCGCCCGATCAACCATCGCCGATCCGGCTCACGGTGATCAACACGGCGCCGTGGACCAGTCAGGTCAAACTGCAATTCTCCACTCAGCGGATCGCCGACTGCAGCCTGCTCCGCGCCGACGACACCAACGCGATCGTCCAGCCGACCGGCGTCGCCGACACACGTTTGCTGACCGTCGCTCCGACGTCCATCGTTCGGCTCCAAGTGTGTGGCGAATCCGACCCGATTCGATTGGTCGCCTGGCAAGGCAACATGGTCGGCGGAGCGGAAACGCTGAAGCGGCTCAAAGCACATGTCGGTGAAGTCGTCGGTAAGATCGGCACCCTCGCGTTGCCCGATGATTACATCCGATTAACCAACGGCGGTTTCGAGATCGAAGGCCAAGTCGGCATCGTCGGTTGGATGCACACACAGTTCCCCGCCGACGCCGTCACGCTCGACTCCACCGAATCCATCGAGGGATCCCATTCGATCCGCATGACCGCCGACAACGCATCAGCGGGCCGCATTTGGTTGGTCAGCGAACCCATTCCGGTGCCGCGTTCCGGTCGACTGGCCGTCTCCTTTGCCATCCGTGCAAATAAAAAGACCAGCGAACCTGATCCCAACTCATCGCCGATTTTGAAAACCGGTGCGACGGCGGCGACGCACAAAGAGACACCTCGACACCGCGTTCGCGTTTCGCTGGAGGGGAATCGATTGGGGAAACCCGTTCGCATCTCAACCGAATTCGATGTTCCCTGCGACGGACACTGGCAACCCCGGCATGTCGTTTTGGAAGCCGAACGAATCCATCGCGAAGAAATGGAATCGGTTCGATTGACGATCGACAGCCTCTCGCCAGGAAAAATCTGGATCGATGACGTCCATCTGCACGACCGGTTTCCGACCGGAGCCGAGCGCACGGCGTTGCAGGACAAGGCCTTCCTCGCGATCCAAGGTCTTCAACGCGGCAACTTGAAACCAGCTGCCGGACTGCTAAATAATGGGTGGTCGCGATACCTGATGGCTCGATCCCATCAGCGGGGCACCCCTCCATCGGACTCTGCGACGGGGAACTCTTCGCCGGCGGCCGGCGTCGTCCATCATTCCGGAACGGTTCCGCCCCCCACCGCGGGTCCCGCCGACACCATGGCCGTCCCCCACCCGAAACGCGACAGCGTCGCCGATCGTCTGCGTGACTGGTTACCCAAACCGATTCGATTCTAACGAGGAAGACTGTCTATGTGGATGCGACTGATCAATCGATTGCTGTTGGTCGGCGCATTACTCGTCGCCTCACTCGGTGCCACCGCGTTTTGGGCTCACCGCGAAACCAAAAAGGTGCCCGAATTTTACGAGCGTGCCATCGCCGCCCCGCCACCGCAAGCGGTCGCCGAGTCGGTCGAACAAATCGAATCCGACGTTCAGAAACTGCAAGACGATGTCGCCCAACCCGGTCTGTGGCAGGCCCAGTTTGCCGCCGAACAAATCAACGCCTGGCTGATCGATCAACTTCCCAAGCGATTCCCCACACTGGAAGCCAAAGGGCTGCAAGAGCCTCGTGTGATGATTCAAGACGGTCTGTTGATGGCCGCCGCGCGGTTCAAGGACCAGCGGCTCGACGCCGTCCTGTCATGCGAGCTAAGTGTCCAATTGACCGACCAACCCAACCGTCTAGCGGTCTCGATCAAGCAAATCCGCGCCGGTGCCTTGCCACTGCCACTGTCTCAGTTCCAAGACCGCATCAAGTTGATCGCATCAAAGACCAACCTGAACCTACAATGGGACACTCAGGACGGTGAATCGATCGCACTGATCGACGTACCCGACCGGTATCCGGGGCACATGGACGGATCCGTGATCATCGAATCGATCGAACTGGCCGACCAACACCTCACCGTCACCGGACAAACCGGTGACCTGCATTCGTCAACGTTCACGCCCCAAGGGGAGATCTACAAGCTCGCTCAGCTGGACGACGAACCGGAATCCGAGTCTCTCTCTGACACCAGTTCATCCCGCGGCTTGTAAGCCGGCATCGACGAGCCCCCTCAGCCCCTCCCTGTGATCGGTCTCTCATCGCTAAGTGTCCCGCTCGCAGAACAGGGTCGCTGTCCACGCGTGACACGACGCTGACGCCTCTCCATCCACCCGCGAGAATCGAACCACGAGCGGGGCGTCGGTGTCGGGGCCGTGGCACCACTGGACCGGCGAACCGCCCGCCGTCGGACTCGTCCATCGCAGCCGAGCTTCGAAGCAGGACGCCGCCTGGCGTTTCAGTTCGTATCGTCCCGTGGCAAACTGCCGGACCGATCCACGGCCGACCCCGATGTCACCTTCGAAATCCAAATAGCGCTCGCGATGATCGGCCAACCGCAGCGCCGGTGTGATGATGCGATCCATCCAACTCGCTGGCGGCTTGTTCAACTCGGGCAAGGGGTCGGTCGACCACGTCCATAACGTTGCAGCCGACTTCGATGGGTGTTCGAGATGGTCCGCGCATGCATCGTCCGCTCGACCGCTCGATCGATCACCCGGCGGCTGGAACAACCAATCCCAATGCACCGGACCCGCGGCGACACTGCTCCCAGCGGACGGTTGCTGCCTGGCCAAACCGTGGCCGACCGCGTGAATCAGGATCGTGAACCGCGGCAACGTGTCGATCGTTTGCATCAGGGATCGGCCACTCGCTTCTGGAGATGTTTTTCCAACAGGACTGCGTTGCGCCGATTGGATTTCCAATACCAATCAAACAGGTCACCGGCGATCGGCACGGCGCCGAGCGTCGCGTCGATCAAGACATTGCCGCACATGCGGATCAACACGCCCGTGGACGCTTTCATGCGAATCGCCTCGCCGATCAACCAGAGACCGACCACCGCGGTGGCCGCATCGCCCACCCCCGGCAGAAGTCCCACCAACGTGTCCAACCCAAATCGGATGCCGGTTCCGGGCAATGCAAACTTGTCGTCCATCAATCCGGCGAACTTGCGGACCCGCACCAGACGCCGCTCCACGTCTTTCCATTGCGACATCTCACGCACTCCCGGTTGTCGTATTGCCATTGCCCAAGACGCCCAAGTTTACCTATAGCCACCTAAAACAATCGAGAGGGTGATCAGCGTCAGCCCCGGCCACCACGGTTGGGCCCAGCAACGTTCGGCAAGGAGGCCGAGGTGGGGATTTTTTCCAAACGTCGAAGAAAAAGCTCCTTCAGTAGCACCAGTTCGCTGCTGCGTTGGTTCGGTCCGGGCGCGACCACGCTCGGATTGCTTTATGCGCTCTACATGATGCTGACCGGCGGGCTGAGTTTTTCGTCGCTCGACGGACTACTCGGACCGGATCCGGAGACGGCCTTTCGCGGCGAAACCATTTCGCTGGGCGACCGAACCGAACGTCCGCCCGATCGCATTCGCATCGCGACCTTCAATATTGAACACTTCGCGGACAAAAAGTCCAGCATTCGGAAAAACGAAGACGGCGTCGATGTGTTGGGAACGATCGCCAAGATCGTCAGCACGTTTGATGTCGTGGCGATCCAAGAATTGCAGGGAGCCGACGGTATCGCCCTGCAGCGACTGGTCGGACTGCTGAACGAATCCGGGGGCCACTTTGCCGCGACGATGAGCGACCCGATCGGCGAAGCTTACCTGGAATCGTATGCCTTTGTCTGGGATCGGTCACGGATCAACCTGGTGCCCGGTTCCGCCTATGTGGTGCAAGATCCCGGCAAACGCATGTACCGCGAACCGATGGTGGCAACGTTCGAAACCGTCGTCCCCAAAGAAAGCACGCAGCGGCCGTTTCGATTCACGATGATCAACGTCCACACCAAACCCGACCGCGTCGATCCCGCCGATCGGGATAGCGAAATCAATGTGCTGGCCGACGTCTTTCAACGCGTCCGCGAATACGAGTTTCAACAGTACTCCGAAGACGACTTCATCTTGCTGGGCGATCTGAACGTCAGCGAAAAGAACCTGGGACAGCTGAAATCGATCCCCGGCGTGCTCTCCCTGGCGGCGGACATTCAAACCAACATCAATCGAACCAAGACCAACGATCACATCCTGATCGACAGCAGCGTGACCGCCGAATACTCGGGGCGACTCGGCGTGATCGATTTGAAGGCCGATCTGGGCCTGACCGAAAAACAGGCCAATGCGATCAGCGATCACATTCCTTTGTGGGCCGAGTTCAATCTCTACGAACAGCCGCCCGCCGTTCGAGCGACCGCGACCGCCACGGCCAGTGGCCCCGGAACACGGTTGATCCAGTAGCTCGATTCGTGTGCCAGTTGCCGTCACGGTGTGGGCCGATTTTTGGCCGGCACGTCTCCGGCGTCGAACCACAACCCTGGGTCACCCTTACCCGAAAACCGGGTCGGCAACCCGCAAAATCGAGGGCATTCCCTCACCGCGGCCCGATAACCGCCACGACCGTTGCGACGTGCAGGGGGGAATGCCTCATCGCGGCCGATAGTTACGGGGAAACTCAAGTTTCAAGGCGCGAATCGACATAGCGTTTCAATGCCAACTCAGCTCGAACGGTTCCCCCTTTCAAAGCCCTCGAAACGGCATACCACGTGTGAGCGTGGGACGCAAAGTCATGGGTCCGGCCTGCTTCACTCGAAGCGTTCGGATCGCCAGACCACCGAAGGGGATTGCCAAGCTCGACTGCGGCATCTTTTCTGCCTCGTCTATTTAGGGAACCAAAATGTCACAAGCATTGAACCGATTCGGCGCCGTTCGCGCCACCTTGATTGCGGGGGGATTGTGTTTGTTCGCGTCGCTGCCCGGCATCGCGACGGCGATCGAACCCGTCCTGTTCATGGTCGAAGAGGACTGGGAACTGACGATCAACGAACCCGACGTCAACATCAACTCCCCCCAGGTCGCGTTCTTTCTCCATCCCGACGCGGAACATTCTGATTGCTATTTCCAGCTGCAGATGAACTACGCCGCCGATGACGGCTACTCCAGCGGTGGTTTCCACGTCGGGGCATTCTGTGACGAAACGCTCGTTGACGAAGAGCGAAGTCAAATTCAAGAGACGCTGTACTGCGATAACGATCGGATCGAATGGACCAGTGCGATGGCTGTCTTCAATGGCCAATTGATGTTCGCGGTCAAAGATGGACACAGCATGCAGTGGGGCCATTTCGGCGGTCCGGAATACCTGGTGCAAATGAATGACCAGGACCTCCACAGTCTCGATCATTACACGCCTGAAAAGAGCCTCGAGTCCGTGGACATCGGATTCGGGAAAAACCGAGTCGCCTCGATTCGACTCAAGACCGTCCGTTTGATCTACCTCAATGGTCACACACAGACGATCCACGTCAATCAATTCGCCCTGTAGCAGCGCCACGATGTGCACGAAACGTCGTGGATTGTCGATCTCATCCTCTTCTCAGGTCATCTCATGTCTCAAATCTCACTCCAGCGCGACCGCGCTCACCAACCCGTGACTCGTCCAACCCTTCCGCCGCGCAAACGCCGATCGGCAAAACGTCGCAAAGGCTCGGCGCTCGTCTTTAGTGTGTTTTTGGTTGCCGGACTGTTAGTGGTCTCCGCGATTGCGATCGACTTTGGACACATCAATGTTTCCCGTTCAGAAGTGAAACGAACGGCCGACGCCGCCGCCATGTCCGCGTGTTGGGAATTGTTCGACGGTGTGACCCAGGGCAACGACGCAACCGCCGTCCAGTGCCAGATAAACGACGCCGCCGCGACGATCGCCTCCAAAAACATTGTCAGTTCGCGGGCGCCGACGCTGAACCCCAATGCCGACATCGAAATCGGCTACTACAATCGCGATGAACCGGGAACCCTGGACACGTCCGACTCCTCGCGTTTCAATGCCGTCCGCGTTCACGTCCGACAGACCGCAGCGAACAACTCCGCCATCCCCTTGTTCTTTGGATCGGTCACCGGCCGCGCCGAACAGTCTCTGCAGGCGCGGTCCACCGCTGCTTTGTTCAAGACCATTTCCGGGTTCCACACGCCCAGCGATGCGGGCGAGACGTTGGACATCCTGCCGATCGCCTTGGATCTGGAGACCTGGGAGCAAGTCCTCGCCAAGCAGACCGAGGATGTTTACTCCTTCGTCAATGGACAGGTCTCCAGCGGCAGCGATGGCTTTTATGAATGCTCGCTCTATCCGACCGGAACCGGATCGCCTGGCAACCGTGGTACCGTCGATATCGGAGGCAGGAACAACAGCACCAACGACCTCAGCCGGCAAATTCTGCACGGCATCTCGACTCAAGACATGGCCGACCTTGGTCATTCGCTGGAATTCGATTCCAACGGCGAATTGGAACTCAACGGTGACACCGGAATCAGCGCGGGAATCAAAGACGAACTGGCAGCGATCATCGGCCAGCCCCGGATCATCCCTATCTTTACCAGCGTTCATGGCAACGGCAACAACGCGATGTACACGATCGTCCGTTTCGAAGGCATCCGCATCTTGAGCGTCAAGCTGACCGGTCCGATGAAGAAGAAACACCTGACGATTCAACCGGCTCCGATGGTGGCCCGATACTCGGTCTTCAAAGAAGCCCCCATCGAAGAGAGCGAGTTCTTGTTCACTCCCGTCATGCTTGTCGATTAAACCGCTCTCCCCCGGAGAGCGTTTCGGCGAAACTCGTCGCAGCGAGCTGCATTCGCAACGGGTTTTGATCTCGCCGACGACCGATCGAGTACGCACCTATCAAACGAAAACATCATCCAACGTCAGTGAATCCAGTGAACCATCCAAACCGTCGCAAAAACTCTCGTCGCGGTGCAGCGACCGTCGAATTTGCCCTGATCGTCCCCGTCATGCTGACCTTCACGTTCGGGCTGATCGAAATGGGACGAATCAGCATGATCAAAGAAGCGGTCGTCCAAGCATCACGCGAAGGGGCACGCGTCGGGATCCGGCCTACCGCGTCGATCGAAGACGTGCAGGCGCGGGTCAACGAAGAATTGGCGATCATGAATCTGACCAGCGCCAACGTGGTCATCACCCCCTCGTTCCTGGAAGAAGCGGAACCGGGAGACGACATCAGAGTCCGGATCACAATCCCGATCAGTGAAATCAGCTACGTCCCAGGGTTCTTCGCCTTCGAGGGACTGGACATCGTCGCCGAAACCGTGATGCGGCGTGAAAGCACCGGCTGATCCCAGCGGGACGCGTCAGCGAGCGGCGCATGCTGAACCTCGCCCTCGTTCTCAGGCTCCGCGTCGGAACGCGATCTCGGTGTGGCTTTGCCACACGCGTCTCACGTTGGTGAGGCGGAGCATGGGAACAAGTCGGCACGCGCCACTGGCTAACGCCGCGTGCTGGGATCACCCTGCTGCCGCCGGATCGGCAAAATAACGATTCAAGAACTGCTTGCGATCGCCTTGTTCGGCCGCGAATTGAACCATCGCGTAGAGCCGCTGTTGGTCACGACGTTTCTTTTCGGCCAATTGATCGTCGTCCTGGAACCGAGCCGGCAGCGGAGCGCGCACCTCAAAACACTGCGGCGGCCGCGGACCGGCAACCACCCCGTGGCGATCCAAGATCGAAATCGCCGTCGCGATCCGGTGGTCGTGTTTGCTGCGACGCTGCAACTGGGCATTCATCCATTCCAGCCCAAACGCCCGGCACTGCTCGCCGTGCTCGGCCATCAATTGATACAACCGTGTGTAGAATGCGGCATCGGGATTAGACCATTCAATGAATTGCATCTGGGTCATCAAGTCTTCTTGCGCGTACAACCACACGCAGCGACTCGGATGCCCGTCGCGACCGGCACGTCCGATCTCTTGATAATAAGACTCGATCGAACCGGGGGTTTCCGCGTGCACGACCATGCGGATGTCTTCCTTGTCGATGCCCATGCCGAACGCGTTGGTCGCCAACACCACATCGGCATCGCCGGACATGAATTCGTCCTGGACACGGCGGCGCTGGTTGCGTGGCAGATCGCCGTGGTAACAGACGTGATCGATCCCTTCGGCCAGCAAGTGATCGCTGAAACGCTGCAGTGTTTTGATCAACGAAAAGTAAACGATGGCGCTGCCGGAGCGGTATTCGGGATCGCGGAGGATGTCACGGAGTTGATTCAGTTTTTCTTCTTCGTCATAGACCGGGATCACATCCAAGTGCAGGTTCGGACGATCGATGCCTTGGTGAAACAGTTTGACTTGCGACGCATCGATGCCGATCTGGCGGTAAATGTCTCGGCGACACTCGGCCGTCGCGGTCGCGGTCAACGCAAGCGTGGTGGGATCGCCGATCGACGCGCGGATCTCGGCCACCCGCGTGTAGTCGGGGCGAAAATCGTGGCCCCACTGGCTGACACAATGCGCCTCATCAATCGCCAACAGACGGACCGTTCGGCGTGACAGCGCCGCGCAGAAGTCGTCCTTGCGGAAACGCTCCGGGGTGACAAACAAGATCTTGTACTGTCCTTGGGCCAAAGCGTCATAACGCGCCAATCGCGTTTCGCGATCCAACGACGAATTGATGAAACCGGCATCGATGCCCCGTCGCAGCAGCGAATCGACCTGATCCTGCATCAACGCGATCAAGGGGGAAAGCACCAAGACGATCGAGCGGTCGTCGTCGGCACTTGACAATGCCGGAATCTGGTAACAGAGCGATTTGCCCATGCCGGTCGGCATCACGACCATGGCGTGCCCCCCCGCCAAGACGTGTTCGATGATTTCCGCCTGTCCGGGGCGAAAGTCATCGTAGCCGTAGAATCGGCGGAGGAGTTCCTTGGGGGGTGGCGCATTCATGCCACTATTTTTCACGCCCGAGCCGACTTGGGAACGGGGCACGCGACCCTTTTTTGCGTTGTCCGCCGTTATCGTTCATATTATCCAACCGCTACTCATGACCGACTTCTCCGATTCTCCCGGAAGACCTGCAACGTGAACGACGATTCAGCGATCGATTTCCAAGATCTAAAAAACCTTGAAGGTGAGACGGAGCTTGCACCACCGGAACTCTTCGCCGCCAACCTGATCGAATGGTCATTGGAGCGACATGCCAGTGATCTGTTTGTGTCGGACATCGACGGTGCCGTGCTGATTTCGGTCCGGCGACTGGGCCGGATCGAACCGGTTCGCAAACTCGCGCGGACCTACGGCCATCGGCTGCAAGGACACTTGCGTGTTTTGGCAGGTGCCGATGCGGGTGAATCCGTCCGCCCGGTCGAAGGCCGGGGCAACATCACCACGCCGGACGGATCCAAGGCACATCTTCGGCTCAGCAGCATCCCCACCCTGTACGGCCAAGACGTTGCGATTCGATTGTTCGATCCCGTTCGTGGCGCCCGACCGCTGGATCAACTGGGCATGGATTCGGTTGACGTGGAATCGATTGAACATCTGATGGGGCAACGAAGCGGATTGATTCTCGTCACCGGTCCGGTCGCCAGCGGTAAGAGCAGCACGCTTTACGCCATGATGAATGAGCTCAATGACGGATCACGAAAAATCCACACCATCGAAGACCCCATCGAACATGCGCTCTCGGGCGTGATGCAATCACAAACCAATGCGCGACTCGGACTCGGGTTTGCAGAACTTTTGACGGTCGTGCTTCGGCACAGCCCCGATGTGATCATGATCGGCGAGATTCGTGATCGCCAAACGGCGGAAACCGCGATCCGAGCCGGGGCCAGCGGACAGCTGGTGTTGGCGACGGTGCATTCGACCAGTACCGCCGAAGCGGTCGACATGATGCTGCAATACGATAGTGACCACATCTTTTTGGCCAGTGCCCTGTCGGGCGTCATCAATCAACGTTTGGTCCGCCGGCTCTGCCCGGTCTGCCGCAAACCGGCCGAAGGGTCGCATCTGACCGATGTCCCCGAACGGATTGGCAGTCGCATGCAGGGGGCCGAAGCGTCGGTCTTTGTGCCGTTCGGTTGCCACCTCTGTTTCGAAGGCGGCTATGACCAGCTGATCGCGTTGCCGGAGATCATGGTGGTGGACACCGTGATCGAAGAAGCGATCGCGAAACGGGCCAGCGCCAGCGATCTAGAAGCGATCACAACCGATGACGGGATGTTGCGACTGGCCGAAGTCGCCCACAGTTACGTCCTGCGAGGGCTGACTTCGCTCGATGAAATCAATCGCGCAGTGACCGACCCGCACCTGACCAGCCTGCAGCGTCGCGTGGAAAAGGCCGGTTGACGAGTGCCTCAACGGAAGCATGTTCGACGGATCGCCGAACGTGGCCAGAGCTCTATTCCGCTGCCTCGCTCTCCAATTCGGGGCGCGCTGGTGGATCGCTTTCGGCCGGATCCGCGGCCGAGGCCTCATCGGCGTCTGGCCCTTCCGCCTCGGGACCTTCCGCCTCTGGCCCTTCCGCCTCTGGCCCTTCCGCCTCTGGCCCTTCCGCCTCGGGACCTTCCGCCTCGGGACGCTGCGGTGCGTCAGGTTCACCCTCGGGGCCGCCCGCTCTGAGGCCACCGCCACCGCCTGACATCTCCGCTTCGTCATAGGACGCCGGCGGTTCGTCATCGTCGACGGGCACCAGCGGACGATCGGGGTTCACGACACCCGATGCCTCGTACACGAATTTCGCGTGGCGATTGAACATCCAACCGCCGTCGTTTGGCATGTAGACCGTGTACAGCTTGTGTGGCTTGACGACCAACCCGCCACGCCACTGATAGACTTCCACCTGATAGCGACCGTCTTCGAAGGTTTGCACGGGTTCCCTGCCCAGTAACTCTCGAACGTCCGTGTTGGACAAAAACCCGACGCCCTTGCGGTTAGCTGCCATGCTGGCCGCGGTGACTTGATCGTAGGCCGCGTTGACTGCCGGTCGGGCCACCAGATAGTCGTACCCCAACGCGACAACCATTAAACCCAACAAGACATAGAGCACTGTCTTGCGAGTGCCGCCGCCGGACTCGTTGCTGGGCCATTGCTCATCCCGCGCGTCCGCGGAATCCTGGGTCGTTTCTGACATGGGAGGGTGCCTTCAAAATGATCTGGAGGAATCAAGCGTTACGAATCGCCCTACGTTGTACTAAAGCTCTTCAGCCCAGGGGAACGAACACGGACCAACGCCGCGATTAATCACGGAAAAACGGGAGCAACGGACTGCTCCTGCGGATCGAGGAGATGGCGCAGTGGTGACAGGAAGGTCCGCCGAACCGTCTCGCCCCGGCCCTGCGTCAACCGATGCGCGGCATCACTTGCTCGACATCCCGTGCTGAGGGATTCGTGCTGAGGGATTCGTGCGAACCGAACCGCGACTGGCGAGAAACCGCCAGAGAGGATTGGGGCGGCGGTAGCAGTCCAAAGAAATTCACCGATCAAACAAAAAACGGCAGCACTTGTCGGTGACACGCGACGCTCGAGCGATGCCCAGGTACTTGCCCCGAACCTGTTGCCTGCGATCACCGACGAAGACGCTGCCTCGCCCCGTGAATTCGATGATTCGCCAGCCGTGCCCATCGATGGGCACTCGTCCGATCCGTCGGAAGTGTTGTGTCGTCGACACCTGCGCCTGCCTCACGCGCATCATGCTTCGTCACGCACTGCCGCAGAAGAATGTGGTGGCTCAGAGAAATGTTCCGGCGTTGCCGCCGGAACATTCTCCAAGAGCCCCATGTGTTCTACGGATTCCTTCCAAGATCGAAGCCCGAGTCTCCCCACCAAGATTCGTCCGGTGAATCATCGTTCCATCGTGGTCATCGATCCCTCGATTGTTGTTGATCCCTCATCAACCATCGTTCCATCGATGAAGCAGATTATTGCGAATCGCACCCGATCCGATGAAGAGCAGAAACCGAAAAGCGATGTGGTAACCCGCAACCCGCCGGAGGTGACCTTGCGAGGCAACGACGGGAATGTTTGCGGTCGGCTTTGGTGTCGCGACGTTAGGTATCAAGCATGTCCGCTTCGATCACCATCCGGACCAGATCCACCACCGACTCGGCCTGCAACTTGGTGTAGATCTCGCTGCGACGGTTCTCCACCGTTCGCACGCTGACGTCAAGGCGATTCGCGATCACCTTGTTCGGTTTGCCGGCCACCACATAGGACAATACCGTGCGTTCGGACGGCGTCAGTTCGTTGATCCGCTCCCGAATTGCCTGACGGTGCGCTTCTTCGACCCGCTTGCGAGCATCGAGCGCCAGCGCTTTGCGGATCGCGTTCCAGAGATCGTCTTCTAGATACGGCTTGTCCAGCAACGTGATTGCACCGCGCTGAATCGCTTGGACCGTGACCGGTGTCGTCGCAAAGGCTGTCAGTACGATGACCGGCAACAGCGATCCCATGTCATTCAATTCCGCTTGCAACTCCAGTCCGCTCATGCCCAGCATCCGGATATCCGTCACCAAGCACCCCGGCTTGTCCTTGGTGTAGAACTCCAAAAAGTCCTCGGCCGACGCAAACGCCTTGGACTCCAACCCCATCGAACTCACCAACGCACAGACAGATTCTCGGGCGCGTTCATCGTCATCAACGACGAAAATGACTTGTTGTTGCCAAGACATCGAATGCGGTCACCCCGGTACGACGAGTGTGATTGAAGTGTTGGTGACGTGAGCGGCCACTTGGCCCGCCTGTCGGGGATCGTTGCACCAACTGGGGCGAAGAGGACGAGACAACAGTGTCGAGTTTTTCGGCGGAGTTTTCAATCTGCCAGTGTCAGAGGAGGGAGGTGCGATTGGAAATCGTCCGGGGATGGTGTGCAGATGAGCATGCTTGCCAAAGCCCCGTCAGGCACGATTGTTCGCAGTCATGAACGATCCCACTGCCCAACTCAACCACCCCATGCGGCTCACTTGCACAGCATACTACATTTCTCACGCGAAGGGCAATCAGCCCCCTCTAAGTGACTAAGAGCCGGCGGGTCCTGTTGTTTGTTGCACTGAATCAGCGACAGACCACGCGTGAGCCGCAGCGGCGAACACGCTTGGCCGTTCCGTTTCAGACGTCGCGATGGTGACCGTTTGGCGTCATTCTGCCCGAACCACCACGCCTGGTGGGCATCCATCGCGATCGTCTCCAAACCACAAGCCATGCTCTCATTGCAAGCATTTTTTCTTCACGCGACTCAACCCGGCGAACCCAACCCGATGATTCGAACCCACCAATCCAGCCAGCACTCCGAGCCTCTCGACACGCACCAAAAAGCCTTGGAGGTCAACTTGGATCCCCGCCGCTACGGTACGTTTGCCGAGATCGGTGCGGGGCAAGAGGTCGTTCGCTGGTTCTTTCGCGTCGGGGGTGGCGCCGGCACGATCGCCAAAAGCATGTCGGCCTATGACATGAAGGTCAGTGACGCGATCTACGGACGGGCGTCACGCTACGTCTGTCGTGAACGTCTGCAGGCCATGCTCGACTATGAACACACGTTGAATCTGGACCGGTTGCGAGAAGTCCGCGGTGAAACGACCGCGTTCTTCACCTTCGCCGACACCGTTTCGGCAAGGAACTATCACGGCACCAATGCCTGTCACGGCTGGATGGGGATCAAATTCCAGGCCCATCCCCAAGACGAAGACAGCCAGATCATCATCCACGTCCGGATGCTCGATGACGAAGCGGCCCTGCAACAGGAAGCCCTCGGCATCGTCGGCGTCAACCTGGTCCACGGCGCCTTTGCCCTGCACCATGAGCCGGAGCTGTTGGTCGCCGCGCTGCTGGACGGTTTATCGACGTCGCGGATCGAGATCGACATGATCGAGTTCTCTGGCATCGCGTTCCGCCACGTCGACAACCGCTTGATGAGCCTGAAACTGGTCGAGCTCGGATTGAGCGGTGCGGCCATGTTCGCGGCCAGCGGAGAAGTCTTGCAGCCGTCGGAGTTCTTTTACCGCAAAGCGATTCTGGTCGAACGCGGAAGCTTTCGTCCCGTTTGCAACGTCAATTTGGACATGCTGGAAAGTGCCCGCGAACAATTTTCCAAACATCCCAACGTGGTGGGCAAGGAAGTCGTCTCCGTCATGGAACTGACGATGAACAATTTGAAGGCTGCGGGCGAAATCAACTTGTCGGACTTTCTGGCGCGGGCGGATGTGATGGCGACTTGCGGAATGCCGGTCCTGATCTCCGATTACTTCCAGTACTATCGACTGGCCGCCTACCTGTCACGCTACACCAAAGAAAAGATCGCGATCACGATGGGCGCCGGCAGTCTGTTGGAACTGTTTGACGAACAGTACTACACCGGGCTCCAAGGCGGCATTCTGGAATCCTTCGGGCGGATGTTTAAAAACGGCCTGCAGGTCTACTGCTATCCCATGCTGGATTCCGAGAGCGGCGAATTGACGACCTGTGAGAACTTGAATATCGATCCCCAGTTGAGACAACTGTTCGGGTACCTGTGTGACCGAGGCGGCATCATCGACGTGCAAAACTACAATCCCGACTGCTTGCACGTGCGTTCACGGGACGTGCTGCAAAAAATCAAATCGGGCGACTCGGAATGGCAGTCGATGGTGCCCGAGTCGGTCGCGGAAGTCATCAAACGCAAGTGCTACTTCGACTATCAACCGGCCGACGAATTCGAAGACGCAGTGCGATAAATAAAAATCGGCAAAGGGTGCATGGAACGGGCATGAGTGTTGGTGTGCAGGCTTCAGCCGCCCACTGTCGCTGCTACGCAGCGACCGGGAATCGCCTAAAGGCTAAACACCAACGGTTGCTGCTACAGAAAAGGGGATGGCTACAGAAAAGGGGATGGGGGTGTTTTTTTTAAAGTCTGGGCTGTCGCCGCACGCGATGAATCA
Organism: Phycisphaera sp. RhM; assembly: GCA_033042175.1. Classification (GTDB taxonomy): domain Bacteria; phylum Planctomycetota; class Planctomycetia; order Pirellulales; family Pirellulaceae; genus Stieleria. The sequence continues at coordinate 314,755 of WCIL01000005.1, forward strand.
GGTTTCTCGCCGACCAGGCCGGTCGCGCAGCCCCAGAAATACGACCGTAAATTCGTGTTCAATCCGGCGTCTTGAAACGCCGTGATCGCGGAACGGCAGTCACCGAATGCGATCGTGTAAACACCCAACATGCGATAATTATCGGGATTGCCCATCAGAAGCTTGCCGATCAACGGGATCACGTTGTTCAAATAAAACAAGTAAGGAATTCTCAGCCATCGAGAAGGCGGGACTGAGATCTCGATCATGGAAAACGTCCCGCCGGGTTTCAGGATGCGATGAATCTCGCGGGCTAATCGAATCGTCTGGTCTCTGGAAAACGTCTTCAGGCCAAACGATGAAACGACAACATCGGCAAAGTCGTCTGGGATTTGGCTGCAGAGCGCGTCTTCTTCGCGAATCTCCAATTCGCACGCGAGTCGCCTCACGTGGCTTTCTTGAGCCTTACGACACATGACGGGGGAATTGTCCACAGCGACGATCTTCCCACCAGCACCGACCGATCTGCCGACAGCCGGACACAGTTCCCCCATCCCGGTCATCAAGTCGATCACGGTGATCGACTCGGTCAACGCCAGTTGCGCCAGGCATTGCCGCCGCCATCGACGGCAAAACCCGAAGGACGAAATCAGATTGACCGTCCCATAGGTGGCCGACATTTCGTTGAACAACTGCCGGACAAACAGCGTTTCGTAGATCTGTTCTGACTGCAAGGGATTCGATTCGTGCAAAGGAGGAAAGTGTGGTACCGTCAAAAACGCGTCACTCTTTGCCACCACGAGCGTTCGACGGGCTTCTGATCCAAACAGGACTGCAATGCCTCGCCAATGATCGCACAGGCATCGTTGCTGCTAAAGTCAATGCCGTCTGTGAGTTGCGGAATCCAGGTCGATGCGATTCGATCGGGTGACTCGAGGCATTCCCGCGCGATCATTCCGACCAACCCGATGGTGTCGCGGCGAATCCGGTCGGGCAGTGTTTTCGACAACTCGTGCTCCCACGTCGCGTAGGGTTCCGCCCAACAGGCGACTCCCGATGCCGTGTCGATCAGGTTGACGCGGGACTGATGATCGATGATCGCGTTCTCGCACTTCACGCCGCCATGTGTCGCACCGATGCGGTGTGCCGCGGCGAGTGCAAACGCGACACGCACGAGCATCTCCAAGCGTTGATTAGGATTCGCACCCGGCGGGCGTAATAAGAAGGAATCGCCGAAGATCCAGGGACGCACCACTGCGAGATGCCCGTTGTTGATCGCCGCAATCCGTGGAGCGACCCAGGACGGATGCGTGACGCTGCTGGTGCGCTCGCAGAGATCCAGGATGCGGGTCCGCTCAGTTCGTCCCAGCCTCGCGGGCAGCGGAATGATCTTCATCGCCACCGTGTCGTTCCGCTCGGTGTCACGTCCCTTGACCAGCCAACACCGCCCACGCCGCAGTTGCACGGTTGCAATGCAGCGGGCGCCGACGATCCACTCGGGCGGTTTGATCGGGATTGGAACGTCGATCGAATCATCGGAGCGCGTTTCCGAAACCGGTTGTCCGCCCGAAGGCTGCCTTGAGGCAACGGTCATCTGTCGCTGGACCACCGATTGATCCCACTCCAAGCTGTCACCGGCGTGGATTTCGCGCGGTCCAGGTTCCAGATGAATCAATTGCTCAATCGAATCGGCCAGCTCGGGAAATCGATCACGAAAGCTGGACGCATCGTAATCCTCACCTCGTTCACGTCGGACGCAAAGCTCGGCATCAATCAGGTCTAGCACATCACTTTCCGACTCGGCAAGCTGTGGGAACTGCTTCAAGTAGTCTTCCACGACAACCAGCTGTCCCCTACGACGTTGCCCGATCAGATCGACGGCCGCCAATTCCACCAGACCGCTCGTTGACAGCGATGCCTGATCGATCAACTCAGCCAGCGGTGACGTCGGATGAGTTTCGCGACACCGCTGCAACCAGCCGATCAGATCATCGATCCCGGCAACGTGGGGCGACGTGCTTGCGGTCGCATCGTCGGGAAGGCTCGGATCGTGCGAGGACGGACGCTCGGCCATCACGACGACTCCGACAATCCGATCTCTTCGCGCGCCCGATCGAGTGCGCGGCGGACCCGCATGCGAGCGGTGTCCGGTTTGATGCCTAACCGCTGGCCGATTTCGTTCCAATCGTGGTTCTGCAACATCATGTCGAGCGCCAAGGCGTCCGATTCGCCCAAGATCGAACGCACACGTTCAGCCACTTCCTTGCGGAGCGCGATCTGGCTAGGCGAAGTCTGGGCGCCGTGCAGCTTGATCTCTTCCACCGGCATCGCCTCGTTGCGACGGAAATCGCGGCAATGGCGTGCCAGCGTGCGAAACGTGTCGACCACTTCGTTATCGATCGCACGCAGGATATAGGAGAGGATATCGTCCGCAGTCAACGAATCAGCGTCCGTTCGCTTGGCCAGATCCACCATCACTTCGTTGCAGATGTCCATCGATTCAGTCTGACCGGTCAGGCCATACTGCCGCAAGCGGGTCCGCGCGCGGCGTCGTAACTGACTGCCAAAGCTTTGCCAAACATCGTCCAGTGAGGCGGCCTGGGAGGGCGTCTCGGATGAATCGGCATCATCGAAAGGGGGGGCATTGGACATGCGATCGTGGCCTACAGTGGGGTAAGCATCTTGCTTGCCAACAGTCAGGTAAGCATCTTGCTTGCCAACAGTCAGGTAAGCATCTTGCTTGCCAACAGTCAGGTAAGCATCTTGCTTACCAACAGTCAGGTAAGCATCTTGCTTGCCTTTCCCTGCCTTACGCAAGCTGGAAGCTTACGCCACTTAGTCTTCGGTTTCGACGACTTCCACCGCCGCCTCTTGGGTCGCCTCCAGACGCCGCGCACCGACGATCGCCAAGATCCCCAGCACCAACAAGAGCGTCCCACAGACTCGCAGGACAGAAACCGGTGTCTTCGGATTGCCCAGCAACCCGTAATGATCCAGCAGCAGCGCGGCCAGCGTTTGCCCCGTCATGACGGCGGCAAACCAGGGCAGCGAGCCGATCCGCGGCACGATGAACAGCGATGTCGAAACCATCACCACGCCGATCGCACCGCCGAACCAGATCCACCACGGCAGTTGACGCGGCGACACGGCAAACACGGGCGGGAATTCCCCGACCACCATCGTCAGCACCAACAGAATCAACGTCCCGCTGCCGAAGGAGATCAGCGACGCTTGCAACGGATGGGCGACATTCTTGCCCAGTGACCCGTTGATGCTCGGTTGAGCACCGAGCAGACCGCCGGCCAACAAGCCGACGCAAATCGCGATCAAAAAGAAGGTGGTGGAGTGGTTCAATTTGAACCCAGGTACGGCTGAAGCAGTTCGACGGTCCTCGGGTCTCGTAAGGCAAGTTTTCCGAAACCCCGCACGCAACCGGCCTCCATCGCCGCTTGCTGGTGCTCTTCGTAATTGGTCACCAACATCACGGGCACGTCGGCGAAATCCTCTTCGGCTTTGATCGCATTGACGACTTCCATCCCATCGGAGTAGTCCCGATCAAGTTTCCGATTGACGGTCACCAGCGCGACATCGCGCTGGCGAAGCAACTTGAGCGTTTCTTCCGCGTTGTGCGACTGCACGACGACGGCATCAAAGTTGGAAGTCACAAACTGACGGATCGAGTGAAAATCGGGGCCACAATTGCCACAGTCCACGACGGTCTTCGTCATTGCGATTGTTTCTCGATTGCGAACAATTTGTCTTTGGTGCTGATGTAGATCCGACCGTTGGCCGCGATCGGCGTGCTGTAGACGCTGCTGCCCATGTTGATTTCTTCGATCGGCTCGCTGTACTGCGGACCGAATTGGAAAATCGCCACGTCGCCGTCTTCGTCGCCCACGTAGACGTGCCCATCACTGATCAGCGGGCTGCCCCAACTTTGTGCGAACATGTCATAGGTAAAGTGGACCTTGGCCTCGCCGTTCTCGCCGCGGGCATCCAGGCAGTGCAGCAATCCCGAAAAGTCGGCGACGTAGATCACGTCGTCTTTGATCGCACAGGTGCCGATCGTTCGGTGCATTTCCTCTTCGAAGTCGATTTCGCCGTCATCGTTGTTGTCCGACAACGAGTAGTGCCAAACCACGGCCGAATTCGGATTGTCGACCGCGATTTCACCCTTCTCGGGTTCAACGGCTTGAATCCGCTTGTGGGGGATCTCGGTGCGACTGTCGCCTTCGACCTTCATCGCCAGTTGCGGTGAAACGTTGCCACGCTTGGTGGGATCGATGCACCAGAAGTGGCCTTCGCCCTCACCGTGCTCGGGGTCCTGTCCGACCGCGATGTAAACCAGATCGTTGTAAACGACGGGCGTCGCGATCAGATTGTTTCGAGTGCCTTCGCCGCCGATGACCCACTTGGATTCCTTCGGGTTGCAGTCGAATCTCCACAACAGTTCCGGCTTGCCATCGACGCCGCCGTCGGCTTTGAAGCTGTACAACCATCCGTCTCCGCCGCAAAACAAAACCTGCGGCACGCCGCCGAGCACGGCGACAGTGGGACTGGACCATTGCCCGTGAAGAATGTTGGATCCCGGCGAGGCGTCCTGCCACAGCAATTCACCGGTGTTCTTGTTCATGCACAGAAACGTCGGTGCATCGGGAGCGGGCAAGTTCAAGTGCGATTCGTCCAGTCCATTGCTGGTGTTGACGAACAAGTAATCGCCATAGCTGGTCACGCTGCACGAGCACATGTTGTGCTGGCTGGTCCCCAGTTCCTCCATCATGTTGTAAATCCAGATGGTGTCGGCGTCGCGTTTGTCATGAATGCCCAAGCTCTTGAACACGCTTAACCGCGGGCCGGCCTTTTTGAGTTCAAACGTGCGATCGACGCCGCCGAAGTTCCCGCTGGCGACCCAGCCGGCGCCTTCGTTGACACTTTCAATTTTGACATCACCACTGACCTCTTCGCCGGCCGTTTTGAGCGCTTCGACCAAGCCGTCGGACAGTTTGCCTTCGCTAAGTGCCGCTACCGCCGCCTTGCCGGCGTCGCTGGCGAGCATCAATTCGGCCACGAACGCGGTCTCCTCGGTCACCGGCCCGTCGTCTTCGCCGTCATAAAACCCTTCGACGTCGAGACAGCGGACTTCGCCGCGACTGGTCACAAACCACAGCCGATTGCCTTCGACCAGCGGTGCACAGCAGATGCCCTGCAGCGGCCAGTCGTGGACGCGCCCGGTGATCAGCTTTTCGCTGCTGTGCTGCCACAAGAATTCTCCATCGGCTTCGTTAAAGGCCAACAGACATCCCAAGTCGACTTGGGAGGGATAACGTTTCAGGTGCCCGGCACCGTTGTTGGTTCCGACGAACACGCGACCGCCGGCGACGACGGGATTTCCGTACGTCTGGCTGCCCAGATTGGCGTACCACACGATGTTTTCAGCGTTGCTGTTGTCCCACTCTCCGGTCCGCCGATCAAACTTGCCGATGTTCCAACTTCGCGGCAATCCGGTCACGCCCGGTGTGTTGTTTCGCAATCGCGTGCCGCCCCACTGCGGCCAATCCTTTCCGCTCGCCATCACTTCGCTGGGGTCCGAAACTTCGCTAACCAACGCGGTCGCGGATGCTTGGTTTTCCACCTTGGCATCGCTGGTCGGTTTGGCGGCGACCTTGGCAACCGGTTCGCTAGCCTTGGGTTCGCTGGCCTTGGGTTCGCTGGCTTCGGGTTCGCTGGCTTCGGGTTCGCTGGCGATCGGTTCGATCGCTGCGGGCTCGACCACTTCGACGGCGGGCTTGACCGGCATCGGGACTTCGGCAACCGGAGTTTCAGCCGCGACGGTGGTATTGGCCGTCGTGTTGGACGCCCACCGAGCCGACGCGGTTGTGTTGCTGCCGGTCGTGTTGTTGCCCGACGTGTCACTGGTTTCCGCGGCACGCGGCACGGCGGTCGGTGGCTTGCAACCACTGAACGCGACGGTGGTCAGCGTGCCGAGGCAGAAAGCCGCCAAAATCATTGAAAACGCCGAGAGTTCTTGTTTTCGCATTGCGATGGGTCAGTTGACCTGGTGTGGGGTGGGAAAGGGCAATGGGGAGGGATGATCATTCTAGGCCACACGACCGATGAATCAAATCATCGGCCGTCATGCGGAATGAAGCCCCCCTGCTATGGTTCGTTGCTGTTTTCAACGACTTCGATATTGTCCAAGTAAATTTCCGCGACCTTTGCGTTTCCGTAAAGGCCTGGGCTGGCGGCTAAATTGGGTGATTCGTCTCGCACCGTGAGTGTCCATTCTTTGGGCTCCTCCTGATCGCGAGGCCAAACCTTGCCGCGGACGACGGCCACCTGTGCGGGGGCTTCGCTCTCCAAATCGACCCGTAGCTTCATCCGGTACCACTGGTCCTCCGACCATGGAAACGCCGCAACATCCGAGGCGCGTTCTTCAGAGGACGCCCAGGTCCGGATTTGAACCTGTTGGGCTTCGCCCATTAAGTCGAGCACATAACCGTGGGCCGTCAACCCGATATCCGGCAGGGCGCCCAACGCCCGCTGGCCGCGGACGTCGGCGGAAATGGTGTACTGCGACAAATCGCTCGGTCCCATCCAGGCACGGCTTCGGGCCCCCTTGGGGATTGTGCTGATTTTCGTCAGCGCCGCCGAACCGTCGATCTCGCGAATCACGTGGCGGTATCGGGCACCGACCCACGACAAGGGCGGATCGGACAGACCGTCGAAGGTAAATTTCCAGGGCAACGGGGGCACAATCCGCACCCGGGCCGTCCCGGTGGCGTCGCCCAACTGGGCAATCACCTGGACTCCGGTGTGAGCCGCGTCGGCCGCGGCGGTCAACTTGTTGCCGTCGATGGACGCCGCGTCGCCTTCGACTCGGAACGTCACGTCGCTGGGTGTTTCCAGTTTTTGACCGATCGCGTTGAATACGTTGACCTTGTACTCGATCGACTCGCCGGGCTGGATCAAGGCTTCGACCGGAACGATCTGGACCTGGGCGATCTGCGTGTCCTCGGCCACCGGCCGCTCTTCTCCGAAGGCATCGCTGATCGATTGGTCAGACTGCTTGGCCGCCTCGTTGCTGATGCAATACAGGTTCCGTGTGCTTTGGAAGTACAAGCGGCCGTCGGCGACGATCGGCGAGGCGACAAAGGACTCGCTGCGCAGCCGTCCGTCATTGATCACCTCGAACCCGTCGGCGGTCGGCTTGACGATCGACCAGCGACCATTTTCGGTCGTCACATAGATTTTCCCGTCGGCGTACAACAGTGCCGATTTCTGGCGGCTGTCGGCAAACCGTTCTTGTTCGACAATCGGCTTTCCCGATTCGGCATCGAAGATCCACATCTTGCAGCGGTCATCGACCATGTACAAACGCCCGTCGACCAGCACGGGTTCACTGAATCCCGCCACGACTTCGTATTGCTTCCACAATTCCTTGGCTTGGGTTTGATCGCCGGTGCCGGAAATTTTGACCGCCGCGACGGCACCCATCACGTTGGCCCATTCGCCGACGTTCTCTTCATTGTGGCTGCAGAAGACTTTGTCGCCGATGACCAGGGGAGCGGCAAACAGACCTCGGCGCGACAATTCGTATTTCCAGAGTTGTTTTCCCGTTCGCGGCTGAATGCCCCAGACCTGGCCATCGCCAAAGCCCATGATCAACTGTCGTTGACCGTCGATCGTCGCGATCGTCGGCGCCGAGTAAGACGTGTCGTAGGGCAGATCACGCGTTCCGCTGAACCAAACAAATTCACCCGTCAGCTTGTCCAGTGCCAACATCCGGTGATTGGGTTTGGCGTAATCGCCCCAGTTGATGATGATCCCGCTGATGATCACCAGATTTTCGTGAACGATGGGAAAATTCGTCCGGCCGCCGTAGGTGCTGAGCATGCCGAACTGCTCGTGCAACGGGACCTGCCAAATCGTCTCGCCCGTTTCCCCGTCCATGCACTGAAAGATGTCACAAGCGCCCAAAACGTACACGTTGCCCGATTCGGGATCGGCGACGACGCTGGTCCACCCGATCCGCTCCGCCGGGACATCGGATAGCCAGACGTTGTAGGTGTTTTCCCAAATCGTCTCGCCGGTCTTGGCATCGATACAAACGACTTTCTCACCTTCACGTTCGGTGTCGGGCAGGTGCCGCTGGATCGTGTAGAGCCGTCCCCCCATCACCACCGGAGTGCAGAAACTGCCAATGTCTTCGCGTTTCCAAAGCAGATTGCTGCCGTCGCCTCCCTTGGAATCCCAGTCATCGGGCAAACCGCTGACATCGGCGGTCCCATCCATGTTGGGGCCACGCCAATAGGGCCAATCGGCCGCCGATGCGGCAACACCGAGCCATAACATCGGAAGCATCAAGAGGAACGGGAACGCCGCTTGGAGTCGACGTTTGAAGTCAAAAGTTGGTCGCGTCATAGGAAGGCAAACAGGCAGGAAGGAAGATGGGGCAACGGACGAAGTGGGCATGGTCACTATCTTAGCTGGACTGACCGAGGTTCATGAGCCCTGTTCATGAGCCCTCAGTCGAAGTGTTCGTCGGCAGGGTCAAAATTAGGGAAGCAAACGATCACCACCTGCATGCATCCGACCGCACGGTGTCGCGTGCCGGGGGGGATCAAAATCGAAGTTTTCGGGCGCACGGGGTGCAATTGGCCGTCCAGCTCGATCGCGGCATCCTCATCACACTCCAATACGACGTAAACCTCGGTGTGTTCGGTATGGTAGTGCGTCCGGGCAGATCGATCGATATTCGTCAAATGTACCGTACCGGGGAACTCGTCCCGGTCGTGAAACGCTCGACGCGCAATCCCACAGGGGCACTCGACCCCTGGCAGGGTGGTCAGATCGACAACGGCGGGGCCTTGATCAGGCATCTGGACACGTCTCCAACGCTCGAGAGTGGCAAATCTGTACGGATCACTCCGCAAACGTCTGTCAATTCAAGGCACATAGTTCTGCAATGCACAGAATCTGCAATGCACAGAATCTGCAATGCACAGAATCTGCAATGCACAGAATCTGCAATGCACAGAATCTGCAATGCACAGAATCTGCAATGCACAGAATCTGCAATGCACAGAATCTGCAATGCACAGA
>WCIL01000005.1:323935-363432 GCA_033042175.1 Phycisphaera sp. RhM
ACACGACGTGCCCCGTCACCACAGCCTGTGCAATGACCGAGGTTCGGGCCGGCCCCCTGGTGGGCGGCCCCGGAACGCCTCACGTGATCCGGTTCATGACAGTTTATACGGTCCAGTCGGTTTGTTCCACGTGACCAACCCGGGTATCAGTTGCCCCCCCCACAACGAGAGCAAATTGCCTAGCCGTCAAAGCTTCGCAAGCTGGTGAAAATAGAGTGGAACAGTAATCTCTGACCGTAAGCGGTCCGATACGGTTAGTGATCCCAGCTGACAAATCGCCCCGACCGGGACGAGCCGTCAGCGAACGATCGACCCAGAATTCCTCGTTGCACAGGACGCAACGGGGGATTTGGAAAGCGATTTCGCGTGCGGATTCGAATTGCCGATCAATTGGCAAGACGTTGTTCCACCACGACTAATTGCCATCGAGCTGAACGAAGTCGGCGGGCTGTGTAACCCACACCGCGGTCCGTCCGTGCTCGAAGGGTGTATCAATCGGATGCGATCGCCGGCAACTTCGTCCAGCGAACGCACCCGAGTGGCAGTCGAATTCGACCAACATGACCCGCTTTTCAAATCGACCCGCGTAACAAACTAAGGGAGACGTGGCTCCGATGATACGGACACTGATGATGATGGCCCTCGTTCTTGGCACCACGACGTGTTGCCAAACACAAGGGATGGACTTGCTCCAAAAATTGATGAAGGGCTGCTCTAGCTCTTCTTGTTGTGACACCGGCTGTGCCGCTGCACCGTGTGGCTGTGAAGCACAACCCGCTTGTGGCTGCGAAGCCCCTTGCGGATGTGCCGAACCCGCTTGCGGTTGCGAAGCACCCGCATGTGGCTGTGCCGCTGAACCGGCATGTGGCTGCGAAGTCGCTGCACCTTGCTGCGAAACCGCTCCGGCATGTGGCTGCGAAGTCGCTGCTCCTTGCTGTGACACCGCTCCGGCGTGTGGCTGCAGCAAGAAAAAAGGCGGACTGCTGGCCCACCTGTTCGCTTGCAAGAAAAGCTCGTGCTGTGAACCGGCTTGTGGTTGCGAAACCGCTTGCTGCGAAACCGCTCCGGCTTGCGGCTGCGAAGTCGCTGCTCCTTGCTGCGAAACCGCTCCGGCATGTGGCTGCGAAGTCGCTGCCCCCTGCGGTTGCGACAGCGGCTGCGACTCGCCTTGCGGCTGCGGCTCCAAGAGCGGAGGCCTGCTGAAGAAACTCTTCGGCAACCTTCGCAAAAGCTCCCACGGATGTGACAGCTGCTGCGACGCCCCGGCGTGCGACAGCGGTTGCGGATGCGGAGCAACCTACAGCGCCCCGATGGCTCCCGCACCAGCTCCGGCTGCTGCTCCCGCCACCGACGCAGCCCCCATGCCTCCCGCTCCGATCGTTGATCCGAGTGCGAGCATCTCACAAAAGCGTCGCGTCATTCAAGCCAGTGCCCGCTACGTCCGCTGATAAAGCGAAACGTAGCAACCGGGTGATAAACCCGGCTGCTGGTCTCTAGACGTGAACCGCGAAAGCGGCTCGGCAGTTCGCTGCCGAGCCGCTTTTTTTTGTTTCAGGTTTCAGGTTTCAGGTTTGAGATTTTCTTAGCTGGGTCCCACTTCTTTGGCAAATCGCTACCCTGTAACCGACTGAACCTCCAACTTGGCGCTGCCAACTTGAAACTTGGAACCCGGAACCTGGAACTCAAGAACATGTCCGCACTCTCCGAATCCTCCGTCCGCCAGCTTGTCGATGGGCACCCCGACCCCGAAACCGGACGCCCGATGGGCTCGATGGGACAAGTCGTCTCGGTCAGTCTGGACGGTCAGCATGCCAAGATACAACTCGGACTCACCTCGCACTCGCGTCCGATCCAAGACGATGTTCGCGACGCCGTCGAGGCAAAACTAGCCGCTGCCTTTCCCGGCATCCAAGTCGACCTGGAGTTCATGACGCACGCCCGACCGGCCACCCGTGTCGGCCAAACGGCGCTCCGCGCCAAGAGCGTGATCGCGGTCGGCAGCGGCAAAGGCGGCGTCGGCAAGAGCACCGTGGCGGCCTCAATCGCACTGACGCTGCGGCGACTGGGCAGCCGAGTCGGTTTGATGGACGCCGATGTCTACGGCCCCAGCATTCCACACTTGCTCGGGCTCTCCGGCCGCCCCGGTTTCAGCGAATCCAAGCGGATCGATCCGATCATGCTCGACGACAGCCCCGACCTGGCTCCGATGCCCGTGATGTCGATGGGCTTTCTGGTCGACCCCAAAGAAGCCGTGATCTGGCGCGGCCCCATGCTGCACGGTTCGATCAACCAGTTTTTGGGCATGACCGAATGGGGTGAACTCGATTACCTCATCATCGACATGCCACCGGGAACCGGCGACGTCGCCTTGACGCTCTCGCAAGCCATTCCGCTGGCCGGTAGCGTCGTCGTCTGCACGCCCCAAGAGGTCGCGCTGCTCGATGCCGTCAAAGCGATCGCAATGTTCCGAAAGGTCAACATTCCGATCCTGGGTATGGTTGAAAACATGAGCGGCTTCCTGTGCCCCGATTGCGGCAAGACCTACGACATCTTTGGAGCCGGTGGAGCACGCGAGAAGGCCGAAGAGATGGACGTCCCCTTCCTCGGCGGCCTTCCGCTGGACATCAAACTGCGCGTCGCCGGGGATGAAGGACGGCTGGCGTCGGTCCTCGCCAACGACCAAGCCGCTCGAGCCCCGCTGGAACGCGTCAGCCAAGCGGTGGTCCGCACCCTGGCCGCCCGAAATGCCGCCGCACCGCCTAAACCGACCTTGCCGACACTCTGAACCGAGTGGGCCACGCGGTGAAAACCTCGTCAAACGCGGGAAATCATTGCTTCGCAGCGATCCCCCCTGGGGCGGGCCTCGATTCGCCCGCCGCACTTCTGATTTTTGCGTCGGGACCAACCTTCTTGACCGCCGGTCGTTTGATTCAGCCGGTTCGCATCGGCCACAAAAAAACCGCTCGGGGGTGACCCGAGCGGTTTGGTGGATGGATGGGGCCGATTGAGAATCGGCGAAGAGAAGAAGCTTACTTGCGCTTCTTGGCAGCCTTCTTCTTGGTTGCCTTCTTCTTGGTCGCCTTTTTCTTGGTTGCCTTCTTCTTAGCAGCCTTCTTCTTCACGGCCTTCTTCTTAGCAGCCTTCTTTTTGGTTGCCTTCTTCTTGGTTGCCTTCTTCTTGGCAGCCTTCTTCTTGGTTGCTTTCTTTTTAGCCACGTTTTTCCTCCGCGGAATTGGAAACGATGGCGAGTCATTGTGACTTGCGTGGGAACGTTCCCCGACAAGCCACCGGCCACGGCTCACCATGCGTTAGTAAGTGACAGACAAACATTGAAGCCAGTTATCCAACGGACCAATCAATGCTGTCTGACGTAAACCTGCGGTATTTGTACGCGCTGCGTCAAATTCCGCAACATGTTTTCGGAAAAATTATGCTTGCAAGACACTTCGTTCCTGCTACCCCACCGTTGGTCTTTGCGACCGGCGCAACTCTCGCAACGATCGCGTTGAACGTTCCATGACAAGCGACGTGTCGGCGCATCGTTGGACGTATCGCACAACAACCTCGTTGTGTGCGCGTTGACGCAAATATTGATACAGCAATGCGTTGTGCGCATTCGATGGAAACGCGAACCGACACAACAACGATGCGCTTCTTGTCTTGATGTCGCGCGCATCACTTGACATTCGATGACTTCATGCATGCTCGACAACACCATGCGCAGTGGTTCGAAGCCACATCAAACGCATGCAAAAGTTTTTGAGAAAAATTTTGCTACGAACCACTTGATCGAACTGTCTTAGCGCACTTTGTTATCCATCTCGCGCGACTTTGTTGCACCGATGCGCGTGATCGTTGGTTGCATCGCGCTGCGTTGGGTTGCATCGCGCTGCCTCTCGTTGCGCCGCGTTAGCGCCATCCGTTGTTCATCGGGTTCAACATCTGGTAACTGCTGAAACCGAACATCAAGAAGAAGATGCCCATCATCGGTTGGCCATGGTTGAACGCATAGAACGCCAACAAGCCACTGCAGATCACGCTGACCCATAGCGATTGCGCGACCGTGCCACCATTGATCACAATCAGACTGCGTGCGATGCGTCCTCCATCGAGTGGCCAGACCGGAACAAGGTTCAACAACGCCCACAAGACACTCGGCAAGATGTAAAACGTCACCAGCGCTAACATGCCTCGGCTATCCATCACCGGGCCTTCGGTGACCCACGGAAGCGTCGCCAGAAACGATGGCATCCAACGGAACGCCGACACTTCGAAACCTGCCAACTTGACCGCCAGGATCACCGCCAATGCGGACAACAATTGAAACGCCGGCCCGGCCGCCGAAATGATCAACTGTTCCTTCTCGCCGATCCGCGCGATCGATCTTCCCGGCATGTACGTGCTGGTCGGAATCGCGAGGCCGCCGAAGTGATACAGCACGATCGAAGACTGAATGCCGTAATGACGGAACGCCAAAGCATGCCCCAGCTCGTGAATCAAGATCGAAACGAGCAAACACAGCGCCCAAGCGATCATCAATGGCCCGACGCCGAGCTCTTCACTGGAAAAAAAACGGCACAACGAGTAACCAAACACAACCGCACCCAACCAAAACGTCACCGCGATCCGGACCGGGAATCCCAGTAACGTGAAGCGGATGTCGTAAGCGGTCTCGGGGGGCTCGGATAACAGCATCGGGTCTGCCTGTAGGGACAATTTCGAGAGACGGTGTGGACAAATTCGAGAGACATTCAGCGTGGTCTGATTCGTCGAGCGGACCACAACCTTGCCCAGAATACCGCGTTACGTCCCTTCTTCACAGTTCAGCAACGGACGATCCAAGCCTTCGCTCACCAAAACGCATCGTGAATCCCTGGCCTTGCAGCTATAATGAGAACTGCGGCGGCATCGACCCCTCCCGCCTTTTACACGGGTCGTGACACCTGCGATCGGCTGGATCGCCACCCCTCGCCGCGCTCGATCCCACCTCCAATGACTCACCGAGTGATGAATCAAGCCTTCATGCCTTTCCGTCAAAGGCGTCGACGCCGCGCAAGCCACGTGTGCAGCGCGTTGACGACCAACATGACCGCCGCGCGACACCATGCGTTGCCGATGGTCACGTTGTTTGCCGCGATCATCACCACACTGCTGCTGCAACGGTCTGCTGCAGCGACCGACGCCAACGACACGCGGCAACTCAATCACCGCAAGGACGACGTGATGACGTTCTTGCAGCAGAATTGTCTCGACTGCCACGACGGCAGTGAAGGTGAAGGCGGATTTGATTTGAACCGTCTGAAGTGGGCAGATCTGGCACACTTTAGCGAATCCCAGAACAGCGAATCCCAGAACAGCGAATCCCTTTATAGCGAACCCCAAAACATCGCCACTTGGGTCCGCGTCTTTGACCGCGTCGCTGACGGTGAAATGCCGCCGGAGGAATACGGCGAAGTCGAAGCGGAGTCCAAAGTACGGTTTCTCAATTCGGCCTCTGAGTCGATCGACCAAGCCATCACGTCGCGTCATCAATCACTCGGACGCGTGCTTTCCAGGCGACTGACCAACCATCAACTGGAACGAACGCTCGGTGACCTGTTCGCGATCGCCGCCCCGCTTTCGCAATTGATGCCCGACGAACAACGCACCGATGGGTTTCGCAACATCGCCGACGCCCAGTCGATGTCCCACTATCATCTCGAAGACCACCTGCGCGTCGTCGATGCGGCCTTGGATCTGGCCTTTGATCGGCTTCGCCCCAACCAGTCCGATGTCGTCATCGACCTGCCCGCCTCACGGATCGCGAACAAACGCAAGGGGCAACGCAATCGCGATCCCGAGTTGCGCGAGGGCGCGGCGGTGATCTGGTCCAGCGGCCTCTCGTTCTATGGACGGATCTCCCGTACCGAATTGGACCATAGCGGTTGGTATCGCATCACGCTGGACGCTTCTTCATTGAAAATGCCCGACGATCGCGGCCTGTGGTGTTCGGTCCGAAGTGGCAAATGTGTTTCCAGCGCGCCACTGATGCACTGGGTCGGCGCATTCGAAGCGACTGAGACTCCGCAAACGTTTACCTTCACCACATGGATCGAAGCCGATCACATGCTGGAAATCCGCCCGGCCGACAGCACGCTCAAGAAAGCTCGCTTCAACGGCGGACAAGTCGGGTTCGGCGAAGGCGAACCGCAAGACGTTCCCGGTGTCGCGATGCACTCGCTCACGATCGAACGAATTTATCCCGGCGGAGACCAAGCGGCCGTCCGAAAGGCTTTGTTCGGCGATCTGGACGTGCGTCACGATGCCAAATCGAAACGGTTTCAATTGCACAGCGATTCACCGGCAGAGGACCTGAAAAAACGGTTGCACGCATTCGCCTCCGCAGCCTTCCGCAGCCCGGTCACGACGGAGATGCTGGAACCCTACGCCCGCCTGATCGATCAACGCATCGCCGATGACAACGACCCGATCGAAGTGCTTCGCCAAACGTATCGGGCCGTGCTGTGTTCGCCTCGATTCATCTATTTCACCGAAACGCCCGGGCGTCTGAGCGACCACGCCGTCGCCAATCGCCTCAGTTACATGCTGACCGGCAGAGCGCCCGACCCCAAACTGCGTGCGGCCGCCGACGCGGGTCGGTTGTCCGATCCGGCGGAGATCGTCTCACAGACGCGTCGCTTGCTTCAAGGCGAAACGCTGCAGCACTTCGTCAACGATGTCTCCGACCAATGGCTGGACCTTGCCGACATCGACTTTACCGAACCGGATCGTCGAATGCACAAGGATTTCGACTTGGTGGTCCAACATGCGATGCTCGGTGAGACCCGTCGCTATCTGGAGACATTGATCGTCGAAAATCAACCGGCACGGATGCTGGTCGAATCCGATTTCACCTGGTTGAACAATCGTCTGGCGCGGTACTACGACATCGAAGCCGATATCGCCCCCTCGCAATGGAAACGCGTCTCGATCGCGGACCATCCGTTTCGCGGCGGGTTGATGACGCACGGATCGATCCTGAAGGTGACGGCCAACGGATCGAACACCTCGCCGGTCGTCCGCGGCGTTTGGATCTGCGATCGATTACTCGGCGTTCCCATTCCCGATCCTCCGGCCAATGTACCGGCCATCGAACCCGACGTCCGCGGTGCCACGACGATTCGCCAGATCCTTGAAAAACACCGTTCGCAAACCGAATGCGCATCGTGCCATGCCAAAATCGATCCTCCCGGATTTGCGTTGGAACATTTTGACGCCGCCGGCAAGTGGCGCGATCATTACCTCACGCGACGCGGCGGCTCCTACAGGAAAGGCCCCAAAGTCGACTCGGCGTATCGGCTCGCCGACGGTCGAGCATTCGATTCCTTCGTCGCCTTCCGAGAACTCGCCGCCAGCGATGACCATCTCGTCGCTCGCAACTTCGCCGCCCAACTGCTCATTTATGCGACCGGACACGAAATCACGTTCGCCGACCGCAAGACCCTGGACCAAATCGTTACTCAAACCAAACCCGATGGCTATCGATTGCGTTCGCTGATCGAAGCCGTCGTGACCAGCGAAACCTTTCTCACCAAGTGAAACGATGACGAACAAACAAGATCACGCCGGGCGTAGTGCCCCCACCCGTTTTCATTCGCCGAAGTGTCGCCTGGCCCGTCGTACCCTGTTGCGCGGTAGCGGCGTCGCGATGTCACTGCCGTGGCTCTCGGCGATGGAAACCTCCGCCGGCGCAACTCCCGCCCCACCCGCCCACCGCTTCGTCTCGGTCACGATCGGCTTGGGATTGCTGGGCGAAAACCTGTTTCCCGAACAAGCCGGCCGCACGTATGCGCCGTCCCGCTATCTGAACTCGATGGCCGACATCCGTGATCAATTCACGGTCGTCTCCGGCAGCAGCCACCCGGGCGTTTCCAACGGGCACCGCGCCGAAGCGAGTATCTTGACCGCCACGCCGATCGGCAACAGCGGCAGCGCCAAGAACACCATCTCGGTGGACCAATACCTGGCCAAACATCTCGGCGGCGCCACGCGTTATCCGTCGTTGGTCCTCAGCACCAGCGGCACCCAAAGCCCGTCGTACACCGACACCGGGGCGATGATTCCTTCGCTGAGTTCGCCGGCGGAACTGTTCGCGACGTTGTTCATCGACCAGTCGCAACAAGAACGTTTGCGGCAAGCCGATCGGATTCGCAGCGGACGCAGCATCATGGACGTGGTCAACGAAGACGCCAAGCGATTGCAACGTGATCTGGGGGTCGGCGACCGCAACCGATTGGATTCGTACTTCTCCAGCGTCCGCGAGTTGGAACAACGGATGGCCGCCAACGAACGATGGGCGAAAATGCCCAAGCCGGTCGTCGATGCCAAGCCTCCGACCCCGCCCAACGCCAACGATTTGGTCGGTTGCCAGGCGATGATGCTGAGCTTGATGAAACTGGCCCTGCAAACCGACTCGACGCGTTTCATCACGCTGAATCTTCCCGGCGGCAACGCCAAGCTGCCGATCGAAGGCGTGGACGAAGGCTATCACACGCTCAGCCACCACGGTCGCGACGCAGACAAGCTCGCCCAATTGGCGCTGATCGAAGAACAGATCGTCGGCGCCTACGGCGACTTCCTCCGCAGCTTGGCCGGCTTTGAAGAAATCGATGGCAACTTGCTGGACCAGACCTCCGTCCTGATGACCAGCAATCTCGGCAACGCGTCCAGTCACGACAATCGGAACCTGCCCGTGCTGGTTGGGGGTGGCGGCTTCCACCACGGACAACATCTCGCCTTTGACCGCAACAGCAACTATCCTCTAGCGAACCTGTTCGTTTCGGTGCTGCAGCAATGCGGTCTGCCGACGGATGAATTTGCGAGCGGAAAATCGACGATGAAGGGGCTTGAACCGACACGGGCTTAGCCCAACACCGCGAAGTTAGCGTGAAAGTCATGGCCAACGTTTTAGTCACCGGGGCCACCGGTTTCATCGGAACGCAGTTGGTCCGACATCTGACGCAGCGAGGCGACCAGGTGACGTGTCTGGTTCGATCGAGTTCCGATCTCCGGCCACTGCAGCCATTGAATCCACGCTTCTTCGTCGGCGACTTTTCCGACCCGCGATCCCTTGAGCACGCCGTCCGAGATTGCGAGATCGTTTTCAATCTGGCCGGCACGACCAAAGCGCTTCGCAAGCCGGACTTCGAGCAAGCCAACGTGTTGGGCCCCAAGCACCTGGCCGCTTGCTGTGCCGCCCTCGACGCTCCCCCGACCTTCGTGCACGTTTCCTCGCTGGCCGCCGCCGGCCCCTGTTCTGGATCGACGCCACGCACCGAAGCCGACCCGCCCACACCGGTCTCCGACTATGGCAAAAGCAAACTCCGCGGCGAATCCGCCATGCGTGAGTTCGCCAGCTCACTGCCGATTTCCATCGTCCGCCCCCCGATCGTCCTCGGCCCCGGAGATCGCGACGGATTCGAGATGTTCAACGGCATCGCCAAATGGAGTCTGCATCTGGTCCCCAGCTTCGCCGACCATGTCTTCTCCGTCGTCCACGTCGATGACCTCTGCCATGCGCTAACGGATGTCGCCGCCCGCGGCAAACGGCTTTGTGGCGACGCCGCCTATCACCAAGGCATCTACTTCGCCGCCGCCGATGAGACACCCACCTATGCCGAACTGGGACGACAGATCGGTCGATCATTGGGAAAAAAACACGTTTACATCATGCGCGGCCCCTCGGCAGCGATTTGGGTCATCGCCGCCGCCAACGAGGTTCTCTCGCGACTCCGTAGTCGGCCGCACATCCTCAGCATCGACAAGGCCAGGGAGGCGACAGCGGGATCATGGGCCTGCAACGCCGATCGGCTGCGCCGCGAGACCGGCTTTCAACCCGGCAAGACACTTCAAGAGAGGATCGACGACACCACGCGCTGGTACATCGACAACGGCTGGATCAAGCCATGGTCGGCACCCGGCAAGGTGACGCCCAAGGGGCACGTCGACTAACGCGGTCCGCCGTCGCGCAGGTCATGCGGGCACGCTACTCATTGCCATTGCGAAAAAGAGGTATGAAGATTTTGAAGGTAAGAAAATGATGAGAAGCACCCCCAAAATCTTCCTACCCATTCACTCATCCACCTTCACCCGTCTCAGCCGCAACGCATTAGTCACGATCACCAAATCCGAACCGACCATGGCGAGCGCCGCAGTGATCGGATGCAACTCTCTCAACCACATCGGCGCCGATTCAACCCCGGCCAGCACCCCCGCGGCGATCGGAATCAGCGCCACGTTGTAGGCGAACGCCCAGAACAGGTTTTGTTTGATGTTGCGCATCGTCAGCACCGACAGCTTGACCGCCCGCGCGACGCCTCTTAATTCCCCGCCCAACAACGTGACGTCCGCCGCTTCGATCGCGACGTCCGTTCCGGTGCCGATCGCGATTCCCACATCCGCCTGCGCCAGCGCCGGGGCGTCGTTGATGCCATCGCCCACCATCGCCGTGAATTCGCCCCGCGACTGCAACTCGCGAATCCGTTCTGTTTTTTCACCCGGCAACACCTCCGCCATCACGTCGTCGATCCCGACCTGGTTGGCGACCGCGGCGGCGGTATGTTGATTGTCACCGGTCAGCATGGAAACCACGATGCCTTGATCATTCAGCCGCGCAATCGCTTCAGCCGACTCCGGTTTGATCGTGTCCGCCACGGCAATCAAACCGACCACTTCGTCTTCGCAAGCAATCCACATCACCGTTTTGGCTTGGCGTTGCAGTTCCGCCGCGCGAGTCTGCATGGCGGGACCGATGGACGAATCCTGTTCGATGAAACGCTGATTGCCGACCCGCACGCGTTGCCCTTGCCAAACGGCCGTCACGCCCTGTCCGGAGCTGGACTGGACGTCGTCGGGCATCGTGGTGTCCACGCCCAATCGCTCGGCTTCGGCCAAGATGGCGGTGGCGATCGGGTGTTGGCTGCCGCGTTCGACACTGCCGGCCATCGCGATCAATCGTTCGTCACTGAGTCCGCCGACGGCGATCGTGTCGGTGACCACTTGCTCGCCCCGCGTGATCGTTCCTGTTTTGTCGAGCACCACGTGCTTGATCGCACCGACCCGCTGGATCGCTTCACTGGACTTGAACAGAATCCCGTTCTCCGCCCCGCGCCCCATGCCCACCGTCACCGCCAGCGGTGTCGCC
Source organism: Phycisphaera sp. RhM (assembly GCA_033042175.1). Classification (GTDB taxonomy): domain Bacteria; phylum Planctomycetota; class Planctomycetia; order Pirellulales; family Pirellulaceae; genus Stieleria. Next base: position 335,118 of record WCIL01000005.1, read on the forward strand.
AGCCCCATCGCACAGGGACAGGAAATGATCAACACCGAAATCATTCGCAAGATCGCCCCGACGGTGTCGCCGATGACGAAGAACCAGACGCAAAACGTGACCATCGCGACCGCGATCACGATTGGAACAAAAATCCCGGAAATCTGATCAGCCAGCTTTTGAATCGGCGCCTTGGTCGCTTGAGCCTCGGACACCTGTTTGACGATTCGCGCCAGCGCCGATTCGGCGCCCAAGTGGCGCGCCTCGACGGTCAGCATACCATCGCCGTTGATCGTCGCGCCGATCACACCGCTGCCGATCGGTTTGTGGACCGGCATGCTTTCACCGGTGATCATGCTCTCGTCGACCACGCTTTCGCCCGCGATCACCGCGCCGTCGACGGGGATCTGTTCTCCCGCCCGTACGATCACGTGATCTCCCAAAACCACCTCCTGGATCGGCACGTCGACTTCCACACCATCACGCAGGACGCGTGCGTTTTTCGCTTGCAGATTCAGCAACGACGTGATCGCGCCATTGGTCCGCGTCTTGGCACGACCTTCGATCCAGTGACCGACCATCACCAAGGAAATGATTGTGGCGGAGGTTTCAAAGTAGACATGTTGCCCCAGTAACTCGCTACCGGCAGACAACAACAGCATCACCGCCACGCTAAAAAAGTAGGCGACCGAAGTGCTCATCGTCACCAACACATCCATGTTGGCGAATCGGCTGCGCAGCGATCGATAGGCCCCCAAATAGAACTCGCGGCCGACATAAAACTGAACCGGCGTGGCGAGGACGAACATCACGTAGTTTACCCAGCCGGCGTGCGCCCACGGCCCCCAGAGGCCAAAATCACGGCCCATGCTGAGCACGAACAACGGCAACGTCAGCGCGACGCCGATCCACATGACCAGCGTGTCGTGCTGCTCTTGCCGACGGTCTTCCTCGGCGGTGTCCCGGTCGCCCGTTTCCACCTGAAACCCGGTCTGCCGAATCACCTCGGCCAATTCCGCTTCGTCGGTCCGCGCCGGATCGTAGCTAACGACGACGTTCCCACCGGCGAAATTGACGACCGCCGAACTCACGTCCGGTTGCCGCAACAACGACCGCTCGATCGATTGCGCGCACCCGGCGCACGTCATGCCCGACACATTGAACTCGGCCCGTCGGTTCACCTCGGCAGTTTCCAGACCGGCCACGGACTCAGAATCAGTTTCCCCCAGTCTATCCATCACTTTTTCCAAAACATCCGGTTTAGCAATCCCACCCATAGGATCGGCGTAAGGCCCCGATGAACGGTGCCATCCCACCACGTGTGATCTGTACTTCCCAACTGCTGATTAGGTGGGTGGCATCAAATCACGAATTGTCTGTCGTTGGCATTGTCCCAGCGCTGGCTTCGCCGAGCGTTCTTGGCGATTCCCGCTCTTGGACTTGTTCATCCACCCGATGCTCGTCCACCAGGATTCGCACCGAGGGAGAATCAAGATCGTCGTACTGACCGTCGCGGATGCAGTACAGGCATGCGAGCAGTCCGCCGCCGCCCAGCAGCAACGCGATCGGCAATGCGATGTACAACACACTCACTTAGCGAAACACCTCAATAGCAGGGACAGAAGCAACAAGGAATTCAGCAACCGTTGGTGCTTAGCCTTTAGGCGATTCCCGGTCGCTGCTACGCAGCGACCGTGGGCGGCTAAAGCCTGCACACCAACACGCCTGCTCGCGCCATCCCGATACACCTCTCTTACCACACACTCACGATGTCTTCTCAGCAAACGTCGGCCAGGCGAGTGTCAGCGACAACACGGAAACCGAACTGATCGGCATCAACACCGCCGCGACCAGCGGACTGATGAAACCGAAAATGGCCAACACGACGGCGACCACATTGTACGTCAGCGAAACCGCGAATGTCGTTTGAATCAAATGGTTGGTCCGACGCGACGCATCGATCAAGTCCGCGACACTTTCCAGCATTCCCGACGCGACGAACACCGGTGCGGCCTGCAGACTCACTTCGGCCCCGCCACGCACCGCGATTCCGACGTCCGCCGCCGCCAACGCCGCCGCGTCGTTGGCGCCGTCGCCGATCATCACGACCGGCCCCCCGTCCGCCGTCGTCACGCGTTTCAACTTGTCTTCGGGCGAAAGTCCCCCGAAGGCGTTTTGCGGATCGATCCCGACGCGGCGCGACACTTTGTCGACCAGCTCACAATGGTCCCCCGACAGGATCCCGACCTCCCAACCGGCCCGCCGAATCCGCTCGATCGTGGACTTGGCGTCTTGCTTCACCGGATCAGCAATCACCAGCACCGCAACCGCACAGCCGTCGACCGCGACGATCACCGGCGTGGTTTGGCTCTGCAAACAACGCTCGGCGTGCTCGGTGACTTCGCTCGAAAGCAGCACGCCCTGCCGGCGCAAGAACGACTCATTGCCGACAGCGACCCGTTGTCCCTGACAGCGACCGGACAACCCCCCGGCGCCCAATTGAACCTCACCCACGCCAGTCGCCGGAATCAGATCCAGCCGATCCGACTCGCGCAAGATCGCATCGGCAATCGGGTGACAGCACTCGCGTTCGATCGCCGCGGCCATCCGCAAACCGTCGGTCGCGCCATAGACCAGTTCCGCGCGTGGACGTCCTTCGGTCAAGGTCCCCGTTTTGTCGAACCAGACCCTCCCGCGACCGCTGAGCTGTTGCAATACATCGCCGTCGCGAATCAAGATCTTTCGTTTTGCCGCCCGACCAAGGGACACCGCGATCGCCAGCGGTGTTGCTAGCGCCAGCGCACACGGGCAGGCCACAATCAACAACGACGTCGCGTTGGCCGTCGCCACATCGATCCCGTGCGAAAACCAAGCCATAAATGCAACCGCCGCCAGTAGCGTCACGACGACCACAAACACGCCGCCGATTCGATCGGCCAGTTGAACGATCGGCGTCCGCTGGGCCATCGCCGCTTCCACCGACTCCATCACCCGCCCGATGCGACTGTCCGCCCCGATGGCTTCGACGCGAACGGTGATCGGTCGCGAAAGATTGACGGTGCCCGCGGTCACACCCTCGCCGACCTTGGCTTCGACCGGAACGCTTTCGCCGGTCAATAAGGATCGGTCCAGCATCGATTCGCCCGCAATGATCCGACCATCCACCGGAAGACTTTCCGAAACGTTGACCCGGATCACCTGCCCCGCCTTGAGCGAATTGACCATCACCCAGCGGTCCGGACCGTCGGGCGAATCTTCATCGACCAGGCGGGCATGCTGCGGCGTGATGCGAAGCAACAGATCGACGGCGCTGGCCGCACGATGCTGCTGCCGAAACTGAATCCAACGCCCGATCAACAACAAAAACACCAACATCGCCAGCGAATCAAAATAAACATGACCGCTGCCGGTGATCGCGTTGACCAGCCCGACGATCGTGCCGACGGCCAGCCCGAGCGCGACGGGAAGATCCATGTGCGGCGTCCAATTCCGCAGCGCAGCCAACGCGCTGACGAAAAACGTCCGCCCGGGAAACGCCACCGTGGCGATCCCCAGCGCCGCCGCCGCCAACCGCAAAAACAAACGGTGCTCGCCGGCCACGCCCGACGCGTCCCCGGCGTACAACGCGATCGCGATCCACATCGCGTTGGCGGCGCAGAATCCGGCCACGGCGATCTGCATCAACAGCCGACGGTTTTCTTGACGAAATCGGTCCACCGGCTCGGTCGTCAGCGGCGACAGGGTGTACCCCAACTTGCCGATCAGATGCGCGATCTCGCTGAGCTTGATTTGCTGCGGCTCAAACACAATCTGAACCGTGTGGCGATTCAGCTTGACCCGCGCCATCCGCCAGCCACGCGTCCGCCCGGCCACGTTCTCTATCAGCCACGCGCACGCCGCACAGTGCAACCCGCTGACCGACAACTCGGTCGACATGCTGCCGTCGGCCGCTCGTCGAGGCGCCGACGCGCCCAGATACTGGTCGTCGTCAAATGCATCATAGCGAGACGCGTCGGCCTTGGAAAACACTCCGGTCGATCCGCCCGTTCGATCACGAATCGCATAGTAGTCATCCAGTCCCCAGCCATGGATCAGCTCGTATGCCTGTCGACAACCGCCGCAACAGAACACGCGGGTCGGGTCGTCGACGGTGCTGCAAACGGTCGGCAATCCACAATGCACGCAAGGAATTTCGCAGCGCTGCGGCTGGGAATCGGATGCGGGCTGCGGTGTTGCTGCAGTCGATGACATGGCTAGTGCTTCGTCCAAACTCGATATTGGGGTAGGACTGCGAAAGGGGATTCAGCAATCGTTGGTGTCTAGCCTTTAGGCGATTCCCGGTCGCTGCTTCGCAGCGACCGTGGGCGGCTAAAGCCTTTCCACCAACGCTAATGCTCGCGCCATTCAATCCTGCCCAGGCTCTAAATCCTTCACCTGGCAGCACGGCAGCACTTTCTCGCCCGCTTGATCGACCTGATCGATCGTCGTGCCGGATGATTTGAGTTCTTGCAGCGATTCCAACCCGCTGAATCCGCGTCCCGATGCCGTGAAGCAGCCCGCAAAAATCAGCATCAACGCGGCCATTGCGGGGATCAGGCGGGCAAATCGAAGCGACAGCACCCGCAACCCGGCGACCAACGCGACCAACGCCGGGACACTGCCGAGCCAAAAGGCGGCCATCACGATCGCGCCACGCAACGGGCTTCCCGTCCCCGCCGCGATCAACGCAAACAGGTACAACCAGCCGCACGGCAGCAACGTCGTTAACAACCCCGTCGCAAAGCCCCGCCCGGCAACCGGCAAACGAAAGATATACGGGCGCAGCTTGACGAGCAGCTTGCCCACCGCTGAGGGAGCGACCGCGGTGTTCTTGGATCGGCCCGCCCACAGACTCCACAGCTTCCACAGTCCCATCGAAATCATCACCGCGCCGACCACCCTGGCCGCCGCGACTTGGATGCCTAACGTGGCTCCGCCAATGTCGATCACGCTGCCGATCAATCCGGCAACACACCCGGCCAACGTGTACGTCGCCAGCCGCCCCAAATGGTACAGCGTCGTCGACGCCACTAACGTGCCGCGACTGACCTGGTCGCCGCCGCCGCTGGCCCAAACGGCCAATGGACCACACATGCCGACGCAGTGCATGCTGCCCAACACGCTGGCGGTCACCACCGCCGTCACAAGCACAAAGATCGTGTCCATCACTCGCCTTTGATGTGGAACGTCGCGGATTGTGCAGCCGGTTCCGAACCGCCATCAATCTTGATTTCCAATTGCCAGATACCCGCTTCCGCCGCCGGCGCCAACGCCAGGTACTTGCCCTCGCCGACGGACCTGAGCGTGATCGGACGGACGTCTCCGGCTCGCGCATGATGGTACAACTGGCCGCTGACCAACAAACCGTCCAGCGGCTGCCCGTCACGATCGACAAGCTTCAACTCCAGTGCCCGCATGCCGCGGCCGTCGGCCACATCGGAGGCTTCAAAGCTGACCTGCCACCCCAGTCGATCGGCGGCCTCTAACGTTCGCCGCGTCGCGTCCCAGTTCAACGCGCGGTTGTGGTAATCGGGCACCACGGCAGCCGAAGGATCGCCGATGGCCAGATGCATCACCAACCCCATGATCGTGCTCTGGATGACAAACAGAAACACCACCAAGGCGATCCAAAACCGCTTGGCGCGGCGTTCCGCCGATTCGTTCGATTCGATTGCCGTCGCCGTTGCCATTATCGGGGTCCCAACAGTGAAAATTCTACTTCGCGAACGTTGTCGCTCTGATCCGAGATCGTCGCCGCCACCACCTTGCGGCCGCTGCCACGCGTCATCGACCCCTTAAAGGTAACGTGAACCGGAACCAACACCGACTCGCCGGGCTCCAGGCTCATCTTTGCTTCGTCCAACACTTCGATCGTCACGTTTTGTTCCGCATCGGCGATCAACGAATAATCCTGGGGCTCGGACGTGCGATTGACCAACCGAATCCGAAACTCGTTGGACGCGGTGCCGTCGGCGTAAACCGTAAACGGGGCGCCGCCGGGACGAATGATCCGCACGTCGAATCCCGACTTGGTGGAAATCGCAAACACCAGCCCGCTCATCAACAGCAACAGAATCACCGGATAGACGATCGTTCGGGCGCGAAACATCTTCTTCGCCTTGCCCGCGATCGAATCCTGAGAACTGTAGCGGATCAGCCCTTTCGGTGTCCCCACTTTTTCCATCACGTCGTCACACGCATCAATACACTGGGTGCAATTGACGCACTCCATTTGCAACCCGTCGCGGATATCAATGCCCGTCGGACAGACCACGACGCACTGATTGCAATCCACACAATCGCCCGCGCCGTCACCGGCCGTGTGCTTGCCCCGTTTGCGGGGCTCACCGCGGACGGGATCGTAGGCGACGATCAACGATTGTTCGTCCAACATGACCGATTGGAAACGGCCATACGGGCATGCGATTAGACAAAGTTGTTCGCGGAAAAACATAAAATCAAACAGCATCAGGCCCAGCGTCGCCGCCATGACCGCAAACGCGATCGGGTGTTGGATCGGTGAACTCGTCACCCACTCGGTGAGCTGATCGGTGCGGACGAAGTAGGCCAAGAACGTGTGGGCGAGAAAACCGCACAACAGCACGTACACGCCGAATCGGGCGATCTGCAGCGGGGCGCCGACAGACCGTTTCGCCTTGCCGCCCTTGCCGACGGTCCCTTCAAACAACCGATCGATCGGGCGGAACAGGAACTCCATGTAAACCGTCTGGGGACAGGCCCAACCGCACCAGGCGCGGCCTGCGACCGCGGTGACCAAGACGATAGAGACGAACACCGTCAGCATCAACAACGCCAACAACAGCGTGTCGGTCGGCAAAAACGTCCGCCCCAGGATCGTGAACTCGCCAGCGGCGATGTCCAGCAAGATGATGGGATTGCCGCCGATTCGCAGGTGCGGGATCACGACGAACACCACCATCAACAAATACGCAACCACGCGGCGACGCTGCCACCACGACCCGGTCGACAATCGCGGACGGATCCAGCGCCGACTGCCATCTCGCTCCATCGTGCTGAGCACGTGTTGGGGAGACTCCAGGAGTGCGTCGTTGTCCAGTACGGTCTTGGTCATTTCTGTCCTGTTCGAAATCCTCCTAAGACTTCGCCTCTTCGTCGGCGGCCGGTTCTTCCTCGACCGCGGGTTCCGGCCATGGCGGGATCTCACGTCCTTCGGCCGGCCGACCGCCTTCCACGTTCTGCCCACGCAGTGTGGCGACGTACGCCGACACCAACACGATTTCATTGATGTGCAATCGATTGGACCACTTCGGCATCGCACCGTTGCCCGCACCGTTGTTGATGACGTTGCCGATGTCGCCCAACACCGCGACGTTCTTGTACGCCTCGTCCGTCAAGTTCGGGCCGACCTTGCCTTCACCCTCGCGGCCGTGACAGGACACGCAATTGGCACGAAACACCGACTCGCCGACCTTGACCCAGCTGTCCTTGGCCATGAATTTGGCGATCGTCGGGCCGTCCAGCTTCAAGTCACCGATCTCGGCAAATTGCAAGCGTGTGTTTTCCGCCAACGCGACTCCGTATTGATCCTCGATCGATCGACCTTTGGCGCCGTTGTGGTAATACACCCAATAGAACGGGCTGAAAACGATCGACGCGATAAACAACCACTTCCACCAACCCGGCAACGGATTGTCATACTCTTCGATGCCGTCGTAGGCGTGGTCGGTCTTTGGTGCTTCACTCACTGCGCGGGTCCTCGATTCGATCGCTTAATGGAATGGCGGCAAACTTTTCCGTGGCGTTTTTGCTGAGCCGAAACGCACCGAAAAAGATCAGGAAAAAGGTGCCTACAAAAAGTGCCAACGCAACCTCGGCACAGGCGGAATAGTCGATGAAGGAAACTAAGTCTTTGATCATGGTTTAATCACGCGAAAGGTCGTTCACTCGGTTTCGGGGGCTGGGTCGGACTCGGCTTCCGCCGGCGCCGCTTCGGCAGTCGGCTCCGTCGCCGCTTCGGTCGCCGCTTCGGCGGTCTCCGCCGATTCAACCGCTGTCGCGGCCGCCGCGTCACCGGCAGTTTCCTCCGCGGTGGGTTCAGGGGTCGCGAACAAATCGATCCCGACCCGTTGCAGATAAGCGATCAACGCAACCGCCTGCTTGTCCATCGTCATCGGCGGTCCGCCCTGGGCGACGATGTCCGCGGCGACCTTCTCGGCCTGCTTGTAAGCGACCTCGGCCGTGTTGTTCAATTCTTCGTCCGTATACGGGGCGCCCAATTGCCACGCCGCTTTGACGTGTGGTGCGATGGCGTCGTAATTCATATCGTCGGTCAACAGATGCTCGTAACTGGGCATCACCGAACCGGGCGAGACGTATTCCGGATTCTCGAAGTGCCGCCAGTGCCAGAAACTGCTCTGCCGGCCGCCCTCACGCGCCAAATCGGGACCGATCCGTCGGCTGCCCCACTGGAACGGACGGTCATAGATGAACTCGCCGGGCTTGCTGTATTCGCCATAACGCTTGGTTTCGGAAACGATCGGACGAATCATCTGAGAGTGACAGTTGTAACAACCCTCGGATACAAAGATGTGACGCCCGGCCAGTTCCAGCGGCGTGTACGGTTTGACCGTCGCGATCGTCGGGACGTTCGATCGAATCAAGAACGTCGGGACCAATTCGAACAGCGTCGCGATCACCACGGCCAACGTCGTCAGAATCGTGAACTTGACCGGTAACCGTTCCCAACGGCGGTGCCAACCCATCTTGGCCCAAACACTCAACGCCTTCGCCGAGTCCAACATCGGAACGTCATCCATGTCGCTCTTCGGCTTCGGGTCATCTTGATAGTCGTCCGTCAGCCGAGGTGCCGAATAGACAGGCACGTCGTAGCTGTCCGGTCGACCGAACCAGGTGAACAACGCGTTGATGCACAGCATCACCACGCCAGCGACATACAACGCTCCGCCGAGCACCCGCACCCACCACAGTGGAACGATCGACTGAACCGTTTCGATGAAGTCGGGGTATTGCAGGTTGCCGGTTTCATCCATCGCACGCCACATCAGGCCTTGCATCAGCCCGGCGGCATAAATCGGAACGATGTACAGCAGAATCCCCAGCGTGCCGGTCCAGAAGTGCAGACTGACCAGCTTGTCGCTCCAGATCTTGGTCTGAAAAATCCGCGGCAACAGCCAGTACAGCATGCCGAAGGCCATGAAACCGTTCCATCCGAGTGCTCCGGAGTGAACGTGGGCGATCGTCCAATCGGTGTAGTGGCTGAGCGAGTTGACCGACTTGATCGACAACATCGGACCTTCGAAGGTCGACATGCCGTAAAAGGTCACGCCGACGACGAAGAATTTCAACACCGGATCGGCGGCGACCTTGTGCCAGGCCCCACGAAGCGTCAACAAACCGTTGATCATCCCGCCCCAACTGGGCATCCACAGCATCAAACTGAACAACATCCCCAATGTGCTGGCCCACTCCGGCAATGCCGTGTAATGCAGGTGGTGGGGACCGGCCCAGATGTAGATGAACACCAGCGACCAGAAGTGAATGATGCTCAAGCGGTAACTGAAAACCGGTCGATCGGCCGCCTTGGGCAGAAAGTAATACATCAGTCCCAAAAACGGCGTCGTCAGGAAGAACGCGACCGCATTGTGACCATACCACCACTGCATGAACGCGTCCTGAACACCGGCGTAAACGCTGTAGCCCTTGAACAGCCCGGCCGGCACCACCAAGTTGTTGAACACGTGCAAGACCGCGACGGTAACGATCGTCGCAATGTAAAACCACAACGCGACATACATGTGACGCTCGCGGCGGCTGATCAGCGTCATCATGAAGTTGCCGCCAAAGATCAACAGCCAAACCACCGCGATCAGAATGTCGATCGGCCATTCCAACTCGGCGTATTCCTTGGATTGCGTGATCCCCAACGGCAGCGTTACCGCCGCCGCCACGATGATCAATTGCCAACCCCAAAAGTGCAGTCGGCTCAGCGTGTCGCTCCACATCCGAGCCTTGCACAAACGCTGGGTGCTGTAATAGACGGCCGCGAAGATCGCGTTCCCGGCAAAGGCGAAGATCGCCGCGTTGGTGTGCAATGGCCGTAATCGCCCGAAGGAAAACCAGGGAAGCCCGCCGGTCAACGTCGGCATCACCAACAATAAGGCCACGACCAAGCCGATCAACGTGGCGACCAGCGCCCAAACGATGGTGGCCGTCGCAAACAGCCGCACAATTCCGTCGTCATAGCTAAATGACTCCAGTACTGTCGTGCGTTGTGTCGTGGTCCCATCTGTTGCATCGGGTTGCTCCGATTGATTCGCGACATGCGTGTCCATCAGCGGCGTTCATTCTTGGTCTGTAAGTTCCGGGCGATCAAAACGGCTATGACCGCGACAAGCCCGCTGTTTAACAAATTTGGTGCCGAAGGCGGAGTGTTAAATCCAAATCTGGACCCTACAGCGGCGAAACGCCGCGAAACGCACACCAGGCGTGACGGTTTGCCGCATCCAAAAACCCGATTTTCGTGCCCAGTCGCACAGCTGGGTGATCCGGCGCGCCCGATCGCACAGGCGAAGCCCGCCATTCCTTCCTCCCCCGGAGGGTCGATTGCCCCGGTCGCCACGCCGGCCCTGCAATTCGGGTCTTTCCTACCCCGTCCTGACCAAATCAACGCCCGTCCACACCGCGATCGGCACCGCGTTTGCATTACAGCTGATTCGAGACCGAGGCCGAACTTGTAAGCCCCGCAACCGAAGGGAAAGGAAAATGATCGAACGGGACAATCTTCACCGACGTGGACAGGCTCTGGAAGACCAATACTTTCAGCGCGTCGACCAAGAACTTCTAAAGAAACTGCGTGAAAAGAGCGAACGCGCCGAACGTTTGGCGGAACTGACCAAGGCCACCGGGGTGCGTGACGAACAAGTGGCCAATCACCTGATCGAAGCCGGCTTCGACGCCTCGAACATCGCCGCGATGACGCTGACACCGATCGTGTTCGTCGCCTGGGCCAGCGGATCGGTCACGCCGGAAGAACGCAAAGGCGTGATGAGCGCCGCGTTGCGACGCGGCGTCAGCTCCAATCCGCTTGCCTTCCGACTGCTCGAACAGTGGCTGCAACGACGGCCGCCACGCGAAATGTGGCATCTGTGGAAGGAATATGCCGCCGCGGTGCATCAAGACTTGCCGGCCGAAACGGCAAACAAACTGCGCGCCCGGTTGGTCGAGCAAGCCAAGGAAGTCGCCATGGCCTCCGGTGGCGTCCTGGGCGTCGAGAAAATCTGCCCCGCCGAACAACGGGTGTTGGATGAAATCGAATCGACCCTGCCCGTTCGCGATGAAGACTGAAATTCAATGAAGACTGAAATTGACCGACCTCGATTCACTCCCAACAGATGGAAACACCGATGCGCCGCGCCGCCTTCCTCACGTTCGCTCTCATCGCCGCCATTGCGATGCCGTCGTTTTACACCCCTACCGCCGTCGCCCAAGATCCCGCCGGCGGCGACCGCTTGGCCCCGGACAACGTCGCCCCGCTGATGCGGCGTAAACTCGATCGCGCCAAAAACATCCTGGAAGGGCTAACGCTGGAACAATTCGACAAAATCGCCAGCAACGCCCGCTCCCTGCGTCTGTTGAGCATGGAGGCCGGTTGGAACGTGGTCCAAACCGAAGAATACCGCAAGCAGAGTGACGACTTTCGACGAGCCTGCACGTCGATCGAAAAAGCGGCCGACGCCAAAGACATCCATCGCGCCGCACTGGCCTATGTCTCCCTGACGGTCCGTTGTGTCGATTGCCACAGCTACATGCGCGAAAACAAAATCAAACTCGCTGGATTTGATCTGCGAAATCACTGATCCCGATCCGCCCAGCGTATTAGCCAACGGCCATCAACAAACGCCTCGTCAAACGCGAAGGTTGTGCATGACCGTTGGCCAAGAGGTTCCTGAGGGCGCTCAGCCCCTCGCAAATGCTGGGTTTGCTTGCCCCAGGCTAATATTCCGCCGCACCTTGGTTTTCGGGTAGGCGGTAGTGGACGAGGCGACGAGTCCTCCGTCGTCGGCATATTGGCAGAGGACTCGTCGCCTCGTCCACTACCCGAAAATGGAGCTGCGATAGACCATTAGGGAGTCGAACGGTGATCGGCCGTTTGATATCAGCCGGTTCGCGCCAGCGTCTGAGCCTCTTCGTTTATCTTGACTTCGCGATATTAGGCCTAAACCCAGAGAAACGACGCTTCACGGCAAGCAGCAAGCTTACCCCACCTTGCCTAACAGAACGCCGCGGCAACGTCCCAGGATGAAAGAAAGCCGACCAGTTTACCGTCTTCTTCTACGACCAAATGATGACGCGAACAGCTCGATAATCGCTTGGCCGCCTCGCACAGCGGCGTGTCCGGCGAAACCTTCTCCACCGAGACGCTCATGATCTCGTGAACCGGTTGCTGATCCAACTTCCGATGCGCCAAATCCACCGCCCACAAGCAATCTTCATAGTGCGGATAACCGCTCCGCAGCGCCGCGTTGGTCTCGCGAATCAGCCGCACCAGATCGGTCGCCGTGACAATTCCCACACACTGGTCCTGGTCGACCACCGGTAACGCGTGCACATGATTGTCCTCCATGATCTCCAGCACTTTGCCGACCGGCGTCTCTGACGCCACCGACTTCACGCTGCCTGACATCACGTCGGCGACGCGCAACTCGTGTGTGGATTTTGAAATCATCGTTTGGCTCTCCCAACACTCGAATTGACGTTTAAAAATGACGCGCGGCAGAAAATGACGCGCGGCAAGCATCGGACCGCTTGGGCAATCCGTCCTCATCTTGCCATGGATTCGAACCGGTCTTCGAAAACGAGACCGTTGCGGTCTGCCGATCATACCATCTCTGCCTTACGCCCCCCCGGGCATCAACATGCTGACTCGATCGGCTTCGCTGCGTTCGTGCTGGTCCATCGTTTCGAAAAAGACATCGACTTCATCCATCGCGTCGGTCCATGTCTTAAACGGAGGATCCAGCTGCTTGAGTCGGACATGCAATTCGTCCAATCGGCCCAGCAACAGCCGATGATCCGCCGCCGTCTGTCGCTTGAACGCACTGACTTCGGGCGACGCCACCGGATACAGCTCTTCCAGCTTCGCCAACATTTCGTCTTCGCGGTCAAAATGCTGCAGCAAGCACTCACGCAGGGGCTGCAACCGCGACGCGGTCTCGCCGAAGTGGGGAACCCCCAGTTGATTGACTTCCGACATCCAATCGCGGATTTCATCCACGCACTCGGCCAGTTTGCGATCTTCCGCCTTCCAGTCCTCGAAGAGCTGGCAGAGTTCTGACGTCCTCTTGGTGCCCATTGGAATCTCCCACGTTGTTGCGTGCTCCCACGCTCGGAATGAAACCCGAGAAAGCGGGTGAGAAGGGCTGCAAAATCGGTGCCGAACTCCGCGGTGCTGCGTCCAACTGAGGCTGAAATTAACTCGCCAGATCGAGTGTGCGAATGCGTCACACTCCGAAGCGGCCAATTCGATCGATCCGCGTCCAAATCGCCGTTTTCCAGTTTCTACTCGTCCAAATCACCGATGTTCGGCGTTTTTGTGTCCTCGGCGTCGCCGTTTCGCAGTGACTGGTGGCATTCGACACAGCTGACGGTCAATTGGTTGAACGCCAGCGTCGCCCCCTCGATATTCTTTCGTTCGGCCTGACGCTCAATTTCCGCACTGACCCGGCTGAACGTATTGACATGCACGCGGTAACTGGGATGCCGACGACGGACGAACCCCTCGACACGATTGAGCAATTTCAACCGCCCGGCGTTGTATTTCACATCCTCAAAGTCTCCCATCGCCAACCCTCGCAGGATCGCCTGGGAATGCTTCAGCTTCTTCTCCATCCAGACACTCATCGTCGTCGACTCGGTCTCTGCCTCGGCATCACGCTGCTCAACCGCCGCTCCGGCGCCCTGCGTCTTCGGCGGATCCTGAGGCCCGATCCCCCAACTGAGCGACGGTAACAATGCGAACAGCAGTACAATGGTCAATCGTGTCATCGTCAAATCCCTTTGGCTGAAGTTTTACACAGGGTTCGAATGCCAGCGCCGACGAACCGTTTTCCCATGATTTCATGCGAGCAATCTCCGTGCCGTCAGCAACGGTCGGTGCCGAGTCGATGGGGGGCGTTCCGTCGATTTGCTGGGCTTTCCCGTTGGGCTTTCGCAATTTCGAAATGCCCCGAGGTAGCGATAGCGAGCGGTTGCCGCCATCCAATAGTAGCGAGGACGCTGCGACAATGCGTCCCGGGTGTGCGATCACGCACAAGTGTCCGATTGGATTGGCCTAGCCAACAGGATGGCGATTGAGTATCCCGAAATGATGATCCGCAACGCAACCACCATGCCCCCACTTCTGATCGCTGCGCTTCTGGTCGGCGCGTTCCTGATCGCTGCGACCACCGTCTCGCCCCTCCAGGCCCAGCAGACGCCGCAGGCCCAGCAGACGCTGCAGGCCCAGCAGACGCTGCAGGCCCAGCAGACCGCTCCGGCACCAGCCCCGCCACCACCAGCCCAGCCTGCTCCCGTTCAGCCCGCTGCCGCCAAACCGGCGGCCGTCCAACCCGCTGCGGTCCAACCGGTTCAAAGCCCCTATCGTTACTGGACGACCAATTGGTCGCTCAAGGACATCGCCGTCGGCGACTTGGCCAACAAGTTGCGCACGATCGGCCTAGGACTGCCGATCAAAGTCGACGGTCTGGCGACGGTGGAGTTCGAAGTCGGCGTTCCGCTCAATGCGCTCCGCACCGGCAAAGCCTATCGCCTTGAGGGATCGCTTTCGATCCGCGATCTGGTCGCCGACCAGATCCGTTTTGAAGTGTTTCGCGCCGAGGTGACGTATGCCGACGGTCGTTTGGATCTGGACACGCTGCGGGCGGTCGAGCAACTTGATGCCGGCGGCAATGCGGTGCCGACCGCCAGTTCGATTGTCGGCTCCGCGTCGGCGGAGTTGTTGCCGCGAGGCAGCTTTAGCGCCGATGTCAAAACCACCAACCTCCGCATCGGCCCGATCGCCACCTTGATCTCGCGGTTGGGGTTCGCCGGGACCGACGGGGTCCCCCAAGGCTCGGTCACCGCAAACGTTTCGGTAGGGGGACAAGTCGACCAGCTCAATCAACCGGAAACATTGAGCGTCAGGGGCGACCTGTTTGCCGACAACTTGCGACGTGATTCCTCCATCCGATTTAGCTTGTCAGCCCAGAAATTCAGTTGGCAGAACGGACAGTTGGATCTGCCCAGCCTGCGGATCGAATCGAGCGATCGTCCCGAACTGTTCCTCGATGCCGATGCCAAGTTGCGGTTCGAGCGTTCCACGCATTTCGAATCGAATCTGACCGCCAACGACCTTCCCATGGAGGACTTGTTTGGATTGTTCACCTCGGATGCGGAATCGATCGTGCAGGGCAAACTCGATGCCCGAGGCCGTCTGGTCGGCACGATCGGCCCGGCCACAACGATCGATGAGCTGGACGTTGAATTGGCCCTCGCGTCGCCCTCGGTATCACTCGGCGGCGTGCAACTCGGCATCTTGGAACATGACATCCGCCTCACACGCAATCACATCAACCTCGCTCCCCGAACCCTGCCCGACTCTGCAAACGATGACCCAAATCTTCGCCCGGATTTGATCATCCGTTCGCTGGATGCGGACTTCGAAACCACGCCCGAGTTTGCCCACTTCAGTCGGCTCAACGGAAGTCTGTTCGGGGGCACGATCTCCGGCGAAGGGCAAATCGCCCGAAACAATCAACTCAATCACTCGCTGGACCTGCGCTGGGAAAACATCAATCCCGAAATCGCGATTCCGATCAAGGCACTGGCACGGCGTCCCAAACTCTCGCTGCAGACCTCCGGACAGGTGCAGTGGAGTGTCCCGGCCGCTAGGATTCTGCAACCGAGTGAACACCTGGGAACGATGGCGATCAACATCGCCGCGTTGAAGCTTGGCGAAGAAACACTCGGCACCGCGGACGTGCGTCTGACGGTCCAACCCGATACGCTCGATTTAAACGTCGAAGGGACGCTGTTGGGCGGAACAATTAATGTTCGCAGCGACGCTCCCTTGGACGCCACAACCCGCTGGAACCAAATTCCGTCGAAATTGCGGTTCACCGATTTCAAAGTCGAAAAACTGTCGCTGCGAAACCTTCTGTTACTGACAACGTTGCAGCGTCCTCGATTTGACGGACGTGTCGATGCGACGGTGACGCCGACGTCTCTCGTCGGTGACCCCGCGGCGAATCTCCTGATCCACTTGGATGGTGTCACCGCCGACGGCGTCCTGATCGCCCGCTCGCTGAGACTTAATCTCACCGTCACCAACGATTCCATCGTCATACGGTCGGCCCGCGGCACCTACGGGGGTGGCCAGTTGGATGCGAAAGGCGAATGGGCGATCGGTCCGGGCGTCAAGTTGATCACTGCGAGACTGACTCGGGCCAAGGGCAACAGAATCCTGTTGCCCATTCACCCACAGGGCGACCAATGGGTCGGTGGAATCGTGTCCGGACGCGCAACGGTGACCGGCAGCGGCGACGATTTCATTGACTCGGTGCGTCTGTCCGGTTCCGTGCAGGTCGAAAAAGGATTGACATTCGGGATTCCGGTCGGTGACGCACACAGCCCGATGGTGGTGACGTTTGACACGGGCCTGGGAAACTGGCAAGCAGAATTCCCGCTGGTGCAATCCACCTTGGCCAGGGGACGGCTCACCGGAGGTTTGTCGCTCCGATCGGCCGGAGCGGGACAGAAGGGCACGCACTTGGACAGCGACTGGCGGATCAACCACGTCGACTTTGAATCGTTGCTGCGTACCTACGTCGGAACACGAACGATCGGCCGGGGTGACGTCACCGGCACGTTGCACTTGGACGGCAACTACATACGAGACGCTCGGGATTTGAATGGTAAATTTCGTTTGCAACTCGGTGGGACCGATGCCACCGCCGTGCCTGGATTGGCGTCGGCGGGGTCCCTGCTGGGAGCCACGTCGTTGATCGGGACCCGGTTCGAGCAAGGCGAGGCCGTCGGCCGCATCCGTAAAGGGATCATCCTGTTGGAATCCGTTCTCATGACATCCGATCGCGTCCATGTGGCCGCCCAGGGAAGTGCCGGGTTGCTCGATCGTCGACTTCACGTCAACACGATCATTTCGACCGGCAACTTTCAAGCACAAAACCTACTGTTGTCGCGAATCAACACCCCAACCTTTACCGACTTTCTGCCGCTCCGATCGGTGAATCGACTTTTGAGCGATCGAACGTTTGTCCTCGAGATCGCCGGCCCGACCCGAGATCCCATCATCCGGCTGATGTCGGGGGAAACGCTCCGCGCAAACGTCCAAAGGTTTGCCCGCCAGCAAGCCTTCAGTATCATTGCCGCCGACGCACTCTTGACTGACTAGTGCGCTGTCGCAACTCAATTTTCGGGTAGTGGAAACCCTAACGATTAGGTAAAGCGAATCGGTCGGCACACATCTTCAATCAAAGTGGGGCTGATCATGCCGATCATGACGGTATGACTACGCCACACCACAAATCGTTCGTTGGGATTCATCTGATTCTGCTCCCGCTGCTGGCCGGTTGCAGCGCGTTGGGGTTCGCGCCCTATCCGGTCGCGCACGTCATGACCGATGATACTCAGGCCGTTCTGGCCCAGACCCCCAGCAATTTGGATGTCCCTCGTGAGCTATCCAAAGAAGTCCAGGTTGCCCACTATCTGCAGCCCGGCGACGAATTATTGATCGAGACAACGGACGGGGATTCGACAGTCCGACTGCCCGCCGACCAACGAATCCTCGCCGACGGCAGCGTCGACTTGGGGGCATACGGTCGCGTCGTGGTGGCAAGCAAGACGCTCGAGCAAGCCGAAGCCTTGATCCAACGCGCCATTTTTGACCTCAGCGGGGAATCCACAGCCGTCAACGTTCGATTGATCGCGCCCATTCACCGGTACTACGTGATCGGGGAAGTCAATTCCCCGGGGGCGTACGCCTTGACCGGTCACGAAACCGTTTTGGATGCCATCATGGAAGCCGGTGGGTTGACCGCACGGGCGTCTGCCTGCGATCTGTTGCTGGCACGGCCGACCGAGCCATCTTCCTGTCGGGTCACGCTTCCGGTTTGCTATCGTTCGATCACGCAGCTCGGTGATACGACGACGAACTACCATTTGAAGCCCGGCGATCGGATCTTCGTGTCCCGGCAATCCCTGTGCGAGGAACTCACCGGTCCACTCCTTGGCAGTAGGACATGTGACCGTTGTTGCAAGCGGCAAGTTGCCTGCTGCGACCCTCGTGTCGCCCCGATCGATCTGCCCAATTTCATCACGTCGATGTTTGAAACGATCGTCCCTGTGAATCCGCCCAATGCCGACTTCAACGGCTCGAACGCGCCAGACTCGAACGCACCCAACTCGTACACACCAGAGCTGACGCCGCAAAATCCTGCAGAGTCCCCGCGACGCCCTGCCGACGGGCCGCGGCCTACACCGGGCCGACTCGATGGCGAACTCGATTTCGGCATGCAACTGCGTTGATGACTCGACCGCGCCGTTTTTCAATCACGCTGGCAGATTGCTGACGGACACGGGCTTCGATCAACCGTCGGTCGACTGCAGCCGAAGAATCCGCCACCGGGCAGCCATCCCAACGGTGATGGCTCTCCCGACGCTTCTGATTCTGACGAGCTTGCCGATTCTCGGTGCCGTCAAACGACTATCGAGTTTCACGCACGCTGCGGCCGCTCGACGCTGCTGCGGAACTCGGCAATTCGTTCGAAACTCGCCCATTATTTAGACTACTTAACAGCTCAACGGGGACCGTGAACAGCAACCCGTGAACCGTTGAGATGACGATCTGGGGAGATGGCTGGCCGTTAGACGCCGCTTGTGGGATGATCGTGCTCATTTGTGATCTCGCTTCCGATGGAGAGTAGAATCCGATAATGGCTTATCGGCAATCGCCACGCAACATTCATTCCATTCTTGAAATCAACTGCGGAAATCCCCAAAACAGGCTCCGACGCGGCCGGCAGGGTGAACCAAGGCGGGCACCGATACAGCGGGAATCCCCCCAGCTTCTCTTGCACTGAACGGACGATCCCGATGAAATGTGCGAATGTGTCAATGTTCCGCTCCCCTGCGACTACCTGCACAGTGTCAAACGCTGCGCCAACCCCAGCACAGCGCCGATGCCCACCCCCATCCCTCTCGATGCCACGTTGATGACCGACAAAACCAGCCTGCCGATCATTGGTTGGCGTGAATGGATTGCTCTGCCCGATTTGGGCATCAAATTTATCAAAGCCAAAATCGATACCGGGGCACGCTCCTCGTCGCTGCACGCGTTTGACATCGAAGTGTTTGAGAAAGACGACGAGCAATGGGCGCGATTCAAAGTGAACCCGGTGCAGCGAAACGAAACCTGGGAGATCGAATCGACCGCGCCGGTGATCGACATGCGCGCGATCCGCAGTTCAAGTGGCCAATCCGAAGTCCGCCCGGTGGTGAAAACGACGGTGCGGTTGATGGGCCAACAATTCGACATCGAGTTGACCTTGGCCGATCGCAACCAGATGGGGTTTCGCATGCTGCTCGGTCGCGAAGCCTTTCGTCGACGCTTTTTGATCGACCCGGGAAAGTCCTACCGGGGAGGCATCCCGAAAAAGCGAAAACGCCAACCCTGATTGACCGCCTCGCACGTTCACTCTGCCTCTTTCAATACAGCCTCTTTCAACACAGCCTCTTTCAACACAGCCTCTTTCAACACAGCGTCCCGTCACTCGGAAAGCTCTCCGATTTTCATGCCGCCCGGCTAGACCTGTCGTCGGCCCCTCAAACACTCACTCCACCCGCACTGGTCTCATGAAACTCGGAATCCTTTCTTGCAGTCCGCGAGCTTACAGCACGCGTCGGTTACGCGAGGCGGCGAACCAACGTGGCCACCAAGTCAAGGTGCTCGATACGTTAAAATTCGCGATCGACTTGGAACGCGGCGCACCGGATCTGTATTTTCGTCGCAAACACCTCAGCGATTACGATGCCATCCTGCCCCGAATCGGCGCGTCGATCACCTACTACGGGACCGCGGTCGTTCGACAATTCGAACAGATGAACGTGTTTTCGGCCAACAGCTCCTCCGGCATCGCCAATTCGCGCGACAAGCTCCGCAGTCTGCAGATCCTCAGCCGGCACCAGATCGGAATCCCCCGCACCACCTTTGTGCGCGACAAACGCGACGTATTCCCGGCCATCGAGCGGGTCGGGGGCGCGCCGGTGATCATCAAGTTGCTCGAGGGAACGCAAGGGATCGGCGTGTTGCTGGCCGAGACGATTCAATCGGCCGAAACCATCGTCGAACTGTTGCAAAGCCAAAACCAAAACGTGCTGATTCAAAAGTTTGTCGCTGAAAGCAAGGGCCGCGACATTCGGGCGTTTGTCGTCGGCGATCAAGTGATTGCGGCGATGCGGCGGGTCGCGCAGGGACACGAATTTCGCAGCAACGTTCATCGCGGCGGCATGACCGAAGCGATCGAATTGGACGAGGAGTATCGCAACACGGCGATGCGGGCCACCCAAATCATGGGGCTGCGGGTGGCCGGAGTCGACATGTTGGAAGGCCGCGACGGTCCCCAGATCATGGAAATCAATTCTTCGCCGGGACTCGAGGGCATCGAACGCTGCACCCAATTGGACATCGCCGGCGCGATCGTCGACCACATCGCGTCGCACGTCGATTTCCCCGAAATCGATCTGCGACAACGGTTGACGGTCAGTCGCGGGTACGGCGTGACCGAAATCAGTATCCCCGAGGGGGCTGACATGATCGGTTCGACGATCGCCAGCAGCGGGTTGATGGACAATCACGTCAATGTGCTGACGCTGTACCGCGATGCCGCGGTGATTCCCAACCCCCGCGGCGACCGTGAACTGCAAGCCGGCGATCGTCTGCTCTGCTTCGGTAAACTCGAAACCCTTCGTCATCTGGTGCCCAAGAAGACCCGTCGCCGCCGCTGCCCGACGGTGAAAGAATTGCCGGAATTGCCGGTCGCCAACCAGGTTCACGACCACCACGACGATTCCGTCGTCGAAACGATGCGGGAAGCGATCTGAATGATCCAACCGAGCCATTGATCCGGCGCCCCACACACGACCCCACTGACTGCTGATGGACTGATGGCCGATGGATTTCCTGTTCTACCTCGCGTTGATTCCTGCCCTGGCGGTCGCCGCCCAATGGCTCGCCTGGCGCACCAACCTGCCCGGCATCCTGCTGCTGTTGTTGATCGGGGTTGCCGTCGGCGGATTGTCCCGCCCGGACGATCTGTTGGCCGACTTGGTCGACGGTGATCCGACCACCACCGGACCGCGAATCCTGTTCCCGTTGGTCTCGCTGGCCGTCGCCGTGATCATGCTCGAAGGCGGTTTATCGCTGAAGCTGAGTGAACTGCGTGAAGCGGGCGCGCCGGCGTTTCGGCTCTGCACCCTCGGCGCAGCCCTGACCGCAACGGCCGCCACGATCGCAGCCCATTTCTGTTTCGACTTCACCTGGCGGCTGAGCGCCCTTCTCGGTGCGATCCTGGTCGTCACCGGTCCGACGGTGATCGGGCCACTGCTGCACCAAGTCAAACCGAGCCGTCGTGTCGCCAACACGCTGAAATGGGAAGGCATCGTGATCGACCCGATCGGAGCCGTGTTGGCCGTTCTGGTGTTCGAAATCTTGTTGCTTCACCCGGGCAAAGCCGATTTGGGGCACGGCGTGATGCTGTTGGGATGGACCGTCCTGGTCGGCGCCGTGTTGGGCGCATTGGGCGGCTGGGTGCTTACCCATGGCATTCGCCGCTACCTGATTCCCGATCACCTGCACGGCGTCGTGTCGCTGACGACCGCCCTGTTGCTGTTCGCCGTCAGCGACCACTTCGCTCATGAGTCCGGACTGATCACCGTCACCGTGCTGGGAATCTGGTTGACCAATCAGCATGAGTTTGACATCGAACACATCATCGAATTCCAAGAGAACCTGCGGACGTTGCTGATCGGTTGTTTGTTCATCGTGCTCGGTTCGCGGGTCGACATTAGCGCCGTCGGACAAGTCGGCTGGGCGGGCTTGCTTTTCGTCGCCCTGTTGATCGTTGTGGTCCGTCCGCTGAGCGTCTTTGTGTCCCTGCTCGGAAGTGGTCTCAATTTTCGCGAACAGACGTTTATCGCGATGCTCGCCCCGCGGGGCATCGTCGCCGCCGCGGTCAGCAGCATTTTTGCACTGCGGATCGAGCAAACGGCCGAAATCAGTTTGGCCGGCGCCGATCAACTGGCCATCATCACGTTCCTGGTCATCATCAGCACCGTCGCCTTCTATGGCCTGTTGGCGTCACCCATCGCCCAGGCGCTCGGGCTGTCCGACCCCAACCGGAACGGCGTGCTGATCGCGGGTGCGGATGACTGGGTGATCCGGTTTGCGTTGGAACTAAAGAAAGCGGGTTGCCCCGTCGTCATGATCGATACCAACTATCGCAAAGTCACCAAGGCCAAGTTGGAGGGGCTGGAAGCGATTTGTGCCAACATCATGAACGAACACGCCCGTGACGAGCTTTCGCTTTCCGGGATCGGACACATGATGGCCATGACGCCCAACGACGAAGTCAACAGCCTGGCCGTCCGCGAGTGCCGATCGATTTTCGGACGGGCCAGAACGTACCAGCTGACATTCAAATCAGACAACCGACGCGGCATGACGCGGCACCTGATGGGACGCGAACTCTTCGACTCCACGCTAACCCACTCCAAAATCAGCCAACTGATCGCTCAGGGATTCGAATTCAAGACCACGGCAATCAGCGACGAGTTCACCTTCCAGGATTTTCAGAACCTGTATGCAGAGCAACATGTCCTGGCAATCATCACCGACAAAACGACGCAGAACAACGAGAGAATGACGCTGACGCTTGTCACCGCCGATGAAGCCGCCGAGCCCGAACCGGGAGACGCCGTGCTCGCCTTGGTCAATCCGCTTCAATCGGACCCGGCGACGTAATCGTCGCCATGTCCCCAAACGCGAAAGCCGATACCGTCGACACCGCTTCGCATTCGCTCGGAAAGAATTGCCAATCAGTCGGCAAGTGTTTCGCCCGCCCCTCGATGACAACCATTGAATCGGGGGCGATGACGTAAAAAAAACGCGGGACGCAAAGTTCTCCGATATTGCCCATTGATGGGTCCAACCCGGAGATTTTTTTGTGGACGGTTTCGAAGACATCATCAAGGAATTCCTCGTCGAGAGTTACGAGAATCTCGACAAGCTTGACGATGATCTGCTCGCCCTGGAAGACACGCCGGACGATCAGCAACGGCTGGCCAGTATCTTCCGCACCGTGCACACCATCAAGGGAACCTGCGGATTCCTCGCGCTGCCCAAATTGGAACGCGTCACCCACGTCGGTGAAAATCTGCTGGTCCCGCTTCGCGACGGAGAACTGACGCTCACCCGCCCGATCGCCGACACCCTGCTGGAAATGGTCGACGCGATTCGCGCGATGCTGCGGCAAGTCGAATCCGGTCAAGGCGAAGGCGATGACGATTACGAACCGCTCGTCGCCCGCCTGGAAGCCGCCCTGACGCAACCGCCAGAGTCGACGGCGAAAAAACCGAAAGCCAATGAACCACCGGCGCCTCCTGAGGGTGAACCGACAGCGACGAGTGCGGGGCAGGCAGCGACAGGTGCGGGGCAGTCGGCAGCACCGATAGAGAGCGAGCCGATCGTGTCGATCGCGGATGAATCCCAGTCCCTGCACTCGGAGACGGCCTCGGAGGCTGGTGGCAAGACGAGGGACGACGATGCGCCTGGGACAGACCGCTACAACGTCGCCGAATTGCCCCTCCACCACCAGGCAGCACCCGAACCGGCAACACGCCCCCAACCTGCGTCCCATCAAGCGACCTCCGAGCACGCCCATTCCGACTGGAAAGAAGCTGCCGGCATGACCAAGAACGAAGCCTCATTGGTCGATGCCTCGGTGCGTTTGGACGTCGAACTGTTAGACAAATTGGTCAATCTGGTCGGCGAACTGGTCCTCGCCCGAAATCAGATCGTTCAATTCAGTCGGTCCACCGACGACGCTCCCATGCACGCCGCGGCCCAGCGGCTCAACCAGATCACCAGCGAACTGCAAGAAGGCGTCATGAAGACGCGGATGCAACCGATCCGCAACGCTTGGGGAAAACTGCCTCGCTTGGTTCGTGACCTCGCCGCTTCCCACGGCAAACAGGTCGATATCCGCATGGAAGGCGAAGAGACGGAGGTCGACAAGACGGTTTTGGAAGCGATCAAGGATCCGTTGACCCATATCGTTCGCAACGTGGTCGACCACGGCATCGAACTGCCCGAGCGTCGCATCGCCTGCGGAAAACCACCGCGTGGCGTCTTGCATCTCAATGCCTTTCACGAGGGCGGCCAAATGATCATCGAGATCAGCGATGATGGGAGCGGAATCGACACCAACATCGTTCGCGCCAAAGCCATCGAACGGGGAATGATTTCAAGTCAGCGGGCCTCAACGCTCAGTGAAAATGACATCACCCATTTGATCTTTTTGCCGGGGTTCTCCACCGCCGCTTCGGTCACGAACGTTTCCGGCCGCGGTGTCGGGATGGATGTCGTCAAGACAAACATCGAATGCATCGGCGGAAGCTTGGAGCTTCAAAGCACGCTCGGGCTGGGAACAATGTTGCGAATCAAGATCCCGTTGACGTTGGCCATCATTCCCGTGCTGCTGGTCACGACCGAAGGAGATCGATACGCGATTCCGCAAGCCAGTCTGCTCGAATTGGTTCACATCGACAGCCTGCGGGCGCACCAGGAGATCGAATTCATTCACGATGCCCCCTTGTTCCGGCTTCGCGAACAACTGTTGCCGCTGATCTATTTGGACGAACAACTGGGACTGCACCCGCCACGGCGGCGAGGCGATCCGCCGTCCGATTTGAATATTGTCGTGCTCTATGCGGATGGTCACCAATTCGGTTTGGTCGTCGATGAGATCACCGACACACAGGAGATTGTCATCAAGCCGCTCGGCTCGCATTTTAAAGAGATTCCCGTCTATGCCGGGGCGACCATCATGGGTGATGGAAAAATCTGTTTGATCTTGGATTTGATCGGCTTGGCCCAGACCGGCGCATCACCGGGGGGCGGGCCGAACGCAACGTGCCAATCACACAGCCTCCATGGCACTCACACGAATCGTCCAGCGAATCGCTGTTGATCGTCGATTTGGGAGACGAATCACGCGTCGCGATTCCGCTGTCGTCGGTCGCACGCCTGGAGAAATTTGCGTCATCGGACCTTGAACGATTGGGCGACTTCCATGTCATTCAATACCGGGGCCAAACCATTCCGCTGTTCTCCATCGACGGGTCGCTGGAGTGTCAACTCGTTGATTTTTCATCCCAGCAACTAGGGTCCGAGTCTTCGTTGCACACGGTGGTGTTCCGTGACGGAGACCGTGTCGCAGGGATCGTGGTGAAAAAAATCTTGGACATTCTGCACAACCAACCCGTCCACGCCGAACCCGAAGGCGGCTCGGCGGGCGCCGCAACGCATCTCGTGATCCAACAACGCGTCACCCGCATCATTGACTTGAATCTATTTCTGCGATCGGCCATGCGACGTTGGGCCGACGCCTGGTTCGCCGCTTAGCACAACAGACAGCTTCGATCACACCATTTGAAAACCATCATGAACACGACCACGTCTGTCCGACCGGAATTTTACTGCACCTTTCTGGTGGACGGTCTGTTGTATGGCATCGAAGTCCCAAAGGTCCAGGAAGTCATTCGAGCTCAGCCGACCACACGCGTCCCGTTGGCACCGCAAGTCGTGCGTGGCCTGATGAATCTGCGCGGCCACATTGTCAGCATGTTGAGCCTTCGCAAGGCACTGGGATTGCCGGCCCGTTCCAGCGACAGCCATGAGATGAGCGTCATCATTCGTTCCAGCGAAGGACCGGTCGGTTTACTGGTTGATGAAATTGGCGACGTGATGCGGGTCGACCAGGCGGACTGCGAATCGGTCCCCGGGACACTGCACCGCCGACAGCGCCCGTTCTTGCGTTGTGCCTACAAACTCGAACAACGATTGTTGCTGATCCTCGATGCCGATCGTGTCGCCACCGCCACCAATTGACGTTGACGTCCTCGCCACCTGCCCAAGCTACCGTTCAATCTTCACGCCGGAAAGGAATAGTTTCGTGTCCTTCAATCGCCTCACCGTTCGCTCCAAAATCTTCATCCTTGTCGGTGCCTGCGCACTCTCCTTTGTCGGTTACGGATTGTGGTCTTGGAATACGCTGTCGGTCGCCAAAGTCCATGGCCCCTATTACAACAGAATCATTCAGGGCAAGGATTTGATTTCGGACACCGTTCCGCCTTCCAACAACCTCATCGAATCCTACCTGCTGTCGCTCGAAATGGCCCACGAGGTGGAAGAGGGCGTCGCTGCGGAACAGATTCAGCAATTGGTTCGACACGGCATCGAATTGAAGCAGAAATTCGATGCCGGTCATCGCTTCTGGGAGCAGGAACTCGCCGAAGGGCCGATGAAGAAGCTGAAAACGGTCGAGTGCTACGAAACGGCAAAGGAGTTCTTTCGGGTGCGGGATCAGGAGTTCGTGCCGGCCTGTTTGACGGGTGACGTCAAAACGGCCAAATTGCTTTCTCGCGGGCCGATGCGGCAGCAATACGAACAACATCGCGACGCGGTCAATGCGGTCGTTTCGATGGCGACCCGCCGCAATGCGGCCGACGAAGCGGCTGTCCAAGCCCTGGTCGATGCGCGAATGCTGTGGTCGCTCGCCGGTGCCGCAGGCATTCTGTTGGGGATCGCCGGCTTCGGCATTTATGTCGCCCGCGAAACCATCCTGCCGCTGCGTCGCTCGGCAACCAACCTTCGTTACCTTTCAACCCACGACCTGACCGATGTCAGCCGGCGGCTGCGGCGGGACGCGGAGAACACCAGCGATCAGGCCACCATGGCCAGCGGGGCGGCCGAAGAAGTCAGCGCCAATGCGCATGCCTTGGCGACCGCCGTCGAGCAGTTCGAAGAAAGCATCAAGGAAATCGCCGCCAACGCGGCCAATGCCGCCTCGGTCGCCCGCAATGCCGTTTGCGCCACCGAACAAACCAACCAGACCATCACCCGTCTGGGCGAGAGCAGTGCGGAAATTGGCAACGTCATCAAGGTCATTAACTCGATCGCCCAGCAAACCAACCTGTTGGCCCTCAATGCGACCATCGAAGCGGCCCGGGCCGGTGAGGCCGGTAAAGGCTTTGCCGTCGTCGCCAACGAAGTCAAAGAGCTTGCCAAAGAAACCAGTCGGGCGACCAAACACATCATCGGGCGCATCGAAGCGATCCAAGCCGACACGCAAGAAGCGGTCAACGCGATCGGGTTGGTCAGCGAGATCATTCGCGAGATCGATGAAAGCCAAAACGTGATCGCCGGCGCCGTCGAAGAGCAAACGGCGATGACCTCGGAAATCTCGCGCAACATATCCGACGTCGCAACCGGCAGCTATGAAATCGTCAAAAGCATCACGATGGTCGCCGAGACGGCGCAAAGCACCACCTCCGGCAGCGACGAAACCCTGGTGACCGCCGCCAGCATCGAACGGTTGGCCGCCGATTTGATGCTGCTGGTCGGGCAATCCGGTGAAGCGTCCGGACGCGAAACGACAGAGCAAGACACCGCATCAAACCGAGACGCCTCCGGTGGCAAGTATCGCTTGCCGGCCGCCAAAGAAGACGCATTCCTCGAATCGCTCTAACGCCGCACCCCGCAAACAGCCAAACCGACAATCAGCCGCCAAGCCTCACCCCGCCGCCCCCTCCCTCCTCATTGGTGCCATCCACCTTCTGTGACCGCGATTGGTGCCATCCGCGATTGGTGCCATCCACCTTCTGTGACCGCGACGACTGTAACAGCGATCGTAACAGTCCTTCAGTGCTATTGGAAAGCGAATCGCGGCGGGTCTTTACTGTAGTGTCGCTGGATGTCGATGCTAATTGCAACGAGGCCACGATACGATCGTGGACTATTCAACGCGCAATTGCAGATCGAAGGGACTCGGATCAGGCTTTCGTTATGCAGCGAAGCACTCGGCGACTTGCCGGTGACCTTTGGCCCATTTGCGGCCGCTCGACTCGGCGAACTGTGTCATACCGCTCGGCGATCCCGCACAACAACTGTTGCCGAAGTATCGTT
>WCIL01000006.1:0-325140 GCA_033042175.1 Phycisphaera sp. RhM
GAGGGCAGAATGATGGGAGGGCAGAATGATGGGAGGGCAGAATGATGGGCATTAACCCGACGGTCGAAAAGTGGACAGATATAGAAAGCTATGCCAAGACCGCCTCGATTTCGCTGCGGGGGACGAAGTGCAACACCAGCGGCTGGGAGCGGTCTGGTTGTGATTGCTGCCAGCTGACGTAGATCCCTTCGGGGCGAGCCAAGACGTCGACATAGCGACTGCACCCCGTGCCGAACGGGCTGACGAACAAGGGCTCATACCGCGACAATCGCTGCGGCTGCTGCCACCGCCGGTCGACCATGTACGCGGCTCCACCGAGTTCCTCGCACGAGTGGCCGCGCGGTCGATCAACCGACTCGGCGTGTTGCGTGTGATCACGCACGCATTCACCGCCGTCGTAAAACATCAATTGCACGTTCTGTCCGCCAAACGCACCGACTGCAGGCACATCGATGACCGCCGTGCCGCGTGTCATCGCGACGTCCCAGACGTTGCCGCGAGGAAAAAAGTCAAACGTCGCCGATCCGCATCGCGTCGTGGCATCAGTGCCGGTCGTCTCGCGATCTTCCGCTGGTACGAACCCCGTGTTGGAACAGGTCCAGCTGAACGGGTGCGAGCAAAACAGCAGCATCGGGCCCGTTGGTGACTCGTACAGAAACGGGTCTTTGACGTGAATCGTCTCCGGTTCCTTCGACACCAGCCACGGAACGATCTCCGCGTCCTTCAAGCCTTCGATGCTGTCGGCCTGGATTCGATCGATCGACCAAACACCGGTGCCGGGTTTGAGAAACCGTTGAAAGTCCGGTGGATAACCGACTTGGTCTTTTTCGGTTGAAACATACAGCTCGACCGTACCGTCACCAAAGCGGATCGCACTGCCTTCGATCGACAGCACCGGTGTTTCGCCGCGCGAAAGATCGTGTTTGTTCAGGCTGACAACTTTCTGGAACCATCGGCCTTGATCGCTTGATCGAAAGATCGCCAATTCCAGCCCGCGGCTGCCCGCCGCCAACCCGGTTCGTGAATCGCCGTGATTGCGATAGCGGCCGACCAAGTAGAGATCGCCATCGGGGCCGACCGCTATGTTTCCGCCGCCGAACCAGTAGCCCGAACTCGCGTCATACGGCGGAACAATGACCCTGGCGCGACGTTGGTCGATCAACAGGTGGCAGAGATCGACGAGTTTGGATTGAAGTCGATGGTCCAGCATGTTACCAAACCAACGGCAGAGTCTCGTCACCCGGTTCCAGCTTTCCGGCCGGTCGGATTTCGGTCCCTTTGGATTGGGTCAACTTGTCGCCCATCTCGTTGCGATAGTTGGCCGCTGCGGCTTCCAATTCGGCGACGACGTCGGGGAACTCGGCCGAAACATCGGTCGTTTCACCGATGTCGTTGTCCAAATCGTATAGCGCCCGCTTGGCCATTTTGTTTTGATAGGCGATCGGTAATCCACCCGTGCCACCGGGATGTCCGTTGAGTGTGCGGTACTTGTGTGGAAACACCAGCTTGAAGCGTTCGTTTCGCACCGCTTCCAATTCGCCCTTGTAAAAACATGCGAACGAATCGTGGGGCGTCTTGGCATCGCTGTGGCCGAACATCAGGGGGCGGATGTCGTGGCCGTCGATCTTGTGATCGGGCAATTCGGCGTCGGCCAGTGCGGCGATCGTGGGCAGCAAATCAATTGTGCTGGCGAAGGTGTCGCAAGTGGTTCCCGCCGGAATCTTACCCTTCCACCACATCAATGTCGGCTCGCGATAGCCGCCTTCAAACATCGTGCCCTTGCCCTCACGCAGCGGCGTCGCTTTCCCGGCGTGTGTCCCGTAAGAAAGCCAGGGGCCGTTGTCGCTGGTGAACACGACCAGGGTGTTGCGTTCGACACCGATGTCTTCGATCGCGTTCAAGATCTGGCCCACCGACCAGTCCACTTCCATGACCACGTCGCCGAACAAACCGCGACCGCTCTTGCCGCGGAACTCGTCGGAGACAAACAACGGGACGTGCACCATCGGGTGTGGCAGATAGAGGAAAAACGGTTTTTCGGAATCACGGCGGATAAACTCGACGGCCCGCTCGGTGAACTGCTTCGTCATCTGCTCTTGGTCGGCCGGTTGGATGCTGTCGATGACGATTTGGGTGTCCTTGATCATTGGCAATTCGGCCCAATTGCTCGGCGCGTCGGGATCGACGCGTCGTTTGGCGACGGTGGCCGGATGCAATGGCCACATGTCATTGCTGTACGGGATCCCGTAATACTCGTCAAAGCCGTGGTTGGTGGGCAGAAACTTGGGGTGGTGTCCCAGATGCCACTTTCCATAAATCGCGGTGCGATACCCTTTGCTGCGGCACAATTCCGCGATCGTGGTTTCGTCGGAGTTGAGCCCGATATTTGACTTCGGGCCCAGTGCCCCGGAAATACCGATGCGTTTGTGGTAGCACCCCGTCATCAAGGCCGAGCGGGAGGCGCTGCAAACGGCCGACGAGACGCAGAAATCGGTGAACTTGCGACCTTCGGCCGCCATGCGGTCCAGATTCGGCGTCGGATAGCCCGTGTCGCCGAACGGGCCGATGTCGGCATAGCCCATGTCGTCGATGAAGATGATCACGACGTTGGGCGGTGTTTCCTGGCCGGAGGTTTCGACGTGCCAGCAACAGGCCAGCGCCATCACGGCCAGCGAGCAGAAAAATGAACGTAGCGGGATTGATTTCATGGCGGGGTTGGTAAACCTTAGCGTCGGATGGGAAGCATGCTGCGTTAATGATTGAGCCGAAGGCATAGTATACAAGGAACGACCATGACATTGGCTGAATCGGAGTTGGCCGGGGAAGCACGTCAGATTTTGCGAGATCGATTCGGACTGCAGGAGTTCCGCAGCGGTCAGGCGGCGGTGATCGAGCGTTTGTTGGCGGGAAAGAATGTCGCGGCGGTGTTTCCGACCGGGGGCGGCAAGAGTCTGTGTTACCAATTGCCCAGCCAGATGCTCAGCGGCACGACCGTCGTCGTTTCGCCGCTGATCGCGTTGATGAAGGACCAGTGTGACGCCTTGGCCGCACGTGGGATCCGCGCCGCCCGTCTGGACAGTTCCTTGACCGAGCAAGAATTTCGTGACGCGATGCGGGGCATCCGCGACGGTTCGATCCGCCTGCTGTACGTCGCCCCGGAGCGGTTTTTCAACGAACGATTTCTCGCCTCGGTCGGCTCGTTGGACGTCTCGCTGTTTGCGATCGACGAGGCGCATTGCATCAGTCAGTGGGGGCACAATTTTCGTCCCGATTACTTGAAGCTCGCTGAATTGGCCGGCACGCTCAACGCCGATCGCATTCTGGCGCTGACCGCGACGGCGACGCCGGCGGTGTTGGAGGACATTCGCAAGGCCTTTGCGATTGAACGCGACGATGCGATCCGCACCCCGTTTCATCGACCCAATTTGCAACTCAAAAGCACCGTCGTCACCGCGGCCGACCATTACGAGACGCTCCGCCACCGCATCGGGTCGCGGCCGCGGGGGGCCACCTTGGTGTACGTTTCGAAACAGAAAACGGCCGAGAGGATCGCCGAGCAACTCAGCGACGATGACATCCCCGCGACCGCCTACCACGCCGGGATGGACGCCGAGACGCGGGCCACGATCCAACAGGATTTTCTAGCGTCGGACGACGGCATCATCGTCGCCACGATCGCCTTCGGGATGGGGATCGACAAAGCAAACATCCGCTACGTCTACCACTACAATCCGCCCAAGTCGTTGGAGGCTTACGCTCAAGAGATCGGGCGCGCCGGACGTGACGGTGGGCAGTCGGTTTGCGAATTGTTGTTGCTGCCCGAAGACCGTGTGGTGCTGGAGAATTTCACCTATGGCGATACACCCAGTCGTCACAGCGTGGGACGAATGATTGATTTTTGTCATGGCCAACCCGACGAATTTTTTATCTCCCACTACAAGTTGTCATTCGAAACCGACATCCGAATCCTTGTCGTCCGCACGTTGCTGACGTACTTGGAATTAGACGGTTACTTGCAAGCGACATCGCCGCGCTACGATTCGTATAAGATTCATCCCTTGGTGACCTCGCGCGCGATCTTGAATAACTTTGACGGCGAGCGACGAGAGTTTCTGGCCGGATTGCTCGGTCAACTGACCAAGGCGCGGAAGTGGTTCTCACTCAATACCGTGACTGCGGCCAAGGCACTTGGGCAAGATCGACAGCGGATCGTCAAAGCCATCGACTTCATGGCGGCACAAAACTGGATCGAAGTCAACGTCAGCGATTTGGTTCACGGGTACCGCTGGAAACGACGACTGGAACATCCCAAGGTGATCGCCGACCAGTATTTCGAAAAAGTGGTCAGTCGTGAGCAGTCGGAGGTGTCGAGGCTGGAAGACGTGTTCGCGATCGCGAGCGCGTCGAGTTGCCAGTCCCGTCGGCTGGCCGAACATTTCGGCGAAGTGATGGATGGGGCGTGTGGTGTTTGCAGTCATTGCCTTGGCGAAGGTCCCCACACGATTCCCGCGATCAGCCATCGCGAGATCGGTGACGGCGTGCGACGCGCGCTGGCCGAGGTCTGTCGGCAGTATCCGGACCATTTCGCGACCGCGCGTCAAAGGGCGCGGTTTTTGTGTGGGCTGTCTTCACCGCAGATGATTCGCTCGCGGCTGTCCCGGCACGCCAGTTTTGGGGTCTGTGAACAAATCCCCTTCGCCGATGTGCTTCGCCAGGTCGAACAGATCTCGCCTGAGCTTTAAAACAGGAATTTTTGGGCGGCCAACACCAAGGCGACCAACCCGATCCCGGAAATCACAACGGTACGGGCAATTCCATCGAATTTATCAGCGTCCATTCTTTATCTTTTCCTTATTCATTGCAGGGGTGATCGCTCCAGCCACCGCTTGGCTGATGGGATGCGGACGAGTTTGGTTCGGCCGCCGATCGACGCAACGTTACCAGGGCGAGAAAGATCAAAAAAGGTGGGGCGGCGGATCGGAACGTAACGAACCTGCCCAACATCGTCACCCGATTGCGTCATCAGGGGGGCGGCGGGTGTTTGGAAATCCACTCCCTTGCGTTTTATTCGTGTCAGGATCACGGCCGTCTTGGATGACATCGATCTCTAGACGGCGGATCTGCGACCGCAATCGAGTGCCGGTTGCTAGTGCTTTGTCACAGCTAGTTATTAAGATTATCTGCGGAAAGGGGGTCAGGAACCAAAAATGCGAAGCACCCTTCGGGCCATTTGGTTTTTGGTTCCTGACCCCGTTTCCGATCAAACGAGCCACCCGAAGATTAAGTTGTAACAAAGCACTAGACTGGTTGCAGCGAAAATGAACAGATCGATGCGACCAGCCTTGCCGGTTCGCCCCTGCCATCCGTTCACGCCACTCCACCACCCCCGACGACTAGAACGCTGTTTCATGAGACGAATCCTTTCTCTGACGATCCTGGCCCTGGCATCTCTCGCGCCCGCCTGCGCCGCCGAACGACCGAACATCTTGTTCATCTTTTCCGACGACCATGCCTTGAACGCGATCTCGGCCTATGGTGGTCGACTGGCGGAGGTCGCGCCGACGCCCAATATCGATCGCATCGCCAACGAAGGTGCCCTGTTTCGGAACTCCTTTTGCGCCAATTCCATCTGTGGCCCCTCACGCGCTTGCATCCTGACCGGCAAACACAGCCACAAGAACGGTTTTTTGCGCAACACCGGCGCAGGATTCGACCAGTCTCAATGGACCGTCGCCAAGTCCTTGCACGGCGGTGGCTACCAGACCGCGGTGATCGGTAAATGGCACTTGAAAACGGATCCCGTCGCCTTCGACTTCTGGGACATCTTGCCCGGGCAAGGCAGCTATTACAATCCGGTTTTCATCTCGATGGACGGCAAGCAGCAACGGTTTGAAGGATACGCCACCGACATCACGACCGACAAAGCGATCCGGTGGCTCGACGACCGCGAGGCCGACAAGCCTTTCTTTTTAATGTGCCAGCACAAGGCACCGCACCGAACGTTTGCCCCCGCCCTT
Source organism: Phycisphaera sp. RhM (assembly GCA_033042175.1). Lineage (GTDB taxonomy): Bacteria > Planctomycetota > Planctomycetia > Pirellulales > Pirellulaceae > Stieleria. The sequence continues at coordinate 6,018 of WCIL01000006.1, forward strand.
CGCCACCTCGGAACGCTCGACGGAGTCACCATTGCCGAGCCGGACAACTTGTTCGATGACTATGCCACGCGCAGCCGAACGTTACCGAACAATGAAATGGAAATCGATCGGCATCTGACCTGGGCCTACGATTTGAAGCTGCGCAAGGACGAGATGCAGGGCGTCACCTTGCCGGAGTTTCGGTCTTACGGCACCCCGGAATACAACCGCATGACGGAGGAACAGAAGGCAACGTGGGACGCGCACTTCGCGCCGAAAAACAAAGCCTTTATCGATGACTACAAAGCCGGAAAGATCGATCATCGAGAACTGGTGCGTTGGAAGTACCAACGCTACATGCAGAACTACTTGGAAACGGTCAAGGCAGTCGATGAGAGCGTGGGGCGATTGTTGAAATACCTCGACGATCACGAATTGGCTGACAATACCGTCGTGATTTATTCGTCCGACCAAGGATTTTATCTCGGCGAACATGGTTGGTTCGACAAACGATGGATGTTCGAGGAGTCGTTCACCATGCCCTTTGTGATCCGCTGGCCTGGCGTGGTTCAGCCGGGCTCAAAGCCGACGGCATTGATTCAAAACATCGATTATGCCCCCACGTTCTTGGACATGGCCGGCATGGAAACTCCCGACGAAGTTCAGGGGACGTCGATCATGCCGGTGCTCAAGGACAACGATCAACAGGTTCGCGATTCGGTCTATTATGCCTACTACGAGCTCGGCGAGCATGCCGTGCCGCAACACTTCGGCGTTCGGACGCACACGCACAAGCTGTTCTACCTGCCGTGGACCGACGAATGGCAGCTGTTCGATTTGGTCAAGGACCCCGCCGAAATGCGAAATGTTTATTCCGACGAGGGATACGCGGAGGTCCGGAAACAGCTTCACCAAACGTACGACCAGCTGCGTTCCATGTACGACGCCCCGAGCTACGAGGCCTACGCACCGCCACAGTATCGCGACAAAACCTCGCGATGACGCTGGGTCAACCGTCGACGCCCTTCCGCCATGCCTGGGCCTTTGCTTCTTCATCGCCGAACTCGTTTAATCGGAGTCCCGTGCGTTGTTGCAGCAGTTCCAGTAACTCGACGTTGCCGTAAAACTAGACGAAGCGGTGGCGGCGGGACGGTGTCGAGTCATGCTCGACAGGTTCAAACCAATTTCAATGGAGCGAGAAAAACGATGCAAGTCCACTATCTAGAGTTCGTCACGCCGGACGTCGACGTCGTGTGCGAGACGCTTTCCCAACTCCACGGCGTGACGTTCGATGCCGGTGATCCGGTGCTTGGCAATGCACGCACGGCCGAGTTAGCCGGCGGAGGAAAGATCGGTGTGCGTGCTCCGATGCACGAAACCGAGACACCCATCGTTCGGCCGTACATGCTGGTCGACGACATTGATGCTGCGGTCGCATCCGCCGAGAAGGCTGGGGGCGAGGTCGCGCTTGCACCGATGGAACTCCCCGGTCACGGGAAGTGTGCGATCTTCTTCCAAGGTGGCATCCAGCACGGGCTGTGGCAGGTGTGAGTGCCGGGACGCCGCAGCAGTCAGGAGTGGTCGAGGCGGCGCAGGAATTGAAGCCCGAATCGGCCGTAGTCTTGTCCGTCGACGTCTCCATCGCCATCGAAATCAAAATCCGAATTGTAGGTGCCAGGTGCTGATTGAAGGAACGCCTGTCCGAAGCGTCCATAGTCTTGGCCGTCGACATCCCGATCGGCATCGCTGTCACCATAGAATCGGAAGAACTGATCGGCTGCGTTTTCGCCGTGCACCCAATCGCCGGCCAGACCCAATCCCGTCTGCACCGATTCAATTGCGGCCGCCGGCACCGTTAACTGGTAGTTCCCGTCGGCCAGCGAATTGAGCAAGCCGGTCGTGCCGGACGGATCACGGGTGACCACCGATGGACCGGGACCGAACGTGAGTTCTACGATTGTCTGGCCATTTTGAAAGGTGGAGTTGACGATCAGCGACGTGACTTTCGTGTTTGTGTCCCGGTTGGTCAATTCGATCTGCGTCTCAGAGACCAGGACTTCTTCGTCGAAGACCAAACTGATCGAGTCAACGATGGAGCGCTGTTGCTGGCCGACCGGCGGGTAGACGCCCGGCGGTGCGGCGACTTCCACCTCGGGAGCAACCGGTGCGTCGGCGGCTAGTCGATAGAGTTCGTTTCCGATCAGGCCGTCATCGGCGACGAACAGGAAATCGTCGCCAAAGGGAAGAAAACCTTCGGGCTGGCTGCCGAATCGCAGGTCCTGGTTCAAGTCTTGGATCAGCGAGGTGTTTGCTGCGGTGCCACCGCTGCTGTAGGGCTCGCGCCCGACCGGGCCGTCATCGGTCACGCTCAACAACAATCTCAATCTCGTCGAGGCTTTGGGCTCGGGGTTGCTGCTTGGCAGGCCCGGTTGGATGTCGGCAACCAGTTCCGTGCCGGCGGGCGTTCCGTCGGTGATCCAGAGTTCACGTCCGCTGCCCAGGTCCGTGGGCGCGACCCCGAAGCGGGTGAGGTACTGCTGGCCGATCACGGTCGGTCCAAGAATTCCCGGGCCGGACCAGGCGATCGATAAATTGTCGCCGCCGGTGCCTTCCTTCATCAACGCTTCGATGTAATACACCTGTCCGGCGACCAAGGAGATCGGCGCCGACTGCTGGTCGGTGGGGTACTTGTCATATTGTCGAGAGCTGGTCCAGACGGGGACCGAAGCGATCTGAGCTGCGTTGGCCGGGTTGTCGTCTGTGCTAAGCAGCAACGAACCTTGGTCGTCCGAAGCAATCCAAAACGTGTAGTCGCCTGTCGTGGGAGCGGTCAAGTACGCGCGGACGCGAACCCCGTAGTTGTCGGCGACATTGGTCGGGATCTCGAAGGAGTCGAGCAGTGCAATCGTGTCCGGGGCATCGGGGTAATTCGGCGCGGCGGTCAAATTGGTCAGTTGCGTTCCGGTGATGCCGGAGAAGATTTCCAGCAGTGCGCCGCGGTTGGACTGCTCGGCGGCAAAGTAGACTTGACCACCGGACTCGGTGAACCCGCTGGGGTTAGAGCTGCTGCTGAGCGGACCGATGTTGGCGATTTGCGTGGCGACGGTGCCGTTGGACAGAAACGGTTCGGTTCCATCGACGCCGTTGTCCGCGGCAAAGTACAGCGTACCGCCGATGTCGGTCAGTGCGTTGGGGTTGGACGATCCGGTCGGGTGGATGTCCAGCTGGGTCCCGGTCGACGTGTGCAGCTCGCGCCCGTTGCTGCCGTTATCGGCGGCAAAGAAGAGCTTGCCGCCACTGACCGTCAACTCCCGCGGGTCGGACCCGGTGGTGCCCGGGTTGAGGTCTCGGACCAATTGGATTCCACCGAAAACGCTCGCCGCAAAGAGCTCTCGTCCGAAGTTGCCGTCATCGGCAGCGAAGTAGATCTGGCTATTGAACGACGTCAATTCGGTCGGCTCGCTGCCGGTGTTTCCGGTGTTCAAATCCTGGACGATCGCGGTTCCCGCCATGGTCCCGTCACTGCTCCAGAGTTCTTCGCCGCTGGTCGCATCATTGGTGACAAAATAAACCCGATTGTCCGCTTGGTTTTCGACGAACATCGTGCCATCCAACGAGACGGCAACGGGAACTCCGGCCATGAACTGAATGGTTTGGGAACCGTCGTGGTAATACATCCCGCCGCCGGAGCCGGCGATGGAGTTATAGAACACAACACCGCTGCCGAATTTGGCGAGCCCGGAAACCGAGTCGATGGACGAAGGCGTTACGTCGGCGACCATGGTGATCGTTTGGCCGGTCGGGTCAGCCCTCCAAACCGCTTCGCCGTTGATCCCATCGTCAGCGACGAAGTACAGCAGGTCGCCGACCGGAGTGAATTGCTGGACATCGGCCGACTGTGTGCCCGCATTGATGTTGGCGATCGGGCGAGTGGTCAGCGCGGTGCCGTTGCTGGTCCAAAGTTCGCGGTCCACCGTCCCGTCGAGTGTTGTGAAGAACAATGTTCCGCCGATGTCGGTGAGGTTTTGCGGATCACCATCCAGCGGTGCCCCGTACTCGTCACTGCCGGGCTGCGAGTCGATCAATCGCATCGTTCCGCTTTGCGTGCCGTTGCTGACCCATAACTCGCGACCGGATCCCACCGGTTCATCGGCGGAAAAGTACAGCAGGCCTCCCGACTCGGTCAACTCGCTCGGGTTGGCACTGCCGTCGGCGACGAAATCGCCGATCAGTTCCGTGCCGGCGGTGGTGCCATCGGTCTTGTGCAATTCACGGCCGACGGGTACCCGCACCGTCGTCATCGGCGACAGGTCGGCGGTCAGTTTTGCGTTGACGACAATCGCTTCGGAGCCGCCGTCGGCAAACGCCGGGGCACCGTCGCGTCCGATGGTCATGCGAATGGTGGCCTTTGTGATGGTGGGGCCGCCCGGATGGGAGAGCGCAATGTTGTTGGCCGATCGTCCGGCAAGCCAGTTGTCCAAGTCGTCGCCGGCCACCTCCAACAGCGACGTTCGGGTCGTCGAGTCATTGAGGAACAGTTCAAAGACCAAGCCTTCGTGCGATTGATCGAATTGATTCCCCGAGGCAAATCCGGTGAACGCGAGATTGGTCAGACCCGCGGCGTCCGAAATCGTCCATTCCCACGAGTCGTTGGCCAAGTCACCCGAATCGATGTCGGCGAGATAAAAATCGTTGAGCGCGAGCGTATCAAGACCCACGCCCGCGTCGCCGATTTTTGCACCGTTGGCCACCCAGCCCGGACCGTCGTTGGTGCTGGTCTGGGGCTTGGCGGTGAAGACCCCGTTGCCTCCGAATCTGGCCAGGTTGCCGCGATCGGGGCCGGTGGTCAGGCCTGTCACGATGCCGGCCCAAGCTGCTCCATTGAGGATGGAATTGTTGGCCAACAGCGTCGGGGCGTCGGCGCTGACGGTGGTCGCCGGCACCACTGCTTCGGCGGCAAAGAACAGTTCTTGCCCGACGACTTCCAGATCGGTCGGGTTGGAAGGATTGTTGCTGCCGGCCGTGTTGGCGACCATCGTGGTGGTCCCCGTCGCGATCTGGCTCTTGAACAATTGCCGGCCCGTCACCCCGTCATCGGCGGAGAAGAAAACATGGCCGTCGAATGCCGTCAGGTCGTCGGGATACGAGGAACCGTTGGGATGGAGATCGGCAACCTGCAGGGTGCCTGCGGTCGTGCCGTCGCTGCGAAACAGTTCCACGCCGTTGACGGGATCTTCGGCGACGAAGAACAGCACGCCGTCGACGTTGGTCAAGTAGGTCGGGTAGGAACTGAGCGAGGGATCCGGATTCAACGGATCGCTCATGTCGATCGCCAAGTCCTTGACCATCATGGTCCCCGCCTCGCTTCCGTCGCTCTTCCACAACTCGCGATTGTAATAGCCGTTTTCGTAGGTGGTGAAGAACAGCGTGCCGCCGACGTCCGTTAATTCTCTCGGCCGGTCAATGATGCTTTGATCCGGATTGATGTCTTTGACCAGGGTCGTCCCGCCGAGGGTCTGGTCGTGGACCCATAACTCGTATCCCGATTCGTATTGATAGGCGGTGAAGAACAGTTTGCCGCCCGATGCCGTCAAGTCGCGAAGGTAAAACGCTCCATTGGCGTCGGCATCGAACACCAAGCTTGTCCCGGCGGTTGTGCCGTCGGTTTTCCAAAGATCGGTTTCGCCGAGTTCGTCGAGCGCCGTGAAGAACAGTTCTGACCCCAGCACGGTCAAGTCTTCCGGCAGTGATCCATCCACACCGGGCAACAAATCGGCGACCTGGCGGGTGCCATCGATCGTCCCGTCACTCTTCCAAAGTTCGCTTCCGCTGCGTCCGTCATCGGCGACGAAGAAGGCCTCGCCTTTGAATTCCACCACATGGTCGATGGCGGACGAAACACCTTGCTGGTTGATGTCCGCCAATAGACTGATGTCGAACGCCAGCAAGTCACGGCGTTCGAGTTGCTCGATTCGTGAAGAAAGACGTTGACGTCGAATCGTGCGATCGTTGCGGCGGCGATTTCGCGACGCCGAGGCGTGGTGCAGAAGGGGCATCATGGAGGCGAATCGATGAGCGAAGCAGGAGAAGACAGAAGAGCTGAGGAGGGCCGGCAAGGCTTGACGGCGAGCCCTAGGTTATCCGATCCGATTCCCGCAGGCGCCCAAATTTGCCTGGAACAGGCGCGGCAAGTCGCGAATGTGGTGCCCGTATCACCCGATGTGGAGAGTTGGGGGGCACCGTGTGGGGTGGTGGATCGGTGACGATGGGGGCAAAACGATGGGGGCGACCAAGGCCAGCGGATCAATCGATCGGCGAGAGCAGGTTCACGAAGGTTCGAATCAGTAGGGGAGCAAACTCGGTGCGAAAGCCTTGGAATTCGAATGCCTGCAAGACCGATTCGACCTGCGGTGAGGGGTGGGCGATCGGCCAAAGTCCGGCCACCAAGGCATGATGCTGAAACGCAAACGCTTTCGCATCTTCGCTGGAAAAGTGTGGCGTGACCGACTTGATCGTGGCGGCGAAGGCTTCGACCGGCCCCACCAGCGAGCGTTTGTATTGGATCAAGAACTCTTGCGACAGATTCCGTTCCAAGACCGATGCGAACAGGACCTCCAAACGACAGAACCGCTCGTGCCGCATTAGCGTTGACGTGAGCACCTCGGCGACTCGTTTGGGGGTCGGCTTCCGCAGTCGCCCGAGCCCCGTCGTCACACTTTCCAGCCAGCTCCCAAGCTCTTCACGGTACAAGGTAAGAAAGACTTCTTCTTTGGTTTTAAAGTAGTGGTACAAGCTGGCTTTTCCGAGGCCCGCCTGATTGGCCACATCGCGCATGGAGATCGCATCGAACTCGTTGTCGTCAAACAGTTCGGCTGCGGCATCGAGGATCGCTGAGATCCGTTCAGCTTTTTGTTCTGGGCGTCTGGCCCGTTGCCAGTTCATGCTTCAACGGCTCGCTGGCTTGGATAGTGGATCTGCGGTTTCCGCGGCCGGCAATACCACCGGGCTGACCCCGAACGTTTCCACCAGGATCGCATAGAAGGCGGGAACGACAAACAGCGTCAGGACGGTCGTCAGCAGCAAGCCGACGATCATGCACCACGCCAGGCCTTCCCAAAGTGGACCTCCGCTGAGCGCCAGGGGGATCAACCCGCCGACGGTCGTTGCCGTGGTGAGGAAGATTGGCAACATGCGTTGTTTGCCGGCTTCGATCAGACAGTCGCGAAACTGATCGACCGACAGGCCCACAATGGGGCCGTCGGCGGTGCCCGCGTGCTGTTTCTCGGTCGCCCTTTGCGTGATCAAAATGTCTGCGAACTCGACGAAGATGATGGCCGTGTTGAGTACGATTCCGAACAGCGCGAGGATTCCCAATTGGGGCATGAATCCCAATGACTTGTCCGACAAGTACAAGCCCAGCCAGGCACCCACCAACGCCAACGGCAGCGTGGAGAGAATGATCAACGGTTTCGACCATCCGTTGTACTGGAAGATCAAACACAACACGATCAGCACGAACGAGATCAAAAAGGACATCATCATTTGCCCGCCGGCTTCGGCGCTTTCCTCGTACGCTCCGCCGGGTTCGATGGTGTAACCGGCCGGCAGACTGTCGCGAATCAGCCGCAGTTCCTCGGACTTCAAGATGCGTGACACGACGTCGTTTCCCGTCACACCCGGCTCCATCCGGGAACTGACCTCGATCGTGCGGTTCATCTTGCGACGTTCGATTCGGGCCAACTCAAACGTCGGTTCCAAACTGGCGATCGACGCCAGCGGAACCTTGCCGCGGTCTCCCTCGACGTAGGCCTCTTGAAGCCCTGCGATCGACTCGCGCTGGCCGGCCCGGAGGCGAAAGTAGACGGGAACTTGATGGTCGCCTTCGCGAAATGTGGTCAATCGCAATCCCGAATAATAGGACGTTAGGGTTTTGGCGATTTGCGAATTCGTGACGCCCGCGAGCACGGCCTGGTCTTGATGGACGTTGACTCGGATCTGGTAGCCGTCGACGCCCCAGGAATCATTCACGTCCCAGGTTTCGGGCTGCTCGGCGACGAGTCGCTTGAGGCGATCGGCGGTGTTGCGGAGGATGGAGGGATCGGCAAAACCGTTTCCGGCGATGCGTAGGACGAGCGGATCGGCCGGCGGTCCGAGTGCCAATTGAACCGGGACGACTCTGGCGCCCACGATGGGGGCGATCCCGAGCGCTGCATCGCCGCGCTCGGCCACATCGCGGACACGCTGGGCATACGCTTTCGTTACCGAGTCGTCGGTGGTGCGGACCAAGATTTCGGCGAACGACCGTGATTGGGGTTCGGGATCCCAACCCAAGTGCCATCGTGAACCTCCGCCACCGACCAGGGTGCGGTAGGCTCTCAATCGATCAGAACTCTCACCGGGGGCGCGGCTGAGTTTTCGCAGGATCGATTCGACGCGGCGAGCCGCCGCATCGGTTTGCTCGATCGTCGCGGTTTCCGGCAGGATGACTTTGACCGCAAATTGGGTTCCGGCGGCTTCGGGAAAGAACTCGGAACTGACGGGCAACATCAAGATCGCGACGACTAACGCCGCAGTGGCCACAGCGGTCAGCCATTTGGCGTCCACGGCCCGGCGACCGACGAGCGTGTAGAGGTTGAAGGCGTGATTGCCGGCTCGTTCTGGTTCACCGTGCTGTTCTCCGGAATCGGCCGCGTGCCGGCGCCGGAAACGCGGGAACCCTCTCGAAAGTCGCCGCAACCACGACACGACCGGCGATCCGGTTTGATCTTCCTGGGGCGCACGGATAAACAACCCGGCCAGGATCACGCACAAGGTCATCGCCAGCAACCAGCTGAGCGCCAACGTGGTCGAGACGGTCACTGGCAAGCTGTAAACGTATTCTTTGCCGCCTCCTTCGAGCGAAAACAGCATCGGGATGAACGCCGCCATCGTCGTCAGGGTGCCGACCAGCATCGGGACGGCCAGCGTATTGGCGCCGTCGATGGCCGCGGGAAAGGGTGCCATGCCGGCGATCTGATTGGTCCGGGCCTGGTCACAAACCTGAACGGCATTGTCGACGAGCAAGCCCAGCGAGATGACCAGGGCGGCAAGCGAGATCTGTTCCAGTTGAACGCCGAAGACCGCAACCAAGCCGATGGAGAGGATCACGACGATCGGGATGTTGGCGGCCATCACAAAAGCGGTTCGAAAACCGACCACGAGATAGACGATGGCGATCACGATCAAAACGGCTTCGACCACGTTGATGATGACATCGCGGATCTTTTTCGTCACGCTTTCCGACTGATCGGAAATGGCTGTCACGGCCACATCCGGCGGCAATCGCTGGTGCAGTTCGATCAAGTCGTGGACACGTTGCTTGGAATCGCGGCACACGTCGATGATGTTCGCTCCCGATTTCATCGTGATTCCCAGCATCACCGCGCCGGTGGATCCCGACGCATCGCCGACGCGGCAGATGTAACTGGCCGGGTCCTCGTAGCCGCGCTGGATCGTCAGCCCGAATTCCGTCAGTGGAACGCTGTTGTCTCCGTCATCGGTGCGGACGGTGCTGGCGATTTGCGCGATCTCTTCCACCGCATTGAACTCTCCGCCTGTCTTGACGGAATAGTGGCCCGCTCGGGTGTCGAGTTCGCCACCGGCCTGGATGATGTTTCGTTCCTGGGCCAGCGTTTCGAGTTGGGCGGTGGTCAGTCCGATCTGCGCCCAATTCGCCATCTCGGTCTCGATGTAGATCGCTTCCTCGCGTTGACCAAACATGTCGACTTTGGCAACGCCGGGCAACAACCGCAACGGGTCCTGCACGTCTTCGGCGAAGCGTTCGAGTTCGCGTGGCGAGTATCGATCCTGGGGACGGATGGACTCTCGACCGTCTGAAGGGGTTTGGTGAACGGCCAGCACCAACACCGCGGTATCGCCGAATTCGTCGTTGACGATCGGACGGACGTCGGACGAGGGCATCGGGACCAAGTCGACGCGGGCGCGGACTTTGTCCCAGACGTTTTGAATCTTGTCCGGCGCGATGTTGTCTTCCAGTTCGACGAAGATCGTCGATCGGCCCGTTACCGTGGTCGATCGCGTCAGTTTGACTTCCTCGATACTGGTCAGGTCTTGTTCGATCTTGTCGGTGATCAGTTCTTCGACTGTAACGGCGGGGGCACCGGGCCAGGAGGTCGAGACGACACAGACGCGAATCGTGAATTCGGGGTCCTCGCGGCGCGGAATCGTCACGAACGTGGCTGCCCCGATTGCCAGGCCGAGCAGGACGAGTGAGAAGACGATCGGGCGATAGCGGACCGCAAGCGATGCAAGTGACCATGATGGCAACGGTGGCGATGAAGCAGGCATGGCCTAGTACGCCTCCATCGCAACAGGTGACTGGCCGACGACATTGACCGTTTGGCCGTCTCGCAATAAATGCACGCCGTCGCGAACCACCAGCATGCCTTCACTCAGCTTGGGTGATTGCACCTGCATCATGGACCCTTCGTCCAGATTGTCACTGGGGACCAGCGTGACCGGAATCTCCTCGACGCGGCCGCTGCGGACGACAAACAGCGACGACTTGTCCGATGTCTTAAAGATCGCTTCGACCGGGACGTGAAATCCGAGTTCCGTGCCTTCTTCGGACAGGTCGATGTCGACCAGGTCACCGGGACGAAGCATCCACTGTGAACCGCCGTCCAGGACGACCGATTCTCCATCCCATTCCGGTCCGGGCGGGCGACCGTCTTCGAGCAATCCGACGTACAGCGAGTCCGGGTCGACGCTCTCGGGCTGGCCCTGCGAATCGACGAACGTGATCGATTGAAACGACCAATTGCCCAAGAACGGAATCAGCAAATCGTTCGTGACGATGCCCTGACGCCGCACCTTCAGGATCGGCGGCAGGACTTCATCATGCTTTGCATTGGTCACCAGGTACACGTAGTCGCCCGCCTCGTCGTTCCGGATCGACTTTTCTTCGACCAGAATCACCCCTTTTTCCGTGCCCATCATCTGGTTTAGTCGGATCGGCCACAGGTCTTCCGAACGCGCCACACGCCGCTCATCGATCCGGCCGTCCACCTTGTCGGCGAACTTTTCGTTGAGCATCAGCAGTGTCATGGTGAACGTTCGAGTGGTCGGGTCCGCACTCGGGTCGATGTTGTAGACAAACGCCGTCGCTTGACGGGGCGAACCGTCCGGCAGGGCAAACGATGCCGGTAAACTACGACGCTTTCGCATCTTGCGAGACTGCGATGCGGACAACTCGACTTCGACCTTGATCGGGTTGGTCATCTGCAGGGTCAACACGGGAGAACCGGCCGAGACCACGCTGCCGGGCACCACCGACACCTTCGAGATCTGACCCTGGTAGGATCCGTACAAGACGGTGTTGTCCAGATCTCGTTGGGCGTCTCGAAGCGCCTGTTTGGCCCGCTTGATTTGTGCGTCGGCCGACTTCAGCTGCGCCTGGGCTTGTTTCTTGCTGGCCGACAAGGAAAGCACCGCGGCGGATCGCGTGGCGACCAGGTTCTTGGCTTGCTCAAATTCGCTTTGAGACGCGGCGTTGCGTTCGGCCAGTTTTTCAATGCGATCGAATTCCGCTTTGGCCAACTCCAAATCCGCTTCCGCCGACTCGATCTGGGCGGGCAGCGATTCGTCCAGCCGGATCTCGATCTCCTCTTTCCCCAGCAACGCCACTTCCAAATTCGCCTCGGCCGTCTGCAACGCGATTTCATAGCGGGCGGGCTCAATTTGCGCCAGCTTCGTGCCTTCCATGATGACTTTGGTCTTGTCCTTGGGATCAACCAGGCGACCGTCGATGTCTTCCCCCGGTTCAATCACCCACTGGACGCGACCGGACACCTCGAACCCGAGGTCTTCGGTCTTCCACGATTTCACACTCCCCGAAGCGGAATAGGAGGATGGGGGGATCGATTTGGAAAGCGTCATCACCGTCACCGGCAACGGAGCTTTCTCCCGAGACTCGATCGTCGGTTTGCCGCATCCGGTGGTCGAAAGGGCGAACCAGCCGAACGCCAGCCCCAGCCCCAACGCCTCGATCCGAGCGCGGACGCCCTGTTTTTCAACGCTCCTCAAGGCAAGTCTCTTGAACACTCTCGTCTCCTGAGTCGGTTGATGGGGCACGCTGTCGCCCGCTGGGAATCTTAGCGACCCCATTCTATTTAGTCGACCGGCGGTCCATTAAAAAGGCGCGGCGAAGTAGGCGGAGCACGACGGGTTGGCGTCGTCGGCGGGGACGCGGTTGTCAAACGCCTTCGTCACCCCCGGCCACGGAGGTCGTGCGGTTATTAAAGTCATCCTCCTGACAGGAGGGCCGAGCGAAGCGAGGCGCAGACGCATCAAGTTAAGAAGTAGCCCTCCCGTGTGCGGGAGGGTCGAGCACATCGAGGGGGCGGGGGGCGCGGCCCCGCGCCCACCGATGACAACAACGACGCCAAAGCACCCTCCCCGGGTCGTCGCAAACTGCTACGAGACTCTGCCAGGGGGCATGCGTATCTACCCAAGTCGCTTTTTGCCCAAAGGGCATGCATATCCCTAGCCTGGGGCAAGCGAACCGGGCATTTGCGAGGGTTGCGCCGCCCCAGAAACCGCATCGCAATGAGGTTCAATTTGGCCAACGGCCATGCACAACGTTCGCTGCGTGCAATCGGTTTGGAACGTGTGGCGAGCTTCCCACCCGTCGGCCGGCAATGCGTTTGGCAAGCTGGAAGCTTACCCCACTTGGTGCGCAGCGTTACTGCAGTCTGCGGAAGCGATTGGTTTGGGCATCCACGTCGTTGGTCCCTTGTTGTTCAACTGCGATGGCCATCTCCGAGATGCCGGTGAACAAGCAGCCGGAGATTTGGCCGAACGGGACGGAATCGACGAGGATGCCGGTGCGGGACAGGCGTGCAAAGCTGCAGCCATGGATGTTCACTCCGTCGCAGCGGCGCAGTTGCAGGGCGGCGGGATGTTCGAGGACTTCGCCGCCGTAGTGTTCGCCGTTGAGGGTCACGTCGCGGCAGTCTTCCAGGATCACGCCGAGTTTGGCCTTGGACCCGTCGCCATAGTGATAGCGCGGGTTGCGATCGTACAGGTTTCCGGTCATGACGACCTGTCGGCAATTCGTTGCGATCACATTGGCCGTGTAACCTTTCCACATCGTGTTGCCGGTGATGGTGATGCCTCGCACGCCGGTGATTTCGATGTTCGTCTGGACATCCGAGAGCACGTTGTCGGCGATCGTGATGTTTCCGGTGCGACGTTCGTCGGTGAAGGGGCGTTCGTTGGACCAGCCGTTGATACGGATGTTTGCCGAATCGGGGGCGTCGTGCGTGTGCTGGATGGTGCAACCGACGATGGCGACTTCGCCGACAGAGGTGTCGGTGGAATCCAGCAAGACGTTTGCGGTGGGCGTCGACGATGCATCGCCCATGTTGCCTTCGATGTCACAGGTTCCAATTTGCAGATTGCGGATCTCGCTTCCCGTCGAAACGACTCCGCCACCGGCGTTGTAGCTGATGTGGCAGTTGGCGATGTTGATTTGATGCAGATTCAAACGGTCCAAGAACACTCCGATGCCAGCGTTCTCGTACAGGTGGCACTCGGACAGCGTGACGTTGCGATTGCGTCCGGTCAGGTGGACGGCATGCTTGGCTTGACGCACGACGACACGTGTGAGTGTCAATTGCATGGTTCCGTCGGCTTCGATTCCACAGGCGTCCGGATGATCGCCCAGGATCTCGATGCCGTCGACCATCGGCGTCCGCTGTCGATCCCACACGTTCGGCTTGACCGTCGGCGGGCTGGCTGTTCCGCCGTGGGTCCCGACGAACCGAAATGCGGGACCGGCCGCTTCCATTTTGAATTGTGCGACGCCGTCTCCGGACAAGCTGGTCCAGCCGACGCGGTCCAAATCAATCGTGATCGTTTTGGTGAGCCGATAGATCCCACGCCCGAACTCGATCGATCCGGTTTTTGCATCCACGGCGGCTTGAATCGCCGCGGTGTCATCGGCAATGCCATCGCCGACCAGACCGGCCGGGGTCGCTGCATGGAGGGTGAAACCCGTCAGCGTGAGGGTCAGGATGAACGAGCCGAACAAGGTTGTGGTTGGGGGCATCAAAGGATCCGGGGAACACTCGGGGCGATTATGAAGGTTGATGTGGCAATCCAAACGTCGACGCGGAGAGCCTGGGAGGGCAGGATTTGGGCGGCAGGCAATTACGTCCTATCTTTTTGAGCCGAACATCGCCGACGAAACGTCTCGCATTCTAAACCGTTCGTGGGATCGACCGACGGGGAACCGGAGCATTGAATCCGGACAGCAAGCTTGATGCTTTTACCGACGGCGATGAGCGCCCCTGCGAGTTCGCCGGCGGATCAACAAGGGGGCCAACATCAGGGACGCGACCGCGGTGGAAGGTTCGGGGATCGCGATCGGGTTGCCATTGAGCACGCGAAAGTTGCTGAACACGGCATCCGCATTTCCACCACCCCAGGCGTTTAACGTCGGCGGGTCGTCGCTACGGATGAAGAAGCTGGGCATCAAACCGTCGCCGGACCACTGGTTTTGAATCCCGGCGTAGGTGTGGGACAGTGTTGGAGCGGCCGCGTCGAGGGTTGTTGCCGCTCCGACGATCACGTCGCCGCTGGACGCTTGGTAGGCGACGAACAGCGTGCCCGAAGCAGACGAGGGATTCAGGAACGGATTTCCGCCGAGTGCCACAGCGGCTTGGTCGACGTCGTTGATCCGCGCCGCGCCGCCGAAGGAGAGAAATGGCGAGCCATTGGAGGTGCCCATTGCGACGCCCGCCGAGTTCATTCCGTCGCTGTCTTCTCCGATCCCGAAACCGAGGCCGAGGAATCCCGACGGATTGTTGGAGAAGGTCCAGGCGTAATTGATCGCCAGCGAAAAGTCGGCGTCGGGGCTGAAGTAAAACCCGCTCGTCGAATTTTGCGGTGTCGATCCGTTGATACTTTGGTAGCCGATGTCGGTTCCGGTGGGAATCGCGACGTCTCCGGCCGAAAGCGTAGCGGAGGTGGCGTTGGCCATCGCGCTGAATCCGGGATGGGCGGGGTCCTCCACGAGCGACCAGGTGCCAAAGTCTGTCACGTCGGCCTGGGCGATCACGCCCGATGCGAGATGCAGGGCCAGTATCAGTGCGATTCGAAAAACGTTCATCAAGGTGATGGTCCGTGGAGGCGGGCGGCAGTCGGGTTCAATAGCGTAATCAGAACATCGACGTGCATCGAGTCCATCCTGCGACGGACCGTTTGGATCAATCTCAAATCTTCTATTCCAAATCTGCTGACTCTAACGTTTTCTATGTTTGTTCGCGATGAAGCCCGGAGAGGCTGGCACAATGCCTGCCGGTGGCGTCAGCCACCGGAACGGAAAGACCTCGATCACGGAGGCCTGGAAGGCCGGCACAATCGGTCTCATGAACCGCGGGTATTGCCAAAAGCTGGGGAATTGTGTCGGCCCGCTGGGCCTCAGGGACTCTTTGCAATCATCTCCGGTGGCTCACGCCACCGGCATCCACTCTGCCGGCCCTCCGGGCCTGAAGGACGTCGCCTATCCGGTAAAATTTGGTACATAGAAAACGTTAGAGTCAGCAAATCTGGAACTGGGAAGTTTCGTCTGATCGATTCGGCTCAACCCGGTATCCTGACACCAGCACCCCTTGCCCGCCGTCGACAATCACGTCATCCCAATCCAACTGCAGTGCCATGAACCAAACGCTCGCCACCATTCTTGCCCTTTGTCTGGTCGCGTTGGTCGGCTGCCGGAAACAGACCGCGGTCGACGAAGTTTCGCTCAGCGAAAGCGGCGTTGTGGTCACCGACCGGGACCTGACAAGCCTTGCCGGCCAATGGCCGCAGTGGCGTGGCCCCGGCGGGGACGGCGTGGCCGACGACCAACCGTTGCCGACGACTTGGGACGATTCGACGAACGTGGCCTGGAAAAGCGACGTTCCGGGACGCGGTCATAGCAGCCCAATTGTCATCGGTGACCTGGTCGTTGTCGGTTCCGCGATCGATTCCCGATCGGAACAAGTCGTCGTCGCCTATGATCGCGACACCGGCGACCAACGCTGGCAAACGACGGTCCACAAGGGCGGGTTCCCCGGTCGCGGGGAGGTTCACCAAAAGGCCACCAACGCCAACGGCACGCTTGCGACCGACGGCAACTTGTTGGTGACCGCGCACCTGAACAGCGAGCGTGTTTTTGTCACGGCATTGGATCTGGAGGGCAATCAGGTTTGGCAGCGTGACATCGGCGCGTTCGCATCCAAGTTCGGCTACGCCCCGTCGCCCGTTCTGTACAAGTCGTTGGTCATCGTCGCGGCGGATCATTTTGGCGGCGGCTACTTGGTGGCCATGGACGCGCAGACCGGCGAAATCGCGTGGCGAAAAAAACGCGGCAACGCAAGCTCCTATTCCAGTCCCCGCATCGCGACCGTTGGCGGTGTGGACCAAGTGCTGATCACCGGCGGCGATCGATTGGCCAGCTATGATCCGGCAACGGGCGAGACATTGTGGGAAACCGAGTGCATCGCCGAAGCGACTTGTGGAACCGTGGTGACGACGCAGGATCGAATCATTGCGTCCGGCGGATTCCCCGACAACGAAACCGTGTGCTTGTCCGGCAAAGGCGAGCGAATCTGGTCGGACCGCACGCGGGTCTATGAGCCATCGCTGATCACCGACGGACAACATGTCTTTTCCGTCGACGACGATGGGATCGCGAGATGCTGGTCGGTCGCGGACGGAGCGATCCGGTGGAAGAAACGTTTGGGCGGAAACTTCAGCGGTTCACCCGTGCTGTGCAACGGGAACGTTTACGTCGCCGATCTGTCGGGCAACTGCTACGTGTTCGAAGCGTCGGGCGAAAAGTTCGAGCAGATCGCGAAGAACCGACTCGGCGACGATTGCTACGCCAGTCCGGCCATCGCCGACGGATCACTCTACTTTCGTGTCGGAGTCGGCGACGGCGTTGAACGCAAGGAACAGCTCGTGCGGGTCGCGATGGCAGACTAGGACGGCAAGGTGATCCGATGGATGGCAGGACGATCCGGGGCAGAATGATGAAGAACAAAGACCTGCCACCCCATCATTCTGCCCCGTATCATTCTGCCGTTTCGCCTTCATTGTTCTGCCGGCCGTTCAATCGCCTCTGCCAGAGTGTGAATCGTGCCTTGGATCACGCGTCCGAACGATCGCCCCGATTGGCCGCGCAGCTTGTAGGCAATTTGAATCGTCCACGTGGGCTCGATGGAGGGAATGACCAGCTGGACCGTCTTGCCGTCGTCGCTGACATCGACCGAAGCGACGTCTAACGTTCGCTCATTGAAGCGGTCGGACCCATAGTTGGCCGTCCGCTTCAGGTCCCATGTTTCAACGAGATAGTTGTTCGGATCGGCGGCGGTCTTGCGGTCGACGGCATCGGAGAAGGTCAGCGTGATGCCATCCGCGTTGGCGTGGATTTGAGTCGGCAGGTGCATCGGTTTGCCGGTCGCCCGAATCCGGTACAGCCCGCCGGGGCTGTCCGTTTGGTTGCTGCCCCAGGCCGTCATGCCGCACACATACAGGTGTCCGTCACGATGGAAGCGGCCGCGCATCACGCCGGTTTCAAATTCGGGAAGCGGCAACCGACACATTCCGCCTTGCCACTGGCCATTGACCTGTTCATGCGGCACGACGAAGACTTTGCCATAGCCGTAGGACAGGCTCAGCAGCCGACCGTCCAGGTCACCCCATTTCTGACTTTCGACCCAGAGCAGTTCGGCGGGTGAGCGATCGAAGGGCTTGTTGGGCCAACAGAGTGGTTGTTGCATCGCCGAATCCCGTGTGTCATTGGGCGCACCGTAGCCGTACATGTTGCCGTAGAATCCGCCTTCGACGACACGATTGATTCGGTTCATCGGCGTCCAGTGGCCTTCTTGGTCGGTGACAAAGAACGATCCGTCGGGGTTGAGGCAGACACCGTTGGCGGCTCGAAACCCGTTGGCCAGAATCGTCGTTTGGTTCCCGTCGGCGCTGACTTTCAACAGCGTCCCGTGTTGTGGAATCAGCGAGTCTTGCGCGTGCCGGGCGCTCTTGGCATAGTACAAGTTGCCCTCGTCGTCGGCTTGCAACCCCATCGCGAATTCATGAAAGTGCTCGGTGACTTGATGGTCCTGGTTGAAACATTCATAGAAATCGGTTTCCCCGTCGCCGTTGAGGTCATTGAGGACAACGATTTGATCGCGGCAGCCGACAAAAATTCTGCCGTCGACGATCTTGATGCCCAGCGGGTGAAACAGCCCCGATGCGATTCGCCGCCACTGTAGCGATCCGCCGGGCCGGCCGATCCCGTTGATGATCCAGACATCACCGTCGCAGCAACAGGCGACCATTGAATTGCCATCGGGAAAGAAATCGAGTCCCGACATCCGCAGTCGGCTCTTCCAGGGGTTTTTCGTCGGGCGTGTCAGTTCGTCGACGGCAAAAGGACCGGCGTCCGCGCCGGTCTCGGGCTCCGTCGTCAGTGTCTGCGGCCATTGGGCCGGGCCGCCACGGGTCAGTGGCCGCAAGTCTTCCGGCGCGCCCGATAACTTGAAGGACGGCTTCATTCCACGATGCGCAACGTGCAGCTCCAAATCAACGGGCGTGCTTTCCGCAGGGATTTTCAGGATCGTCAGCCCGTCGACGTCTTCCGTTTTCAACGCCCTGGGACCATGGATGGCGACGGCGACGGTGTCTTGGGGAGCGATTCGGATCGCCAGATCACGCGACGACTTTTCGATGTTCAAGACGCGTACCCAAGTGACGGGAACGTCGAACGGTCCCGGTCCCTGTTCTTCCGAGACCCGGTGCGACTCCAGCACCGCTGCGTCACCGACGGTGTAGGACAGCACGACGCGATTGCCGTGCTTGTACAAACCCTTGTAATCCATCCACGACTTCGGAAACGGGCCATAGGCTTGCCCATCGCGTGCTCGCCGGCGTGTGTCGTCAAGCGAACCGGTCAACGGATCGGCCCAACCCGGCCCCGGCAGGTTTTGGAAATGCAACTCACCGACCGTCCGCGGCGATCGCCAGTGTTTTCCGTCCAACAGGATGCCTTCCCAATCGATGAACCCGGTTCCCATCCAGGCACCCGCGACCCGCATCGTGTCATGATCAAATGCCAGGAAGTGTGAACCGCGGGCAACGCCGCCCGGTGTTGCATCAAGCTGTATCGCGATGCCCTTGTAAGCAAAGTTGGTCTCCGGCGGCCACGTCCGTTCGGCGGGGCGATTCTCACGCCGACCCCGCTGACGGTCTTCGTCGGTGACTTCCGGTCGCGGCTTGGAAAATTCACTCGTGAGTTCATAGGTCCGCGTCAGGAACGGTCCATAGTCCATCTCGCTCCAGGGGCGATGGCGGACCGGTGCAGGTCCGCGAAGTCGGCCGGCAGGCAGCGACTCCAGATAGGCTTTGTCGACCTTGGTGTATTGCGACGCGTTGAACGTTTTTAAGTACGCTTCGCGGATGTAGTGAATCACGTCGTACTTTTCACGCGGCACCAATTGACGTTGCGGCAACATCATCTTGTAGCCGTGGGTCAGGGTCTTGTACATCGTCAGCGGATCGCCGCCGCTTTTGAATGTTCCGGTGGCGAAACGCAAGGCATTGGGGAGCGAACCGGGTTGCTCTGGCGTGCCATGACAATTGATGCACAGTCCTTGATAGATCGCTTTGCCTCGCTGAAATGATTTTTCATTCCAACTGGTGATCATACCGCGGTGATCGAGATCGTTTTCATAGTCCGGCAGCGGAGGCAGCTGAATCAGCGACGCATCGGGTTTCATGCGTGCCGCCGTCTCGGGACTTGCTTGCCCCAGTTCCACCAGGTAGCAGACCAAGTCATAAAAATCGCTTTCGTCGTCGAGCTGGTTGATCAACCCATTCGGCATGATGGATCCCGACGGTGCCCGCGCTTCGACGCTGTCCAAAGAAACCGTCAACGGTTCTGCTTCGCCCGGGACCACGACCGTCAGTGCGTTATCGGTTTCCACCGCGATCATGCCGCTGACCACGCGACCGTCGTCGAGCAACAGACGTTCGGCGCGGAAACCGGGCTGGACGATTTTGGACGGATCCAACAGCGACTCGATCACGTGCGCGTAGGTGGCTCGTTCGTTCATTTGCGAAAGATCCGGCCCGAGCCGATTGGTGCCTTCGTCAGGCACGTGGCACTGAACGCAGCTCAGTCCGGTTTGGTAAAACCGAATCGCCCCGCGTGACGAATCGCCAAAGATGTGAGCGTGGCGAGCCAGTTCGTCCGCATCACGCCGCTTCAACTCCGCTTCCAGCGTCTCTTGCGCCGGCGCGACGCCTGACAGGCAGGCAACGGCGAAGAGTAGACACGTGAGCCGGACCAGGATGAAGCTGTTGTTGGTGGGGGAATTCGGTAGGCGGCTCATGAGACGGGACTTGAGTAAGGAGGGTTAAGAGCATCGATTGATACCCCAATTTACTCGAGATAGTGGTCAAAACACAGCATCGCGATTGGGGACGTAACAGCGGGCATTCGGTCAAACACAGGGCTCATGACACGATTCGCTGGCTGCAAATGATTTTTCGCTTTCAGTGGCACCTGAAAAAACGCTGAGGAACGAGGCAACGCTTCGAAACGAAAAAATGCAAAAAGACACGAGTATTTTCTTGACGCGTTGATGTTGAGTCTCATAGCCTTTTCAAAAGACATTCAGTGGGGCGACAAGTACAGTCGACGTCGGTACGGACGTTTTCATGTTCTTGTGGCTGTTTGTCGAGGGGCAATCTATGAAGCGTACGGTCACGCTATTTCTCGCGGTGGTGCTATGCACCTTCTGTTTTAATCCGCTCGCGAAGTTATCAGCGGAAGATCCAAAACCGCAGCATTTCAAGCTGTCTGAAGAAGCAATCAATCGGATGCCGGTGGTCGGAGAGATTGTTTTCTCTGAATCTAAGAAGCCGATCGAGCTAAGCACGGGAGGCTGTTTCGTCGGAATGACACGAGGGCTGGTTGCTCATCTTCTAAATGAGTTGTCGACGAATGTAACGATCGATCGCGTAAAAACATCATGCGGTTGCACGGCCGCCTATCCTACAGAAGGCCCCGTAGTAAAAGGTGCAAGGTCGAACCTGCTCTTGACTTTGCGAATCGGGAAGCCGGGTTCGTTTCGTACAAAGCTTACGCTTGAAACCAACGCAGGTGAATTCATCGTCTTTGTCACCGGCAAGGCACGCCATCGCTATGAGATTCCTGGCAGTTCGATCAAATACTCTGCCGAGCAAAAGGGGTTCATCGTCGAACTAAAGCTAAACGACCTCTCGATTCCAAGTGACAAAACGAAGCTCATTTTGAACGGGCAGGAGCTGCCCGTTCTCAAAGACGCAAAGCAGGAGAATGGAAAAAAATATTTTATCGACGAGCGTTTGGTGCCAGCAAACGCGATGACAACGGTGATTCCTCTGATTGGTGATCGAGAGGGGACGCCGCTCTTGCTACCGCTTCGAATCCCCGGCAAGCTGACTCTGACCCAAAATGTTATTTATACAAATGGCGAGCGTTTGTACGCGGTTTTCGAAGGCGACACCAGAGGTCGCGACTTTCAATCGCTTGAAGTTGAGATTGATGGCATCAAGTACCCCGTGTCTGTCAAGTTGGTCACTCGCGGTTCGAAGGTCATTTGTGTCAGTACGATCCAAGACTATGAATTCAAAGACTTTCAAACGATTCGCTTTTTACTCGATGACAATTCCTTCGACGCCAAGGTGTTCCTCCGATGACTCGAATCGCTGTGTTTCTTGCCGGTGCGATCTTGATCTGCTCGCCGTTGCATGCTGACTCGCCCGGGTCGGAGACATCGACCGACTGGTATGCAAATGATGTCACGAAGAGACTCGAGGACGTTATCTTTGATTTTCGCATCAATCTCGATCAAATCCGCCGGCAACGCCGAGCGATCGTCGCCAAAGGAGAACGCTTTTTTAGAGAACGAGACCGAATTATCACTCAGGACGTTTATTACGTTGCGGTCCATGACTCAAAAGACAAGACGCTGTTTGCCAATTCGAAAACGCGCGAAGCAAACCATGGCACTCTGCTGCTTGAACAATGGGATCAAGTCTTTCTCGATGGGAAGAATATCTATCGCCGTTACTCTCCCTATTTCGCAGATCAGAAACCCCAAGAGATCAAGGACGAAGATGACAAAAAGAAGGTCTTCCTAAATTTCGTGAGGTTCGACCCAATTCTATTGTCCGTTGCCGATGCCGGTTTTGTCTCAATTCGGGGGCCATCCAAGACGGCGGACGAAGCGCTGACCAATGGGGTGCTGGATTCCGCAAAGTACGACGCCGATGGCAACATTGTGCAGGAAATAGTATTTCCCAACAGCAACGTCGAATTTTCCATCGTTTTCAGTAAAAAGCACCAATTCATGCCGAGCGTTTTTAGTATCTGGAAACGTGGTAAGGATAAGCGGCGCCTTACGTCACAGGTTGAAACTCACTGGCAGTCTGTTGGGGATTTGATGTTTCCCAGCAAGCAGACGTTCGTAAAGCTCGGCCGTGTCGATCGAATTGAATCACACGAGCTGGATATCGAGGTCCGGATCGGGGAGCAGCTTAATGGCATCACGCTCCTGGATCGCAAAACAAGTGATTGGCGCGAGCCCACCAGAAAACTTTTTAATGAGCACTGGCAGCGTGCCGGCGTTCGTCCACCGGTGTTGATTCCCGAGAATGGCGAGAATTAAGATGATGATGAAGCAGTTTCTGGTTGTTGTAAGTTGCTGGATGTTTGTCGCGTTGGCAGAGTCTTCTTCCGAAGCGGCTGATTGCTACTTCCGGCGTGACAACGTCGGTTGTGACCCGGAAGGCTACGGGTATGAGGCCGCGAATTGCCCTAGTAACTGCACCGAACAAAATAGCCAGCAGTATTCTGGCTGCACTGATTCCACCGGCACTGCCCATGAATTTTTGATCAAGCATGCATTCTTTGATTCGATGAGCTTTCTCTATCCGGGCGAAGGGGACCAGCCGGGCGATACCGCATCGTATGAAGAAGATGTGACCAAGGAATGGAAGTACAACATTTGTTTAAAAGAAGGCGTCTGCTGGTGTGAAGAGTTGACCTCGCAATATGGAACGTCGGGGTATGTTTGTCGAAGCGAAGAATATTATGCATGGGAAGAATGGTATCCCGTGCTTACAAACACGGAGTGCCATTTCGAGCTGGCGGACGACCCGTGTGATTGTCAAGGTGACCCGGAATGCGAGTATTACTGCTACTACTGAGGCGTAAATCCCGAGGCCAGGGGATTCTAATTGTCGCGGAGCGGGCTTTCTAATCGACGTCCTGCATTTTCGGTCCGCCAGATGTCTTTACGGCAGCGCGACGGCGTCGTAGTCGTTGAGCGTCTGGCCGGTGCCGGCATCGACTTCGATCAATCGCACGCGGTAGCCCCACAGATTGGCCACGTGCCGTAGGACGCGATTGCAAGTACTGGAGCTGAGCGTTTTGCCGTCGCGAACGCGGTGGGTGAGCACCAAGCGTCGATTGCCCTTCAAGTCAGCTTCGGTCACTTCGATCTCCGGGTCGCGTTTGGAGAGATCGTATTGTTGGGCCAGGCGGTGTCGAATTTCACGATACCCCGATTCGTCGTGGATCGCTTCGACCGACAGGTGTGGAGCGTCGGACGCATCGCGAACGGCGAACAATCGCATCTTCCGAATCAGATGCGGGCTGAGAAACTGCAGCACAAAGCTCTCGTCCCGGAAGTCCGCCCAAGCGTCACGCAAGACGCCCATGAAGTCTCCCCGCCCGGCGATTTCGGGGAACCACTCCTCGTCTTCCGGTTGGGGGTTCTGGCAAATTCGCTCGATGTCTTTCATCATCGCGAAGCCCAACGCATAGGGATTCAATCCCCGGAATCGCTTGTCGTCAAAATCGGGTTGCGTGACGACCGCCGTGTGCATGTGCAGGAATTCAAGCATCGCCGCTTCATTGACCTGACCGGTTTGGTGCAGACGATTCATGATTTGATAATGGACAAAGGTTGCACAGCCTTCGTTCATCAATTGCGTCTGCTGTTGGGGGTAAAAGTATTGCGCGGTCTTTCGCACGATGTCCAACACCTCGCGCTGCCAATCCTTCAACTTAGGCGCGTGGAGCGACAGGAACCGGAGCAGGTTTTCTTCGGGCAATCGCAGCGCGGCGGCGTCAAATTCTCGTTCCGCGTTGTCGTCGGCGTCGGCATCCTCCTTCGGTTTCGGAAGGGTTCTCCACAAATCGTTGTACGTTGCTTCGTGATGCGATTTTCGCGATTCGGCCTTGAGCACCGCGTCTTGGGATCGAACCGGGCGCTGTGGGGCGTATCGGCTGACGCCCTGTGACATCAGCGCGTGGGCGGCATCGAGGGTCCGTTCAACGGTCTGCATTCCGTGCCGTTCTTCGCATTCGGCGATGAATCGTTTGGCATAGGCCAGATCATCGAGCACGCGTTCGGCATGGGTCCACTGGCGGAACAGATAGTTGTTCTTGAAGAAATGGTTGTGCCCGAAGCAGGCGTGGGCGATCACGAGTGTCTGCATCGTCATGCTGTTTTCTTCGATGACGTAGGCGACACACGGGTCTGAATTGATCACCAACTCATAGGCCAATGACTGTGCCCCTTTGCGATACAGCAGCGCTTCCCGGGAATACCGTTTGCCGAACGACCAATGGGAATACATCAACGGCATGCCGAACGACGCGTAGGCATCGAGCATCTGATCGCTGGTGATCACCTCGATCTGGTTGCGATAGACGTTCAAGCCCATCTCGCCGACGCCGATTTCCTCGA
The DNA here is from genome assembly GCA_033042175.1 of Phycisphaera sp. RhM. Taxonomy (GTDB): domain Bacteria; phylum Planctomycetota; class Planctomycetia; order Pirellulales; family Pirellulaceae; genus Stieleria. The sequence goes on from WCIL01000006.1 coordinate 30,848, forward strand.
TCGCATCATGGACACGTCGCAGGTGGTTAAAGTCCCACTCCGAGCCTTCGTACAGTAACGTCCGGTTGTCCATGGTCGCTCAAGACGCCTGTCGATTGCTGGCGAACAGTTTGTGAAACACGGGGTAGATCTCGGTCGGATCCAAGACGGTGGCGCGTGCGAAGTGGGGGTGTGCTTCCAGCGGAGCATACCCGCTCCAAAGTGCACTGACGTACGATGATTCTTCTTCGCCGACCTCGATGTAGGCGTAGTACTGACAGAGGTCGAGAATCTCACGCTGTAGCAACTCGATCGTGCGCGGCATGTCGTGATCGAAGTTGTGTCCGTCGGAGGCCTGGGCGGCGTAGATGTTCCAGTCTTGCACCGGATAGCGTTCTCGAATGATTCGCAGCATGACTTCCAGCGCCGAGGAGACCACGGTTCCGCCCGTTTCGCGGCCATGGAAAAAGGTCTCTTCGTCGACTTCGGCCGCCGTGTAGGTGTGTCGGATGAAGACCAGTTCGACCGAGCGGTAGTGACGGTTCAAAAACAGATGCAGCAGGATGAAAAACCGCTTGGCGAGATCTTTGAGCGATTCGGTCATCGATGCCGAGGCGTCCATCAGGCAAAACATGACCGCTTGCGTGGCGGGTTTAGGTGTCTGCTCGAACCGGTTGTAGCGAAGATCGACGGGGTCCAAAAATGGTACTGCCCGCATGCGATCACGGGTTTCTTCGATCAGCCGGGCAAGACGCTTGGCTTCTTCACTGTGATCGCCATCGTCGCTGCCGGCTCGCGTCTGGGCTGATTCTAATTCCGCTTCCAGTCGGTTCAATTCGTGGAGCCTGGGCCGTTTGAGTGCGATGCGTCGCGCCAGGCTTCGTCGCATCGTTTGGTATTTGTTCAGCCGTTGCGGCGAGCCGTCGTTGGCGTATCCGGCGCGACTCCATTTTTCGCTGGCCACGGATTTCAGCTTGCGTTTGGCGAGATTGGGGAGTTCGAGGTCCTCGAAAAACAGGTTCAGGAATTCGTCGCGGCTGAGCATGAACACGAATGCATCTTCGCCGTCGCCGTCGGGGCTTCCGCCGGAACCGCTTCCGGATCCGCCGCCGGGCTTGCGAATTCGGTCGCCCCGTCGGTAATCGTGATTTCCCGGGATGACGTAGTTGCGACTGCCTTCGGCGGAATCAAATCCGAAGGTCGGCTCGCCGATCTCGTTGGCGGTGACCGACACTTTTTCACCGCTATCGAGATCGGAAACGCTGCGGTTTTCGATCGCGTCCTTGACCGTCTTGCGGATCTGGGACTTGATGCGACGAAGAAAGCGTTGGCGGTTTCCAAGACTTTTCGATTTCGGGTTCTGTCGGCGATCAATCACTTGCATGGGGATCGTGTTCCTATCCTGACTTGCTGACACGCATGTACCAATCGACCAGCCGACGGACCTGCCGTCGTGTGTAACCACGTTGGGTCATTCGCTCGACGAATTCGCTGTGCTTTTGCTCGGCTTCGCTATCCTTTTTAGCGCCGAAACTGATGACCGGGAGCAGCTCTTCGATCTGTGAAAACATTCGCTTTTCGATGACTTCGCGAATCTTTTCGTAGGAGGTCCATTCGGGGTTGCGGCCGTCATGTTTGGCCCGTGAGCGGAGCGCGAATTTGACGATCTCGTATCGAAAGTCCTTCGCGTTGGAGATTCCGGCGGGGTGTTCGATCTTTTCTAGTTCCTCGTCCAGAACGTCGCGATCCATCAATTGTCCGGTATCGGGGTCTTTGTAGTCTTGGTCGTCGATCCAGGCATCGGCGTAGGCGATGTAACGATCAAACAGGTTTTGGCCGTAGGCGTGATAGGATTCCAGGTAGGCCTTGCGGATTTCGTTGCCGATGAATTCGGCGTATCGCGACGCCAGGTCTTCTTTGACGAACTCGAGGTACGCTGCTCGGTTTCTTCGGGCAGCTGTTCGCGCAGAATCGCTTTTTCGAGCACGTACAGCAGGTGGACGGGATCCGCAGCGACTTCGTCGGTGTCAAAGTTGTAGGTTTCCGACAGGATCTTGTAGGCGAACCGCGTCGAGACGCCTTCCATGCCTTCGGCCACGCCGGCCGCGTCCCGATACTCCTGGACGGTTTTCGCGTTCGGGTCGGTGTCTTTGAGCGACTCGCCGTCATAAACCCGCATTTTGGAATACAGGTTAGAATTTTCGTGTTCCTTCAGACGCGTCAAGACAGAGAAGCGTGCCATCATCTCCAGCGTGTCGGGCGCGCACGGAGCTTCGCCCAGTTTGGAACTCTGGATCAGCTTGTCATAGATCTTTCGTTCTTCGGTGACGCGCAGGCAGTAAGGGACTTTGACCACGCAGATCCGATCGAGGAAGGCTTCGTTGTTGCGATTGGCCTTGAATGATTCCCATTCTGATTCGTTGCTGTGGGCGACGATGATGCCTTGGTACGGCATCGCGCCGACGTTCTCGGTGCCCACGTACGTGCCGTCTTGTGTCGCCGTCAACAGCGGGTGCAACATCTTCAGCGGCGCTTTGAACATCTCGACGAATTCGAGCAGTCCTTGGGTCGTGCGATTGAGCCCACCGGTGTAGGCGTACGCGTCGGCGTCGTCTTGCGAAAAATGTTCCAGCTTACGGATGTCGACTTTACCGACCAACGACGAAATGTCTTGGTTGTTTTCGTCCCCCGGTTCGGTCTTGGTCACACAGCATCGTCGCTGTTCCGAAGGCATCACGCGTACGACGGAGAACTTGGAAATGTCGCCTCCGAATTCGTCCAACCGTTTGACGGCCCATGGAGACATGTAACCGCTCAGACGTCGACGTGGAATGCCGTATTCCTCCTCCAGCAAGAAGCCCATCGAATTGGGGTCGAACAGCCCCAGGGGGCTTTCGAAAATCGGGCTCATCTCGTCGCCGGCGCACAACACATAAACCGGTTGACGTTGGATCAATCGCTTCAGGGCATCCGACAGGGAGCTCTTTCCACCGCCGACCGGGCCGAGCAGATACAGAATCTGTTTCCGTTCCTCGAGTCCTTGGGCGGCATGACGGAAGTAACCCACGATCCGTTCAATGGTTTCTTCCAACCCATAGAATTGATCAAATGCGGGATAGACCTTGATGGTCCGGTTCATGAAGATTCGTCCGAGACGGGAATCGCTGGACGTATCAATCTGCTTCGGTTGGCCGATCGCTTGAATCATGCGTTCAGCGACGCTGCTGTACAACGACGGATCATCACGAGCCGCCTCCAGGTACTCTTTCAGCGTGTAACGAACTTGCTTTTCGCGTTCGTAAGTCTCGGAATAAAGCTGCAATAGATTGGGCGTGTTCGTCATTACAATGGGTCTGCCGACTCTGCCACGAAATAGACGCACAAGATGCACCCCCTGGGATCGATCGGAGTCGCATGCGATCGGTTTTCTACAGGTCTGGCTGTCCCGCCTGGGCGTCCCCGCGGCGACGGGGTGACACTGAGAAAAAAGAGGATGGGGCGTGTGTTCATTATTACATGAACCAGCGGCCAGAAAGAACGATTTTCCCGCGGCCCCCCCGTTTCAGCTAATGCATGCAACGCCTTGATCGGGCTCGATTTACCCCTGTTCGACCGCCCAAACCAGGGATTGGGACCGATCCAGGCCGTTCCGGGATGATTCCCAGGCAAATCACGGGATGCAACGGCTCACGGACCCTCGGCAGGCAGTTTTTTAAATTCGATCACCCCGGACGGTGGACAGCTAAGAAGACCGCTGATTTCTTCGGCAAACGCGTCGAACCTTTGCGACAAAAGAATTCCAAAGGTGGGGAACTTCAATCGCCGCTTAACAATCCAATCACCGCCCAAGCTGTGCCCCAATAATTCGATGTCGGGGTCGGTTTTCCTTTGGCGGACGCTTTGGTGCCCGGGACGTTCCACTCGCCGGACGGCTGTTGCGAGCGACGAAGGAATTGGCGGGCTCGGGTGATGGCCGTCGAGTCGGTCTCTCCGACCTGCGCCAACGCGTACAGCGCAAGCCCTGTCGCCAAGGCGTCACTGGGTTCGTCCGAGATCCAACCCCAGCCCCCTTCGGGGTGTTGTCGAGCGAGCAGTTCGTCGCGGAAACCGTCCGTCGATTCGGGCTCGTGCTCCGCCGCAACCATCATCCGCACCGCGTACCACTCGGTCGACTTGGCTTGGGGACCGGCATCGGAGAACTTGATCGCTGACGCGACGTCAAACGCTTCACTGCGGTGTCGCAGCAGGGCCAGCGTGACCCACAGCGTCGTCGCCTGGGTGGTTTCTTGTTTGGGGCGCTTTTGGGCTGGCAATTGACCGCAGGCTTTCCAAGACCCGTCGTCGGCTTGCTCGCTGCACAGCTTGGCCGCGAATTGCTCTCGCCAACGTGCATCGGCCTGACCGGGAATGGCCAACAGCAATGCCGCCATGGTGTCGATGTTTCCCGCCAGCGTTTGTTCGACGTCGACGTCCTTCTTCTGATGCGGCTTGACGAAATTGACCGCGTCGGTGGACCACTCGGTCCATCGTTTTAGATCCTCCGCGGCGACGTCCAAGCCCTGTCGCTCGGCCGCCTGCAGACTCCACAGCATCGCGGGGATTTGATGGCACGACACGCAGCCGCGTTGGTCCATCCACCGCTGCCCTTCGGTCTCCAGGTAATCGATCGCCTTGGCGGCCGCCGAGTCCACCGCCGAGTCCGGGGGAGGGTCCGCTGGCACGGCAGGGGCGGCTGCGAGGGTGACGCAAAGGGAGAGAAACCATTTCGCTGGATGTGACATGCCTTCATTATAGCCGCTGTCGAGCGGTCACAGATCAAATTCGCGACACAGTTCATCGATCACGTCGTCGGACATCGCTTGGACGCTGCCGATCGATCGGGCGTTGATCACCGCTTCGGCGGTGGACTCCAGTACTTCCAGGCGATCAAAGGCATCCAGGACACTGCGTCCGGTGACGATCACGCCGTCGTTTTCCAGGATCGCTGCCGGCGTTTTTTCGTTGACGTAGTCGGCGATCTGATCGCCGTCGCCGAATTGGACGCCGTAGGGGACGCGTTGGACGTCGCGCAGAAACACGTAACTTTCCGGAATCGTGCGGACATCGAATTCGCTTTCGGTGACGCTGAACGCCGTCGCGTTGACCGGGTGCGCAAACACGATCGCATGGACGTGGCGATGGCGACGATAGATCGCCTGATGCGCCTTTGCCGCGCGGCTGGCCAGTTTCCCCGATTCACGCCGATCGCCGTCGATCAAAACAAAATCATCGACGCCGAGCAGCTCTCGATCCTGTTGCGTGGGTGTGATCAGGAACGCATCGTCGCCGACCCGCGCCGAGAAACTGCCTTCGGTGCTGATCAAGAGCCGTTGGCGACAACCGCGGCGAACGAAGTCACAGAGTTGACGCCGCAGTTCCAATTCGCTGGCGCTGGCGGGCGCTGGATCAAGACTTTCGAAGTCGACGCTGCGGCGGGCTGCCTGGTCCAGTTGGTGATCGTCCAAGAGTTTGACGTTTCCCAGTGCCGCCGCCTTGATCAGCGTCTTGCCGGCGAACTCAAATGCTTCGAATCGCTTGAACGCGTCGGAGAGTGAATCTGCGGCGACGACGACCCCGTGGTTCTCCAAAATCACACTGTCGGCACCCTCGGCGAACGACGCGGCGATATTCGCGCCCAACTGCTTGCTGCCCGGACAGGCGTATGGCGCAAATCCCAGTTTGCCACAGACCGAATGGGCTTGATGGAACAGTCGCGTGTTGGGCGTTTGGCGGCAGATGCTGAATGCCACCAAGGCGACCGGGTGCGCGTGGACGACGGACACCACGTCGGGACGTGCGTCGTAGATCGCCTTGTGAAAGGGGAATTCCGAAGACGGCGGATGCGGACCTTCGATGGTGCCGTCGCGGCGCACGCAAATGATGTCACGCCGCGACAGGTTACCCTTGTCGACTCTCGCCGGCGAAATCCAAATGTCGCCCGAGGCGTCGCGAATCGAAAGGTTGCCGCCGGACGTAGTCGTCATCCGGTAACGGTAGATGCGATCCATCGTCTGCATGATCTCGTCACGCGGGTGGATCAAGTTTCGCGAAGTTGTCATAAAAATGCTTGAGCGTTGGATGCGCGGCCAAAAACAAAAACCACCGATGGCAAAGCGTTCTCGCGGATGTGAAATGATTGTTGTCGCCCCTACTATGACATCCGTCGGGGCGTTCTGCCATCGGTGGGGGCATCGGGTGTGTCGGATCCAGCGAAGCGAGGCGGACGCTCGAGCAGCGGATCAGGCGTTTCCTAGAGTCACTCTTGCCATTCCGCGAGAAATTGATCGACGAATGTTCTCATGAATGCTTCGCGCTGTCGGGCCATTCGCCGTGCCGGTTCGGTGTTCAACAGCCCGCGCAGTTTGAACAGTTTGTCGTCGAAGTGGCGCAGGCCCGTCTTGTGCGTTCCATCCGCATTGCCCGAAACATGAAACGGTTGGCCGAACGCCGCGCCGTATTCAATCGTCCGCACGATCCCGATCGCACCCAACGCGTCCAAGCGATCCGCATCTTGAACGATCTGGCCTTCGAGTGAGAGCGGTTTCGCGTCGTCGCCCTTGCGGAACGAAAGGTTGTCGACGATTTCTGCGACGTCGTCGATCGTTGCCACATCGACGTCGAGTTCGCCGAGGATCTGTCGCGTGAATTCGGCGCTCTTCTCGACCCCGCCATGGAACTTCGCATCGCCGACGTCATGCAGCAAGGCGGCAAGTTCCACAATCGTCCGGTCCCCGCCGACTTCCTCCTGGATCTTGCGCGCCGAGCGAAGCACGCGGCCGACATGATCAAATCCATGGCCCGCCTGCTGATCGGCCATCCGCCGGCGGACAGTCCGTTCGACGTGGTGGATCAAGTCTTTCGTCATGTTCAGTTCTCTTTGGTGTTTGCTAGCAAGTTTGGGACGGATCGTGAGAGATTGAGAAACCCACGGATGGCAGCGCGAACCCACGGATGGCAGCGCGAACCCACGGATAGCAAAGTGAACCCACGGATAGCAAAGTGAACCCACGGATGGCAGCGGGAACCGAGGAAATTCTGTTTCGTCTCGATCCGTGGGTTCGCGCTGCCATCCGTGGGCTTATTTCCCACCCTGTATCCGTCGACTATGCATTTCACCGGCTGTGCTGCTTTACGAAGCGGAGCAACAGCGGATGGGCGGGGGTGGCCATTTGGCCGTGGTTGTAGCCGTCGAGTTCATAGAGTTCGGTGTCGGGGTGCCCGACGACTTGCATCATCCGCCACAGGTAGGCGTTTTCTTCGTAGCGACCGAGCATTTCCAGTTCACGGTCACCGGTGATCAATAGCAGCGGCGGGCAATCGTCACGGACATGATACAGCGGTGCCATGTCGTCCACGACCGGTTGCTTGCCGTCGATACCCCGTTCGGCGCGGACGGTGAAGTGGGTGATCGTATGGCCGCTGAAGGGGATCAGTCCGGCGATGTCATCGGCGTCGATGTCGTGGGCGGCCAACCAGCGTTTGTCCAGACCGAGCATGCTGGTCAGGTAGCCGCCGGCGGAGTGGCCACTGATGAAGATCTTTTGATTTGAACCGCCATACTTTTCGATGTTCTTGAATGTCCAAGCGACGGCCGCCGCAGCGTCTTCGATGTACGTGGGCGAAGTGACTTTGGGATGAAGTCGGTAGTTGACGGCAACGACGGCAATGCCCTGTTCCTTGAGTTCCTTTGGCACGGATTTTTTGCCGCCTTTTAATCCGCCGCCGTGAAACCAGACGACGGTTGAGAAACCGTTTTCCGATTCGGGAGCGTAGACGTCCAGTCGGCAACGCTCACGCATGTAGTCGGTCAAATTCTCGCCGCTGCGATAGGGGATGTCCTGGTCGGTTTGGTAGGTCGTTTGCTTGACGAGTTGGTCCTGCGCGGAAGCCGTTGCGCCGAAGCAGAGTGCGAGGATGCACAGTGAGAGGACCGTGTCACGGAGTGACCCGACAGAAGAGTGATTCGTCATGGTGTCGAATTCCTAGAAGGCGGTGGTGATGCAGTCCCGCCAGCAGCGGATAGGTCACAGCTTGTTGATCGAAGCCCTGCCTGCGATATCAATGGACCACGCGGTGTCGTTCGCTTTAGCATTCGCGACAGCCATGATCCCAGTGATGCCAAAACGTTGAATGAATCAGCAGGCACAGAAAAGTGTTGCGGTAGAGAAGCAACCGAGTCAAGAGCACTGAGATAAGGTTTCGCAGCTAGAGACCGGCAGTGTTGTTCTGCATCCTTTCTTTTCTGGCGCTCAAATCCGTCAAGGCGGATAGTTTGACAAGCGGTGGTCGCTCGCACATCAACGTCACTTCACTGTTGACGACAAAGTTCGCGAATTGAGTCGGTGCGATCCATGAGTTGTCGTTAACAGGAATGCTGACCGCGACGGTGATCAACGCGGTTTCGTCGGTAATGGCGGTGGGGGTGACTTCGATGTTAACGAGCGAGAGTCCGGCGTCGTTCACGAATTGCTGCGCTACCTGTTCGGCCTCGGCTGCGGTTGCTCCTGGGACCATCGCCGCGCGAGCCGCTTCGTAGGCAGCGGTGTCGGCGGTATGTTGCAGCATCAACACGCGGCCGACTTCGAACATGAACGCGAAGAACAACAGGATCAGCGGAAACACCAACGCAAACTCGATCGTCGTTGCGCCGCGTGGTTTTCGTTTGTGAGAGAACGACCGAGGAGGTCTCATCGTGCTACCGCTTTAGAACGTGATCAAGGTGGGGAGGCCGCGGGCGATGTCTTCGAATACTTGATTGAGCTGAGCACTGTCATTTGCATGGTAGTGATTTCCGGCACCCGCATCGGCGACTTCCTGCATGGTCGCCGTATCGGCCTCGTCAGAGAACGTCACGGTGTAAACCATGACATGATCTTCGGCTGCCATCCGTGCGGCCGACACGGGTTCGGTCCCGGTGGTCGACAGTCCGTCACTCATCACGACCATGACTTTGGCGGCCCATGGTCTGGCCAGGTTTTTCTTCTGAACTGCCGCGCTGCCCTTGGTGATTCCGTCACCGGTATTCGTACCGCCTCCATTGAAGTGGTTGCTGTGGTGATCGAGGGCCGCACGAACGCTGTTGTAGTTATGGGTGAGGTCCACGTCGACGGTTGCTTTGGAGGCGTATGTCGTCAATGTCACCATTTCGTCATGGTGGGATTGTTCCATCACACTCAAGAACGTGTCAACGGCGGCGACGGTGTCCAGCCAACGCGAATGAGGCGGGACTGGATCTCCAAATTCCCAGTCGTCATCTGCGGCATCCGGTCCGCTCCCGTCGGCTTCTTCTGACGCGGAGTAGGCCATCGATCCGGAGCGATCGATCACCAGCGCGATGTCCAGTTCGACCTTGGTGGCAATCGCTGTTTTCATCGGGCGGATCTGGATCGGCACGCCCATCGATGGGAACAGGAGCGGAACGTGATGGGTTCCGTTCGTTTCAACCTTGACCGCGTTGGGATGATTGCCCGGGCCGAAGTTGTAGCGTTCCACTTCGGAGTGGCGGGTCGAGACCCCGAAAATGATTTCGGTTTCACTCAAGGTCAGCGTTTGGTTGGCATACGTGTTCGCGTTGAGCATTTGCTCGGCGACGTCGACTGCTTGCTGCTGGTCTCCGGTCACAGCCAAGGTCCGCCCGGCAGCTCGCGTGGCGACATCCAATGAAATCTGCAGTTCCGTGCGGGTCAGTTCCATGTAGACGATGTTGATCATGAAGGCGGCAACGGCAATCATCACGGGCATCAAGATCGCCAGCATGGCCATCGTCGCTCCACGCCGCAGGTGTCTGCGATGGCGGGCCTGGATGCGTTGGCGTGGAGGATTGGCTGTCGGAATCATGGACTAATACTCCATCATGATGGATACAGATTCCGAGACCGTCGAACTGCCGTAGATCCAGGATCCGACCAGTGCGTTCTCTGATGCGGGGGCTTCGACCGTCGTGATGAAAATCTCTCCGTAGTTGAGAGTGGACGGATCCGCCGGTGTGCAATGGAGCGTGTGGTTGGAGATGTTGCGGCCCATCAGAAGGACATCGCATTGATCCTGTAAATCTGCCGCCGTCACTTCGGGAACGATCGCGAGCCGGGCGCATTCGTATGCGGCCACTTTGAGCGATTGCCGCAGATAAATCATCCGGCAGGTTTCAATCGTGCCCATCGCGATTAGCAGGAACACGGGCAGGCAAACCGCAAACTCGATCATCGCCGCCCCCTTGCGGCGGCATCGGGCAGCAGAGCGGATTCGAGAAAATCGTTTCACGTCAGGGTTCTGCAGCGAAGTCAAAAGAGGGGGCGGGTTTCAAGTTCGATGAAAGGCTAGGTCAGGTGTGGGGGGGGACAGGCCTGCTCGACGCTCGGAATGACAAAACTGACACACGCCGCGATCCCGGTTATGCCGCATCCAGGGGTTGGCCCGCTTTTGCGTCTTTGAACGGGTTGCCGACGGACTCACCGCGTCGACCATCTGGGATGGTATCATCTGCCGTTCCTGAGACGATTCCCCCCTGGCCGTGCAGCGTTGGTGAAGATGAAAAAGTATGTCGCCGAAATGATCGGCACGTTCGTGTTGGTGTTTGTCGGAACCGGTTCGGTCGTGGTCGACAACGTGACCGACGGCGGCGTGACGCTGGTCGGCATCGCCCTTGCCTGGGGGCTGGTCGTTTCGGCGATGATCCATTCGATCGGCGATATCTCTGGCGCCCACATCAATCCTGCCGTAACGATTGCGTTCTGGGTGGGGCGACGATTCGAAGGGAAACACGTGATCCCGTATATCGTCAGTCAATGCGTCGGCGCGCTGCTGGCCAGCGTATTGCTGCGGGTTTTATTTCCAGATCAATCCAGCTTGGGGCCGACGCTGCCGGCGGGAACGTGGTGGCAATCGTTCATTTTCGAAATCATGTTGACGTTGATTTTGCTGTTCGTTGTGCTCAACGTCAGCACCGGTGCGAAAGAAAAAGGGATCACGGCGGGGCTGGCCATCGGCGGCGTGATCTCCTTCGAAGTGCTCTGCGGAGGGCCGATCAGTGGGGCCTCGATGAACCCGGCTCGTTCGATCGCACCGGCGCTGGTCGGAAACCAGTTGGAATCCCTGTGGATCTATCTGACCGCTCCGATCATCGGCGCCGTCCTGGCCGTGCCGATCTCCGCGTACTTGCGATCCGGTGATGCGGAGGCGACTGGCAATGCCGGCTAACTGAATTCGCGTGTGACGCCCGGACGCTGGCGAGACGGGGCCTGATGTCAATCGATGATCAGCCGTTGAACGCGTGATCTGTGTGACAGGTGTGCGATGCAGAATCAATCCCAAAATCAATCCCAAAATCAATCCACGTACAAGAACTCATTCGAGTTCAACATCGCTCGGCAAAGATCTTTCAGCGTTGCGCCGCTCGCCAAGAACGCTGTCGCGCCCGTCACTTCCTCGCCATCGGGGTGTCGTGAATAGAGTCGCATGTAGAGCGAATCGATCTGTGATCGCAGATCCGGTTGGCCGGCGGACACGACACTTGCCAATCGCTGCGACGTCTTCATCACAAACGCGGAATTGAGCAGCACCAGCGCCTGGATGGCGGTGGTGGACTGGTCACGTCGCGCGCACGGTTGATCGGCGGTGGGACGATCGAAGGTCGCGAAGAAAGGGAAACGCAAATTCCGTCTGGCAAAAATGTAGATGCTGCGACGCTCATGATCGGCCTTCGATGGGGTCTCCTTCCATTGTCCCGACTTCAGCGTCTTGACCATTTCCACCGGCAGTGCGGGCCGCACGCCGGGACCGCCCATCTGATGATTCAGCGATTCACTGACGGCCAGCAATCCGTCTCGGATCGCTTCGGCATCCAAGCGGCGGCGAGGGAAACGGCTGAGCAACTGGTTGTCGGGGTCGGCCGCCAACGCACGATCCCAAGACTCGCGATCGGAGCCCTGTGTCGGCCGTGTGCCGGACACACGATAGACGCTGGACATCACGATCATGCGATGGATTCGTTTGGTGCTCCAGTTTTCCCGCATCAATTCATCGGACAGGTAGTCGAGCAATTCGGGGTGCGTGGGACTGTCCCCCATCACGCCGAAGTCACTCGGTGTCGCCGTCAGCCCGGTGCCAAAGTGCTGTTGCCAAATTCGATTGGCGATCACGCGAGCCGTCAGTGGGTTGGATCGATCGGTCATCCAATCAGCCAACTCGGTGCGTGGCGAGGCGTCAGTCGACGGAACCGTCCCCGCATCATTGATGACCCGGGGAAACGCCGGTTCCAGCGGGGCACCCGGACGGCGCCAGTCGCCGCGGAGCATCAGATGGGTTTGCGGGTAATCACGATGGGACGCCAAGACGCTGACCGACTTGTTCTGTTCCAGGCGGATCGCCGAATCGAAGAACGCTCGCAGCCGATAAAAATCCGCTTGGCTGATCGCGTCGTACTTGTGGTCATGGCACTGGGCGCAGCCGAATTGCAGTCCCAGCATCACGGCCCCCACAGTCGACGTGATCTCATTGAGCAAGACATGGCGTCGTTCATCCATCGAGTTGATGTCGGGCATGTCGGGTCCCGACAGACAAAATGCCGTTGCCAGTGTTGCTTGTTCCCCGCCGGATTCCACTTGGTCGCCGGCAAGTTGCCAGCGGATGAACGTGTCATAGGGCATGTCGCGGTTGATCGCATCGATCACCCAATCGCGATACTTCCAGGCCTGGTCACGGATCTTGTCGTGTTCGTATCCGTCGGTGTCGGCATAGCGTGCCAGGTCTAACCAGAATTGCCCCCAGCGTTTCCCGAACTCAGGTGACGCGAGCAACGAATCGACCAGACGCGAGTAGGCATCGGGTCGCGGGTCGTTCACAAAATCTTGGACTTGATCGACCGTGGGCGGCAAACCGGTCAAGTCCCAACACAGCCTGCGGATCAAGCTGGGCCGATCCGCGGGCGGCGCCGGTTTGAGGGAGTCCTTTTCCAGTCTCGCCAGGATGAACCGGTCGATCCCCGTCCGCGGCCAATCGGTTTGCAGCACCGCGGGCACGGCGGGCCGCACGATCGGATCATAGGCCCAGTGGTCGCGGTCGAAGTCCGAGATTTCGTCTTCTTCGATTTCGGCGACTGCGTCATCAACCGGTTGGTCTTCCGCGTCGGTCGCCCCGGCGGTCAAGGTCCACGGCAGTAGGGGGAAGATGGCAATCCAAGCCAACAGCAGGGTCAATCGCCTCATGAGAGCAGTCCCTCGACGATGTCGACTTCACTGGGGCCGGTCAGACGCTCGTCCAGTCCGTTATGGAAGTACGTCAGGTCGCGGTGATCGAGTCCCATCAAGTGAAGCAACGTGGCGTGGAACTCGTTGACGTGCACTCGATCTTCGGCCGCCCGCAGCCCGACTTCGTCGGTCGCGCCGTAAGCACGTCCGCCGCTGATGCCGGCCCCGGCGATCCATCCGCAGTAACCCCACGGATTGTGATCGCGTCCCTTGCCTTGTTCGCTCATCGGCATCCGTCCGAACTCGCCGCACCAGACGACCAGGGTGTCATCGAGCAATCCCGATCGCTTCAGGTCTTTGAGCAGTGCGGCGACCGGTTTGTCGGTTTTGGCGCAGTACTCGCTATGGTTCTTATCGACGTCTTGATGTGCATCCCAACCGTTGGTGTCGCCCGAATAGACTTGGACCATCCGGACACCGCGCTGGATCATGCGCCGGGCCAGCAAGCAGCGTTCGCCAAAGTCACGTGTTGTCTTGTCGTCGATCCCGTACATCGAAAGCGTTTCGGCTGACTCCTGTGAAAAATCAACGGCTTCGGGTGCGGCCGATTGCATCCGAAACGCCAGTTCATACGCATCGATTCTGGCGGCCAGATCGTCGTCCTGTTCACGTCCGACCAAATGGTTTTGATTGAGCTGCTGAATGAAGTCCAGTGTCGAACGTTGACGGAGATCCGAAACACCGCTCGGCGGCGCCAGGTTAAGGATCGGCGTTTTACCCGGACGCATCGTTGTTCCTTGGTAGGTCGCCGGCAGATAGCCGTTGCCCCAGGCCGACGGTCCACCCTTGAGCCCGCCGCCCGGGTCGGGCAACACGACGAAGGCCGGCATGTCCTCGTTCTCGCTGCCCAGTCCGTAAGCCAGCCAACTGCCGAAACTCGGATGACCCATCAAGATGCTGCCGGTGTTCATCTGGTACACCGACTGTGGATGATTGACGCTGTCCCCATGCAGCGACCGGATCACACACAGATCGTCGGCGACGGTGGACAGATGCGGCAGAAAGTCCGAGATCGGCAACCCCGATTGGCCACGCGGCCGGAACGGACGGACCGGGCCGAGCAGTGGATTGTTGGCGACTTTGCGACGCGTCATCACCGAACCAAAACTGTCCGGAAGCGGTTGGCCGGCGTACTTGACCAGATCCGGCTTGGGGTCGAACAGATCGACTTGGCTGGGGCCTCCGTGCATGAACAGCCAGATGATCCGTTTGGCCCGCGGTCGAAAGTGGGGCTGGCGAATCGAGCCGGCGGGGGTTCCCGCAACGCCGTCAGCGGATAGCAGTGAAGCCAGCGCGATCATCCCGGCTCCGCCACCGGCAGAACGCAAGAAGTCACGGCGAAGTGATCGCTGGGTCGGATGTTGGTTCATGGGCGTATCTTAGCCGATGTTTTGGGCGACTGCTAATCTGTTGTCCGCAACGACGATCGGCAGAAAAAACGATCGACACATCCGCCGCCGGTTCGGTTAAACTAACCGTTCCCACCTCCAACCGATGCGTCTCCCCGTGCGTCCAAGCTCCCTCCCCCAAGTCATCGCGCTGCTCGTTTTCGCAGCCCCGCCGATGTCGGCCGCGATCGCGACCGACGATGTCGATTATCTGACCCAGATCAAACCGCTGCTCAGCGAGAAATGTTACTCCTGTCACGGCGCGCTGAAACAAGAATCCGGCCTGCGTCTGGAAACGCGATCCCTGATGATCGAGGGCGGTGCCCTGAATCCGGGGGATCCGGATGCCAGCGAACTGTTGGCGCGAATCACCGCCGACGAAGACGAACGGATGCCGCCGCCCGAAGACGGTGCCGCCTTGCAGCCCGACCAGATCGACTTGCTTCGCCGTTGGATCGAGCAAGGGGCCCGCGCCCCCGAGGAAACGCCGCCTCCGGCGCCGACCGAACATTGGGCGTTTCAACCGATCACACGGCCGACGCTGCCCGAGTCGCCCGGTCAGGCAGTTCACCCGGTCGATGCCTGGTTGGCCGTCAAGCGGGTCGCCGGCAACGTTCGTCCCGTCGGCCCGGCCGATCGATCGATGATCATTCGGCGGCTGTATTTGGACCTGATCGGATTGCCGCCCACGACCGAGCAACTTCGAGACGAGCGTCCCTGGGAACAAATCGTCGACGACCTGTTGGCCCGCACTGAACATGGTGAACGTTGGGCACGCCACTGGATGGACGTTTGGCGTTACAGCGATTGGTACGGTTTGGGCCAGCAGATTCGGTACAGCCAAAAACACATCTGGCGGTGGCGCGATTGGATCGTCCGTTCGCTCAATGATGACAAGGGCTATGCCCGGATGGTCGCGGAGATGTTGGCCGGTGACGAGCTGGCGCCCACCGATCCCGATGCGATCGCGGGGACGGGCTACCTGGCAAGAAGCTACTACCTGTTCAACCGGACGACTTGGTTGGACAGCACCATCGAACACACCGGCAAAGCGTTTCTGGGCCTGACGTTAAATTGTGCCAAATGCCACGATCACAAGTACGATCCGATTTCGCAGCTGGATTACTACCGTTTTCGGGCACTGTTTGAACCGCACCAGGTCCGCTTGGATCCGATCCCCGGCGTGACGGATTTCGAGAAAGACGGCCTGCCACGGGTGTTTGACGATTCGGTCGACCGACCCACGTTCGTGCACCTCCGCGGCGACCCGATGAATCCGGACAAGGAGAATCCCGTCCGCCCCGGCGTGCCCGCGATCCTGGCCGACTTTGCGGCGCCGGTCGAACCGGTGAAGTTGCCTCCGGCCGCGTTTGCCCCGGGCACCCGATCGTACGTCCAGCAAGCGGCGATCCAGAAAGCCGAATCAGAAGTTGAATCCGCCGTGCGCGAACTGGCGGCGGCCAAGACACGTCTGGCCGATCAGCCGGCGGCGGAACCGCGGACGCGTCCGGTTGAGGACCCGTCATGGAACGCCACGGACACCTTCGATCAGCCCGCGCCGGAGCTCTGGCGACTGATCGGGGACGGATGGCAGTACCGCGACGGTGCGTTGCATCAAACAACATCGACACGTCAGTCGCAGATGGTACGGCTGGTCCCGCGGCTGCCGCGTGATTTCGAGGTGAATTGCGTTTACACCACAACCGGTGGGTCGACTTACAAGTCGGTGACGTTTCGATTCGACCAGTCCGAAGACGGCAAGTATTCGAACTACGTCTACACCAGCGCGCACGCACCCGGCCCCAAGGTCCAAGTGGCGTACACGCGCGGTGGCCATAGCACGTATCCGCCGGAAGGTCGCAAGGCGATGCCGATCAAGGTCGGCCAGCGTTACCACCTGCGGATCGCGGTCCGAGACACGCTGGTCAACGTTTGGCTGGATGATCAGTTGGTCGTCGCTTTTCAACTTCCCGATCGCCGCGACGGTTTCTTTAGCTTGAGCGGCTTTGATGCGACCGTTGCCTTTGACGAGATCACGGTCAAATCACTGTCGCCGGATAGCGAACTGACCGCCGCGGGAACCCAAACCGCTCCATCGGTCGATCCGGAAAACGCGGTGATCGTCGCGGAATTGAAATTGGCATCTGCCAATGCGGCCTTGGCATCGGTGCACGCGACCATTGCCGCCGACAACGCTCGTTATGTCGCGTCGCCGGCGCCAGCTGAAACCGACAGCCTGGCTCGGGATGCCGCGAAAAAACAGCTGCAGGCGAAAGTTGCCGATGCGGACTATCGGATGATTGCCGATGCCGCCGATGCGAAAAAATTAAAATCGGCGATGGACCAGAAGTCGGCCGCCGAAAAGAAGCTGAACGAATTGGAGAAGGCTCAGTCCGACGCCCGGTCGGACTACGAGTCGCTGCGTGGGTCCAAAAAAGCACTCGAGACCCCTGAACACAAGGAGCCTGATTACCCCGCGGTCTATGCATCGGTCAGCACCGGGCGGCGTCTCGCGCTGGCGAAATGGATCACGTCCAGGCAAAACCCGTTGACCGCCCGCGTTGCGGTCAACCATGTTTGGATGCGGCACTTTGGAACGCCGCTGGTCGAGTCCGTGTTCGATTTCGGATTGCGTGCCGAAAAACCGCTGCACGCGGAACTCTTGGATTTTCTGGCCGCCGAATTCATCGAGTCGGGCTGGAGTTTCAAGCATCTGCATCGAACGATCGTCACGTCCGAAGCGTACCGTTTGTCCTCCTCGACACTCACCGCCGACGAGCAAACGCGGACAGGTGATCCGACGAACCGCTATTACTGGCGGGCCAACTCCAAACGTATGGAATCGCAACTCGTCCGCGACAGCTTGTTGTCGCTGGGCGGAAAACTGGATCCGAAAATGGAAGGCCCGTCGATCGATCCAGGCCCGACTGCCATGCGTCGTAGCGTGTACTTAAAACATTCCCGCGACCAGCAAGACAAGTTTCTGGCGATGTTCGATGATGCGGACATCCTGCAGTGTTATCGACGCAGCGAGAGTATCGTTCCCCAGCAGGCACTCGCGCTTTCCAACAGCAAGCTTGCGATCGAAATGGCGTCCCAAATCGCATCGCGTATCGCCGCCGGTCTGAAAACCGATGCACCGTCGGACTTCATCGATGAACTGTTTTTTCAACTGCTCTGCCGCGAACCGACTGACGCAGAGCGATCCGAGTGCGCCGCGTTTTGGGGTGCCATGGCAACGCTTCCCGAACTCCAATCCCGCGACGCCGCCGACCGCGACGCCGTCATCCGCTCCCGATTGACCCAAGCCATCCTCAACCACAACGACTTCGTCACCATCCGCTAAAAGTGGCGTAAGCTTCCAGCTTGCGTTACAACAGCAGGTAAGCTTCCAGCTTGCGTTACAACAGCAGGTAAGCTTCCAGCGTGCGTTACAACAGCAGGTAAGCTTCCAGCGTGCGTGGCAGTGAAGATCGCAAGCTGGAAGCGTACGCCACTTTATTCCGCCCACCCTCCACTGAATCATGCATCGCTTCCTTCTGTTTCTTGCGCTCGGGCTGGTCTGCCCGGCTGTGGCGTTTGCCGAACTCTCGGTTCCCCAGTTCTTCAGTGACCACATGGTGTTGCAGCGTGAACGTTCGGCACCGATCTGGGGCACCGCCAGCCCAGACGCCGAAGTGGTGCTGGAACTCAACGGAAGTACCGCGACGACCAAAGCGAATGCCGATGGAAAATGGCGGGTCGGCATTCAGACCGGCAAGGCCGACGGTTCGGGATCGACACTGACCATTCGCAGTGGCGGCGAGACGCTCCAGATCGACGACGTGTTGATCGGCGAGGTCTGGTTTGCGTCGGGGCAATCCAACATGGCATTCACGATGCGTGGGGCGGCAAGCTACGACACCGCGCTGGCCGAATCCGACCTGCCGGCGATCCGGATGTTCAATGCCGCCACGACGACTGCGGTGGAGCCCCAGGACGACATTGCCGGACAGTGGAGTGTTTGTTCGCCCGATACCCTGGCGAGCTACTCGGCGGTCGCGTTCTTCTTCGCCAGGAAACTGCACCAGGAACTCGGCGTACCGGTCGGGGTGATCAAGTCGGCATGGGGTGGCAAACCTGTCGAGACGTTTACCAGTCGCGAGGCACTCGAGACGTTGCCTGGTACGAAGCGGTTGGTCGACGCGGCGATCGAGGCTGACAAGGCCTACGATCCCGAGAAAGCCAAGGTCGCCTACCAGGCTCGACTGGACCGGTGGCAAGCCGACGCGGCGGAGCGACGCAATCGACCCAACGAGCAGCGTGCCCGCGCGCCGCGAAAACCGACGCCGCCTAAACGTCCCTTGAACACCGAAGGGAAACCCGGCGTGCTCTTCAACGCCATGATTCATCCCTTCGTCGGCTACGCGATGCGTGGAGCGATCTGGTACCAGGGCGAAGCCAACGCGAAACCGGGCGCGGTCCCTTACGATCAAACGCTGCCGCTGATGATCCGTGATTGGCGACAACGCTGGAACGATGACTTTTCGTTTTACTTTGTCCAACTGGCAAATTTCCGAGGCCCCTCGACCGAGCCCGGAACCCCGGATCCCTGGGCGTTGCTTCAGGATCGAATGCGGTTGATCTTGGACACCACGCCCAAGACAGGGATGGCGATCATCAATGACGTCGGCGCGGCGGGCGACATCCATCCCAAGAACAAGAAAGATCCTGGCGAGCGATTGGCCCGCTGGGCATTGGCCAAAGACTACGGACGTGACATCGTCTTCTCCGGGCCGCTGTATCGCGACAGTAAAATCGAAGGCAACGCGATTCGTGTGACATTCGATCAAGCCGGCGAGGGGCTGAAATCGCGTGACGGCGAAGCTTTGAAACGGTTTGAAATCGCCGGCAAGGATCAGAAATGGCACTGGGCCGATGCCAAGACCGTCGGCAAAGACAGCGTGCTGGTCAGCAGCGCCGACGTTCCCGCACCGGTCGCCGTGCGATACGCCTGGGCGTCCAATCCCGAAGGTGCGAACCTGGTCAACAGCGAAGGCTTGCCCGCGTCGGTGTTCCGCAGCGATGACTGGGACGATGTCACTTCTTCAGGGCGACAGTCAGCACAAAAGGCGAGCAAGTGAACAGCACCATCAATCGTCGATCGATGCTTTGCGGGGGCCTCGGTTTTGGCAGCCTGGCACTCAACGCGATGCTCAGCCGCGACGGTTACGCCGCCGCGCCGGGTAGCTCGCCGGGTAGCTCGTCAGCCAGCCGGGCGTGGTCGCCGCCAGACGGCTTGCCGCACTTTGCCCCCAAAGCGAAAAGCGTCATCTGGCTGTTCATGCGTGGCGGTGTCAGCCACATGGAAAGTTTCGATCCCAAACCGGCGCTGACCAAGTACGCCGGGAAAACGATCGACGAGACTCCGTTTGCCGATGTCCAAGATCCGGAGAAATTGAAACGGGTTCGGGTCGTCGTCGTCAATGATGCCAACGGCCAGCAACGCAACAAGATCTATCCGTTGCAAGTCGGCTATCAAAAGTACGGTCAAAGCGGAATCGAAATCAGCGACTGGTTCCCGCATCTGGGGTCCTGTGTCGATGACCTGGCCGTGATCCGATCGATGTGGACGACCGATGACAACCATGGCGCCCAAGTTCAGTTTCACTCGGGGCGACACATGCTCGATCCGCGGGTGCCGACGATCGGTGCCTGGGTCAACTATGGGCTGGGAACACTCAACGAGAATCTGCCCCAGTTCATCGGCATGGGACCGCGTTTTTTTGACAAACGCGACGGGCACTACTTGGGGCCGGCCTATGACAGCGTCGCATTGAAAGTGGACCCGAACAATCCTCTCGACTATGCGAGCCCCGAAGGAGACATATCGGCCGGCCAGCAGCGTCTCGGGTTTGATTTAGTGCGTCGCTTGAATCACCTGACCGCCGAGCAGTATCCGCACGATCCGGAGCTGGAAGCGAGGATCAAGTCCTATGAATTGGCCTATCGCATGCAGACGGCCGTTCCGGAAGTGATTCGGTTTGATACCGAGACCGAAGCCACCAAGAAACTGTACGGGTTCGATCAGAAAGAAACACGTCCGTTTGGCGAGCAGTTGCTTGCGGCGCGTCGTTTCGCCGAACAGGGTGTGCGATTCATCCAAATCATGCATGGCGATGGTGCCGCGGGGGCTTGGGACCAGCACTCGAAACTGAAAGCCAACCATTCCAAATTGGCGATGCAGGTCGATCGCCCGGTCGCGGGCTTGATCCAGGATCTGAAGCAGCGGGGCATGCTGGACGAGACGCTGGTCGTGTTCGCGACGGAATTCGGACGCACACCGGGTTCACAGAACTCCGACGGTCGCGATCACCATCCCTATGGTTTCAGCGTCTTGATGGCCGGCGGTGGACTCAAGGGCGGCATCGTGCACGGCGCGACCGATGAAATCGGTTTCCATGCCGTGGAGCATCCGCACTATGTGACCGATGTCCATGCGACGTTGTTGCATCAGTTGGGCTTGCATTCTCATCGATTGAATGTGCCCGGGCACAAGCGTCTGGAGCAAGATTACGGTCAGGTGATCAAAGAGATTTTGGTCTAAAGGTGTTGGTGTGTGACGGTTGCTGAATCCGATCCCACCGAATCTCTAGCGGGTCATGGTCTGCGGCTCCGGCACGCCATCGATTTTCCCGATCGCCCGTTGTCCCTGGCCCGGTCGGTCCTGGTCACCCAGGTCTGCGCGCGCCGCTTCGGCCAGTCGCATCAGTCGGCCAACGACATCGGGATGCTCGGCGGCAACGTTGTGGTGACACGGAACGTCGTCGTACAGATGGAACAACAGTGTTTGCGGCGGGTCATTTTTTCCGAGATGGGGATGTCCGGCGGAGGGATCGATCGGCAGGAACAGTTTCCAGGGTCCGGAACGAACCGCGTGCAATTGATCCTGATGGTAATAGTAAAACGCTTCGTAGGGAGACGTTGCGCCCGGCTGGCTGTAGATCAAGGGGGCGATGTTGTGGCCGTCGATCGTGCGATCTTGCGGCAACTCACCACCGGCCAGCTTGGTGAACGTCGGCAGCAAATCCATCGTCGAGACGAGTTCGTCGCAAACGGTTCCCGCCTGCACGTGACCCGGTTGCCACATCAATGTCGGGACTCGAAAGGCCCCTTCGCTGGTCGTGTACCCACGGCCGTGCAGGGGGCGATTGGATCCGCGTGAGAGATCGTTTAAGTCTCGATTGATCGGAGCACCGTTGTCGCTGGTCCAGATCACAAGCGTCTTGCTGGCCAGTTCCAGTTCGTTCAACTGGTCCAACATTTGACCGATCGACCAGTCGAGTTCTTCGATGGAGTCGCCCCAGGGTCCGTTCTTGCTTTTGCCCCGAAAGGCTTCACTGGAAAACGGCGTCTTCGTGCTGCCCGGCATCGCTTGGGGGAAATACAGAAAGAACGGTTCCTCCCGGTGCTCCTGGATCCACTGCATCGCCCGTTCGGTGTATCGCTTGGTCAGGCCGTTTCGGTCACAGGGGGCTTCGACGACGACTTCGTTTTCCATCAATGGCAGTGGCGGCCAATATCTTCCGTCCAGCCGATCGCCCAGACGCCGGCCGACCGCTTGCGTCATGTCATCGCTGTAGGGGACACCGAAAAAGAAGTCGAATCCCTGACGTGTCGGCAAAAATTCGGGTTGGTCGCCCAGGTGCCATTTGCCGATGATCGCCGTCGCATACCCCTGTTCTTTCAGTGTTTCGGCAATCGTGACTTCGTCGGGGTTCAGGCCATACGGCGAGATGGGCCGCAGCACATGTCCGTCGCGCGGATTGTGGTGCATGCCGACGCGTTGGGAGTAGCAACCGGTGATCAGGCTGGCGCGCGAGGGGGTGCAGACGCCGGCGGTCACACAGAAGTGCGTGAACTTTCGCCCCTGAGTCGCCATGCGATTCAAGTGCGGCGTCCGGTGCAAGTTCGAGCCGAAGGGTTCAATGTCGCCGTAGCCCAGATTGTCACAGAAGACGACAATGAAGTTTGGCCGTTCGGGGAACTCGGCGCTGATCCCAGGTCGCACAAAAACGAATAGACTGGCCAGGGTGGCAAAGAGGATGGCGTTGCGGCGGGGCAAGAGTTCTCTCCGTGGGAGATTCTATGGATGGATCGATCGCAGCAGGACACGCTGTTCGCCATGCGTTGTGGTGAGACTCATGTTCTGATCCGTTGAGTTGATTTGCGCGTATTGTACTCTCCGTCATCAAGGTCGTGCAGTTTTCAGAGTCACCTGGGGGAGGGTATCGAGAACCCTTTCGATCAAGCATCGAATACCAATTCCTCGTCAAACCAATGCCGGCCGAGTTCTTGCTGGTAACGAAACAGTCGCTCGCCGGCGATCCGCAGCCGACGACTGACCTCGCGGCCCAAATTCATCATCACCATCGCGTACTGTTCCATATCGACCTGACACAGTTTCATCAACGCCGTGTAGGGAACTCGAATCACGCTGCAATCGGTTTCCGCTTTGACGCCGGCGAAGCGGCGTTGTAAATCGATCAACGACATTTCGCCGAAACAGTCGCCGGGCTGAACCCGCGCCAAGACAATCGCTTTGCCCTGCCAAGTCCGCTGGACGATCGCCGTTCCGGATCGGATCACGTACAAGCAGTCTCCCGCGTCTCCTTCGCGGAAAAAGAACTCACCCGCGGGCACCTCTTGCTCTTCGGATTGACTCAAAATCAATCGCAGCGTCTCTTGGCGGAGGCCCCCGCACACCGGAGTTTGTTGGATGAGTTCCGTTTGATCGATTAACATGCCAAAGACCCTTTATTGCCGAAGTCAACGGACAGGAATCTGTCTCGGGCCGCGTCCGGTACCCCCCAACATGTCGCATCCGTGACGCAGTGTCAAAGATTTTGTGTCGGCGGTATTCGGCGGCGATCAGGGGTGTTCGGCGGCGTTCAGGGGTTGCCCCGGTCATTCGGCCCCCGAGAATCTGCGTTTCCTGAAAAAGACTCGGTCGGCGGGACCACCCCGGCCGAGACACTCGATCCGGGCCGACGAGTTACAATGTGGCCGAGTCGGAATCGTCCGGCTCAAAGGCGGTCCCTTCCCGTTACGTTTCCTCCTTCAGAATTCACCTCTCATGCTTCGCAGTTTTTGCCGGATCAGCGTCCTGGTCACCGCGATGACGTTGCTCACGTCCGCGGAGAGCGTCATTGCAGACAATTGGGCTCACTGGCGCGGTCCGGACGGCAACGGTGCGGCCGCCAGCGGCAATCCGCCGACCCGATGGTCCGAAACGGAGAACGTGAAATGGAAGGTTCCGATTCCGGGCCGCGGTTCCGGGTCGCCGGTGATTTGGGAAGACCGCGTGTTTGTGGTCACCGCCGTCGATGTGGGGCCTGGGACGGCGCCACCGCCACGAACCCCGCAGAATCGCAATCAGTTTCAACGTGGCAGGGCTCCGGCGCTGCCGAAACTGGACTTTCAAGTGCTCTGTTTCGACCGGCAATCCGGCCAGCAACTTTGGAAACAAACCGCCGTCACCGCGGTCCCGCACCAGGAAACCCATTCGACCAACGGATTCGCTTCGGCATCGCCCTGTACCGATGGCAAACATGTGTACGCGCACTTCGGCTCGCGAGGCCTGTATTGCTACACCCTGGACGGTCAGCTGAAATGGAAACGTGATGACTTTGGAAAGATGATCACACGCAACGGATTTGGTGAAGGCAGCTCACCGACACTTCACGGCAAGATGATCATCGTGCCGTGGGACCATGAGGGCGATTCGGCAATCTACGCGCTGGACAAGTTGACCGGTGAAACGATTTGGAAGACCGATCGCGATGAACCGTCTTGCTGGGCCACGCCCTTGGTGATCGACGTCGCCGGAAAAAAACAGATCATCATGAATGGTCAAAACTTTGCCCGCAGTTACGATCTTGAAACCGGTCAAGAACTCTGGCGCTGCGGCGGTCAAACCGCTCGGCCGGTCGCGTCGGCAGTCGCCGCGGACGGATTGGTGTTCATCGGTAGCGGCTTCCAGGGATCGTTCCTCGGCGCGTTTCGTCCTGACGGACAAGGCGACGTCGAAGGCACCGACCGTGTGGTGTGGACGGTGAACCGAAACACTCCCGACATCGCATCCCCTTTGCTCAGCGACGGCCGGCTGTATTTCCACAAAGGGAAATCCGGAAACCTGAGTTGCCTGGATGCCAAGACCGGCAAACCCTACTACGAAGCCGTCCGGTTGCCCGGAATCAGCAATACCTACGCGTCGCCGATGGCCGCCGGCGGCCACGTCTACTTGACCGGGCGCAGCGGCACCACGGTCGTGATCAAGGATTCGGCGACACTACAAATCGTGGCGTCCAATTCGGTCGGCGAAACGGTTGATGCAACCCCTGCTCCGTGCGGCGATGAGTTGTTCATCCGCGGAGAGGACCATCTGTTTTGCATCGCGAATTGAATGAATCGAGAGGGTGAGCTTGAACGTGATGAATGATTGCGCCGACGTTTGTATCTGCACATGAAACCAACCGACTACTGTACCAGCGAATCGCCGTCGTTCGTCATGGGCATCGACCTTGGTGGCACTTCAGTCAAGTTAGGACTGTTGCGCGGGGAGGAGCTTGTCGCCCGCGACCAGATCTCCACGGCGCATTGCGACGAACCCTCGGATGTGTTTCGCCGGGCGCGGGAGTTTTCGGTCGCGGCGTTGCACCGGCACGGCGCCACCTTTGATGCGCTGCAATCGGTCGGATTGGCCATGGCCGGCGTGATCGACGAGGCGACGGCCACGTTGATGGAAACGGCAAACTTGCACGCCTGGCACGGTATCGGTTTTCATCAAGAATTGGCGCGCGTGTTTCAAAAGCCGGTCGCCGTGATCAATGATGCCAATGCCGCGGCGCTCGGTGAATCCAGTTTCGGGGAGCATCGGACCGACTCGCTTTCTTTCTTGACGTTGGGGACCGGCATCGGCGGTGGGATCATTGTTGCCGGCCGCGCGATCAATGGCAGTCACGGTTGCGGGGGTGAAATCGGCCACGTCACCATCGAGCATGGCCCCGATGCTCGGCAGTGCGGGTGCGGGCGTTTCGGACATTTGGAAGCCTATGCCGGTGCCGCGGGAATCGTCAAAACCGCACTCGAACAACTCGAGGCGACCGGTCAGCGATCGTCGCTGGGCAAGGTGGACGAACTGACCCCGGAACTCATTGCCGCCGCCGCCGAACGTGGCGACGCGATCGCGATGGAGACCGTCCGCAGGACCGGCGTGCATCTGGGGCGGGCGATCGCCATGCTCGCCCACATCGCCGATCCCGCCGTCGTGTTGCTCGGCGGTGCGGTGAACTTCGGTGGCAACCAGACCCGCACCGGTCAAGCGTTTTTGCGGACGATCCAAGACGAAATGGTGCGTCTGTCGTTGGTCCAAACCGGCGAGACCTTGAAAATTGATTTTGCCACGCTCGGTAACGATGCTGGAATGCTCGGTGCGGCACAGCACGCAAGACAACTGACACATCAAGCCGATCCATCTTGCAGCAGCGAATGACACCATGAGAAAAGACAAACGCAGGCTCAAACCCTTCCAACCCGCGACAACGCTGTCGTCGATTCCGTATCGAGTCTTCCCCGAAGCGAGCGATGCCAGCGAAGCCGCGGCGCTCGAGATCGCGACGCTCGTGCGCAGCCGTGCCGCAGAGGGACGCACCTGCGTGCTCGGGTTGGCGACCGGTTCCACCGTCGTCAATGTGTACTCCGCCATGGTGCGGATGCATCGCGAACAAGGCCTCTCGTTTTCCAACGTGGCTGTCTTTGTGCTCGATGAATTTCTGCCGATGGAGCCGGAGTCGCTGCAAAGTCACGTCCGGTTCATGAACGAACACCTGTTCGACCACATCGACCTGCCGCGCGATCAGATCCACATTCCCGACGGCACGACGCCGCAGGAAGAATTGGCAGAATACTGCCTGATGTTCGAGAACGAGATCGCCGAGTTGGGCGGCGTCGACATGTTGATTTTGGGCATCGGCCGGACCGGACACATCGGATTCAACGAACCCGGTTCGGGGACGGATTCGCGGACACGGCCGATCACGCTTGATGCGATGACGCGGATCGACGCGGCCAGCAATTTTTTTGGTGTCGAAAATGTGCCGCGGCGTGCGATCACGATGGGGGTCGGCACGATCCTGGACGCCCGACGGATTATCTTGCTCGCCTTTGGCGAAGGCAAATCATCGATCGTCGCCCGCGCGATCGAAGGCGAAATTGCTCCGGCGGTCCCCGCGACGTTTCTGCAACAACACGATGACGTCGAATTCTTTCTTGATTCCGCTGCCGCAGCGAATCTGATCGAAATCCGATCGCCCTGGTTGGTCGGCGATGTCCGCTGGGATGACGTGATGGTTCGACGGGCCGTGATTGCACTCTCGCAGTCGGTCCAAAAACCCATCCTGATGTTGACCGACGCCGATTACAACGCCAACGGGATGCAGGGCCTGCTCGCCGAATACGGAACCGCCTATGAAATCAATCTCAGCGTCTTCCGCCATCTGCAAAATACGATCACCGGCTGGCCCGCCGGCAAGCCGGACCGCCCCGATACGGTGTTCCCCAAACGGATCATCCTGTTTTCGCCACACCCCGACGACGACGTCATTTCGATGGGAGGCACGCTGACACGCCTGGCGACTCAGGGCCACGAAATCCACGTCGCCTACCAGACCTCGGGCAATCTGGCTGTCTTCGACGGCGATGCGTTACGGTTTGCCGAATTCGCCGCCGATTTCTGTCGCGAGTTCGAAGTCTATAGCGATGACATCCAACGCCTGACCGAGATGATGATCCACGCCATCCGCGACAAGGCATCCGGAAGCGTTGATATCAATGAAGTCCAGCGATTGAAAGGGCTGATTCGACGCGGTGAAGCGACCGCCGGGGCACGGGTCTGCGGCGTCCGCGACGAACGATTGCATTACTTGAACTTGCCGTTCTACGAAACCGGGGCGGTCCGCAAAAATCCGATCGGCGAACGAGACGTTCAAATCACTGTCGATCTGTTGCGTCACGTGCAGCCCCACCAGATCTATGCCGCCGGCGACTTGAGTGATCCCCATGGAACCCACCGCACCTGCCTGGACATCATCTTTGCCGCCTGTGCGGAATGCCGGCACGACGACTGGTTCGCATCGACCGCTGTCTGGCTTTATCGCGGTGCCTGGCAAGAGTGGGCGCCCCACGAGATTGAGATGGCGGTGCCGCTGAGCCCCCAGGAAGTCGATCGCAAACGCGACGCGATCTTCAAGCACGAATCACAAAAAGACCGCGCCCTGTTCCCAGGTTCCGATGCCAGAGAATTCTGGCAGCGCGCCGAAGCTCGCAACGCCCAAACGGCACAGATCTACGACCGACTGGGGCTGGCCCAGTACCAAGCCATCGAAGGCTTCGTCCGTTGGAAAGGGTTTGATGCGACGTAGTGCGTCGGGTGGGGAGGTAGAATAACGGGGAATGATGCGTTCGTTGGCGTGAGAACGCCATAGGGCTTGGGTGATAACGCTCGGATCATTCCGCTTCTGTTCCCCTATCCGTTTCCGCAGTGGTTCCGCGTCGTCGACGGCGGGGGTCGTTCGCAAAGATTGGACTCCGAGCACGCTATTCCGCTAGACTGGATCGCGAGCCCGCCCGCAATCCCTCAACGTCAGCGGCCAGACGCCCGATGGAGTCGATCTTGAACGCCAGCTACTCTCGTCTCGTTCGCGTCCAGGTTGCCGTCATCGGTTGGACAATCGCACTCTCACTGACCGGTGCCACGGTGTCTGCCTTGGAACCTGCGTCGGGCGATCCGATCGAGCAGGAATGGGTCCACGGGAGCTGGCCGTTTACGCCACCGGTTAAGCCGGCGGTTCCTCAAGTCGATGATTCGTTGCGCGTCGCCAATCCGATCGATGCGTTCATCCTCGCGCGACTGGAGGCGGAAGGTTTGCATCTCAATCGCCCCGCTGCTCGCCGGCAATTGCTTCGCCGCGTCACCTTCGATTTGACCGGTTTGCCACCGACGGCTGAGGAACAGCGCGCCTTTTTGGATGACCATTCGCCGCTCGCCTATGAACGTGTCGTCGATCGACTTCTCGCGTCGCCGCAATATGGCGCCCGCTGGGCACAGCATTGGTTGGATGTGGTCCGCTTTGCGGAAACAGACGGATTCAAATCAGATGTCCTCCGACCCAACGCGTATCGTTATCGTGACTATGTCATACGCTCGCTCAATCTTGATCGACCATACGATGATTTTGTCGCTCAACAACTCGCCGGTGATGAGATCGCCCCCGATGATCCGGAAGCCTTGATCGCAACGGGTCTCAATCGCCTGTATCCCGACGAAGACAACGCGGCCAACCTGTTTCAGCGACGTCAAGAAATCCTAGACGACATCACCGAAACGACGGGGCTGGCTTTTCTCGGTCTAACGATGGGTTGCGCACAGTGCCATGACCACAAGTTCGATGAAATCCTGCAGGAAGACTATTTTCGACTCCAAGCCTTCTTTGCTCCGATCGTCGAACGCGATGACATTCCACTGGCCGATCCGGAGCAAACGCGAAACTACGAGCGTCAGTTGCGTCAATGGGAAGAAGCCACACACGAAACACGTGCAAAAATCGATCAGCTGCTTGAGCAACAGCGGGCAGCCGCTCAAGCGTACATGCTGTCCAAGTTTGAACCCGCGATCCAAGAGTGCTACAACACTCCGGCATCCCAGCGGACTCCTTATCAAGAGCAGATCGCTCGCATCGCGGCGAAACAGGTCGACCGTGCGACCGGCGAAGGAAAATTGGTCGGCAAACTCTCCGAAGCAGACAAGTCCAAGTACAACGAGCTGAAAAAACAGCTCGAACCCTTTGAAGCGTTGAAACCCGCGCCGCTTCCAACACTGATGGCTGTCACGGATCTTGGCGATCAAGCACCGCCAACCTTTATCCTTGACGGAGGCAATTGGCGGAACCCGATGGACGAAGTCGATCCGGGATTTCCGCAATTCCTGGATTTGTCGCACCCGTCCCCTCCGAACAACGTCGCACGACCGTCGACCTCGGGACGACGCGCGGCACTGGCGAATTGGTTGACCGACGGGCATCATCCGTTGACCGCTCGCGTGATCGTGAATCGCTTGTGGCATCATCACTTCGGCCGTGGTATTGTTGCGACGCCAAACGATTTCGGAATCCAAGGTGATCCTCCGACGCATCCGGAGTTGTTGGATTGGCTCTCGATCCGGCTCGTGGAAAACGATTGGAGTTTGAAGTCCATCCACCGGTTGATGGTCACTTCATCAACCTATCAACAGTCGTCGTTGGTGGATCCCGGCGACGAGCGTCACGCCTTGGCGATGCAACGAGATTCCGGCAACCAATTGTGGTGGCATGCCAAGCGTCGTCGATTGGAAGGCGAAGCGATTCGTGATGCGATGTTGTCGGCGTCCGATCGACTGAACCGCAGAATGTTTGGCGAAAGCACGCGGCCGAAACTGCCTGAGGGTGCCAGCAAACGCTACGCCTGGACTCCCGACGAACGCGTCGAAGATCGTCGCCGTCGATCCGTGTTCGTGTTCGCAAAACGAAACATGCGTTTTCCGATGTTTGATTCCTATGATTATCCCGACATGCACAACAGTTGCGCCGTCCGCACACAATCCACTACCCCGCCGCAGGCGTTGCTGATGCTCAACGGAGACGACTCCCTGGAACTGGCATCGCAGTGGGCCGGCGATTTACGCAAGCGATTCGGCGACCAGACGAACCAATTGATCGAGTTTGTCTACCAGTCCACACTCGGTCGCCGACCGAGTGCGGACGAGCGGTCCGCGGCACTGGAATTTATCACATCGCAATCGGCTACCGATGACGGCCAGCCGGTGGCGGATTTCGTCCATGCATTGTTTAACTGCAACGAATTCATTTACATCGATTAGCAATCGATGTCAGACAGGCTGCGAACCGAACCCCGTTCTTGCGACGCGTTACCCATCCGATCATGCAGCATTACTCTCGCAGAGACTTATTGACGAAAGCCGGCGGCGGATTCGGCGGCATCGCGCTGTCGGCGTTGCTGGCCCAAGATGGACTGGCAAGCGCACCGCATTTCAAACCGAAGGCCAAATCGGTGATTTGGTGTTTCCTGGACGGCGGCGCCAGTCACATGGATCTGTTTGATCCGAAGCCGTTGCTGAACAAGCTGGACGGCCAGCCGCTGCCGGACAGTTTTCAGCGTCCCGTCACCGCGATGGGACGCACGGCGTTCACGCCTTTGCTGGGTTCGAAACGCACGTTCGCACAACATGGTCAATCGGGAACTTGGGTCAGCGATTGGTATCCCGAAATCGCAACCTGCGTCGACGAAATCGCCGTGATTCGCAATTGCACGGCCGATGGTCTCAACCATGTCGGCAGCGTTTGCCAAATGAACACCGGCAGCATTCTCGGCGGTCGGCCCTGCCTGGGTTCCTGGTCCGTTTATGGCCTGGGATCCGACACCACCAACCTGCCCGGCTATGTGGTCTTGCTGGACTATCCGGAAGAACCCCCGGGAGGAAAGCGAAACTGGTCGACCGGTTTTATCCCGGCGACCTTTCAAGGCACCCAGTTTCGCGATGGCAACACCCCCATCCTGCATTTGGCCCCACCGGCGGGCATGAGCGACCGGAGGCAACGGTCGAAGTTGGATTTCATTCAACAACTCAACCGCCGTCACCGCGAGGTGCGGGCGGAGGACGATGAATTGGAAGCCCGAATCGCCGCTTATGAAATGGCCTATCGGATGCAATCATCGGCAACCGAGGCGGTGGATTTGGGTTCAGAGTCCCAACAGACGCTGAATCTGTACGGATTGGACCGGAAAGAAAGCCAGCGGAACGGACGCAATTGTCTTTTGGCCCGGCGGCTGGTTGAGCGCGGTGTACGGTTTGTCCAACTCTACATGGGCTCAGGCAGCAAATGGGACGCCCACAAGGACATCGAAGGCAACCATGCCAAGAACTGCCGCGAGAGTGACAAGCCGATCGCAGGATTGTTGAAGGACCTTCGTCGCCGAGGCTTGCTGGATGAAACGCTGGTGGTCTGGGCCGGGGAGTTTGGGCGAACGCCGATGAGTGAAAGCGGTGATGGACGAGATCACAACCCGTACGGTTTTACGATTTGGATGGCCGGCGGCGGGATTCGAGGCGGCATCACACACGGAGAAACCGACGACATCGGGTTGTATGCCGTCGGGGGCCATTCGCACGTTCATGACATTCATGCAACGATCCTGCACTGTCTGGGGATCGACCATTTAGAACTCACCTTCCTGCACAACGGACGCGACGAACGAGCGACCGTCGATGGGGGCGAGGTCATTCGCGAGGTTTTGGCTTAGCAGCACTCAGGGTGGAACAGGCTTCCGGCGTCTGCGTCATACAAACAGGCTTGCGCAATCGATCTCCACCCGGCAATCGTCGTCAAGGTCGAATCCCATCGATTCGCCGGATCCGACGGATTGTTCGGCGGCCTTGGTGACGTCCAGCACGGTTTGGTCAGTCGGGTCGACGATCAAGTAGTGTGCGACATCGTGTTCAAGATAGATCGCCCGTTTTGCAGTCAGGTCGCGTTGCCGCGTCGCATCGCTAAGCACCTCGACAACGACGACGGGCGTCTGCTCCAAATGCCGGTCGGGTTGAACGCCGCAGACAACCATCAGATCGGGTCGAACCACGGTGTCATCGTTCACGATCCAATCAAGATTGGTGTACACGCGGCAGTCGCACCGGTTTTCAATGAGCTGATTGAGGATTTGCCGCGACAGTTCAGCGACAACTCGCTCGTGCGGCCCGAACGGCGATGGACTCATCGATACCGGTACGCCATCGATCAACTCCCAATCTCCCTCCCAGCGACGGTGGTCTTCGATCGTATAATGCGGGACGTAGCGAGGTGCGCTGCTCATCGACCTACTCCGAAAACCTGTGTGTCTTGTTATTGTACCCCGAAGCCCAGATCAAACCATGGTTGGCCGAAACCGACTAAACTCATTTCAAGCGGGGCAAAAACGAATCTTTCCCATGGGACATCGTGATGTTAGAAGAAAGCCGAGCGTATTTTCGCCATGCCGCCAACGTTCTGGGACTTTCTGATCGGGTACGGGACATCCTGCTGACCCCGTTGCGGATCGTCAAGGTCGGTCTGATCACCGAGAGCGATGAAGGAAAACTGATCCAACATATGGGATACCGGGTGCAACACAGTCGTGTCCGCGGACCGATGAAGGGCGGATTGCGGTTCCACCCCTCGGTCGACGAAGACGAAGCGACGGCACTGGCCAATTTGATGACGTGGAAAACCGCGGTCGTCGATGTTCCCTACGGCGGCGCCAAGGGTGGGATCAATTGTGACCCGAGCGATTTGAGCGAGCGTGAACTGAACGAGATCACACGCACCTTCGTCGGCCAAATCAAGGATGTCATCGGCCCCACCATCGACATCCCGGCCCCGGACGTCAACACGAACGCCAAAGTCATGGGCTGGATCATGGACGAGTATTCCAAGTACGCCGGATTCTCTCCCGGGGTCGTGACGGGCAAGCCGTTGCACCTGTTCGGATCCGAAGGCCGTGAAGAAGCAACCGGTCGCGGCGTCACGATCGTGCTGGAAGAAGTGCTTCGCTCACAGAAAAAAAACATCACGGACGTCACGGTTGCCTTTCAAGGCTTCGGCAACGTGGGCAGTTTTGCGGCTCGGACGATGGCGGAACTGGGCGCCAAGATTGTCGCCGTCGGCGATCATGCCGGCGGAGTTTCAAACCCCGAAGGACTGAACATCGATGAGTTGGTTGAGTGGACCGCCCGGCATGGAAGCGTCGCCGGATTTCCCGGTGGCGACGCGTTTGAAAGTTCAGAAGTGTTGACCTGGAACGCCGATGTCCTGGTCCCCGCCGCACTCGGCGACGTGCTGACCAAAGACAATGCCGAAGACGTTCGGGCGAGCATCATCGTTGAAGCCGCCAATTCACCGACGACTCCCGAAGCCGACGAGATCTTTCGGCGACGTGGCATTCTGGTCGTGCCGGATATTCTGGCCAACGCCGGCGGCGTGACGGTCAGTTATTTCGAGTGGGCGCAGAACATCCAACAATTCCGCTGGGAACTCGGACGCATCCGCCACGAACTGACCGACCACATGCGAAAGGCCTATGCGTGTGTCGCTGAGGTCGCCAAAAAGCGTGACGTCGATTTGCGTACCGCCGCGTTCATTCTGGCGATCCAGCGTGTCGGCGAAGCCGCACTCTCGCGACGTCCCTACGCCGAAGCCAAAGACCTGCCACGTTAAAACATGTGGCGAAAGCATCCAGTTTGAGATCGATCACAGCGTTCTGATCCGAACGTCACGCAAGCTGAGCGTCGGTTCGGCCATTGCCGGGAAATCAAGCCCGACCACTCCGGCACCGACGTTCGATGCATCGACCACATCACTGTGCAACCTGCCGTTGATCCAAACCTGGCAGCGTTCGTTGACCACGCGGATGCGATAACGATTCCATTGTCCCGGCTCAAAGGAAACTGCGACGCCTTCCAGGTTGGATGACGTCGGAGGAACATTTGCGACGGTTCCCACGACACGATGGTCTTTCACGCGGGCGTGATAGCTGACCCGTATCTGTCGGGCGTCGGGCGACTTGGCTTCGAATTCCCATTCAAAGTTTTTGTACTTTGCAATCGTCGCCAAGTAGGACGACGAATGACCGCTGAATGTCAGCGTCCCTTCGCTTGAACCGATGCCTCCTTTCTGTGCCCCGTACGTCCAGCGATGCAGATCGACGAGCGACTCCCAGTTCGCCCCATCACGCAACGCGATCAACTGTTTCTTGAGCTTTGCTTTGATGGCAGTGTAAGCCGGATCATCCGCGAGGTTGTTCCACTCGCGGGGATCGGCGTCGAAATCGTAGAGTTCTTCTTCTCCGCTGGAACAAAGCGTGTAGCGGTACTGTTTGCTGCGAACCGAAAAATGCGGAACCAAGTGCCCCCGTGTCGTTCGTGTTGGCTGTGGTCTTTCCCCGGCAATGCTGTGATCGCCACATCGGGACCGTCCCAGTCCCCTTCGGGCGACATCACCAAGGGAACCAGACTGTGCCCTTCCAGTTCATAACCGCCCGATACGGCATTCGGCTCTCGGGGCAATCCGCACAGTTCGTTCAACGTCGGGTACAGATCGATCCACGAGACCGGACGGTCGCAGGTCACGCCTTGGGGCATCCCGTCGACACCGGCGATGATCAGCGGAACTCGCGTCGCGCCGTCCCACAGACTTTGTTTGTACAGGAACTCTTTTTCGCCCATGTGAAATCCGTGATCGCTGGTGAAAACCACGACGGTGTTGTCACGTTGGGGACTGGCGTCAATGGCGTCCAGGATTTTCCCGACTTGATCGTCGACAAAGGAAACGCAGGCCAAATAGGCTTGCAGCCATTGCTTGTAAAGCTGCCGGTCTTGATGACGCACGAGCATCCTGTACCGCCGAAAGCCGTACAGCGATCGATCGGCCAGCGCGGTCGCGCAGTCAGCCAAGTCGTCTTCGATCGTCTCGGGAAGCTCGATCGAATCGAGCGGAAAGCGGTCAAAGTATTCCTGTGGCGCATAAAGTGGCGTGTGTGTCCGGACCAATCCCGTGAAGATCGCGAAGGGTCGGTCATGTTGCCTCGCGATCACTTCGGTGGACCACTCGGCGCACCGTTCATCCGCCAACTTGTCTCGATCGTCATCGCTGTTGTAACGAAACGGTTTGCCGCCCAACCGCCATCCCTTGTAACCGGGGATCCCCGCTGCGGGATCCGGTTTCCAATCCGGAATCATCGACAGTGGGCCGAAGTGGTGTTCCCACTTGTAATCCATGTCACCATCGGTGTCGTACAGGTACATCATCGCCGGATGGGGAAGATGAGTTTGATTTGATTTTCCATCCCACGGCCAAGGTCCGACGTCGGGCTTGGGACCGCGCTGATCAAATGCTCCGTCGGACTGACCGCCGTGGTAAATCTTGCCGGTGCCGAACACGGTGTAGCCGTGGTTTTGCAGATGCCGATTGAGCGACACGCATTGATCGAGGACGCCGTTTTCTTTCCATTTCTCGAACCAGTACAGCCCGCTGGTTTGTGGATAGAGGCCAAACAACATGCTCGCCCGCGACGGGGCGCAGATCGGATCGTTGCAATGGGCGTTGGTGAACGTGACGCCACGTCGAGCGATGCGATCGATGTTCGGGGTCTTGATTCTCGGCTTGCCATCTGGGGCCAGCGGCAAGTCGTTCAAGTCGTCGACGATGATCATCACGACGTTGGGCCGCGAGTCCTCGGCCGGTGCAACCGCGGTCACCGCAGATAAAACGGAATGGAACACCAGGAGAGGAACCAGGACCCGCGTCACCGATGGGTTGGGATTGAATCGCATGCTATTGACGAGAAGGTGGCAGGTTGGGAAGGTTTCGCTGGAACCATTCTAGACGCAGCGGATCCCGGGGGGGCATCCACGCCGGAATTCGCAACTCGGCTGCGCCCGAAATGAAGGCACAAACAGCGGTTCACGCAACGACGCCAAGCCAATTAGACGCCAAGCCAATTAATCGACGAGCGACAGCGAGCGTAAGAAGTTGGCCGCCTGAGAGGGCCAGGTCGAAATGAGCGAGCCTTCGACAGGACGGATGCCGTAGCCGTGTCCGCCGTTGCCGAACACGTGAAGCTCCGCTGCGATGTTCTGTTTCTTGAGTTGCATGTAATACAAGACCGTTCCGAGCGCTGTGGAATTGTCATCATGTGTGTGGACCAAGAAGGTCGGCGGCGCTGTCGCCGGTACGTCGATTCCATCAACGAAGCCATCCGTCGCCGCATCGTACATCCGCCAGGGATAAACGAGTATCGCGAAATCGGGGCGAGGATTAACGTCATCGATCGAATCCACTCGTTCGTAAGTGAGCGTCTTCGGGTCGCTCATGAATCTGGCGGCGACTTGGCCGCCGGCGGAGAAACCGAGCAGGCCGATGCGATCGGGTTTTAATTTCCAATGCTCGGCTTGGGATCGCAGCACGGCCATCGCCCGTTGGATGTCTTGTACCGGACGCCGCCATCCGACCTGTGCCGGATCGTTCTTCGTGCGGTAATTGAGGACGAAAGCCGTCACGCCCAGAGAATTGAGCCACTCGGCCGCTTCGGATCCTTCCAAATCGGGAACGACGTACGAAAAGCCGCCGCCCGGCAAGATCACCACGCCGGTTCCGTTCGGTTTTTCAGCACGATAGACCTGCAGTGTCGGCCGAGTGACCCCGGCGATTCGTGTGACATTTTTCTTGCCGCCTGGTCGCGGTGGCAATGCCTGGCCGATCGATCGAGTCGTCTCGCCCGGGGCCAAGTCGGGCCAAACATCGATGGGCTCTGCTGCAAACGAAATCGAGCTGAGAAATATCGCTGCCAGGGACATGAACCGGGTTGGAAGGTGTAGCATATCCTGCCCTTGAATGATGGAAGGGGAATTCGCAAGCTGGAAGCTTACGCCACTGTAAAACCCGTAGTTTATACCGCCCAGGGCCCAACTGTTTTGATATCGATCAAAAATCATGCCGTCGGACTGTTCGCCGTCGCGATGTTGCTGCATGCGTTGAATGTCGCTGCGCAAGTGCCGGGTTACCCTGAGGGGGTCCGTGAAGTTCACTATCGATCCGACGGTGATGGATCGATGCAACCGACGTTGATCTGGTTTCCAGAATCGGGCGGACCGGTGCCGCTGCTCGTGGCGCTGCACACCTGGTCGAGCGACTATCGTCAAACCGGGGGTGAGATTCAGTACGCGGAGTGGTGTCGGCAAGCAGGCTGGGCCTTCATTCACCCCAATTTTCGCGGCATCAACAAGACGCCCGACGCAATGGGGTCGGATCTTGTCGTTGCCGATATCCGCAGCGCCGTCGACTTTGCCAAGTCCGAAACATCGATCGACGCGAATCGAATTTATTGCATCGGCGTTTCCGGTGGCGGGCACGCATCGATGTTGATGGCGGCACGTGAGCCGGAGTTGTGGGCCGGGGTATCGGCTTGGTGTGGCATCTCGGACATCGCCGCTTGGCATCGTCAGTGCAAGGGAACGTCGTTCGATCGCTATGCCACCATGATCGAGTCGGCACTGGGGGGCGCGCCGGATGCCTCGACGGAACTTCGTGACGCCGCCTGGCATCGTTCCCCGCTGAACTGGATCGCCAAGGCGGATCGGCTTCCTCCATTGGATCTCAATCATGGCATCAACGACGGGCGTGCGGGGAGCGTCCCGTTTACGCATTCGATGCTGGCGTTTAATGCCGCCGTTCCTGCGTCGACGGCGTTGAACGCCGATGCGATCGACAAGCTGTATCAAACGCGTACGGTGTCGGAGAAGTTGCAGCGAATCAACGCAGCGAAGCCGGATTCGTTGTACGGCAACCATGTCCCGATTTTTCGCCGAACCGTGGGGACGAGCCGACTGACCCTGTTCGACGGCGGTCACGAAATCGTGCACGAAGCGGCACTCAACTGGCTGGCCGCCCAAGCGAAGGGGCGGCCGGTGAACTGGAATCCGAATCGGTTGATTCCGTTCACCGTTCAACCCGATGACGAGCAAAGCGGAAAGTAAACACCATGCGCCCCTGGATCCTTTCGGAAATCAACTACGGCTATGTCAAAGACTGTGACTATCAAGTCGCCGTGCTGCCGACCGGGGCGACCGAGCCCCATAATCTTCATTTGCCTTATGGAACCGATACGTTCCAAGCCGAAGCGATCGGCAGTCGCGCCTGCGAAGCCGCCTGGGATCGCGGCGCTCGCGTGGTGATGTTGCCGCCGATTCCGTACGGCACCGAAACCAATCAGGTGAAGTTTCCTCTGTCGATGAATCTGAACCCGAGCACGTTGGGCATCATCATCCGAGATCTCGCCGAGTCGCTGAGCAATTGTGGTATTGAAAAACTGTTGATTCTGAACAGCCATGGAGGAAACGAATTCAAGCCGCTGTTGCGTGAGATGCACAACCAGACTCCGTGCCGATTGTTCTTGTGCGATTGGTTCCGAGGGATCTCGGCCGATGTGCAGCGAGAAATTTTCGAAGATGCGGGAGACCACGCCGGTGAAATGGAAACCTCACTCGGGCTGGCGTATTTTTCTGAGTTTGTCGATGTTGATGCAACAGGCAAGATCACTGCGGATGATGGGGCGGTAAACAAAACACGATTTGACGCCGTCAATCAGGGCTGGGTTTCCATCACGCGTCCCTGGCACTTGCTGACACGCCAATCCGGATCCGGAAATCCGCATCCCGCCACGGCCGAAAAAGGACGCCAGTTGATGGACGTGCTTGTCGAGCGATTGTCGACGTTTCTCGTCGAACTTGCCGAGAGTGACGTGGACGAGCGATTTCCCTTCTGACGACTGCTTGTTCTCACCATGCCGAAACTTGACGAACGCCTGAAAGCGGTCGCGGTGCAGATTCGCAGTCGCGTGCATGCCGACATCGGTTCCGACCACGGGCATCTGCTCAAAGCGTTGTTGACGTCGGGGCGGATCGAACGTGGGATCGCAATCGAAGTGAATCAACGCCCCTTCGACAATTCGCGGTCGACGCTGAGTGGACTGGCCGCCGATGTCAGGCTTGCCGATGGTTTGGAGGGGCTCTCACCGGGCGAAGCGGACAGTTTGAGCATCTGTGGCATGGGCGGTGAACTGATGACTCGAATTCTGGAAATTCATCTCGACCGTGTCCCGCCCGACGTGCTGCTGCAACCCAATCGTCGCCCCGATGCCGTCCGGGCTTGGGCGTTGCAAAACGCGTTTCATCTGGTCGATGAGCAGCTTGTGGTGGGGCGTCTGCGCTACGTGGTAATGAGATTCCGGCTGGATCGGTCATCCGCCGATCCGGCCTACGACGCGGTGGATCGCGAAGCGGCGTTGCTGTTCGGTCCGCTGCTGATCAAACGCTGGGAAACCCGATTTCGAGACATTCTGGTTGAGGAATATCAATACTTGAAGGAGCTGCAACAGCGGACCGAGCAGTCACAGCATCGACTCGATGTGCTGTCAAGACTGCTGCGTTGCAAAGGTCTTGCCTGATAGCCCTGGTGCTGTTGACGGGGCTGACCGGTGCGATGATCGTCCATTTGCTGGTCTTGCCGGTGTATTACGGATGGATAGTGTTGCCTCGACAGCCAGGGGCAGACGATCAGGAAGTCGGCATTGCTTAAAAACTAATCGCTTCGTAGAATGCGTTTTTATCAGTCAACCTCGGTCACGGATGTCGCCGATGAAGCCAATTAGTCCAGCGGATGTGAGCCTGCGATTCTCTCGGCCCGTCGGATGGCCGCGTGGACTGACCGTACTCGAATTGCTCGTCACGCTGGCGGTGATTGGCATTTTCGCCGGGCTGGTGCTGCCAGCGGTGGGCAGCGTTCGAGAATCCGCGCGACGCGTTCAGTGCGTCGATCACCTGCGCGAAACCGGGCTGGCGCTGCACAGTCATCACCACTCCCGACGCAGCCTTCCCGCCGGTTGGACCTTCGATCCACCATCGGAATCGGCGTACGGTTGGGCCGTTTCGATTCTACCCTTCTTGGGCCAGCCGGCGCTTGCCGACCGGATTGAAATCGAACGTTCGGTCGCCAATGAACGCCATGAAGATGTTCGTCACACCTCGCTGGAGGTCCTGCTGTGTCCGTCCGACATTGCCGAACCGGTGTTCACGTTGTTTGCCGAGGAGGAGGATTCTGAAGGATTGCATTCGCGCGACGATGGCGACTCGGGTGTGGTGCCCGCTGAATTGATTGAGTTACCGACGGCCAACTACGTCGGTGTATTCGGAACATTGGAACCGGACGACGAGATACCGGCGCCGGTCGGCGATGGGACCTTCTTGGAAAATCGACACACCCGATTTCGTGACTTCGCACGGGGGCTGAGCGTCACCCTTGTGGTCGGCGAACGGACCATGGCTCAAGTGCCGTCGACTTGGTTCGGTGTGGACTTGGCGGGAGAAGACGCGGCGGCGCGGTTAGTCGGTTCAACGCTCGAAGGGATCAACAGTCCCTTGGCCGATGAATGTGATTTTTCGAGTCGTCATCCCGGCGGAGCGAATTTTTTGTGGGGTGACGGGCACGTCAGCTTTGTCACCGAACAGATCGACCTGCGTCTGTACCACGAGTCGGCAAAGTTGCGTCGATGATTGATTGTCCCTGTTGTCCATCCCATCATCCATCCGAATCAGGAATGAATTCATTGTCCCGAACGCAGATCACCAAGTGCGAGGCGGAGGTCATGGACGTTGTCTGGGAGCGCGAACGCGTGACCGTCAATGATGTCGTCGATGCCATCGATCGCGACTTGGCCTACACCACCGTCATGACGACCTTGCGCATTTTGGAAGAAAAGGGGATTGTCCGTCGCGGTGAAAAAGTGGGTCGCGCCTACACCTATTCTGCCGCCGTGACGCGTGAAGAAGTGCGGCATGGAATGATTCACGAATTGACCGATCGCTTGTTCGGCGGATCCGTTCAATCCTTGGTGCTCAGCTTGCTCAATAGTGACTCGGTTTCCCCGGAAGACATCGTGGCGGTCAAAAAGGCAGCCGCCAAAGCGGAACGCGACCGATGACTGCATCTCAGCTATTTGAAACCGTCGCCAGCCTGCCCCTGCAGGTCCTGGTTGTCGTGGTCGGCATCGTTGTCCTCAGTCGTTATGTCGGCCACGCGGCAACGAATTGTCGGCTATGGACGATCGGATTTGTTGCGATCCTGGGACTGATCGCGGCCGCCTTCTTGCTCCCCCATCTCCGCCTGTTCAACGACCTCGGTCGACTGAGCGAGCCGGCGGCGCGAACCATGTTTGCATTGCAAGATTGGATCATCAAAGCCTTGGTTGTCGTTTGGGCCATCGGATTTGCTGTTGTCCTGATCCGACGTCTCGGCCGCATGATCGTCTTGTCGCAGTTCTTCTCCCAACGATGTCGCGTGATGACGGACGAAGAGATCGCGACGCTGCCGCTGGGTGAACGAGACGAATTGCCCAAGCATCTGCGTTGGCTCGTCTCGTTTGAAAAACATGGTCCGTTTTGTTGGCAGTTGCAGCGTCCGACGATCGTGTTGCCAAGTTGTCTGTTGCGGGAAGACGAAGACGTGTTGCGGCACGTGCTGCTTCACGAATTGGAACACTTGAGAACCAACCATCCGCTTCAGCATTTCCTGCAAGGTACCTGCAACGCGCTGCTGTGGTTTCATCCGGCGATCTGGTGGGCCGCCCGCAACGCCGAGTTGACGCGCGAGTTTCATTGCGATGAAGTCGCCGCGAAGGCAGGGAAGACGATCGCAAGCTACTTGAAAACACTGGCCAAGGTTGCCGAGCAGAGTGCCACCGCTCCCACGTGCACGCTCGCCTTTGGTCGCCGCAAAAGCGCCATCGTTCGACGCACCGAACGGTTGGTTTCGCAGGTCGAAACAACACAAGGCTTAGATTCCTCGCATGCTCGCGGTCGGGCATCGCTGGCGATCGGATGCCTCGTTCTTGTTGTGCTGGTCGTGTCGCAACTGTGGTTGCCGGTCAATGTGCTGGCCTCCTCGCGAACACCAGTCTCGCCCTGGCCGACCTGGACCGCCAACCTGCTTCATGACTTTGGCGTTTCGGTGCGTGATTACGAACGATTCGACGCCCGGCACGACCTGCATGAACTCCTGAGCGACGACGAGGACTGATTGTGCCGTCCTGAGGCCGATTGATAATCGACATCCGCTTGAGACGAAATACGAAAGGAATAGTTGTTGTGTTCGCAGTGTTTCTACCCATCCACGTCTACGTCGGCGTCGAGAGAACCCCATGAACAAGTTCGCAAAACGAACCGTCGTCGTCGTCGCTCTGGCGATGCTGGTCTATGGAGGCTATCGAGTCGCCGCACATAATCAATGGCTCATTGTCACGATTGGCGAACGAGCGTTCGAGATCATCGAGTCACCAGAAGTGATCGATCCGGATTCGGAATTTAGCCTGCTGGTCGTCGGGGATACCGGTTGCGACTCCCCGCAGCGAGTCGAGGTCGTGGCCGCCATGCGGCGTCATACCAGCGAGACTGTGCCCGATGCCGCCGTGCTGCTGGGCGACAACTTCTACGAACGCGGTGTCGACTCGGTCGACGACCCGCGATTCCAAACGGATTTTGAAAATGTGTTTGATGAATCATCGTTTCCATTTCCATTCTACGTCTGTCTCGGAAACCATGACTACGGCGGCGACGTCAGTGCTCAAGTTCGTTACACGGAGATTAGCGACCGTTGGACGATGCCGGCCAATCACTATTCGGTTCGCCACTGGATCGATGAGGTTGCGATCGACCTGTTTGTGATCGACACCTATTTGATTGCGAATCGTGACCGCCGAGCCAACGAGGAATTGGTCTGGTTGGATCAACAACTCAGTCAAAGCGACGCAGGATTCAAAATCGTCATCGGACATCACCCGGCGATTTCGGGTGGAAAACATGGCGGCGATCCCGTGATCGCTGAATCATTGCCGGGATTGCTGCGAGACCACGCCGTCGATCTGTATTTGTCTGGGCATGATCACGATTTGCAACTCAATGAGAGTGGTCAAGGATGGTGCCAGATCGTCAGCGGTAGCGGAAGCAAGCTGCGTAGCACGTCTTGGACCGAGCAGACAGTCTTCGCCAAGGCCACGCCCGGGTTCTGTTGGCTCTTGATCCGTGACGGCAAACTCTGGGTCACGTTTTACTCCTGCAAAAACCGGTTGTTCACATATCACTCGGATAAACGGTCCGCCAAGGACGTGGCGACCATGCAAGGACGGACGCTCTAGCGATTGAACTTGTGTCACGCGATCGGCAACATGACAACTCCAACTACTATCACTTTAGTAAAAAAGGAATGCAAGGATGCATCAGTTTTTCCAACCGACAGTCCAACCCTGCCACGTACCGACGATCCCTTCGACTCCCCAGCGGTCACCGAGTCTCTCGCTGGTCTTGCCGGCCTGGAATGAAGCCGAGGTGATTCGTCAAGCGCTTGCCGAAGCCGAATCGGCACTGGGCGGATTGACCGACCGCTACGAGATCATTGTCGTCGACGACGGCAGCAGCGATGAAACATCGACGCTGGTCCAGCAGGCGGCGGTTCGGAATCCAGCGATTCGGCTGATCCGGCACGACCGCAATTTGGGCTATGGCGCCGCCCTGCGCGATGGATTCGCGGCGGCAACGTGTGACCTGGTGGCGTTTACCGACGCGGACTGCCAGT
Organism: Phycisphaera sp. RhM; assembly: GCA_033042175.1. Taxonomy (GTDB): domain Bacteria; phylum Planctomycetota; class Planctomycetia; order Pirellulales; family Pirellulaceae; genus Stieleria. The sequence continues at coordinate 74,801 of WCIL01000006.1, forward strand.
TCGATTTGACCGAATTGGACCGGCTGCTGTTTTTGTCCCGGCGGTACAGCATCGTCTGCGGTTATCGGATCGATCGCAAGGATAGCCGATTGCGATGTTTCTATTCTCGCGTCTACAACGGCATCGTTCGATGTATGCTCGGCAGCGAAGTTCGCGATGTGGATTGTGCGCTCAAGCTGTTCCACCGTGACGTGGTGCAAGGGCTGACGATTTCCACCAGCGGTTTCCTGGTCAACTCGGAATTATTGACGGAAGCAAAGAAGCGTGGGCACTCGGTGGTTGAAGTGGGCGTGTCCCATCGACCGCGCGCGGCCGGCAACAGCACGGTTTCGGCATCTCACATTCCGACGGTGCTGGCAGGACTGGTCCGTTTCTGGTGGAACACGGTTCAGTTTCCTTCCGCGGCGACAAAAGGCGTTGTATCCGGACCATTTTCCATCCTTCACGGGCTGTTGTTATTCATTGCGGCACTCTTTCTGTTTGTGAATCTCGGCTATCCGCTGATCGATCGAGACGAAACCCGTTATGCCGAAATCCCGCGTGAGATGCTTGTCAGTGGGAATTGGGTCCTGCCACAGCTCAATTTCCAGCCCTACTATGACAAGCCGCCACTGCTGTATTGGTTGTGTGCGATCAGCTATCGAGTCTTTGGCATCGGTGAATGGTCGGCGAGATTGGTTCCGGCGCTGGCGGCCTTCGGGAGCTTGCTGGCGACCATGTGGTTTGGCAATCGCAACCTTGGCAGTCGAATCGGACTGTTCGCAACCGGCGTGCTGATGTTGTCGGTGGGATTCGTTTTCACCAGTCGGTATCTCTTGATCGACGGCGTGTTGACACTGTTGACCACGCTCTCCTTGTTCAGCGTCTACGAAGCGATCAAGCCTGCCGCCGGCAAGCGAACGTTGCATCTGGGCTGGTGGTTGGCGGCGGGGACGTTTTGTGGCCTTGCGTTTTTGACCAAGGGGCCGCTTGCGCTGGTGCTCTTGATTCCTCCGTTGATCGCTTTCAGCTGGCTCACCGAATCCTATTTCGCGCCGACGATTCGGCATTACCTGATGCTGCTGGCTGTCGTCGCTGGGATTTCCGCACCCTGGTTGGTGGCCGTCACGATGCAGGATCCGTCGTTCTTGGTCGAATTCTTCTACCGTCACAATGTGGCGAGGTTCGCTGGAGAGTTTCACGCTCGACCGATTTGGTTTTTTATCCCGGTGCTGTTGCTGGCGGGCCATCCGTGGACGTTCTTGACAATTCCCTACGTCAGGTTTCTGGCGTCGCGAACGCGGACGGTGTCTCAGGACCGTCCCCCGGTGTTGGGTTTTCTGATGTTGTGGAGCGGATGGTGTTTCGTGTTTTTTTCGATCGCCAAGTGCAAGTTGCCGACTTACCTGTTGCCGGCCGCACCCGCCTTGTCGTTGATGATCGGTCACTATCTTGTTTATGCCACCAAGCGATCGGCGACCGATCGGCGCGAGTGGTTGGCCCGTTTTTGGTCGGCACGAACCGCAACGGCTGCGACCTGTTTGGCAGGCGTCGGGTTTTCGGCATTCATCGCATTGACCGGATCGAGTGTTTCGATTGCGAACTACGTATGGATTTTGATTTGGATGTCGCTGCTGGTGGGAAGTTTGTTGATGATTGCCGATCGACATCAGGGCAAGTATGCGTGGGGTTCGTCTTCGGCTCTGGCTTTCTTGTTGGCGGTGATGGTGATGCATCAGATTGTTCCGACGTACAGTCGTCAGCAAACGATTTTCGCCGCCGCGTCTCCGTTGCGGGCGACGATCCCGTTGGGAGAGAACTCAGCGATAGCCACGCTTTCTCACGAGTTTTCCGAGGTCCCGTTTTATCTTCAACGCAGCGACGTTCGGCACTTTGATGCCGGCAACTCATCAGGGCTCAGCGAGTTTATCGCCGAGAAGGAGCATGCGTTGATCATCATGGAGAAACAGGTGCTGATCGGGCAGCTGAGGGATCAATTGCCCCGCGGCACGCGGATTCAGTTGATCGACGAGCGCGGCCCCGCGCGGCTCGTGCAGGTCACCGCGGCGTCAGCTCGACTGGCACACGACTTGCACCCTGTCAGATGACCGTCGCCCAAATCGTGGATGAAGCGAACCGTTGGGCCAGAGTCAGAGCGGAATTCCAGTCCAGAGAAAACAGTGAGGTCAATGGAAACGGCGTGTTCTATGGCCGAGCGAGGTGAAAGGGACCATGAAAAAGACCATTGAAATGAAAACCGACGCACACCTGCAGCGTGACGTTTTGGACGAATTGGAGTGGGAGCCCAGTGTCGATGCCGCACAGATCGGTGTGACCGTAAAGGACGGAGTGGTGACATTAGCCGGTCACGTCCCGGTGTATTCGGTAAAACACAAAGCCGAGGAGGTGGCAAAACGTATTCATGGTGTGCGTGCGGTCGCCAATGAAATCCAGGTCCGGCCGTCGGATGCAAACGTGTTGGATGACGAGCAGATCGCCGCTGCAGCCGTCCATGCCCTCCAGTGGGATTCGGAAGTGCCGGATCGGAACATTCAAATCGCTGTCGAAGATGGCTGGATCAAAGCGGAAGGAACGGTTGAACACCGCTACCAAAAAGACGCCGTTGACCGTGCGCTTCGCCATCTCCGTGGCGCTCAAGGAATTCACAATGAGATTGGCGTGGTTTCGCCCCTAACGATCAGTGCGATCAAGAGTGCGATCGAATCGGCGTTCAAACGCAGCTCGCTGTTGAATTCCAAAACGTTGGCGGTGGAGGTCGAAGATTCGAAAGTGACCATCACCGGGGATGTCCACTCCCTGAACGAACTTACCGAAGTCGAACGGACGGCTTGGTCGACCGGCGGCGTTCGAGAGGTGGACAACTGCGTCACGATCACGCCTTGGGGGACGGGGCCCGCAGAGGAATGGGGCTACTGAGAGTAAGACGCGGGGAATCGATGATCAACGGCGCAGTCGGCACGGAAAAGTGTCAGGGAGTTATCGCTCCGGTTGCCACGTCCGCAGCGCGTCAGCGATTGCGTCGCGGACATCTCGGATCGGAAACCCCGTCTGAATGAGTTTCGAGTTGTCCAGCACGCAGCTGGAGCGTGGGACTCCGCCGGTCGCGGCCATGAACTCGGCTTCGTCGCGAAAGTACTGAAAGGGACGGTTGATGTTGTGGTGCGTCTGAATCAACTGGACGACTTCGCCGGTGGAGACCGCGCCGGAGTTGACGATGTTGTAGACGCCATAGGGGACTCGATGCTGCCAGCAGTGAAGACAAGCATCGACGAATTCATTCACATCGGCGAGCGAATTGGTCACGTCCAGCAGACGCTCGTAACGCATCATTTTTGACAGGTAGTTGCGTTTGCCATCTTGATTGCTGAAGGGAATGCGTAACCGCCACACAAACACATTGCCCGCCCCTTGAAGACACTCTTCGCCGAGCGCTTTACTGCCCGAATAAAAACTGCAGGTCGGTGATCGGAAGCAGAAATTCGGCGGGTCGGTCTCGCGAAAACCCGATCCATCCTGACGCGAGCCGCTGTAAATGCAGCCGGACGAGATGTGGCCCCAGGGAATGTCTCTCCGTTCGCAGGCCTCGCGGACGATGCCCGGAAGAACGGCATTGCCCAGCAAACAATCCGCTTTGTGGTGTTCGCAAGCTTCCACGTTGGGTTTGCCCGTGTACCCGGCGGCGTTGATCAGGAACGACGGCTTGGTTTGATCGATCAGTGCGATCAATCGATCGCGACGGGTGTAGTCGCAGTCCCGCCTTGAAATCACGCGAAAGGTGAGGCCCCGATCGGAGAGCCGCTTCGCAAACGTCGTTGCGACATATCCGCTGCCGCCCAGGAGTAGAATCATGAGTCGGCACCCGAATCCGGGGCAACGCCGACTCCCAACTCACGATAGAGCGCCAGCATCTTGTCTAAGCACTTTGGCAGCGTGTACGAATCCAAGATCGTCTGCCGCGCGGACGTTCGCAGTGAATCGAAGGCGGCCGGATCGTCGAGCGCCTGCAGGATACGTTCGACCCACCGGTCGATCTGGAAAAAGTCCACCAACAATCCGTTCTTTCCGTCTTCGATCAACTCTCTGACCGGAGCGGTATCGCTGCCGATCGCCAACGCACCGCAACTCATCGCGTTGAACAACGACCAGCTCAACGTGAACGGGACGGTCAAGTAAAGATGCACGTCGGATAGGGAAAACACATTGACCAGCTCGGAGGGCCGGACACGCCCGACGAAGTGGATCCGCGAGAGATCGATTGTATGTTTGCTGAGGAACCACTCTTTAAACGTTTTCCCTTCAGTGAATCGGGCGTCGCCTCCATAAGCGATCCGGTCTTCGCCGATCACCAGCACGGACACGTCCTGTCGTTCCCGACAGACTCGATCGGCGATTTGCATGAAGATATCGAATCCACGCATCGATTCCATTCCGCGGCTGACGTAGGTCAGCACTCGATGGTCCGATGGGATGTCGATCGCACCGAGTCGACGGCTGGGCTGTTCGATCGGTTTCCAGAAATCCGTGTCGATCCCGTCAAAGATCGTACGGATCTTAGGCCGGAACTCCGCGGGCAATTGAGACTGCTGAAATGCGGTGGGGGCGTAACCGGCATCGCAATTTTCCAAGTCCAACAGCAGCATCGCGTTGCGGGTTCGAGCTCGCAATAGCGTGGCGGTGTCACAGGGAGGAAGGTCGACGCGAAAGTCGATGTCGCTACCGTGGGTGCGATAGAAGAACTCAAAATAGTTGATGATCGGAACATCGTACAACTCGCGCAAGTACAGCGTCGAAACCATTCCGCTGTGTCCGACAATCAAATCGGGTTGGACGTCCGGACGCGATCTCAGGGCGTCAAACAGCGCCGTGGAATGCCAGATTTGATTTTCGAAGGTGCGACTGCAAAAATTTGTCTCCGCCCGGGCGCCACCGCGTGGTTCGTACAGCACGCGGCCGATGCCCTCGATTTCACCTTCGTGCCGCGATGCGAACGTACATTGCCAACCATGCTTTTGCACCAAGTGGTTTGCGATTTGGCCGAACTGGGCGGGGAAGTTTTGGTGGACAAATAAAACATGCATGATGCGGGAAGACGGGGTGATTCATTTGCCGCGGTTGCCGGGGGCTACAGCATACCCCGATCCCGCCTGCCTGGCGACCAACCGCGAAGAATCTACCGACGCGCGAGGATGCGGTGCAGACTCGTTTGGCGGGCTGTCCAAACTCCCAGCAGACCGCCGGTGATCAAATCGACCAGATGATGCTGGTAGGTCAGCCAGGCCGAAACGGCGATGGCGATCGCCCAAATGCAAAATGCAATGCCCCAGATGCGCCGTCGACGCCACATCGTCGCGGCGCACAAGCCGGCGTAAGCCACGTGCAACGAGGGCGCGCAGTTGTAGGTCAGGTTGATTCGATCGGCCCATCGAAACGGCAACGCCGCCCATCCGACCACTTCGGGTGTCTCAAACGCCAACTCGGCCGGATAGATCAGAAAACACACGCCGGCAATCAATGTCATCAGAACCATTTGCGCGACAAACTGATTCAGGCGGTCTTTGGTTGGCAAGGTCAGTGCAATGAACCCGAACATCAAATAGACCGAGGAGTAGACGAGACTCAATTCGGGGACAAACGGAAGCGACAATTCAAACGAGAAATGCACGGGATATCGTGTGGTTCGCAACGACGTGATCAATTCCGCGCCCCCGTAGACGATCACAAACAGCAAGCTGAGTCCGAGCAAGGCGAGTCCCAGTCGCCTTCGTTGCTGTGCATCGGGCCACGCCCAGAACGGCTCTCGATCATTCTGCCTCCCTCTCGCTTTGCCGTTCCGTCGTTCTCGGCTCATCGTTTTCCTCTCGCTCACTTTCCCCACCGCACCGGCCCCAGACGTCGGACGGCCTAGACATTGCTCCGCCGACGACGAACAATAACCTAATCTAAAACGCCCCAGCGCCGCCCAAGACCGCTTCTGCCGATGCTCCGATTTTCCAGCACCGCATTGACGCAACTGTCGACGGACGCATTGGTCGTCGATGTCGACTGTGTCGGCGGTGAGCCGACCGCAGCGCTGCGTCGATGTTCGGCGGCATTCAGCGATGTGGCGAACGCGTACGACCGTTCTTTCCGTGCCGGGGACCTTCGACCGGGCGAGCTGCTTGTCTTGCCCCCGACGTCTGACCGGCCTGCGACCATTTTCTTGGCACCGTCGCGTGTTCATCCCCAAGGCGAACTCCGCCCCGAGGACTTCAAGCGGCTGTCAAAGTCGATCTTGGAGGAGACGTTGCGGCGTGGGTTTCACTCCTTGGCCTTGTTGCCATTTCACGTCGGACGCGGTTTGGATGAGATCGAGATTCGTCGCCAATTGCTGTACTCGTTCGCACGGTCACCCGAGCTGGAACTGATTTTCCTGTCGGACAATTGCGACAGCGATCCGGTGGGGCGGGTGTCGATTTTCACCGACGGTGGCGCGGAAAAGGAAGGTGGCAAGGGCGGCTATGGCGTCGTCTTGCGATTCGGCGACCACCACAAAGAGCTCAGTTGCGGGTTTCAGCAAACGACCGTGGAGCGGATGGAATTGATGGCGGCCGTTGTCGGGCTGGAAGCGTTGAAACGACGTTGTCGTGTTCGGCTACACAGCGATTCACGGTACGTTGTCGATTCCGTCAACACCGGGCTTCTGTTTCGCCATGCCTCGAGGCAATGGAAAGGAAAGAAGTCACGGTCGGTGGATCTCTGGGAACGGTTTCTCGATCAATACCTTAAACATGACGTCGAGGTGATTTGGATCAAGGGTCATTCGGGGATCGAAGACAACGACCGTTGCGATCAATTGGCCGGCGAAGCAAGGCAGGCGATGCCGCTGGCTGTCGATCAAGGGTATCAATCAAAACGGGCCAAGCGCAAGGCGAAGCCCGCCGTCCCGGCTGCATCCGTCCAGTCGCCGACGCCCATCGAGTCGCCGACGCCCATCGAGTCGCCGACGCCCATCGAGTCGCCGACGCCCATCGAGTCGCCGACGCCTGTCGAGTCGCCGACGCCCGTTACCACCGCGCCGTCTGTCGGCAAGCCGAAAAAAGCGGGCGACCCCTGCCGTGCCTGTGGCCATGCGTTGGAAAAACGGATCCCCAAAAAGCACAAGGCGAACGCGGCCTATCATTTCGCCTGGTATCTGTTTTGCACCAATTGCAAGCGGTTTTACCACGTCGAAGAAGCGAAGGTCGATGTCGCCGAAAGCCACAAGACGACTTGAGTCAATGATCGAAGGCGGCGGCTTCGCAAGTGGTCGTCCGTTCCCATGGACCGGGGCAACGATCAGGCCAACGGATGGTCTCGCCGGGAAAGGGGGAATTGGACCGCGGCGCCACCCTGGCGATGTGACTCGAAGACGCCGCAAATCATCTCGACGGTCAGGGTTGCTTCGGCGGCACTGCACAGGGGTTCGCGGTTTTGCCGGATCGCTTGAACGAGATCCGTCGCGGCGACGTCATGATGTTGAACCCGGTGGATCAGTTCAGGGTTCGGCTCGGCGACATCGACGCCGCCGCTGGTGATCGGCAGCCAGCGTGATCCCGCATCGCGACGTTTGAACGGATTGCCTGGGATCAAATACGCCAGCGGATTGCGATCGGCTTGGATCGCGATCGTTGCTTCGCTGCCGATGATTTGCAAACCAAATCCGTGGTTCGCGGTTCCGTCGTTGGCGACCGAATCAAAATAAACGGTCAGTCCTCGGTCAAACAGGAACCTGGCGTGCAGTTCGTTACCGGCGAGTGGGCCCAAGCCTTCTGCACCTTCCCGCACGTCCTGTGGGGTTGTCGGGCGTCCGTCCTGGATCAACATTGCCGAGCAGGATTGAGGTTTGCCAGCCAGAACGGTGATCATATTCAGCACGTGTGATCCCAGCACCCACAGATCTTCACCCCCGCCACGACGGTCGCCCTTGCCCCTGCCGCGGATTTCAAGCACACGCCCGATGCGATTCTCTTCGATCAAATCCGCGATCACCTTGATGACCGGGTGGTATCGGTTGCGATGAGCGACAGCCACTTTCGCGCCGTGCTTGGCGCAGGCCGCCAAGACCTGGTCGGCTTCACGCGGCGTTCGAACAAACGGTTTTTCGACGTAGATGCCTTTCGCACCCGATTCGATCGCCGCCAAGACCATGTCGCGGTGTTGGTCGACATGACGTGGGCAGACGGCGACGATCCATGGCGTCGTCTTGGCAAGCATCTCGCGATAGTCGGCGTAACCGGCGGCCTCACCGAGTCCAAGCTTTTGAAGTTCTTTTCGTCGCCCCGTCGGATTCGCATCGGCGATCGCGACGATCGAGGCACCCGGAATGCGGTTCCAAACGGTGTCCAGGCCATGCCCGTAATCCCCGCGGCCGGTGTGCCCGATCACGGCGACCGGAAACGAATTCGATTCTGACTGGCCCGATGCATGTGCCCCGGCAACGAGCCCGGCAGAGATTGCGGCAAACTGACGACGATCCATAACTGTCTCCAAGGGATTAAAACAGCCCAGATTGTAGCCAAAAAAATGGGGCAAGATCCCAGCTTGCCAAGTGGGGTAAGCTTCCAGCTTGCCATCCGGCGAGCTGAAAGCTCGGCGCGTTTCCGGAACTGGCAAGCTGGAAGCGTACCCCACTTTTTAGTAGCGTGTTCCGCGATAGGACATCTGCTCGGATTTCTGCGCGGCGCGGCGCGTCACGGCGGGCAGGTCTTCCTTGTGGGACAGGACGATCAGCCGGTCGCCCGCGCCCACGACGTCTTCCATTTTCGGATTGCGAACGACCTCGCCCTGGGCGCGATTGATGGCGACCACGACGTTGCCGCCGTCACCGGTCAGCTCGATGTCCTTGATCGTGCAACCGACCAACGCCGATTGAGCCCCGATCGGGATCTCCATCATTCCCAATCCGAACGCTTCCAGATCCTGATTCATTCGCGAAAACGCCTTGGCATCGGTGACCAGAGTCTCGACCGTGGGGCAGGCGATCAGCTGGGCGATTTTGGAAGCCCCGATCATCGTCGGCAGGACGACCCGATTCGCTCCGCTGCGGATCAGTTTCCGCTCGGTCGCTTCGGACTCGCCACGCGCGATGATTTGGATGGTTTCGTTCAACTCACGGGCCGTCAGCGTGACGAAGACGTTCTCCGCATCTCCCGGCAGAACCGATGCGAGCACGCTGGCACGATCGATCCCCGCTCGGCGCAGGATCTCTTCTTCGGACGCATCGCCGGAAACAACCAGAATCCCGTCACGTTCGGCTTCCGCCAATCGTTCCGAATTTCGGTCGACGACGACCAGGTCGATTCCGGCCTGCCGTAACTCGGCGACCAGGCTGCGACCGACGCGTCCGTATCCGCAGATGATAGCGTGACCCTGGGTTTGTTCGATTCCTCGGCTCATTCGTCTGGCTCCCAAAGCACGCTGGATCTCTCCCTCGGCGATCATTTGCACAAATCCACCGAGGACGTAAATGCCGCTACTGCACCCGGTGACAACCACCGCCAGCGTAAACAGTTTTAGCCCGGGATCAACGACCGGACGCACTTCACCATAGCCGACACCAAAGATTGTGATCGCCACCATGTAGACCGCGTCGAGCAGCGACCAACCGGCGATCATATAGCCCGTGACCGCAATCAGACACGTGCCGGCCAGAACGACCATGCCCAGACGCATCTTGTTGATCGAAGTGGACCCATTCATGAAACGCCGTGCGTGTTCGTGTCAAGGGACGAAGTGATGCGACCGAGCGTCGTCGGCTCAAACGTCCGCGTCAAGGATTGGTTCGGTCAATGCCCGCCCAGTCGACGTTAAACCGCCCCAGGGGCAGTTGCAGCTCCGACCGTTCCTGGCCGCCTGACACGCACTCTCCCCCGCCTCTCGCATTTTCTTGTCACCCAGTTTTTGTCGCCCATCCCAGACGCCGTTCTGCTGCCCCCGTTTTTCTGTCATCGCCCCGCAACATCCTAGGCTTTACTCGACTCGCAAACAGCGATGTCCCAGCGTTGACTTCGACAGCGGTGCATACAGCAAACGCCCGATCTCACGTGGCAGATCGGTCTCGATGACATCCGCACCACGGCCCAATATCATTTGATAGTCGCGGCGGAGCGAATCGGCGTCGTCTCGAATGCGTTGGTGAAATACGCGGTCCAGGTTGCGCGAGGTCCCGATCATGGTGGACGCGCCTTTCTGGTGGACCGCTTCGTAAAGCGAATGGTCTGTCGGTGGGACGTGACCGAGAAATGCGATCACGTTTTGCCAAGGAACGCCGGTGGCATCGAACGCTTGGACTTTGGCATGACTGGGGATCATCACCTCCATCATGATGTCGCGATTCAACTGGTGGCAGGCGACGACGTCCTTAAAACTTCCGACGATCATCATCGCGTAAGCTTCCGCCTTGTGCTGGCTGATTTTGCCGGCGCGAGTTTCCAGCGGCACGTCTTTTTGATCCAACACCAAGATCGTCTTGCCCCTCGCCCAGCGCAACGCCTCATCGAGCGTCGGGATTTGATAGTCGGTGACTTTTCCTTCGCTGTCCTTGAGCCGTAACTGCTTCAGTTCGGCCAGCGTCTTGTCGGCCAGTTTCCCGGTTCCGGTGGTCGTTCGATCGAGTGTCGAATCGTGATGCAGAACGACGTGGCCGTCTTTGGTCATCCGGGGATCGATCTCCAGCATCGAAAACGTTTCCGCGAGCGTGTGCTCAAACGTGGCGATGCAGTTTTCCGGATAGCCCGGTCCGGCGCCACCGCGATGAGCGCTGACGATCGGCAGACGCGTTGCGGTGTAGCCAAAGAGCTCGCGAAGCTCTGCAGGCGTCTGGGGGACGATTCGATGCAGCGGAGTGGTTGTCGGCGGCGATTGCTGAGAAAAGCTACTTCGCAGCGGAAGCAAGATCGGTGCGAGCACGAGCAAGACGCGCAATAGAAACGTCATGAGCCAGGACCTTGTCGGCAAATACGTGGAAGAGGTTTCCCGCCTGTCATTCTCGAGCGGGACAGGCTTCCGACCTCGGATGCCGAAGTTTACCCGATTTCTATGTAACAATCGCCCGCGAACCCCGCTTACTAGATCACTCGCGTGTTTCCATCATCGTCTTCCATCGATCAAATCACATCCCATGAAACGTCATCGAGCCCTTGCATTGCTGCTGTTGGCATTCGTCACCACCCCCGTGATCTCCGCCGAACCGACGTCTTCGCTCAAGACGACTACGAAGACGTTCGGCACGACGACAACCACGATCCCCCCGGCACCGTCGCTGGAACAACAAGTTGCCGCCTTGGCCACGCTGGTCGCACAGCAGCAATCACAGATCAATACGCTGCAACAACAATTGACCGACCAGGGCAGTGCGATCGAAATGCAGATCAGCGAAACCGAAGCGATCTCCGAACGCGTCACCGCCTTTGAACAGGTCTTTGATTTCTCTGATGGGATCTTGACCATCAATTTTGCCGCGATCGAAATCAGTGCCGATGTAGTCTCCGTCAGTGCACCGATCGTCGAATTTGATGCTCAGGTGGAAATTCATGGCAACTTGGAAGCAGGCAGCATCACAACCGAAAGCATCGACGCGGAGTCGTACACTCCCGGTGCCGGCAACGTTTGGTAGCCACTCGTAACACGAGTTGCAGCCGATAAGACGATGCTCGCCCATCTGAGCGTCTTGCTCGGCCGGACAAACGGTTCGTTTCCGACGGCAGGAAGAAAAATCAGCCGGGGAACTGCAATCCCCGGCTGACGTTGCCTCTGTTGTCGGGTGACGAATTACCGCAGCGAGGTTTGTTGATTGATCTGAATCGTCTGGCCACCAACGCGAACTCGGGTCGCCATCATGACGTGGTTCTGCTGCACACGGACCGGAATACCGCGAACCGTGATCTCCGTTGCGGGGGCAAGTTCCATCTTGTAAGACGTCGTCGGTCCGAGGTCGACGAGGTGTCGTTCGCCTTGCGATTCGACGATCGCAAAGTAGTGATCGCTGTTGTCGACCGTCGAGGTTTTCACATCGACGATTTGGCCACTCAGTGGGGTGCCGATGTTCCGATCGACTTCTACCGTTGCACCACCGCGCAGGCGAAAGCCCTCGGCGATCAGGACGTTTTTGTCGCCGATCCTTTCCATCGCTCCGCTGACGCTCAATGTCGATCCGACTTCAATGGCTTCACCGCGAAGCGAGTCGACGGGGCCGAGATCGGCCACGAGTGTCTGGTCTTCATTCCGCTTGATCTGGACGACCAAGTTTTCGCTTCCGTTGACGGTCGCCTTCTTGGTTGCGACGATCTCGCCTGTGGCAGTGTAACGCCGAGCATCTTCGGGTCCGGCGAAGAAATCGTCGCTATCCGACTTGACGTCTGCGTCGACAGCGGCCTCGGTTTGGGTGTAAAAGTCATACCGCTGGTATTCGTCGTATCGCCCGTCGTTATCGCTGTCGGTGAAGTTTGCCCGCGAGTCATAGACACCATCGCCGTCGTTGTCGAAGTAACGAATTGCGGCCGAGTATCGATCGTCGGCATCGTAGGTGTAATACGTCGGCGTGTAGGTGTAGTAGTCATAGAACCAGGCATTGCCCGGGTCTCGATCTCGGTAGCCAAACTGGCCGTCACGCCGAGCGGTCAATGCATCGGCTGTTTCTCGGACCGTATCGCGGACCGCATCGGCAGTTCGTGCCAGCGGGGCGACGCGGTTTTGTTCGATCCATGGCGAGAGTTGTTGCCAAGTTTGTTGAGAATAGTATTCCGCTTGATTGACCTGGCGCTGCAGTTGCCGAGCGGCGCGGTTGGCACGACGTTCCAATGCTCGAACCGTCTGGGCCTCGGCGGGAAGTGTGTCCATGGCGCTCGTGCTGAAAGCCGTCAGCATCGACAATGCTGCAATCGTGATCTTCTTCATCTTGTGCCTCGTTGAATTTGATTTCGCTTGATGCTGTCACAGCAACGGCTGTGAAGATCGCCGCCTTTGGAGCAAGTGCTGTGCCAGCGAATCCAAACCGATCAGGGTCGGACGAGCAGAGGTTGCCTGCGTCGGGAGTCAAGCGGAACCGTTTTCGGCGGTAGCAAGAACGTCCCAACCGCATTACAAGGCAAATTGCCCGATCTCGCTCGGAGAGACGAGCGAGCGGTAGGGCAAAGAGGACCCAAGGGATTTCGATTGCCCGTCGCGGTTGACTTGGTCAATCGCCGATCAAACGGGTCTGATACCGAACGCAGACGATGAAGAGGATCGCCGGTGGTGCGTTCGGGCGACCACCGGCGTTTGGCCTCATGGGCGTCGAGGGTTTATTCGTCCACGTCGTCCATGCTTCCCGCGTCTTCGGCCTCCATCTCAAGGACGGCCTTTTCGTAGGCTTCGATTTCACTCAGCTCGACGCCTTCGGTCATCGACCCGGGGTTTGAATTATCGCCGCAGCCGACCGAGGCAATCATGGCGGTTGCCGAACAAAGGATCAAAAGGCATCGAGAAAAAGTCTTCATGTGGATTCACCAGATTCAGGTGGGATGGATCGTTACAAAATGAGGGGTGGATGCCGCGTCGAGACGCGGCATCCGAAATCGACACGGGTTTATTGATTCAGTTGTTCCTGGATCGTTTCACTGCTGGCACGCGTCCCGAGCGCTCCCCAGAGTCCATGGGGGCTTTCGTTGCCAGGCGCGCGGTCGCCTGTGCCGTTGAGCCAGACATCGCCTTGGTTCCGGCTGCCGGCTTCAATCGAATCGGTGATGAAGATCACCGCTCCATCGGCCATCAGGACGTGAGCACCGCCGGTGTGTCGGCTGGACACCGGGGCGGTTCCTGACAAGTGGTTGGAATTGTGTCGCCCGCAGTACACATCGTTGGGTGGCAAGATCGTGAAGCAGCCCGAAAACATCTGATTGGCATCGGCCCATTTGAAACCGCGGGCATGGGTGAGCCTGTCGCCACCGTTGAGCCAGTGGCGCGGGCGGTCGGGGTCGATGAACTGGTCGCAGGTCCCGGGATTGTCGCGAACCATCCGAATCACTGCGAGATTGCCACCCAGGCCCCGGCCGTCTCTCGGAGGACTGGTTGAAATGAAGCTGTCGCCCAAATCGGTCGCAATTTCACCCATCGCGATCGTATTGGACAAGCCGTCCAGCACGTCGCGGAAGCGACCGTTTTCGTCAAACGGCTTGTAGAAGCCGCGGTGCGCTGCTTGGGCATGGCGGGCGCGGCCTTGCGGGCGTGTGTCACGCCGATTGTTCCATGGTCCCCACATCGTGAAGTAATGACTGTCACCCATGCATGCGGCGTAATTGGTTCGCCCCAGCGCCGGCAACCCCACGCCCGGGTCACTCGGACAGCGGTACGTCGGGATCTCGAACGTCCACGGCAGGTATTGGATCGTACCCGGCGTTGGCCCCATGGCAGCCCAAGGGACGGCGCGGGTGCCGACCGGTGCATTCGGGTCGCCGTCGGTTCGCGTCGCGTTGGGATTGGAAATCTGGTCCCAGAGACCCTGCTGTTCGATGAACGGCAAGATCCCGACCAACGTGCTCAAACGCCGGTTGTTGACAAACAGCGTGCCAGTGCCCGCAGCACTTTCTTGCCACCACGCTCGGGGCTGGCTCGGAGTGGCGACCGTGCCGATACCCTGAGTGGGGATGCGTTTGTACGCGGCGTGATAGTTGTGAATGCCGATTCCGATCTGCTTGAAATTGTTGCTGCAGCTCATGCGGCGTGCGGCCTCGCGTGCCGCTTGCACCGCTGGCAACAGCAGGCCGACCAGAATGCCAATGATGGCGATGACGACGAGAAGTTCCACTAACGTGAAACCACGACTGTGCTTGTAGCGTCTCATAAAACGACCCGATGAGAAAATGAGTGCGGTGGGGGTGTCCCCCTAAAAGGAGTAAAGCTTTATTGAACCTAGCCGCGATTTCGCTGGCACACAATGATCTTTTGCGTCGCCTGTATGTTGAATTGCGACACCGTGGATGCAAATGAAGGGGCCTTGGTCGCCGTAGTGACTTGCCGCGGCGTGCCGCTGACACCCGGGGATACGCCGAGCATGTGCCGAAATTGCTCTACGTCTCGGCGCATTACTCCCCCTGCATGAAATAGCGGTGGGCGGGACGCCGCGGGAGTTCGGATACAAGGACATCCTCCCCGAGTTCAACGCCGAGAAGGGGGCCAATTGGGATTCTGATCTGACACCGTGGAACGCCGTCCGCGTGGGGCCGAAGCGGGACCTGTCGGAGAGCTTGGCGAGGCGGTTGGCAAGCGAGGCCTCAAGTACGCGCCGTCGTACCAGATCGGACCGAAAGCGGACGGCACGCTGGTTGCTGAGCAGGTCGAGCGTCTCCGTGCGGTGGGAGACTAGCTGACGATCAATGGCGATACCATTTATGGCACGCGTTATGGTTGCCGATTTCGAACAAGCCTTGAAGCGAACCCGCAAGGTCGATCTTGATGGAAGCGGCAAGAGAACGCCAAACCCGACCGATGGATCTACGTTCTGGCAACACGGGACACTCGAAAAAGGTGGCCGCGAGTCCAAAGAGCGAATTTGGACGGATGAGAAGAGGATCACGTTCGTGCAGTCGGTGAATCTGACCGCCGCGCTGAAGGCGACACGTTTTGAGCCGGCGGTCGATGCACCCTCCGCGACATAGGGAAACGCGTGGAACGTGCGACAAGGGATGATTCCGCGCCCTTGCCATGAAGGGTTGCGATGACCGGGCCGCAGCAACCGGGGGGACGGATGTCCTCGGCCGTGATCACCGAGATCGCTGCGTCGGGATTCAGATATCTTGCCCGTCACTCCTTGATCTCTTCCGCCCACCAGTCCCAGACTTCGGCATCCGATTGCTTCAGCTTGCGGTACTGGTAGACGACGATGGCAACGACGGCAACCGTATCAATCAGGACAAAGATTACGATCGCCGGCGCGATGAAGCCGAACTGTCGATAGCCCCAGTACGCACCGTAAGACACGGCCGCGATGGCCAGCCCGGAAAACGCGGTCAACAGCGCCCGCCCCGGAAGGCTGTGCAGTATCCGGTCCGACCGTTTCCTTGATGCCTTGGCGTATTCGTAAAGGTCAGACCTGCTCAGGATTTTCGCATAGTAGTATCGCTGGAAACAGTCCGTGATCAGCCACAAGACACAAATTCCCAGCAGCAAAGTAGTAATGGCACTCCAACCATCATCGAGAACGATAAACAATCCAGCCATCAGTCCTAGAATTATCGGCGCGCTGTTAGCTCGCCACCAAGGTTGGAATACCGTCTCTTTGAACTTCCGGCGAATTGTACGCTCAAAGTTCTCGACCATCGCCTCATGGTCGGCCGGCTTGATCTTTACATCGGCCACATTCTTCAGCAGGTCTTTCACCTCCTGGCACTCGCACAAGTAGGCCCTGCCGTCAGCTGTTTGCGCGTAGTCAGCGACTAGGGCCCGTTCGGCTTCGGTTAGCGCCGCTCCGTAGACTTGCTTGAGGCACAGTGCCTTTATTTCTTTGGTGTCCATGATCAATCCTCCATCGCTTGGAGTTCTTTCTTTAGTTGCTGTTTGGCCTTGTGCAATCGTGACCAGACCGTTCCTTCGGGCACATTAAGAATCCTGGCGATGTCCTGATGCTTCATGCCCTCGATGCAGAACAGCGTCAGGACCAAACGATGAGGCGGCGCCAGGTGCTTCAAGGCCTGCCTCACTTTCTCCTTCATCTGTTCTTCACGCAGGTCGGTCTCGGGATGCGCCAGATCGATGTGATGGTCGAGTCGTTCGCCCTGGAAGCGTTTGCGCGTCGTGAGATTCCTCCGGCAGACATTGATGGCGATGCGGAACAGCCATGTTCGGACGCTTGAGCGACCTTCGAACGAATCCCACGCGGTATAAGCCTTGAAGAATGTCTGCTGGGCCACTTCCTCGGCCTCGGTCTCATCAGCGAACATCAGGATGCCGAGTCGAACAATGTCCGTCCAATAGGAATTCACCACGTCTTCAAACTCTTCATTCCTGTTCATATTGATTAGATCAGCGAGAAAGCGAATCCTTCACACTAGGCCGGAAATAATTGCGGAAATTGAGATGGCAGACTCGTAAGCCATTGCTATGTCATTGGTTATCGAGGGTCGCGATCATCCTGGATAGGCAAGCCCAGCAAGTTCTTGATCCCTCACCTCCCCAGCCCCTCACCCGCGTCCCACACGCAAGGATCCGCCATGAGTTGAGTTCGGCGCAGGACAAGACGGATTGGGTCGGAATGGCGCGATGGAGTCGGCCGATTCAATCGCGCAACGCAACCGGTGAAGCGACTCGGCCAGGTCCCCGACGGTTCAGCACGGGCAACCCAACGCCGCACGGTGACGATTCGAAGCTCCGAAACTGCGTCGGACAACTACACCCTCGTCAGTTGAAGGCACCTCCAGGATTACGACTCAAAACCCGCGCCGCGTAGGGAGAGAATGCTAATCGCTGGCGGCTGGGCGCAGCTTTCCCAGATTTTGGTCCGAGATTTCGAGAAGACTGCGCCGGGGCGGTTTCGCTTTACGCCAGCGGTCGATGAAACCGACGTGTCGAAAAGCTCAGCTGATCAAATTTGGCTTGGGAAGTGATCACGCCCTTGACTCTTCCATCAATCAGGATGCACTGTTAGATTTCGTTTAAACGCAAGCGTCGCATTTGGGCAAAGTTGATTACGCATTGCAGGAGACAACCACGCACCGACGGAGCAGTTCAGTCTCCTCACTTCAGCTTCGAGCGAATGGCGGAGCCCAAATTGCCGGCGGAATCAAAGCGTCTACCTGGCTCGGTAGCCAATGCCTTCAGGCAGATCGTCTCTAGGTCTCGTGGTATTCTACGCTCGATTTCACGTGGCTTGCGGAAATCGCCCGAGCGTACGCGTTGAAAGAAGTTCTGCCAGTCGCCAGCAATCTCGTCGTTCCTAAACGGTGGCTGTCCTGTGAGCAGATAGTACAGGCTGGCTCCCAGCACATAAATGTCTGTCTTCTCACTTATGCCATCACCTTTGGCTTGCTCCGGCGACATGAATGCGGGCGTGCCTATGACCGATACGGCCCTCAGCCCTTCAAACAGTGTCGCCGAAAGCTCATCGGGAAACCCGTTGATGACGTCCTCAGCGATTTTGCGCAGCCTCATTTCGTTGACTACTCTGCTTAGACCCCAATCAAACAGCCACGGTCTTTTCCAGGCATCTACGATCACATTCGCTGGCTTGGGGTCGCCATGCACAATGCCAAGCTGGTGTGCGTGCTCGACCGCATCGCAGATGCTCGGAAATCCTTGCAGCAAGTCCGTCCATTGGTGTTTACTTCGCAATCTTCCGACATTAAAGCGTTCTCGGACCTGCTTCCAATCCTCCCCGTCGATAAACTTCATCACCAAGAATGGATCGTTGGTGTCTTTGCGGTAACCTGCGTCATAGATCGGAACGATATTCGCGTGACCCAACAACGCCATGATTGCCGACTCCCGCAGTAAGTGCTTGGCGTAATCGCGGTTAGTCCCTCGACTGATTTTTATCGCGACATGACGTGGCAAGAGATTGTCTTTCGCCAAGTACACGCTCCCGGCTCCACCTTGGCCGAGTAAGGACATCAGTGAGTAGCGATTTTCAAGGTCGACGTGTCGCGGCATTTCCATTGGAGGTGCTTCGTCGTCGACAAAAACACTGAGTGTCGTTTCATCATCGATGCCTTCTGGACGCATTTCTTTGTCAATGCGTGATTCTTGTTCAGTCTCTAGTAGCTCTTGGGCTTCCTTTGGAGAGAAACCTTGATGCAATGTGAGGTTGAACAATTCGTCTCGAATCGATCCGTTTTTTGGCAGTGATCTTAGCAAGCTCTGAAATTGCTCTTGGTTGGCTTCATCTACACGTGTGGCCTCATCGTCGCGTCCATCGATTCGAAGAACAGAACTCAGCTGTGTGCGAGCGAAGTACAGTTCCTGGAATATGGCGAGATTCAGTTGATTCCTGGCGTAAATTTCATCCAGCAGGGCGACGGATCGCTTCGATGCATGAAATGCTTCGTCCAAGCGTTCCAGGGACTGATAGACTTTGGATAGATTCGAAAGCTCACGAGCCAGGCGGATCTTGTATTGATGGACTTTTGGTTCCTTGGCGTTAAGTTCTTCGAAGTAATTCACCGCCGCCAAGAGGGTGGAAATTGGCTCATTTGAAAGCCACTGCCACAAGTCTTCACGGAGTTGCCTTGCCGACTCGTACCGATTCTCCTTGCGAGTTGCCATCGCTATCAAACAGATCTCTGAGAGCCTCGACGGAGTCCCAGACACTATGTCGATTGGTGGCACAATTCGTCCCTGTTTGGCTTTCTCGAGAGTGTCTTCTTCCCCATCACTGCCATAGGGTGGCTGACCTGTTAGTAGATAGTAAAGCGTTGCTCCAAGTCCGAACACGTCTGTTTGAGGTCCAAGCTCATCCAATCGACCGTGAGCTTGTTCCGGGCTCATGTATGCCGGCGAGCCGATTGCAAGTCCATCTAGACTCGCGGTGCCGGATCCATATCTCGGTTTTAGTGTCTCCTCTTCATGCTTTTCATCCGAATCTTTTCGTTCAATAGTCTTCGCTAGCCCCCAGTCAACGACTAGCGTTTCGCCGTATCTCCCGAGCATGATGTTGCCAGGTTTAAGATCTCGATGTAGGACGCCACGCGCATGCGCGTAATCAATCGCTTCGCAGACATCGAGAAACCGTTCGAGCAACCTACGAAAGTCCGAGCGCCGCTGAGCAGATGATTCGTACTTCGTGTTGTGGAATTTGCGTATCGAAGACTTGAAGGTGTCGCCGCGTATAAATCGCATCGCGTAAAACGGCCTTCCGTCCTGATAGTGGCCGAGGCCATATACTGGGACAATCCCTGGATGCTCCAGACGGCCGGTTACTTCTGCCTCCAATAGAAATCTTTCACGAGACGTGGGATCGGCAGCGAATTCTTCACGTATCTCTTTGAATGCGACGGGACGGCCAACCTCATTGTCGAGGGCGATTGAGACTTTCCCCAGGCCGCCTTTTCGGTGGAACGAAAGAATTCGAAAGCGTTCCTCCTGCGGCGAGTAGGCGAGCGTGCTTCCAGGTTCATCGGAATCCTCTTTAGGTAGATGCTGAATTGCCTCATGCAGATCGCTATCGTTGATCGCAGCAATCTCTGCCTTCAGACCACCAATCGAAGACAATTCAGCAAGGCCCGCGTTGGCGTTCCCGTGATGACGGTTTAGGAAAGACTCAACGAGGGGTGTCAACAATTCACAGGCGTCTCGAGTCACGAAGCCGAGCTGAATGAGGATCTCCTCGATGCGTTCGCCTTTCGAATCAACCCATGCGTGAAGCCCTGCGATCAACTGGTCCTGTCGCACCA
The DNA here is from genome assembly GCA_033042175.1 of Phycisphaera sp. RhM. Taxonomy (GTDB): domain Bacteria; phylum Planctomycetota; class Planctomycetia; order Pirellulales; family Pirellulaceae; genus Stieleria. Next base: position 95,176 of record WCIL01000006.1, read on the forward strand.
GGCCGACGCGGAGAGCCATCATTCCATAGACGAGATTCCGGTCGCTTGGTTTCCCTGAATCTCCGTGGCCTTTTCTTTGTTCGGGAGTAGCAGACATCTGATTTTGACGTGGCGTTTTGGACTGATCTGGTTCGCGTAGTATACGGGGTCGTGCAGCAAGTGCGGACGCACGGTTAACAAGCGACCCATGAGCTGGATGTATTGTGGCGAGCAGATCGTCAAAGAGCACACGTTTCAGCCGTGATTTTCTGGAGTGCCGACTGGGTCCCAAAATCCGGCGGTGACAGAGGAAACATACGACCCGCAAGCTAAACCAATCCGCTCGGTTTCGATCGTGGTACCGATGTCGACTCGATAGTTCGGCGCACGTTCACCAGATTCTGCGCCCGTATTTCTGGAAGACCTCGGCGAGGCGGTTTCCCGAACTCGCGCCGGGCAATGCAACCGACGTCACGAAGATATTGCTATTCGTGCACGAGGTGAATCTGACCGACGCGCTGAACGATTCGGCCGAACTGCGCCGCGGTCGATGCAACTTCGGCGCCGAAACCAGGCGAGATCCAGACAGTTTGAGGCCGATCCCCGACCCTTGATCGATGTTCATGACCTGAAGTGTTGATGGGGGACCGCGATCACCCGCAAATAGGTTGCTATGCATCTGTCGCTCACAGCACGATGCTATCGATCATTTTGAATGCGGTAGAGTTTCTCCGCATCTTCTTTGGCCATCGAAAATGTCACGGAGCCACAGTCTGCACAAACACTTGCATTGAGCTCGCCAGCCTGAGTGCCTTTGAACAGCCATGCATCGGGATTCGCATCCAGCTCAAGTTTTAAGGGTTTTTTCATAGTCGCGTCAAAATAATCAACAGCCTTTGCACTGTGGACGAGACGCTCTGACTGACATTGGAGACACTTCATTTCCTTGCCCTTGTAGACCAAACATCTGATTTGCTGCCGTTTACGCCGGAGTTCCAGTCTATCCCGAGGATGAGATCACGTGGACTTTTGGTCGTCCGTACCGCCCGCGACGCAGCGATTACTTCCGTCAATCATCAAGTGTCCGAGCGAGTCATTGAAGCGACCGATTTCGTCGGCGTCGGATCGCCAGCGGATAGCCCCATCCAACAACAACTCGTCAGTCCAAGCCCAGTTCGCGAGTTTCGTTCGACCGAAGATTCTGATGTTTGGTCGATCCATTTTTGGCATCTCGGAAGATGCACGACGGACCAGCCCGATTTGATCAATGGGACCACGTCGGTGGACCGTTTGCGCCTGCTTACCCCCAGGATCTACGGCGGATGCTTCGACCGCCAGCCCAAGGCAGATTTCTTCCAACCCTGCGGTGATTGGACCGATCCGAGTTGGCAACTCCCTTTCGACTTGCAAAACTATCGACGAGGCGGAAAGGAACCTGATTGACCAAGCTGTTCTCGTGCATGCTCGATCGCCTAGAATCCAGGTGAGGTTGCGTCGTGTCGTCGATCCCAGGTCGTCAGCGTGGATTCGTCTGGCATCATCACGGGACCGCCAGATCGTGGATAACCGTAGCTCGAATTGGTACCGACGATGATTTACCTGATTTGCATTCTCGCGTACCTCGTCTTGCTAGCGGGGATCGCGGTCCGGAAATCTCGCGATGTCAAGGATCAAAGCGATTTCACCGTCGCCGGTCGTTCGCTTTCGCCGTGGATGATGGTTTGCACAATGCTTGCGGTCTGGATTGGTACGGGTTCGGTCGTTGGCAATGCGGAGCAGACATACGAGACCGGCTTGGCAGCGATGGTGTTGCCGGTCGCCACGTTCATTGGGATGGCGCTGTTGTCATTGATTGCGACGCGGGCGAGAGACATCGAGGCAAATACGGTACCGGAGATTATCGAACGTCGTTTCGGTGCTCTCGCACGAAACCTCGCGATGGTGTCGCTCGTCATTGCTTACATGGTCATTGTCAGTTATCAGTTCAACGCCGGCGGCGCCGTGCTGGAAGTGATCGTCGGCGATCGAGCGATTTTGACCGCCGGGCAGGCAACTCTGATTGCAGCGATGTTCATCGTCTTTTACGCGGCCCTGGCAGGATTGATGAGCCTTGCGTGGATGGATTTGGTCACCGGCAGCATCATCATGTTAACGATGGCGATCGCCTGCCCCATCTATTGGTTCAAAGCCGGCGGATGGACCGGGATCGAGTCGGCATTCACTGCAGACCAACGGATTTCACATTTGAGTTTGTGGGGTGTCTACTCGCCGACGCAACTGATCAATTACATCTTACCCGTGTTCTTGCTGATCCTTGGCGACGCAAACCAATACCAACGGATTTTTGCAAGCCGCAGCGGCAAAGGAGCTCGAACCGCCGTGACGTTGATGATCTTCATTGCGTTCGCCGTCGAGCTCTTGATCATTGCTTGTGCTTGGATCACCAGCAGCATGACTCCCGATCCTGAGAACGGAAAATACATCCTAATCTACGCCGCCCGTCATTATCTCTCGCTGCCGCTGGGCTGCGTGTTCATGGTGACGGTTGTCGGCATTATTATCTCCACGGCGGATTCATTTCTGCACGTACCCGCGACAAGTGTCGTGAACGACCTTTACCTTCCCTACATCAATCCGAAAGCCTCGCAAAAACGCATTCTCCTGGTCAGTCGTTGTCTTGTGATCGTATTCGGTGTGATCGCCTATCTGGTCACGTTGATGTTCTCGGCTTCAACAGGTTTTTTTGAAAAAGCGTTGTATGCATTTACGATCTACGGCGTTTGCATCACCCCTTCGCTCGTCGCTGCGCTGGTTTGGGAGCGGGCGACGAAGCAAGGTTCAATTGCGTCGATTTGCGCGGGAGCGATCGTCACACTTGGCTGGAGCGAGCTTGAGTTTGTCAAGAAAGCATTGCCTGCCGCCCTCGCCGAATTGGATGCAGTTCTCCCGGCGATCACCTTATCCGTTACGATGCTTGTCGTCGTCAGCCTGTTGACGCGTCCTGGCAATATCATCCGTCCGACCGACGAACAATGACAAGCGTGGCCGGCCAGCGTTGGAATCAAATGTTTTCAAGACCAGTGGTGGAGTAAATGCGATGAATATCAGGCCGCAAAGGTGTGTCGATTGATGACCAAGTATCGGACCGCTTGGCCAATTGAACTGTCTGTCTCGAATCACGTTGTTCTGGCGACCGTTGCAATCTTGTTGGCCGCACGATTGGTGATCGGAAACCCGAATCATCTTGGCACGGCAGCGGAACCAAACGCGTCAGCCGAGCACGATTACCAAGTCACGATACCACCGAAGGATTTGAATCTTGCCCCGTTCTACAAGAAGTATCTTGACGCGTCTGGGTACCCGATCGTTAGTTCGGACAAAGTCAATGAATATGCGCTCAAGGAAGCAGCCTACCTTGTCGACATGATGCTGGCAGAGCGGCCGGACCTTCGAAAAGCGATGATTGACAGCGGTTCCAGGCTGATCGTGATCGCACATACGGAGTTTACAACGGACATCCCCGAGTACTCCCAACTGAAACCGAAAGACTACTGGGACGCGCGGGCACGTGGATTGGGTGGTTCGTTGGAGGAACCCGTTTGTTCCTGCGCCGAAGAGAATGTTTTGGCTTACAAGGGTGACCCCTATTCCACCGAGAACATTCTGATCCACGAGTTCGCTCACAATATCCATTACCGGGGCATGGTCCAGCTTGACCCGACGTTCGACGACCGGTTGCGCGCAACCTACGACCGCGCGATGGCGCAAGGATTGTGGAAAAGCAAATACGCTTCGGTCAACCACGCCGAGTATTTTGCCGAGGGCGTGCAATCATGGTTCAATAACAACCGCCAGCCTGACCACGATCACAACCACGTCGATACGAGGAAGGAGTTGCGGGAATACGACGCAGGGCTCGCCGCCATCTGTGAAGAAGTATTCGGTAAGACAAAGCTGGCCTACACGAAACCGACCACACGGCTGGAGGGTCATTTGACCGGTTACGATCCGACCAAATCGCCGACTTTCCAGTGGCCGGAAAGGCTGACCAGGATGAAACAGAAAATCCGAGACGACGCCAAGAAACGCGGCGACAACCGCCGGCAAAAGTACAAGAATTAGGTAATACGGTCGAACTCGAAGCGACAAAGATGAACGACACAGATTCCCCACGTCCCGGTCTTCTTGGAGCAATTGGCCCGGGGCTGATTTCCGCGTGCGTCGTCATTGGCCCGGGCAGTATTCTGACCAGTACCGGAGTCGGCGCCGACGCGGGATTCTCAAAGATATGGGTTGTCGTGTTGTCGGTCATGTTCATGCTGTCCTACGTCACGATGGGGATGCGTCTCGGAGCGGTGACTCAGCGGTCCAACGGCGATCTGGTGGCTCAGCATCTCAATCGCTTTGCGTCCATCGTGATCGGGATCAGTGTGTTCTTCATCTCAGCGACTTTTCAATTCGGCAACAATCTCGGCGCTCACTCGGCGCTCTCCGCGTACGTCCCATTTGACTACTGGCCTGTCGTATTGAATGCGATCGTTTTGGCAGTACTGTTTGGCTTTCAGGATCTCTATCGATTCGTCGAACGAGCGATGACCCTTTTTGTCGCGATGATGCTGATCGCATTTGCTTTGAATCTCTTTTTTGCAAAGCCGGATCTGGGTGAACTTGCCGCCGGGTTTCTGCCGTCTATCGGTGAGGAAAGTGGACAGCCCATCGGCTTGCCTCTGTTAGGACTGATCGGAACGACGTTTGTCATGAGCATCGCGTACTATCAGGCGTACCTTGTCCGCTTCAAGGGCTTGTCGGAAAAAAGCCTGTCCGGCGGCATGTTGGATGCAGTTGTTTCGGCGGTGATTATGGCTCTCATTACCATCATGATCATGTCGACCGCGGCAGCCGTTCTGCGGGGAGAGAAAATTGAAAACGTTGGGCAGGTCGCCAATCAGCTCCAGCCGTTGTTTGGAGAAAAGGGCCGAGCCATCTTTTGCCTCGGATTATTCTCAGCAGCATTTTCTTCCTTTATCGTCAACTCGATGGTCGGCGGCTTCATTCTCGCCGATTCACTGAAGCTGGGAAGCACACCCAGCGACCGTGCCCCGCGAGTGTTGACGGCAGTGGTGTTACTGATTGGTATGGGAGTGGCGATCTACGTGATCAAGACCGGAATCAAGCCAGTTGGAGCGATCGTTGCCGCTCAGGCCGTCACCGTTCTGGCGTCTCCGTTCATTGCGGCTGCGATGCTCTGGCTCACCAGTTCTGAGGCCGTGATGGGCAAACGACGTAACGGGCCGTTTCTGAAAATTACTGGGACGGCGGGACTGCTCCTGTTAGTCGCGATGTCGTATTACACAGCCAGCACGAAGGTGATTCCCGCTCTGTTCCCTGATCGGAACGCAGAAGTCGAACAGCAGAATTCGGCGAAATTGTCGGCCACTCCTGACTCTCCTGCGTTGAGCGAATAGCGGCCATGGCACAGGCGTCCTGTCATCTTCGAATTCGACTGCTTCACCCGAATGACATCCCATTTGTTGAGCACTTGCGAACGCTGGCAGGCTGGAATCAAACTCGAAGTGATCTGCAATGTCTGATGGATTACGAGCCAACAGGCTGTTTTCTTGCTGAGTGGGACGGCGTCCCCGTCGGAACGGCGACAACAACGTGCTACGGAAGAGACATCGCATGGATTGGTATGATCCTTGTCCTTCCGGAGTTCCGCCGTCGCGGCATTGGAACGGAGCTGATGCGGAAATGCCTCGATTATCTGAGCCGCAAGCAGATTCGCTGCATCAAGCTCGACGCTTCGCGAGACGGACGGCCCGTCTACGAACGACTCGGGTTCCAGGCAGAGTACGAAATTCATCGCTGGGAGCGCGACGGCGATGGATCGTTCGCTGCACCCATGACGGGTAATAAGGCGTTGTTGTTGGACCTAAATATCGACAGACGCGTGTTTGGAGCTGATCGGTATCAGCTGCTGGCTGGGTTTGCGATACGATCACGAATCGTCGTCCGAAATCATGACTGCGACACGCTTGCGGGATACGGAATGATTCGGTCAGGTGATCGGGCCGCTTACATCGGTCCGGTTGTCGCCCGCGATTCCGAGACGGGGACCTCGATCGCAGAAGAGCTTTTTAAACAGGAAACAGCGAGGCTTTTTTGGGACATTCCGCTCGTTTGTCCTGATGCCGTGGGGCTAGCGGAATCGTCAGGTTTCCGAAGTGTGCGGTCACTGACTCGAATGTGGCTCGGAGAGTTGATCGTCGGCCAGCCGCAGCTTCAATTCGGAATCTGTGATCTCGCAACAGGCTGACCATTGCGACATACAATCGGTGTTACCGGATTACTGCATTTGCTCCGACCTTTCGAGCCTTCAACGCCGCGAATTTAAGCCATTCGCTGGTGGTTTTTGCCGTTACTCGAGATCTGATTCTTGTTGGTACACGAGTTGAAAACGAAGCCGTACAAAATGAGCGTTTGTGCCGGCGGTGAATCTGACCGCCGCGGCGAAGTCGACGGGTTCCGAGCTGGCGGTCGATGCACCCGCCAGCATTGACGGAGTCGAGTCACTCAAATGTTTGTGGCGTCGACTACGCAATTGCTTCAGCGAAGACGGCGAGACCAGGTTCAAAATGTCAGAAGACGGTCCGGATACGGGTCGGCGTCGGCGCTGTCGGATACGCCTTGAGTCAAGTCCCAGATGTGGTCCAACAACGCCAAGTCGGTGACTTCCGCTTCATAGCTTCCGCTGGATAGTCGCAGCCATGCGGTGCGGAATTGCCCGTTGCCGTCGGTTTGGCCACTGTAGGTTTGTCCGGCGAAGGTGACGGTGATCGAGGCACCGGTAACCACCGATCCGAACTCGTCGCGAACTTCATAGATTGCCCGCCACTGCTTGTTGCCTTTGCGCGACTGGAAACTGATGTCGGAAACGAACATCGCTGTATCGGAAACCTGAGTCACGTCGACCGTCACCGTTGCGGTTGCCGTGCCTCCCTGGCCGTCACTGATCCTATACGTGAACGAATCAGAACCGGCGAACCCAGGTGCGGACGTATAGCTCAGCGTGTTGTCGGGATTGATGACCACGCTGCCCCCGCCGACCGACGAACTATCAACTGAAACGATCGTGATTGGATCACCATCGGGATCGGAATCATTGGCCAGCACATCGATGATTTGCTCGACCTCGCTGTCGGCTGACGCTGAATCGTCTACCGCGATGGGGAGGTTGTTGGAGTCATCATCGAGGATGGTGCCGATTCCGATGCCATCGGAGATCGCAATGCCCTCCAAGCCACCGGCAGGCAGAGAGATCAAGATCTCAAATGTTTCGTCGGTCTCGGCGTCCAGGTCATCAATGATCGGGACGACGACCGTGCGCTGCGTTTGGCCGGGGGAGAAGAATACCTGGCCGGTGGCGTTCTCGTAGTCCGTACCTTCCGAGGCGGGATTCCCACCAGCCGGTGCGGTTGTGTAGTCAACAGTCAGCGCTTCGGTGCCGGCCGCCGTCAGAGAAATCATGAAGACAGCGTCATTCGCTTCGCCGAAACGCATGATCTCGTTGTTGCCGGTGGCGGTTACGTACAAGTCGCCGTTGGGACCAAATCGGGGCGTTCGGGGTCGGTCCATCCCCGCGGTTCCGGCTGGTACAAAATCATCTACATACTGGCCCTGTGGTGTAAAGCGAAGGATTCGATCGCTGTTTCCACTCGTCACGTATAACAAGTCGTCCGAGCCGAACGTGAGACCGCGCGGTGAGTCCACGCCAAAGCTCGCCGCTGCGCCAAGATAGCTACCGTCGTCGGCGTCGTACTTTAGGATTTGATTGGTGCCGCTCGTTACGAACAACTCGTCGTTACGAAACGCAAGAGAGAATGGGCTAAGTAATCCGCCGCTACCAGGCGCGATGTACGTTCCCAGCGGCGTTCCGGTGGCTCCGTCGTAACGAACCACGTTGTCACTGAGCCACCCGGTGACGTAAAGCTCTGGCATTCCATCCTGATTCGAATCCGGTCCGAATTGCATGCCGTCCGGGTGGTCGATCCCGCCACTACCGGCGCTCACAAATACGTCGATGAAGTCGCCGGTCGTCGCGTCGTAACGTAGTACTTCATCGGTATACGAGCTCGCGACGTACACTTTCCCGTCCGTGGGATGAAAAACGATGTCCCGCACCCCATTGATCTTGTGATCCGGGTCCGAGTTGTCCACGAATGTATCGATGAAAGCTCCGGTTGTGGTGCTGAATCGTTGGATCGTGTTGTATCCGGGGCCTGTCCCCACAGCCGTGTAAATGTTGCCGTCGGGTCCGATGGTGAGTGGATTAAAGTGAGCATCACGTTCACCTGTGGCGATTGCTCCTCGATAGTGAACGTTCGTGTCGCCTTCGGTGACTGTGGCATCGCTGACCGCCAAACGCTGTTCGATGATCGTGACCGTGCCGATCGGATCGGCAATCGATGCATTGACGGCGTCCGACAGCGTGATGTCGAAAGTCTCGTCCGGTTCCGCAACCGCGTCAGCAAGAATTGGGATCAAGATCGGTTGTGAGGTGACACCGGGAGCGAATGTCACCGTGCCGGTCGTCGACTCATAATCACTGCTGGCGATGGCCGATCCATCGCCCGTCGCGAAATCAACGGTGATCACCTGGGTGCTCGGCCAAGACAGACGAACGGTCGATACCGAAGCATACAAATCGGCGTAACGCAGGACTTCATGGGATACCCGGCTGGACACGTACAAACGTCCGTCGTTGTCGAATAGCATCGAATTCGGGCCGTTCAAGCCTCCACTGCCGGGCGTAACGACAACGTCAACGAAGTCACCGGTCGCTCGATCGTAGGCAAGTACAGAGTCAGTTCTGAAACTGCCCACGTACATCAAGCCGTCCCTAAACAAGATGTCCCCTGGGCCATCCAAGCCACCTGCCCCAGAGTCGACGAATGCATCGATAAAGTTCCCCGCCGGGTCGTAGCGAAGGACGGAGTTGCTAGAAGAGTTGGTACTCGAGATATAGAAGTTCGAGTCGGGACCGATCACAACCCGCGAGGGGTTGTTCATCCCTTGATCGCCGCTGGGGACAAACTCATCGATGAATGCGCCGGTGGTCGCGTTGTAACGGAGAATGGCATCGTCTTCGCCGGCGCTGGTCACATAGAGATCGTTGCTCGTTCCAAACAACAAACCGCGAGGTCCGTCGAGTCCCCCTGATCCGGATGAGACGAACTCACCGATAAACGCACCGCTGGTGCCATCGAATCGCAAGACTGAGTCGGTCAGACCGCTGACGACAAACAGATCACCGTTGTGGAACGCGAGATCATGTGGAAAATCGAGACCACCTGATCCGCTCGCCACAAACTCATCAATGAATGATCCTGTCGCCGCGTCGTAGCGAAGGATACTATCGGTATCCGTACTGGAGACGAAAAGATTCCCGTCGGGCCCAAACGCCATTCCCCGTGGCGATGACAATCCACCTTCGCCCGCACTCGCAAACGCGTCGGTGAAGGTGAAGCTAGAGTCTCCCTCAAGGACGATCACATCATCAATGGATATTTCCGGATCACCCTTTCCTGCCAAGTAGTTGGACAGGATGTCCGTGCTGGACAACGGAACATCGTGAATCTTCAATTCATCGATTGCCCCGTGCAGCGGAAAGTTGTGCGGTGTGGTGGGAAAACCGCCATGATTTCCAATCCCGATTCCGGGGTTGCGGCTGGGGTCGAGCGCACCGAACGGACGTTCGGATGTGATGGTTTGCGCGACAGGGACGCCGTTGAGATATAGGCTCATCTGCCCGGTCGCGTCATCCAAGGTTCCCGCCACATGAACGAACTCACCCTGCGGCATCGCAGCACTGAGTGACATCCCGCCGGTCAAACTGCTGATTTGAAATTGAACGGTACCATTGGGTGTCGTTGTGATCTGGTAGGGGTCAAGCCCGCCGCGATCGTCTCCGCGAAACATAACCAAACCGTGACCGCTGGTGGGGAAGGAATCCACTCGCACCCAGGCTTCGATGGTCATCGACCTGGTCAGGCGAAGGCTAGACGAGTCCTCCACCAAAACACGGTCGTCCACCCCGTCAAACAAGAACGCCTGCCCAAAAACACCAGGCGTGTACGAAGCGCCACTTGCGAGCGTGCCATCGTTGTTCCCCACAGCGTCCAGTGAGGTGTTGTCGGCTGTCCAGTGGCTGATCAATCCCACAGGCTCGGTATTTGCTTCGATCCCGGTGATCTGCACGTTGTCGACGTTGGCGTCCTCGTTGCTGCGACTGACTTTGCTGCGGAAACGGACCAGCAGGCTGTCCGAAGCGTAGGGCGTCAGGTCGACGGTCTCGCTGTGCCAACTGTTCTCCGAGTCGACGTTGCCATCGAGCCGCAGCACATCGGTTTGCCAAGTCGCACCGCCGTCGCTGGAAAGATCCAACGACAGGTACTCGCCACCGTCGAAACCGTTTTCGATCAGCCAGTCGAACGTCAACGTGGGCGAATCGTAGCCAGTAAGGTCGATGGTATTAGCCATCGTCAACGTGGCGTCGGTCGCTCGGCCGTCGACCTCGGCCGAGTAGCTGCCGTCGGTCGCCCGCTGGGTCGAAGTGAACCAGTCGTTCTGCGAATCTTCGGCCCAGTTTCCGTCCCACTGTCCATTCTCGAAGCTGTCCGCAAATAAGATTTCGGCGGCCAGCAAATGACGTTTTTCCAGCTGTTCGAGACGGCAGCGGCGGCGACGCTGCGTGATTGAATTGCGAATTCGGCGGCCTGAGTCTCGGCGTTTCATGTCTTCGTTCCCCGCCCGCATGGCTTTGGTGTTCGTGCTTCGCGGCGGAACAGCGATCGAATCCGCCTCCACGGACTGACCTGCAGCGGCCGCCCCGAGTGGGACCAAGAAAAGCCAACAAAGATCAGATTTCCACGATCTTGGCCAAAATCTGTAAAATGGCTGTCCCGCACCAGCTTCCGTTGGCAGGTAGGGACATACAGGGGGAGGCTCTCCTTTGTCAGCCAATCACGACACGACACACACCGAATCGCTGCTCCGGGCTTTTGCCCGAGGAGATCGAGCCGCGCTGAGTGAGCTTGTTGGGATGCATCGCGATTACCTCCTTCGTGTGATCGACTTAAGGATGGATGACGTCCTGCGTACCCGCGTCGATCCTTCCGATATCGTCCAGGAAACGCAGATGGTGGCCAATAATCGGTTGGATGACTTCATTCGGCGACGACCCACTTCGTTCAAGCTCTGGCTTCGTGGTGAGGCAATCCAGCAAATCGGCGCTCAATATCGCCGACACGTCAAAGCGGATCGCAGAAGCGTGCGAAGGGAGTGTTCCATGTCCGATGCGTCGAGCGTGATGCTGGCCAAAGGGCTGTTAGCTGGAGCGCCGAGCAAGATTGTCGCCCAAAAGGAGATGGCCACGCAGGTTCGGACCATACTAGAGGCACTTCCCGAGATCGATCGCGAGATTCTACTGCTGCGTTATGTCGAGCAGCTCAGCAATACGGAGGCGTCGGAGCTATTGGCGATCGATCCAGCCACCGCCCGCAAGCGACACGGTCGGGCTTTGAAGCGTTTGTTGGCAGCCATGATCGAAGCCGGATTGGCGATCCCAGAGAATGAGAGTCAAAGATGAACCACATTGATTTGGAAACGCAGGACGGCGAACTGGGAAAAGTCGTCGATGATGTGCTCTCGAAGATGGCTCGTGGTGAATCGGTCGATGTGGAGCAGTACGCGGCCGAGCATCCCGACGTCGCCGACGTCCTCCGGCACGCGATTCCGGCACTGCGGGCGGTCGCACAGTCCGGTGTGAGTGTGGGCGGGACCCGCGTGGAGTCTGGCGGACCGTCAAGCAGTGATGGCGACACGCCGACCTCGCCCAATCGCACGCTCGGTGACTTTCGATTCGTCCGCGAGCTCGGTCGCGGCGGCATGGGCGTGGTCTACGAAGCCGAACAAGTTTCGCTCGGTCGAAAGGTCGCCTTGAAGGTTTTGCCGTTCGCCGGGATGGTCCGTGGTAACGGGCTGCAACGATTTCACAATGAAGTCCGTGCCGCAGCCACACTGGATCACCCCAATATCGTCTCCGTCTATTCGGTGGGCGAGGAACGCGGCGTCCACTACTACGCCATGCAATTGGTCCGCGGGCAATCGCTTGCCGAAGTGATTCAGCAACTGGCGGCACTCCAAAACGAGGGGCGATCCTTGACCGTCACGTCAATCAGCGACGTGATGTCCTCTGGACCGACACTGCCGAAATCGGTTTCCTGCAAGACCGGTCAGCCGCTCGGGGCCGAAGGGGGACTAGCGTTACCCGAGCCGACCGAGGAATGGTCGTTAGCGAACATTGGCAAGGCGAACGCTTCGACTTGGGCCGGAGACAAAACGCCCGGGCCGATGAAAAGGACGTCTGGTCATGATCGGGACTTCTACCGATCAATCGCTGCGCTTGCCGCTCAGGCAGCCGATGCGCTCGAACACGCCCATCAGCGCGGCATCATCCACCGCGACATCAAGCCGGGCAACTTGATGCTGGATGCGGAATCCCAATTGTACGTGACCGACTTCGGTCTGGCTCGGATCGAAACCGATGCCGCAATGACGATGACGGGCGATTTGATCGGAACGCTGCGTTACATGAGCCCAGAACAGGCGCTTGCCAAACGCGTCGTGATCGATCACCGCAGTGACATCTATTCGCTGGGAATGACGCTGTACGAGCTGCTGACGCTGCAACCTGCTTTCACGGCAACGGATCGACAAGAGTTGCTGAAGCAGATTGCGTTCGAGGAACCGACAAAGCCACGACAGAAAGATCGTTCCATTCCGACTGAACTGGAAACGATCGTCTTGAAGGCGATCGAAAAAAAACCGGACGATCGCTACGTCACTGCCGGCGAGATGGCCGACGACCTGCGAGCTTTTCTGGAAGACCGACCGATCCTAGCCAAGCGACCCACGATCGCCCAGCGGACCGTGAAATGGTCCCGTCGAAATCAAACATTCGTCAATACCGCGGCTTCAACCTTGGCCGCCGCGATCGCGGTCGGTGGCGGCTTACTCTGGCAGGAGCGTTCCAAGACGTTCGCGGCTCTGAATCAGGCGACGACCCAGCAGCAGCTGGCACTAAAAAAAGCAGACGAAGCGCAAAGCAGTCAAGCAGCGGCGATCCGCCAGCGGAACAGTGCCCTCTGGAATCAATACTGCGCGGAAATGGTTTCGGGCCGTGCCGATCAGCAAAACGGCCAGATCGGGAGTCTTGAACAGAAGCTGCTGCGACATTTGCCGGTTTCGGGTCAAGAAGATCGTCGCGGATGGGAGTGGTATTACCTGTTCTCCCTTTGTCATCCTGAGGTTCGATCCCTGCAGGGCGCCGGCTACAACGCCACGTGGAGCCCCGATGGAGCCTATGTGGCGGATTGCGGTTACATCTATGACGCAGAAACGGGCTCATGTGTCCGGAGACTGATCCCGTCGTGGATTTTAAGAAATCGCGGCAAATGGAGTCCTGACAGCAAAATGTATGCTTGGGGAATGTCAAGTGATGACAGTTGCATCTATATCTGGGATCGGGAGACCGACGATCTGGAAGAATTTCGGGGGCACAAGAAGAGCGTCTGGTGTGTTGATTGGAGCCCGGACGGGAAGTTTTTGGCTTCTGGAGGCATGGACAAGGAGGTTTGGATCTGGGACGTCGCGACGCGTGCTCCCAGCCGCAAAATCGAGGCCCAAGAATTCGTAACGGGTTTGGCATGGAGCGCTGATGGCAAGAGGTTGGCTGCGGGCATCAAGTGGAACCGCTTGGTCGTCTGGAATCCACATTCCGGCGAGACTCTGGTAGAGCGGGATGAATTGGGCGAGCGGGGTGAAAGTTATTTGCTTCAACCGGTGTGGCATCCGGGCGGCGACTTCCTGGCCGTCTCCTCGCCCGAAGGTTGGATGATCCTGCGTCGCGACGATTGGTCCGTAATCTATCGGCACGACCGACAACCGGGGCAGACGAGCGGTTTCTCTGTCACTTGGCGTCCGGACGGGGAACGCATCGCGTACGCGAATGACGGCTTGGTAGAAATTTTGGATCCATGGGATGACGAGGTTGCCCCAGTGGTGTACGAGAACGTCGGGAAATTGAAACACATCGCATGGAGCCCCGATTCCCAAAAGTTGTTGGCGTCGGACACGCGTCGCAACAAACGGCTGAAAATCTTAGAAATGAACGTACCATTTCAGCCACCGGTAATCCCCGCCGGTACCGCCTTGCAGTCGCTCTCGTGGCTGCCTGATGGCGAAACTTTGGTCGGGATCGAAGCGGCCGATTGTTCAATATCCTCTTGGCGTGTCGCCGATGGAGAACGGCTCTCGATCCAATCTTTACCGATCGCTGACCGGGCAGCATGGTCCCCAAACCGGCGTTTCGCCGCCGTCTTGTCAGGCGCAACTCCGACCAGGATTGAAGTTCTGGACGGAACCACGGGTTCAGTCCATTCGATTTGGCAAAGCAGCGATGAAACCGATCAGGTGCATGGTCTTTCCTGGTCCTGCGACGAAACGAAACTGGCGATCAGAATGAATCTGGGCCAACGGACGAAGGTTGAATTTTGGCGACTCGATGATGAAGAGTCGATTTCAACTTGGGCTCTCAACGGAGTGCCTTCTTCCCGGGACCTACCCCAGATAGCGTGGTCGCCTGATTCTTCTCGTGTTGCGGTTTCCGCATTGGGAGAAGCCGACGACAATGGCACACTGGCACATCAGGCTCATGTCTACGTGGTCGATGTCGCGAGTGGTACAACGGTCTTGAAGCACAATCTCGCCGGCTGGGGGGACCCAACGCGGGTCACGAGTCTCGCCTGGAGTAGCGATAATCAATCAATATTTGCCGGGAATCAGGCTGGACGCGTCGAGGCGGTCGATATTGGAACGGGGCAGGTGCCATTCAGCAATCATGTCGCATCCACGGCCATTCATGATTTGGCTGTCAGCCCTGATGATCGTCGAGTTGTCATTGCTACGGGAGATGGCTTGGTCGAGGTCATTGCGGCTGTCGCGGGAGAAGAACTACTGCAATTCCAACTAGACGACGCAGCCCACCATGTATCCTGGAGTCCAGATGGCAAGCGTTTGGCGGCAGCCACTGGCGACGGCACCATTCACACATGGGACGCCACGCGTGGGTTCGAATTCTCCGATCGAGGTGCTAGAAGAGGTGAACTTGCACTGGAGTATTACCGGCCACTGCAGCGACTCGAGTCCTCGGAAAGGCGTGAACGGCTGAAGGAAGTTCTCAGACTGGCACCCGATACGCTCGGATACTGGCAACTGCGCGGCGACGCGCAGGCAAAACTGGGCGAGTTTGAAAAGGCGACCCACGAGTTTTCCAAAGCCATCGCACCCGGCCTGGATCGATCCTATCGCGCCGCGATCGATCACGGCTATGCCCTATTGGGAGCTGGGGAGACGAAGGCATTTCGTGACTACTGCAAGACGCTCCTCGGCGCGTTTGCGGACGTTGAAGTCCCGTCGACCGGTGGAGGAGTGGCCTGGCTTTGCTCGCTGACGGAGAATCAGCTATTGAATATCGAGACGCTTGTTCGACTCAGCGAAAGAGACGTGAATCGCAACCGGGGTTATCACGCCAAGGCAACGTTGGGGGCCGTCTATTACCGAGACCATCAGTACCAACGGGCAGCCCAGACGCTTTCGGACGTGGCTGATCTCCTTGAAGCAAAAGGAGATCCCAACGAAGTACCGCGGCTGGCATCGACGCTCTACTTCTTGGCGATGGCACGTCAACAATTGGGTCACGACCATCAAGCACTTCGCATTCTTGCGGATGCTGACAAGGAATCGAGGAAAGTCGGTACGCACAAAAAATGGAGAGACGACGTTCAATTGAAAGTGCTACGAGAGCAAGCGACAGAATTGATCGGCCGGGCGTCGCACTGAAACTCGTTTTCTGGAAACACGTTCAACGAGAGGTGGTGGTGTCCGTCATTTCCTTCCGAGATCGACAGTTGCTCCGAGAGAACACAAGAGTTTCCGCGACGACGTCGAGGCGAAGTAGCAGAGGTTTTGCAGCCAGTTCGACAACGTCCATGGGTGGATAGCCAGCCCTAAGGCCACTCGGCAAACTACTACGCAACTGACTTCGGTTGGACCGCCCGCCCGAACGAAACCATTTTTCTCCGCCGCGGCGGTGGCGGACACCGCTGCGCACTTTACGTCATCGATTTGAGGTCTTCCGCCGAATCTGTGGGGGGATCTTATCTTTCGGGCCAGATGCGATGACGAGCACGCGTACCGCTATCGCTGAGCACGACTACGATTGCCCGAAGCTGGACGGTTTCATCAGGATGGACACCTGGGTGAATCTATTGTTGGGACTTGGCGGGCAGCCGTACTTCGACGCGGCGAAACTGCACCCGTGTGCCGCTGGCGGAATGCTGCAGTGCGATTCGACCGCGGGCGAACAGGTGCTGCGGATCGACATGCGTGGCAACCCGTTGTCCCGACAGCCGGGTCTCCAGGCGGTTGCCGATCGCGATGAATTCCAACGTGACCCAGCTGTCGGGCTCGATCGCCAGACTGGAAGGCTGCAGCATTTTCCAGCCGTGGTCGCGCCGGCTGACCGCGATGGCACCGGTTTGCCAGCCGGCCGCCAGCACGGTCCCGGCCTGCAGCTGCGCTTCGTAGCCCGGCAATCCGTTTTTGGTGGGGCGTTCAAAGGGTACCCGGGCAATGATTCCTGAGTCGCCTTTGGCGTTGATTCGCACGTCGCAGCGCAGATGAAAGTCGGTGAAATCATCTCGCGTCGTGAACAGGTAGCCGGGACTACCCGCAGCGATCAGCAGACCATTCTCGACGTGCCAGCTGCCGGTCTCCTCGGGATGCGGTTCCCATCCCGACAGGTCTTCGCCGTTGAACAGTTCGACCCATTGGTCTGTCAACAGCGGATCGGCCACGGCCAATAGCGACCGATCATCTACGCCTGTGTCAGTCGAAGGCGGCGGCGCGGTCGTCTCTTTCTCGACATACGCCACCATGAATTGCACACGATCACCGGCCCGCAGCCGCAGATTCTGCGGTGGCGAACTGAGGTTCACCTGATGCGTTCGGTGCAGCCAGTCCAGGCGGATCAGGGCCACATCGTAGATCCGCAGTTTGGAATCTGGAGGGTGCACACGTAGTTCGTAAATACCCGCCGGCAGATCCACCCCGCCGTACCCGACCTGCGTGTCGACGAGCTGTCCGTCGGCGAAGAATTCAACCCTTGTCTCACCGGATCGATTCAGGAATTCGACACTGGCTTGTCCCTGCCAGATCAGACGCAGGACCGGCATCAGCCACAACGTTGCGGCAAGGACAAGCACGCCTGTTGTTGCGACGGCCAGCTTGGCAATGAGGCCGAATCGACGCCGAGCAGACGTTTTCTTGGGCGGTTGCAATCGCTTGTCGACCGGGCCAATGGCCACCACGTTTCCGGAGGCCTGCAATTCGGCCTGACAGCGGGCCAACAGGTCGCCGACTTCTCGGGCCGAGGTGAATCGATTCTCGGGTTTCTTTTCATGAAGTCGTCCCACGATCTGGCACAACCAGTCGGGGATATCCGGAATGATTTCCTGCATCGGTCGCGGAACGTCTTCGGTCACCCGCCTCAAGATGGCCAGCGCGTTGGCGGCGCGAAATGGCGGCCGCCCGGTCAGCATCTGGTACAGAACGCTGCCCAGGCTGAACAGGTCCGCCCGTTGGTCCAGCTTCAGACCGAGAGCCTGTTCGGGGGCCATGTACGACGGTGTGCCGGCAATCGTACCGCTCTGCGTCAGGCTGGCATCGTTGGCGGTACGGGCCAGTCCGAAATCCGTGATCTTCACGTGGTCATCGACACCGGTTTCCAGCAAGATGTTGGCCGGTTTCACATCACGATGAATGAGCTGGCCGGCATGGGCCGCCGCCAGTCCGTCGGCGATCTGCTTTCCCAATCGCAGCACGTCACCGACCGACAGCGGGCCTTGGTTGTCCAGCCGATGCTGCAACGTTTCGCCGGGAACATATTCCATCACCAGGTGCGGCAGCGGGCTCTCTTCGACGGCGTAAATGCTGACGACATTCTCATGCCGAATCGCCGCCGCCGCTCGAGCCTCACGAAGGAAGCGTTTCCGCGCAGGCGACATCACCGCGAGTTCTGGATTGAGCACCTTGATCGCCACCACCCGCTGCAGTTTTGTATCGAATGCCTTCAGCACCGTCCCGAAGGCACCCTGCCCGACGACCTCCAGGATTTCGTATTGTCCCAGTCGACCGATGGAATCGGCGCGGGACGAGGGTTGCAGCCAATTGGGTGGACACGCCGCGAAGCACTCCGAACCATCCGGACCGGCATCGCCAGCCGTCGGGAATTCGCCGGTTGTCGCATCCGTCTTCGCCCAACGCCGTCGCGGATGTGAATTGTCGAAACTGGTTGCGGATGCGGTTGCCGTGGCGCTCGCCGGGGAATCCGTTCGTGCGGTCGCCTTGGAATCCGCCGGCGCAGTCGCCAGTTGTTCCGGAACCGGTGCGTCGAGGAATTCGCCGGTTTGTTCGTGGGCGGCCAACAGCGTTTCGACGCGGCGCATCAATTCCAGATCGTCGCCACAGGCCGAACGGAGATAGGACTGCCGGGCGATCGTGTCAGAAAGCTCCAACGCAGAGAGAAACAGTTCGCGTTCATTCATCGGCCAGCCCTTGATTGCCAGTAGGATCGGGGACGTTCTGAATTCAATGCGTCGCGGTGACGGGAATCACGCCAAGCTTTTTCTTGTTTTCTGCTATCTCTCCTCCGCCTCGGACAATTCGGTTCGCAACCATGCTCGTCCGTAGGCCCAGAGTCTGTCTGCCGAACGAGGTGAAAGGCCAAGCACGGCAGCCGCCTCGGCGATCGATAGCCCCGCGAAATAACGCAACTGAACGAGTTCCACCGCGGCGGGATCGATGGATTTCAGGCGATCGAGGGCCAGGTCGAGCGCGACGAGGTCCTCGCGAATTTCCGGCGCGGCCAACTCCACATTATCTGATGCCAGTCGCTGAAAGTCACCACCGTGTTTGACTCTTTTTTTTCGACGTGCGTTGTCAACCAGGATCCGCCGCATGGCCGTCGCCGCCGCGGCAAAGAAATGTCCCCGGCTGTCCCAATTGCGGTGCTCGTGGCCGTCGACCAACCGCAGGTACGCCTCGTGAACGAGGGCCGTCGCCTCGATCGTCTGGCCCGGATGTTCCAACGACAGTTTCAGCGCGGCCAGCTTGCGGAGTTCGTCATAGACCAGCGGCAGCAACCGGTCGGCGGCCGCGCCGTCCCCCTCGCGAATCTTCGACAGGACTTTCGTCACTTCGGTCATCAGATCAGACCTCGCCGTGAAACCGGATCGATCCCATCCGGCCGAGCAGTTCAGGCCCCAACGGTTTGACCGTCATTGTCACGTTTCAACCGGCCGGCGGGAAGCGGCGTAGCGTCGAATGATCCCGAACGGGGACAATGACAGTAGCCGGAGGTGAGTGCGGCGACACCTCCGGACGTCCATTCGGTGCCGAGCATTCCATCGTTTCCACGAAAGCCACAGAATCTGGAATCGGGTCGTGACGGTTTCGATTCGGTCTGGCCAATCGTAATCGGGAGCGATCTGCGACCGATTGGACAGGTAACGATAACATCGAGCAAACCGGCCGATGCCGATTTTGCTCCTTTCAAGAAACGAGGAGAAAAGGTCAATGTTAAGGCGTCGATTCGCGATCAGCGCGTTCTCTGTGTTCGTGTTCGCCGCGTTTGTCGCCGGAGTTTCGGAGAGACTGCAAGCACAACCGGCGGTGGAAGCGAATGGTTTCGGTGGCTTTGTCGAGCCGAAGCATCCCCATCACCACTTCGGTGGTTGGTACTTGGGCGTCTACGGAAACTACACGCCCGGCGGGTTGCACTTGACCCAGGTCTATCCCGGGACCGCCGCCTGGAATGTTGGGCTGGAAGTCGGAGACCGAATTTTGGCCGTCAATGGTCGCCGCATCAGCATGTATTACCCACTCAACGTGGCGTTGCAGGCAACACACAGCGGCTGGGTGCAATTGTGGGTCCGAGACTGGCGGACGGGACAGTTGGTCAGCGTGAATGTGAGATTGACTCGCACTCAGGTTCATTTTTAAGGCAATGCCTGACGGGGGGCGGCGGGCGGGAGTGGCACGCAGATCGGTGCGGTACATCCTTGTGAGGGTGATTTGCTTGGACGATACTCAATGGCAGACAACGCGGCCTGGAGAATCGAAACCGCGAAGCCCTGGAACTGGATTCAGTCACCATGCGAATGAACCACCATCGCTCTCTCGTCGGACCGATCGCCGCAGCCCTCTGCCTCATCGGACTGTTGCCGTCCGGGCTGCACGCCGAAGAGCGCTTCGTTGAACAGTTCAAGTTCAGCGGCGGGATCGTCGTCGCGATTGATTTTGAAGACGGAGACTCGATCGCGGATCTGGCGACCGATGGACCCTGCGTCATTCATGCGCTGCTGCGTGAACCGGACCGTGTCGCGGCGGCGCGGCAGGTGATACAGCAGGCGGGGCTTTATGGGAAGGTTTCGTGCGAACTCTACAACGGCCGTGACCTGCCCTACGTCGATGGCTTGGTGAATTTGGTGCTGTGCAAGGATTCGTCCGAAGTTCCCGAATCCGAATTGATGCGTGTGTTGGTTCCGGGTGGTCGTCTCGTGGTGCAAGGGGCCGATGGATGGAAGAAGCGGGCCAAGCCGGTCCCCGATGGACTGGATCAGTGGAATCAGTTCTTGCACGGTGCGGATAACAACGGCGTCTCGCTGGACGACGTGGGGCCTCCCCAACGACTGCGTTGGCACGACACGCCGGAATACGGACGTTCCAAGTCGCTCTCGCCTTCGTTGACCAACATGGTTTCTGCCGATGGCGTGTTATTGACCATTGAGGATCGCGCGACGACCGAAGACATCAACGCGCCGATCGATTACCAATTGGTCACTCGTGACGGATTCAACGGCATCGAACTGTGGAAGCGGCCGATGGAACAATGGAGCAAGTGGCAGACGGGCAGCATCAAGTCGATTCCGACTCAGCAGCAGCGGTGTCTGGCGGCGGTCGGCAAGTCCGTTTACGTCTGTTCCGGTTTCGGTGATCCCGTCACGGCGTACGCGATCCGCACCGGCGCGGTCAGGCAGGTTTACCCGCACACCAAGCGGGCGACGGAGTTTGCCATCGATGGCCAAACGCTGTACGTGATCAAGGGAACGCCCTACAAGCTGCCCAAAGCGGCGGCGACCGATGGACGTGTGGAGCTGTGTGCGGTGGATCTAAAAGACGGCGATGAACGTTGGACCCGCGCCATGGTGGACGAGTACACCGGGGGCACCTTTGCGGTCCATGGTCCCCACTTGGTCTATCACAGCACCGGCGGCGTGACCTGTTTGGACACTGTCAGCGGGGACGTGTTGTGGACCGAACCGGTTCCGATCAAGGCCGCGCCACCGGTGACCAAGGAGGCCGGGCGGGCTCTTCGACGTGGCAAGAAACCCAGTGATTCGTCTTTGTTTTCTGCCAACGTCCATCCCACGTTGGTGCTGACCGACGAGATGGTTTTTTGCGCCATCCATGACACCATGACGGCGAAACGTCTTCGCGATGGCAAGACGCTTTGGTCGGCACCGGCCGGACAGAATTACATGAAGAGCACCGAGATCTTCGTCGCCGATGGATTGGTGTGGAGCCGCGACTTGAACGGCCGCGATCCTAAAACCGGCAAGGTCGTCCGCACGTTGGCCCAGGAGATGACCGGCCCGATGTCGCATGACCGCTGCTATCGCAATCGCATCACGCATAACTATTACCTCAACAGCGCGTCCGGCGGCAGCGACTTTGTCAAGCTCGATGGGACGGCGGAAACGCCGAATCCCTGGGCGCGTTCGACGTGTGGGCTGGCAGTGATGCCCGCCAACGGCATGCTCTACAACGGCCCCTATGTCTGTCAGTGCGCGATCGGCACGATGGCGACCGGCGTGAACGGTTTCTACAACGGTTCGGGCAATACCGACCGCCGCTTCAACGTTTCGATCGAGCCGCGTCTGGTGAAGGGGTCTGCGTTCGGAACCGTGAATGGACCGGCGGCCTCGGTGGACGACTGGCCGACGTACCGCTATTCGAATTCACGTAGCGGGATCACGCCGGGGCGGACTCCGGGCGAATTGGTGGCCAAATGGAATGTCGATCTCGGGTCGCATCCGACCGCGCCGGTGGTCGCCGGCGACAGTGTGTACGTCGCCGATCGAGACGGCTACACGTTGTATTCGCTCAATCGCGAAGACGGCGACATCGGTTGGTCCTTCATCGCCGACGGACGCATCGACAGCCCTCCCACATATCACAACGGCTTGGTCCTGGTCGGCAGCCGCGGCGGATCGGTCTACTGTCTGCGCGCCTCCGACGGCCAGTTGGTGTGGACGTTCAACGGCATGCCCCCGCGACGGTTGATCTGCGACACGGGGCGTTTGGAATCGGCTTGGCCGGTGCATGGCAGCATCATGATGTTTGATGACACGGCTTACTTTGCCGCCGGACGCAGCACCTTTCTCGATGGCGGTATCGCCGTGTTTGGACTCGACCCGGTCTCCGGCGAGTTGAAGCACGGCAGAATCATGCAGGGCCCGTACCAGGATGACGCCCGCAGTTTCCCCGTCCAGGCGCGGGGACAGTTCCAGTTGGAAGGTTGCAAAGGCGACATTTTCTCCTGTGCAGCCGACCAGCTGTTCATGCGAAACCAGGCCTTCAATCCCGATCTGGAACCCGTCGCGACAGAAAAGGTGAAGACCCTGCACCTGATGGCGTCTCCCGGTTTTTTGAACGAATCGCCCCAGCACCGCACCTACTGGACCGTGGATCGGGATCTCCGCTACGGCGGCGCGATGGGAAAGTTCGGTGCTGGTCCGGCCGGCGACACGATCGCCTTTGACGGCAAGCTGTTTTACGAGATTCGTGGTTACGCGCCCGGTCGCAATCTGCCCGGTCGCGGGCGGGGGCTCGACCCGTTGGAACTGTACAGCGTCTATTCGGGAAGCTACGGCGGGATGGACGAGAAGGAAGACGCGTCGGCCATCCCTGCGATGGGGACCTGGCAGCAGCGTTGGACGACACCCACGCCTTTTGCCGGCCACGCGATCGCGGCATCGGAAAACACGGTGATGGCCGCCGGGGTTCCGCTGCTCAAAGGCTACTCGGCGGAACAGACCACTGCGTCCTACGCCGGCCAGAACGGCGGCATCGCTTGGGTGTTGGACGCCGAAGACGGTCGTCCGTTGCAAGAACTGCGATTTGACGCGGCACCGGTTTGGGACGGCATCGCGATCGCCCACAACAGCTTTTTCGTCTGCTTGAAGGATGGATCGGTCGTCTGCCTTGCCGCCAAATGATTCGCTGAGATTCATTCGCTGAGCAACGAACGAACCATGACTGTCCGTTCGCTGCTCAGTATCGCTGCTCAGTATCGCTGCTCAGTATTACTGCATCACTGCTTAGTATTCCTGCTCACTCTCTGCTGATCAGACATTGCTCGGATCCGGGACGACGAATCCGTCGCGGTACTGGCGGGTCAACATCGCGTTGGCGGCGTCGTTGTCGGCAAAGCGTTCGCTGACCGGATCAAATTTCAGCACCGGACCGAGCGACAACTGTTCGACTTCGGGTTTCACACCATTGTCGCGCAGGTGCCGCAGCGTTCGTTGCAGCGTCGCGGAATCATCATCGGATGAACCGAACGCTTCCACGGCTGCGGCAATCTCATCGGGGCTGACGCGGTTTTCCTGACCGACGTAGTAGGAGATGTTACCCAGGTGCGCGATCGAAGCGGACAGGTGTCCGCACATCGCGTCGGCATTCAGCTTGGACCCATCACGCGAGACGACCGCGTCAATGAAGTTGCTCATGTGCAACTCGTTGAGCTGACCAGCTTCTTTGCTGTTGTGCTTGAAATCACGCACGGGCTTTTTATCGAGGTCAAAGACGCGTCCATTTTCGTAATTCGGACCCTGGATCGCGTAACCTTCGCTGCCATAAAAGACGACGCCGATCTTGTTGCCCCGGTTGCTGCCGAACAAGGCGTTGATTTCGTCGTCGGCGCTCTCGTCGACACTTAAGCCACGTGTTTCGAAAACGATCGTTTTGTCGCCGTAGTCGTAGATCGAAACTTGGGTGTTGGCGGTGTCGCCGGCATCGACATAGCTCGGGTCTTTCCGTTCGGCTTGATAACCGAGACGTCCGGCGTAGGTCAGGATCGAGTTGGGATGACGTTCCAGCCCCAGTCCCCAGCGTGAGACGTCGGTTTGGTGAGGGCCTTGGTTTCCCGAATCGCCGTTGCCGTAATGTCGTTGCCAGTGCCAGTCGTAGTGGAAGCGTTGCCGCGTCACTTTGGGATCGGTGTAGGTCGCCGGGCCGCTCCAGAGATTGAAATCGACCGAGTCGGGAATCGGATAGTCGCCGATCGGGCCGATCGACTTGCGGCGTTTGTAGCACAGCCCGCGAGCCAATTTGACTTCACCGATGCCACCGCTCTGGATGAAATCGACCAGATCGATCACGCCGTTGCTGCTGCGGCATTGCGTTCCGGTTTGAAACATCCGGCCATACTTTTTTGCCGCCTCGACGAGCGCCCGTCCTTCGTTGACGTTATGGCTAATCGGTTTCTCCAGGTAGACGTCTTTGCCGGCTTGCATCGCCCAGACGCCGATCAGCGCGTGCCAATGGTTTGGTGTCGCACAGGTCACGATTTGGTAATCATCGGATTCGAGCGCTTCGCGGATGTCCCGGTACACCTTCGGCTTGAGCCCCGTTCGTTTTTCGATCGAACCGGCACGCTGTTCCGCGACTTTGGAATCGACTTCGACGATGGCGCGGACTTCGGCCCGCGGATCGCTGCCGAATCCCGCGATATGCGATTGCCCACGTCCGTTCACCCCGGCCACCACCACGCCCAGTTTTTCGTTGGGGCCGTCGGCGGCCTTGGCCGCCGAACTGGTGTGAACGGCGGTCGCCAGCCCGGCGAGCGAGGCGGCCGATGCGACGTTAAACTGGCGACGACTAAATGGTTTCATCTGAATAGACTCCAAGCGGATGTGGGATTTAGGAGGGAAGGCACTCGCGACGCGAGTTCGGGTCGGCCATCATAACCCATTTTACGCCGGAACGTGAATGAAAAGGCGGCCAGGCGGAGCCCTAAAACGAGGGGAATCGGTGCGATCTGGACATCGATTCACTCGCTTGCCTTTCGTTCTCCGAAACCCAGATCCGCAAGATCCAGCTTGTACATCATCTGGTTGTAGTCGTAGCGGGGTGTCGGGACGTCGTTGCCCGAGAACGTCGTCGTGTACGTGCCTTCAAAAAAGATCACCCGCCCGTCGTCTTTGGCAAACATCGGATGCTGTTTCGGGTTGTAGAAACTGTACTTTTCGTGGGTGACGATCTTGCGGGCGTTGATCCAAGGGCCGGTTAGTTTCTCCGAATCCGCATACCAGACCTCGCCCAGCATCGACGTGCCCGCGTACTGAACCCCGATCATCACCCAGCGTCCCCGGTGTTCGTTCCAGGCCACCGATCCGCGGTGCATCGTTACCGATTTTCCCGCTTCGTCCACCAGTCGAAACAATCCCTCGGTCGCGTCGAGTTGGCCGTCCCTGATCAGTCGATTTTGAAGTGCCGGCGTGAACGGGATCGTGTCCGGCTTCCAGCTGAAAACCGGAGTACCGTTGTGCCGCTCGACCTCGATGGAGTCCGCACGACTGCCCTGTTTCAGACACGTGTACGCTTCATACCGCGACAAATCACGCAGCGCCGCAGCGGTTGCCGGGACACGGACCAGGGGAAACGGGTCGGCGAAGTACACGTACTGAACCCCATCGTCTTCATGTGTGAAGGGGTGCCCGTCGGGAAACAACGGCGCATCGATTGCAAATGCCTTCCGTTTTTCGAATTGATGGGTTTGATCGTTGAACTCGGCCAATCCGCGTTCATAGACCGTCAGCGGAGGTTTGATTTTGACGTAGGCCGCGAACATCCGCTGACGGTCGGTGTTGCCGCCCAGCGTGATCAAGCCGTTGATCCAGGTCGGCCCTTTTCCAGGCAACTTGGCCGTCGGTTTTGCAAAGCCGCTTTCATCGACAAAGTAGTCCAAGTCGACGCCGATTTCGGGATCCAGTCCCCCGTTGGACGGCAACCGTGACACGGCACCGGGCACATCAAAATTGCCCAACGGATACGACGGTCGATGGGTGTCTCCCCAAAACCAATACAGTTTGCCTTTGTAGACGGCGTTCACGACGCTGTCCGACCCGAACACTTGACCGTTTAAGACCGGCTGTTTGATCGGTGTGGGATGCCCGACCAGAACACTGTCGCGGTAGATGCCCGCACCGGTGATGCGATACAGGCGTTGGGCGAGATTCAGCCGCTTGATCTTCAGCGTCGCCATGCCGCCGGGCTGGACCTTCAATCGTTTACCGCGATAGCCGAAACCGTCTGCGGGGAACTCGTAGCCGTGGCTCCAAACGTGAAAGAAGACGGACTGGTTCATCAATCCCGGTTCATCGAACGCCACGATGCCCGCCGAATCTGTGTAATAGCGGACATGGTTGACGGTTTTCAGTTCGACCATCGGCACCCCACGCCCTGTCGCCTGATCCACGACTTTGATCACAAAGTAATCGTGGCCCGCGGCCGGAAGGTGACCCGCGGCAGGAATGCAGATCAACAGCAAGGGAAAAACAATGCAGGTCCATCGGGCCGATCGCATGTCGGTGGATCTCGAAAGGGGGGGAAGTCCGAGACCAGGGCGTCTCTGATTAGACTGCAGGATACCCGCCCGACGCACGATTGTTGCGACCGAAGCTACAATGACGGTCGCTCGATTCACGCACCCCCGGAAACTCACATGAAACCAGTCTTCTTGATCGCACTGATCGCCGCATCCGTTTTTACATCGCTGCCGCAGGTTGCCGCCGGCGATCCGATGGTCTTGAACGTTTGGCCTGGGACGCCACCGGGTGAAACCAAAACGTTGCCCGCCGAAGCGGACCAGACCAAGCCGGACGATCGGTTGATCGCGGGGCGGCGGATCATCAAGCTGGGTAATGTCTCGATACCCCAGATTGCGGTGTACCGACCGCCGGCGGATAAGAGCAACGGAACGGCCGTCGTGATCTGCCCGGGCGGTGGACACCACATCCTGGCGTACGATTTGGAGGGGACCGAAGTCGCCGAGTGGCTCAATTCGATCGGCGTGACTGCCATCGTGTTGAAGTACCGCGTGCCGGCGCGGGACCCCGATCGTCGTTGGGGCGCGGCCGTGCAGGACGCCCAGCGGGCGATGAGTCTGGTGCGATCTCATGCCGAAGAGTGGAAGATCGATCCTGCGAGAATCGGCATTTGCGGCTTCTCTGCCGGCGGCGAAACCGCCGGCTTGACCGCCCTGTTTCAGGAAGAGCGTCAATACGAAGCGGTGGACAAAGTCGATCAGGTTTCGATCCGGCCCGATTTCGCGATGCTGATCTATGCAGCGGGCATGGTCGAAAAAGGCACCGCGCAGCTGCACGACTACATCAACGTCACCCAAGACACGCCGCCGATGTTTTTCGCACACGCCTTTGACGATCGCGTGTCGGTGCACAATTGCCTGACGTTGGCCGGTGCACTGAAAGAAGCCGGCGTGCCGGCGGAACTTCACGTCTACGCGACCGGCGGCCATGGTTACGGGCTCCGCGTCACCGACCAGCCCGTCACCCGCTGGCCCGAGCAAGCGGCCAACTGGATGAAGACGATGAAACTGATTCCCTAACCGAGAAGTAAGCTTCCAGCTTACGACCACCGATGACTGCCGCCCCCGACACAGTTACCCTCAGTCAGTCGTCTCAATTCAGCGTCTCGATTTTTTTGGTGAAACGCCATCATGCCTTCCCGTCTTCTCGTCATCGTCGCGTTCTGGATCGGGCTCGCAGTCTCGTCCCACGCCCAAGACAAAAAACTTCCTGACGAGCCGATCGGCTTTGGCGTCCGCCCCGGTGTCCGCTTTTTGACGCCGACATCGGCCGAAATTCGCTGGGAAACGACGATCGCCGGTCCGGCCGCCGTCGCTTTTGGACCGACCCGAAAACTGGGACGCGTCATCGCTTCGCCATCCTCGGGTACCAGCCATCGCGTCGTCGTGGACGATCTGGTCCCGGGCCAAAATTACTGGTATCGATTTGGCTTGAATCAAGGCGGCAAGCGTTCCTTTAGCTCCTTTTATCAACTCGAAGGCGGCATGAACTACACGCCTCCGGTGGTCGAGGCGTCCGAGGTGCCCGCCGGAGCCGAGGAGGCGATCAAGCGGCTGGTCCAGCCCGGTGGGTACGCGGTCGTGTGGGGCGACGCGTCCCCTTCATGGTGTGAAGCGATCGCGGCGGGGACGTCGATGACGGTGGTCGCCGCGGTCGATGATTCAGACACATTGAACCGCTTGCGCAAACGATGGTATGCCGATCGAACGTACGGTATTCGTTTGACCGCTCAACTGAAACAGGACGTTCCTAACGCAATCGCCAACGTCGTCGTTGTCCGCGGCAATCAAATCAACGATGTCGCCGGGCTGCTCTCCCCGATGGGACAGATCATCAAGCTGGGCGGCGGCGATGAAGTCGCTGAGTCGAATAACGACGAATACGCTTGGCAGACCATCAACGCCGACGTCCATTTCGGGCGACGCGCCGCCCCGGAACTCGCCGCCTGGGGACACCAGTACGGCTCCAGCGGCAACGCGTCTTACTCCGGCGAAATGCTCGGCGGCGTCGACGACACGGCGGATCTAGAAGTGAAATGGATCGGCCGACCGGGGGCGGATTTCGGCATCGACCGCAACCCACGCATGCCCGCGCCTCTGGCCGTCGGGGGCCGGCTGTTCCACCAAGGCATGAACCGCATGATCGCGCTCGATGCGTTCAACGGCGCCGTGCTGTGGTCGCTCGAGATCCCCGACTTGCGACGCGTCAACATCCCGCGTGACTGTGGCAACTGGTGTGCGGATGATTCGCACGTCTATGCCGCGGTGAAAGACCGCTTGTGGGTGATCGATGCTGCCAGCGGAGAGATGATTCGTACGATGTTGCTGCCGGAAGAATACGAAGGCAACAGCGAATGGGGCTACGTCGCCGTCACGGAGGATCGCGTCGTCGGAACCGTCATGAAACCGGGCAGCGGTTACTCGGGATTTTGGGACAAGGCGGCGTGGTACGACGGTAAAGACGATGCGGCGACCGCCAAGGTCTGCGGCAACGCCATCGTGGGCTATGACAAACAGTACGGCAGCATCGATTGGCGGCGTGATGCCGACGCAATCGTGCATTCCACCATCACCATTTCAGGCAACCACGTCTACTTTGTCGAAGTCGACGATCCCTCGCTGAAACAAGCATCCAATGGGAAACTGCTCAACCGTCAAATCTGGAACGCAGCCTCGATCGTTTGCCTGGACCTGGACAGCGGCGAGGAGCGATGGAAATCGAAGGTGCCGCCACAGGATCATGAAACCCTGATCAGTTTTGGCATTGCCGATGACGATCAGTTCATCTTGCAAACCTCTGGAAAGAACGAGTTTCATTTCGTCTCGCTCGATGCGACATCCGGCAAGCCGCGTTGGCAGCAATCGGTCCAGTGGTCCGAAGACCATCACAGCGCCCACATCCAACACGCGGTGTTGATGAATGGCCAGATCTTCGTCCAACCGCATATTCTCAGTGCCGATGACGGCCGCGTGGTCAAATCGGGGACGCTGGGCAAACGCCGCGGATGTGCGACACCGATCGGCGCCGGCAACTCGATCATTTATCGCGGTGGAACCGGCCCCCTGTCGTTGTGGTCACTCCAAGACGAGAAACCCAGCGAGTTCACCCGTTTGCGGCCGAGTTGTTGGCTGAGCACCATTCCGGCCCAAGGCATGTTGTTTTCACCCGAGGGCGGCGGCGGGTGTTCCTGCGGCGGTTGGATGGAGACCTCGATCGGTTTTGCCCCCGTCTTGTCGTTGGGAGATGAACGATGATCCAGCTTCGAACGCTCATTATCTTGTTGAGTTGCATCGGCAGCCAAGCGGTCGACGTTGGCTCCAAAGCGAGCGCCCAGTCCTGGCCGACGTATCGTCACGACGCCCGTCGCAGCGGCGTCACCGACGCAAGCCTGACATTTCCACTGCAACCGCTGTGGGTGCGTGTCTCGCAGCAACCCCCGCAAACCGCGTGGACGGGGCCCGCAAAGTGGGACGCCTATTCGGGCAACAGCGGCCTGCAATCGATGCGCAACTTCGACCCCTGCTTTTTCGTGACGGTCGATGGCGGCCAAGTCTTTTTCGGTTCGTCGGTCGACGATGCAGTGCACGCGTTGGACGCCGTGACGGGCAAAGAACAATGGGTGTTTTTCACCGGCTCTGCCGTCCGATTTCCTCCCACGTTGTCCGACGGTCGGGCGTTCTTCGGTTCCGATGACGGCTTCGTCTATTGTTGTGACCAGAGCTCGGGCGAATTGATTTGGAAACGGCAGGCCGCGCCGGAGCGGAAACAGGTGGCGAGCAATCGCAAGCTGATTTCGATGTGGCCGGTGCGGACCGGTGTGCTCGTCCAAGGCGGCAACGCGTTGTTCGGCGCGTCGCTGGTTCCGTGGAAGGCGTCTTACCTGTGCAAGGTCGACGCGACGACGGGGGCGTTGGACGGCGATCGATGCTTCCGTAACGAAGTGCAAGGCGTCACGATGCAGGGCGCGTTGCTGGCCTCGTCAGAGCGGATCTATGTGCCCCAAGGCCGCGCCGCACCGCTGGCATTTGACATGGCCGGCGGCAGCCCCCTCGGTGCGATCGGTGAAGCCGGTGGCGTGTTTTGCGTGCTGACCGAAGACGAAATGCTGTTGGCCGGCCCGCAAGACCAAAAGTCATCCAGCGATCAAATGCGTCTGGCCGACGCTCGCAGCCGACAGCGGTTGGCGACCTTCAGTGGCACCAACCGAATCCTGGTCGCGGGCGAACGTGCCTGGATCCCGACCGCGGGAAAACTCAAACTGCTGAACCGATCCAGCTATGTCGCCGCACAGGTTGCCGCAGCCAAGGCCAACGGGATCATCAACGACAAAAAAAACATCGACGAACAAGCCAAGGCGGCCGCAAAGGCGGAACTGGCTGAGGCCACCAAACAACAGACCGATGCCTGGCGGTGGGAGGTCGAATGTCCCAACCCGACCGGGTTCATCAAGACCGCCGATTCGATCATTGTCGGACTGGAAAACGAAGTTCGTGCCTATGACGCCGACGACGGCACGCTGAAGTGGTCGGCCGAAGTCGATGGCGTCGCCCACGGACTGGCGGTCGCCGACGGCCGACTGCTCGTCAGCACCGGACTGGGCCACATCTACGCCTTCGGACCGCAACGATGAACGGCAATACGATGAAGCGGTCTCATTCGCTCAGTGCCGGCAATCGTTGGTGTCTAGCCTTTAGGCGATCCCCGATACAGAAGCATCGGCAGATGCCCAGACACCAACGAATTCCCCGGGAGCGCCTAAAGGCTGGACACCAACGACTTCTGGACGCCTATCGGCGCACCCTGTGCGTCGTCCTCATCGCGTCGTTCGCCAGCACCGCGAGCGCGTGCAAGGTCCCCGTGTTTCGCTATGCGCTTGAACGATGGCCGGCCGACACGTATGAAATCGTGGCCTTGATCGATGGTGAACCGACCGGCGATGCGGCCGCCGCGCTCGCCGCACTACGGTCTCTCGCCGAACCAAGCGTCAACGTGACCACGCGAGTCGTTGATTTGGCCACCCTTTCCGAAGCCGAACTCTGGTCGGTCGAGGGATTGGAAAGCACCGAGCAAACGCCGCTGTTGCAGGTTTTCTACCCCGAACGTGACGGTCAACCAACACTCTGCTGGAGCGGCGCACTGACATCCGCGAATCTAAACGCCTGGATCGAGTCTCCGCTTCGCACGACCATCATTCGGGAAATCCAAACCGGTACGTCCGCCGTCTGGGTCTTGGTCGAAGGCCCCGACCAATCGCAAAACGACGCGCTGCGGGCGGACCTGGAAGTCGCTTTGCGGGACGCGACCGCCGCGATCACCATTGCCGAGGGCGTGATTCGACGAGAAGATGCCGCGCAGTATTTGCGGGACCACCCGGCGGCGTCGATGGATGACGTGCTGCGCTGTGACATCCCGCTTTTGATCCAATTCACGATCGAGCGACTTCGACACGATGATGAAAACGAAGCCGCGTTTCGCGCGATGGTCGATGGTTGGACCGAAACGGTCGAGGCCCCGTTCGTGTTTCCGGTGTTCGGCCGCGGACGAATGATCGAACCCCTGCCCTCATCAGACTTTGACGCCGGTTCGATCATCGCGGCGTGCCGCTACCTGGTCGGCGAGTGCAGTTGCAGCGTCAAAGCGCTTAACCCGGGCGTCGATCTGATCTTAAAAACCGATTGGCAACAGACCCTCGGCGATCAAATCGTAATGGTCGAATCGGCGGACTCGGGAGAGCTGGTGGAGTTGGCGATTCCGCCAGGGAAAGACGAGATCGCGACGACCGCTAGGAACAACGACGCGGCGGGCGATGCCGAGCCGGACGATGGCAAGATTTGGGTGCTCCTCGTGATGGCACTGGGGGCGCTGGCGTTCACGATGAAGCTGCGGATGGGAATGAAGGCAGAATGATACGGGGCACTAGTATTCCGCCGCACCTTGGTTTTCGGATAGGCGGTAGTGGACGAGGCGACGAGTCCTTGCCAATCTGCCGACTACAGAGGACTCGTCGCCTCGTCCACTACGCGGGAATTGAGGAGCGGACTCGTCGCCTCGTCCACTACGCGGGAATTGAGGAGCGGACTCGTCGCCTCGTCCACTACGCGGGAATTGAGGAGCGGACTCGTCGCCTCGTCCACTACGCGGGAATTGAGCTGCGGTAGACTACTAGTCTCCAAGACAGACCAGTTTCCCGTCCTGCGTCGTCAGAAAGAGACGTTCATCGGCGATCGCCAAGCCGTCCCAGGCCGGCGGCGGCACCTTTGATTCTTTGATGACGTAACCTGTTTCTGTCGACAAGACTTTTAGTCGACCGTCTCGGTGGACGACGTACAGCTTTCCATCACCCGACAATGCCATCGCGTAGATCTCATTGTAAAGTTGGGTCCCGTACTTGGGCTCCTCTCGGACTTCTTCGGGATCGGCAAAGGGATCATGCACCCAGGCCGAGTTGGTGGAGATGCGTTGATTGCGGTACGGCTTTCCGCCTTCACGTGCCAACTTGCCTGCTTCCCATCCGGTGATCCACTTGTTGTTGAAGGACTGGACGTCGGCGGCACTGAAATCGCGACGGAAAACGTCCGTACTTCCATCGAGAGAGCTGAAGACTTTGTCGTCTTTGAAAACCGTCAGTGGCCGACGTGATGCTTCACCGCGGAATCGATGTTGATGCCGTGCACCGTAGGTCCAACTGCCGCGTGGAACCCAGACGTCTCCCTTGCCGGTACTGAGCCTGGCGAACGCGTTCCACTTGTCGACGTCCACCTGCTTGCCGTCAAGTGACAGGATCCAACGCGACATCGCCAACTTGTCCCCTTCGGCGTGCAGGATGTCAAAGGGATCGAATTCCAAGCCGGAATTTTCGTAGAAGCCTTTCTGCGGGACGCTGTCGATGCGTTTGACCCAGCGGCGTTTTCCGGTCATCGGATCAACCGCAAAGACCAGGATGCCACCGTCGGCCAAGGGTTGGCGTCCGGCTGCGAAATACGCAATGCCGTCCATGACCAGAATGGCGCCGGGAACGGGCCAAGGCGATTCGACTTGTCCGTAGGCGACAATTCGCTCGTCGGTAGGGGCGGCACGCATCCGCCAGACCAGTCCGCCCGTGTCGGCGCGAACCGCATACACCCATCCCGCAGCGGTTCCGAACAGACACAGCCCGCGGTGGATCGCAGGCGGTGTATCAAGACGTCCGTTGGCGGTGAATCTCCAACGCACCTCGCCCGATTTTGTGTCCAAGGCGATCAATTCATGCGCGTTGGATCGCGTCACGAAAGCTGTGCCTGCGGCAATCGTCGGGGCGCTCAGCGGGCCTTTGACGACCGGGTTCTCGTTCCAATCGTGCATGATCGGCCCCTTGATTTCGGCATCGGCGGCCAACTCATCGGACAAAACGGCCGCCCACTTTTGACTCAAGCCGTCGGGACCCGATGCGGCCGTGCTGGAACTGCGCCAGCGATCGTGACGGTACAGCGGCCAGTCGTTCGGACCGGATTCCGCCGCGTTCGGATCGATCTTCGCAGGCCCTGTTTCGAGCACGAAGTCGATCTCGTCGAGTGGACGGTTGGCATCATGCTGTCCCACTGCGGCTTTCGCCATCGCCACAAAGCCGCGTAACATCGGCCAGCAGGTGCAATGTTTGGGGGTGGTGTAAATCAATCCGTTTGCCGGAATCCAACCGCTGTCGCGTGAACAATTTGCCTTCGTGATTCGATTGGCGATCACCTCACCCGAGTTCAGGTCGGTCATGTCCAGCTCACCGGCAAACAGATAATTGGGGGTGGCGACGGGAGGAAAGCAATGGGCCAGCCCGGCCGGATAACTCACGCGGACGTCGCCGGTCATCGGATCAAGTGCGGAGACCTGCGGCGCGGACCGAACGAGTTTGTCTTTGTCCGCCGTGTTCATCTTTCCTCCATGCAGAATCCAGATGTCGTTGTCCAAGAACATCGCTCGGGCCTGGCGAGCATGATTCATTCCCGGCGGATACTCCTTGGACCAGCGATGCTCGCCAGTGGTTGCGGACACGACATGAATTCCGTTGCCGGCGTCATGGTCGTTCAACGTCGAAACTTCGAACACCAGCAGCCCCTTGGCGATGACGGTACGCGTCGTTTCAATCAACCAGGGATAATCATCACGTGTCCAGATCTCGTTTCCCGTCTCGGCGTCCAACACCACCGCGACGGCTTTTTCACCACGCTTGATGCGTCCTTGAAGAAATGCGACTCGCCGAGCATCGGCGACCACGTGCCGCGGCTCGGCTGCTGCGACCCGCCACAGTTCCGCCCCGGTTTCGACATGGTATGCCCGTACCGATTGATCGTCGGCGGCAATCACACGCACGCCATCGAACATAAACGCGCGAGGCGACTTCATTGTTGCGAACTCAACCAACACCTCGCCGGTCGATGCGTCCAGTGCGACCAGTCGGTCTTTCAATCTGGCGAACAGCCTTTGGTCCGAAGCAACAGGTCGCGATCCATCGCCGGCAAGTCTTGGCAGATTGAAGACATCCGGATTGTTGACTCCGTCGTTGTTCAAGTCACGGTGCCAGAGTCGCAGCCCATTGAAGCTGTCACGCGCCAGGATGCCGCCGTAGAAGTTTCGACCTCCGGCGGTCACCATGCCCTCGACCTCCGAAGTCGCCGCGGCGATCCAACGCACACGTTGCGGAGGCCCGACGGCGGTGTCCAGCGAAACGGCATTCCCGTCGGCATCGTGCCGAGCGTGAGACCAAATATCCATCTCGGATGGCCAGCGTTTTTGCAGGACGCGCGCGGAGTCGACCTGACGAGCCGATGCAAACCCCGGCGCATTCAGATCGATTGATTCGACCAAGTCTTCATTGACAACCACGACCGATCCGCCAGGAGTCAAGACGCGTAGCAGTTCCGCAGCGGGGACACTGTAACCCGCAACGACGATCAGGTTGACCACGTTTTCGGCATAGGGAAGCCGCTGCGGATCGCGAACGTGCTCGGCCCAAGCCAAACCGTAGTGCCCCTGCTCACGCAGTCGCTGCTGTGCAGATTGGTGACCTGTGCATCGGGATCGAGCACGTGAATCAGGTATCGACCTGATTGACTCAGTCGTGCGGCGGCATCGGTGTTTTGACCGCCCAGTTGAACAATCAAGCCGCCCTGTAGATTGGCGGCCCCCGCCGGGTCAAACGGGGGCGGGGCCTTGGCGGCGGAATCCGTCGCACTGCTCAACGCGGCCAATACAACGAAGATTGCGGATGCGACGCTCGTGACTCGGTCTCTCATGTTCAACCCATCGGCAGGGGGCGTGATTCTGGCAGCCGGAATCAAGATCGGGAATGTGAATCGATTGCCAGCGAACAGTATAGCCGAACCGCCACAGACTGACCCGTTACCGCTCGCTCTGCTCGATCATCGTTTCAAGCGTTTGCAGTTTATCCACCCATTCGTCTGACGATTGGGCAAACGTCGCGATCAGCTGTCGCAGATGCTTTTTCGAATCGTCCAGCAAACGACGCCGTTGGTCGCCGGGGGGCGTCGCCCGAGCCTGAAGGACGCGACTTTCGTTGAGGTGAAAACCGGACAGCAGCAGTCGATCGAGGTATCGCGTTTTGTCTTCGCTGTCAAAGTGCATTCTCGCCAGCGTGTTGGTCAGTTTCGCCCAGCCCCAAATCGCATCGTCGCGGCGGCCTGCGATCGCTTCGGCGAAACGGTCGGCGTCCCCGGTCACCTTGGCGTCTTCGGTCAGCACTTCGGCCGCCTTGATCTGCAGTTCGATCGCGGTCGGCGATTGACGCAAAACCTCGGACAGCAACGAGATTGTTTGCGCGGCGTCTCCGGATTGCTGCGCCAGGTCGACACGTTTCAGATGCAGCGTCATTTTCTCTGCCGTCGTCAGTTCGGTTGATTCGGACGCGCGGCGAAGCAATTCGTCCGCACGCCGATGACACTGCATCACGACGTTTTGATTACTGGCGCGCGTTGCCAGATTGGACCAGGTCTCTGCGGCCCACAGGATCACGTTGGTCGAGGGGCTCCGCTGGGAATCCAGAATCGATCGCATCAGCGTCTCAAGCTGATCGGCTTGAACGGCCGACACCGGTTGATCGGGATCCAGCTTGTCCACAAATTCTCTTGCGACTTTCGTTTGCAGGCTCGCGATCCGTTCCTTGCCGCGAGGGCCATAACGTTTTGACAAGGCCGCGATCGACGACTGGATGCCGTCCACATCGCCGGATTGCGAATAGGCCTGAAACAGACATTCCTCGGCGGCGGTGACGAACTCCTTTGACAGCTTCACCTTCTTCGCCAGTTCCAAAACGCCTTGTTTTCCATCGAGCAACGATATCGCTTGCCGTGAATCGTCACGCATCAATGAGATCTCGGCGAGCGTGAACATTCCCGCCAACACGGGTGCCGTGATCTCGCTCTTGGTGTCGATTTGGTCGATCGCGCCGCGCAGGTATTTCGCCGCGCAGCTGATGATCGCGGCACGTTGTTTGTTGATCCCTTCGCTGTCGCGGCGCACCGCCTCGGCCCAGAACTCTCTGCCGGCGGCCAGCTGAGCCTTCGCATAGAGAGGTGAACGCTTGGGGATTTTGAGGTAGGTTTGCGCGGCCTTGAGATGGAATCCGTCACGCTGATAAAACTGAGCGGTCGCAAAACGCATCGTGTCCAGTTGGGGGTGTTTGATGCCGCGGCTTGCGATCAGATCACAGAGGTGCTCAATCTGATGCAGGTCACCCGAACGATCCGCACCGGTGTAGTGCACTTGATGTGCTTCTTGAAAGGCAGCAAAGGCGAGCGTCGCGGCCGCCTTGGCGACCGGTTGCGTCGGATCGGCGAAGCGGGCCACGTGCAGCCCATAGACGCCGGCGGCGTACAAGTGACCGGCGTCGAAATAGAGGACCGCGAGTGTCGATGCGACTTGATGACGTTGTTCAAGCGTCGATTCATCGGCCGGTCGTCCGAGACACTGATCGAACAACACGATGCATTCCCCCAACAGCGATTCGGTCTCGGGAGATGACGGATCCGACCGTTTTTGTTCGAGGTAACGTTGATGCGCTTCGAAAGCGACCGCATAGACTCGGTCAAAGGACACGAATGCGGGTGAACGCGGCGGCAAGGGGAGCGGTGCCCGCATCGGTTTTTCCGCGGCATGTTCGATCGGTTTGCGATCGAGCGGGATGAGCGTGTTGGGGTTGGGGGCTCGTGGAAAACGCGTCGAGGTTTTTGTTGGCTTGGAGGGCGAAGGTTCACCGCCGGACGCAGTTTTGACGGGTGGATCGGGCTGGCGAACAACAGGCTTTTTGGGTTTCGTGACGACGCCAGAACTCTGCAGCGCAAATGAACCGTCACCGGCGTCGGCAAGGACGTCTTGAGCGATTGACTTGGCCGTCGTTGGGCCTGTCGACTTGGCGGCCGGGGCAGGCGTTGCGGACTGATCCGGGGCGCCGGGTGCCGTTGGGGGATCAACGGCCGGTGGTGCAGGTGTTTCGGCGAGGACCGCAGCGTTTCCGGCGGCGGGCTGCTCGGCCTGCGGTCGCTGCAAATACATCAGCATCGCGGCGATCAGCATTCCCAAGACGGCCGCCATTACGGTCCATTCCACCCATGAAAACCGCCTGCGTCCGTGCGGCAACGACGGCTCCTGGTCGTCTGATGCATCGGCCTCCGATGCATCGGCGTCGGCGGCATCGACCTGCGGTGCCGATGTCGTCGACAGCAATTCCATGGCCGTCGCCGCGTCAAGCGTCTGCCAACCTGCGGGCAACCTGTCGGTCAATGAGGGTGCGCGTCGTGGTTCTGGCGTGCTTTCGACCTTCGGCTTCGCAGCCGGCTTTTCGGCCGGTTTGGTCGCCTGCTTTTTGGCCGAGCGTCCGGGCGCCAAAGCCTTTGCACGCGAGCGCCAGGAGGGGGGATCAGTCATTCGGCGTCCACACTCGCTGCTACTGCATGTTCTTGTTGTTAGCCGGCAATTTTAACCCCCAGTACCCGTTTCTGGTTTTCAGTCGCGGTCGAGGCAACTGTTTGGCGATCAGTGCGGCTTGCGGATGAACACCGACGTCTTGGTAGGTCCCTTGATGCTTGGCGGCAAGTTGCTTGAACGTTTGCGCGTTCTTTCCGCTGACCTCCATCCCCAGGGTGTGAACCACCACCTTCTTGTTCGGCCGTTCGCTGAAGTACCGGGAGGCTCCGTCGGTGAAGGCGCCGTCGCCGAGCACGAACATCACGTCGGGGTTGAGATTGAACCCGAGCTGAAGCGCTTCTTTGCCGTTGGTTCTCAGACACAACGGTACGGTTTGCAACCACTTGACCAACAGTTGCTTGTTCTGCGGCGTTGCGGGGACCAGCGTTTTTGGGGCGTAGGGATGAAACAACGGATAGGCGGTGTCGCTGTAGAAAATCACATAGAACTTTTGACGTTTGTTGAGCTTGTCGACCGCTTTGACCAGTTCGTTCAGGGCGGTTTCGAACCGCCCCTGCGTCATACTGTTGGAGTTGTCGATCACGAAGACGAAATCAATCGCCTCGGTCTTTGAACCGAAAAATTGCACCATGGCTTTGGCCGGTTTTTCCATCGCCTCGCCATCACCCGAGGAACTGGCCGGCGCCGCGAGCAAATTGCCGTCAAAGGAGTCACTCAAGTCGACCGACACAAATTGTTCGGTGACTTCCGACAGCACTTCGATCGACTCGCTGACTTCTTCGACCACCTCGTCAACCGGTTCGGTCACCTCCAACTCGACCTGCTCGATCACGACTTCTTCGATCGCATCTTCGACGGCGGTGGAGACGGTGATGATGTCCGGCTTGGTGATTTGCTCCTCGACCAAGAAGATGGTCGACAACAGCAACAAGAACGCGACATGCAGCGCGATGCTCAATCCGCTGGTTCGAAATTGCGCCACCAATCCCTCACGCCGCTGGAACCACCACAACCGCATCAGTGCAACGGGTTTCCAGATCAACGAGGCTGCGTCGACGTCCGCTCGCAGCTGCTCGTGCAAGGCCTGCTGCTCCAGTTCCGCACGGCGATAGGCGGAGATGCCCTCTGATCCGGATTCGGACGTGGCCGCATCTGCCCCCCCGCTGCCGCGCTCGTCGGTGGACGTGCTGTGCGCGCCGATGGGATCGCAAACGATCGACGGTCGTTCAATCGCCAGCACGTCGCGAAACCCGTCGGCCAACGCCGCCGAGAGATCGCTGATCGGGATCTCGAAGATCTGCGTCCCGTCCGACACAATCGTCCGACTCAAAACCGCCGGCCGGTAGAATCCCGCGCGACGAGCCTTGGGAAGCTGTTCGGTCGGAATGCGAAAGAACCGTTTGCCGTTGGAGACGGTGACGAGATCGGGCACAAATCACCTCGGACGAGACGTAAGAACAGACACCCCAGCGGGCAGCGTAAGCGACCGGCACCAGCGGGCAGCGTAAGCGACCGGCACCAGCGGGCAGCGTCAGCGACCGGCGCCAGCGGGCAGCGTCAGCGACCGGCGCCAGCGGGACGCGTGAGCGACCGCCGCCAGCGGGACGCGTCAGCGAGCGATCGCAACGTTTGACGATTGGATCCATCTGCTCGCCAACAGACCACCCGATGCAGTCCCGAGGCGAACGTGTGTCGGCGTCACGATGAACTCAAAAAAGCCCGCAGAACCGGTGAATCATGCGTCAATGGGGCATCGTCCTTAGAAACCGGATCCCGAAGCGACCGTAGTCTTGCCCGTCCACGTCGCCGTCGAAATCAGAATCCAGACGGGGGTCGAACCCCGCCTGTCCGACTGTTTTCAAAAAACTGAGACCGAAGCGACCATGGTCCTGACCATCGACGTCGCGGTCGCCGTCGGTGTCGCCATAGAACTTGAAGAACGCATCGGACGACTCGGCGCCGAATTGAAAATCGTCTTCTCCATCAACGACACCGTTTCGGTTTCCGTCCAGCAGAAGACCGGAAGCCGAGATCAACTGGGCATCCAGATTCAGCATGTACTTGGCGTCGGCGATCCCAGCCGGGTTCGAAAAACTGATTTCCAAAACCGTCTTGTCGTTCACGATCGATACCAGCGTGTTGATCGGCACCGAAGCATTCGTGGCTCGATTGACAATCTCAACTGCCGGATCGGGGCCGGACGAATCGATGCTCACGATTTGGTCAAACTGAACCGCGACCGAATCAAGCGACGATCTCGATGAGTCTCCGGCATTCACGATGACATCGACGATCGTCGGCGGCAGTGGCACGGCAATCAACAGCAATTCATTGTGCGCAGCCGGTGTGACCGCGGACGTCGCCGACAGTTGCACGACACGATCGCCCGTGGTCACGCCGTCGGGAAGGATCACGATCGAGAAGATCACGCGATCGCTGCCCGCCGGGATGGTGACCGAGTCGGGGACCGAAACCGAAGGAGAGTCCGAGGCCAGATTCACCACCAACGGCTGCGACATCCACGCCCCCTGGTCGCTGCGGCGGACGTTACCAAACAGCGTCGCACCCTCAGATTCTTTTCGTTCATTGATCCCCAGAATCAACTGCTGCGGTTGCGTGGCGGAGGTCACCATTCCTTCGACCGAGAACTCGTAGACGCCTTCATCATCATCATCGGTTTCGATTCGCACCTGACCGGCGAAGTGACCTGCTGTCGCGGTCGAGAGCTGAACCGTCAGCGTGTCTGATTGACCGGCGGCCAAGGACGCCGGAAGCGGATCGGTGATGGTGTAGCCGGCCGGGACCGAGACATCGCCGATGTTGAGAACCGCTTCGCCGTGGTTCTCGACGGTAAAGTTCTGAGATGGAGCGAACGACGATTGCGGGACCGTCCCGAAGTCGATCGGGGTGACGCGGTCATCAACGATCAGTGCGCCGGCTTGCAAAACACGAGCCTCGGGAACACCTTGGGCAGCAATGACGAAGGATTGCTCAGCCCGTCGCGAACGTATCCGGTGATCAAACGCAGGTTGGGTGACGAGGCGTTCTGCGGAGCGTCTGCGCCTGGCAGGTCGCCCTGCTGGTGAGCCGTGTGCACATCCCCGTCGCCTGACAAGGTTGATGAGACGACG
Organism: Phycisphaera sp. RhM; assembly: GCA_033042175.1. Classification (GTDB taxonomy): domain Bacteria; phylum Planctomycetota; class Planctomycetia; order Pirellulales; family Pirellulaceae; genus Stieleria. The sequence continues at coordinate 137,048 of WCIL01000006.1, forward strand.
GATTCGTGATGGGCATGCCCGGAGATCGGATCGATCTGCAAATCGCCCACCGGAACAGCAAAGTCGGCCGAAAGCAACGACCGTGATTCGAGTCGTTCAATCGGACGCACCGGGATCGGGCGATGGCGTTTCCGGTGGTTCCAAATCATGTCAATGCCGAAGTCGGGGCGCGTGGAGGGCTCGAGTGACAGCTCTTGCCGAAATCCTCAACCCAAGATCCTAATCGAATCCGTTCCCACCCGCGTATCCAATCTCCTTGTCTCCTTGTCTACCAATCTCAGCTCTCCGCGTCGCCGTCGATGGAATCGCGACGTTTGATCAACGTGACTTCGTTGCCTTTTTCACTGAACGTGACTTCGTCCAAGAAGGTGCGGATCAGCATGATGCCGCGGCCGCTGGCCTTGAGCAAATTCTCCGGGTCGGTCGGGTCGGGCAGCGACGACGGATCAAATCCGGGCCCCTCGTCGCTGATGACAAACTTGACCTCAGACTGCGTCAACGTCGCCATCACGGTCACCCGCCGATCACAATACGGTGGCTGGCGGATCCGCTCTTCACCGAGATCGCGATAGGAACCGTCGTCCTCTTCACGCAAGTCGGAGTCCAATTCCAGGTTGCCGTGGTCGATCGCGTTGGTAATCGATTCGCTCAGCGCGGTCGTCAGTTGCACCAACGTCGATTCGTCAAAATAGTTCAGCAGCTTCAGTTGTTCATGCAGATAGCCGACCAACGCTTGGGTTCCACCGGGTTCATAACCCAAAACGAAACGGGACTGGCTCTCCTCCAAGAAGGCCAAGACCTTTTCCCGCTCCTGAATCGCATGCACCACCGACATGACGGTGCGGAGTGCTTCGCTGAGTCCTTTGCTGAGGTTCTCCTTGGGCACATAACTCGATGCCCCGGCCCGCAACGCGCGGGCGGCCACCTCTTCGCTGCCGAATCCCGTCATCAGGATCACCGGCAATTGCGGATACACGTCCCGAAGCCGTTCGACCAGCTCCAACCCGTCCATCTTGGGCATCTGCAGGTCCGTCAACACGATGTCGGGCTTTTCCGTGTTGACCGATTCAAGGGCTTCACATCCATCGGCGGCATAGCGGACGTCGCATCCAGCCGCTTGGACACAGGCGCCGGCGACTCGCTGGCAGACGGCGGAATCATCGACGATCAGGACAGTGGTCATGGAGAGCAACCTTGGTGGAATCAAATAAATGGTCCCGGCGGGCAATAGGATTAGACTTTGATGATACCTTATCGACACGCCGTTGACCCGCCGGGGGAGTTCTCAGCGGAGACTCCGCCTCGGATCGCCAACGCGGCCCCGGATCAGAACCGCGGTTTTTCCACGCTCACGCAGCCGTTGTGATCGGCTCGATCGAATTCTTTCTGACCCCAGAGGCCGACCGAACGCGCCCCATGCCGCCGACTTTGGCACGGCAGGGAATTAGCGGAACGTCGCGAGCCCAATACCGTGAAATCGACATTGAAGGACGCCATTGACGCTGGCGCGAACCGGCTGATGTCAATGGATGATCAGCCGTTTGGCGCGGGGCCTACGGGCCCCACCGAGAGAAAACGACGCTTCGAATCGCGGTTTCGGGCTGGCGGGCTGTCGGTTTGAGCCCGCACGCGTTGGCAAGAGGCCACGCGACGCCCCTTGCTCACGCGGCGGGCTAACATCGTCGCGCTGAATTCAGAACATCGACTCAATCGACATCCCGCCGGCACCCTTCCGCCGAAACACACCCGTTTGATGTAACTGCAGCATTCACAGTCAGTTACAGCGGATCATTTGGCGCTTCGTCCGGGTGGAATGGTCAGCAGCACCGGGGCCGCCGACGTCTCCGGCAACGGGTCGCTTAACTTTGCCGTACCGATTTTCTTTTCCCAGTCGACCGCCATCAACAGGTCAAATCCGGGGTTCTGATTTTTGACCTGACAGGAACAGGGGCCGATGATGAAACGCGACGCCAATCCGATCGTCAATTCAGAGATTCCCTTGCCGACCAGGGCGTACAGCACGCGGCCCCTGCCCAGCACCGGAAACGCCATCGGTTGATCGAGTCCCTCCAGATCCGGCTCACTGGCCAACAGCATCTTCAACAAAAACTGCTCCGCGGGGTCATCGCGTTGGAGGGTAAGAATCGAAAAATCCAATCGCAGGTCGATCGCCGACTGCTCCAGCAATGCCTGTTCGTCCTCGACCTCTTCCTGTTCGGGCAACTCCAAAGATTGTTCGTTTTGCTGAACGAAGCGTGTCAAGTTGCCCAGCGCGAGCTCGTCTTGCTTGGGGTCACCACAGGGCACAAAGATCCAGACGGCAGACTCTCCCCCGACCAACCGTTTTGCGATTTCCTGTCGGATCGGGGAGTCGATCAGGTTACCGACCGACTCCGTGTTCAAGGGCGCAGCGGCAATCAGACGATCGGGGACCTCTTGAGCCGTCACGGGATACAGCGACACCAAAACCGGTTTGCCGGATTTGCCATGCTCCGCCCACGCCGATTTCAGCACCTGGTCTTGGAGATTGGCCGCTTCGATCAGTCTGACGCCGCAGTTGGCCGCAACCGACGATTGATGATCGGACGCCCGCAAGTGTTCGACTAGCTTTGATTCGGCATCGCCGAGCGGGCCGTCGTGCAACACGACAAGCTCATAATTGTCCGCCGGCCAACGTTCCAAGGCGTAGCGAAACACCGGGACCTGGCAGGCATCGGCGACCGCCGCCAACGAGATCGAAACCAGTGCGATCGAAACCAGCGCGACCGAAACCAGTCCGGTTGCTTTGCTGGGGAATGATTGTTTGGAGGGGTTCATGGCTATTCCTTTCGTGTGACCTCGATTCCCGACACGATCGGCAGCCGTGACGGATCTTCGGGAACGAGTTCAACCAACAGTTTGTCGTTGACCGTGATGTCGGAAAATTCAATCGTTTGCGACTTGGCCGGTTGCCCCGGTGTCGCCGCGATGACGATCCCCGACTTCACGATTTCTGATTGTAGCTTGATCGCGAACGCGCCCGAATCGGATTCGTCCAAGTTGGCGAATAAGAACTTGACGTCATACGTCGCCTTCGGATCGTCTTTTCCCAGCAGCGGGATTTCAAATTGTTTCAGCCCCCGTGCCCCCGAAGCGTAAACCCAGGGCTTGTCCGAATCCCCCAGTTCGACCGATTCAAGATTGCGGCTGTACCAGCCCCCGCCGCTGGACAGTTGCGGTTTCAAATCAAAAACGAACTCCAACCGCGCCCGGCTGCTGGGTCTGGGATAGCCGAACCACTCCCGGCCGGCGATTTCTTTGCGGTCGCCCGGCGCCCCGAAGTTGATGCCGATCCGTTTGACCGGCGTGGTTGGCCCCACGGCGCTGAAAATTCCCCAAGACTTGTTCTCCGTTTTCGGCTCCATCACCACGGTCGATGCGATCGAAAACTGACAGACACAACCCGCACTGGCTTCGGGGATCATCACCAGCCCGTTGCCCGGAATGGCGTTGACCCAGCAACCGAGTCGCTGACCGGCGAAATGCCGTGTGCCGCTGTCCTCGTACAAATCGTAATAGCCGATGAATCCGGAGCGAAAGAACATCATGTTCGGCGTCGCGGTGATGACGCCGCAGTGGTGCCCCGGGCGACTGAAACGCCACTGGCTGTCGGCGCCGGTCAACGGGTGCGGCCGTGTCTTCGGCTCGCCGGTGTGCAAGTTGAACGCCCACGGTTCGGCATAGATCTCGTTGCCGACGACGGCCGGTCGGTTCATGTAATTGGCGTTCTTGGACCACAGCTCGGTTCCGTCGGTCGCGTCCAGGACCAACAATTTGCGGCGGTCGAACTGTCCAGAGAGAAACTGTTTCCAATAGTGCCCGTTCGCGTTGGCACCACACAACACGACGTGGCCGTCGGCAACCATCAATGTCAAACTTCCGCCGCCGGCACTGACGTTGGTGGTGTCGGTGACATTAACCGGTTTTTCCCACAGCTTTTCGCCGCTGCGGCGGTCCAACGCGACGGCCAACCGCACGTCATAGTTCTTCATCTCCGCTTCGGCTTGCTCGGCCGCGTCACCGGTCAACGCTTTCAAGTCGCTCTTGTCTTTCAGGTACAGCTGTTGACGTTCTTCGGGCGTGATCGAACTGTCAATGAAATAGATTCGTTCCGGTCCGATCGCGATCGTCGTGTGCAGAATATTGCTTCCGCGATACGTCCACATCCGCTCCCCGGTCTCGGTATCGACCGCAAACACCGCATCGGTCTGACTTTTGACGGTCAAGCCGCGGCGACGCATCCGTTGTTCCAGTTCTTCGCGGATCGTGCTGGTGCCGAACAACTGTCCGTCGTCGTAAGCCAAGTACGCCCAGGCACGCTGCACGCCATCGGGTGATTCGGGGGTTTGGTAGGTCGCATTGACCTTGCCGGTCGCGGCATCGAGCGCGATGCACTGGTTGTTGATCGCCACGTAGAGTGCGTCATCACTGGCGGCCAGATTGTGAGTTTCGCGATTGTTGAAAACCCCGGTACGGATCGCACCGGGGTTTTCATAGTCCCACAAGAACGTGCCGTTGTAGGCGTCGTAGGCCATCAGCCGGTCTGTCCCCTGAATGAACATGCGGCCGTTCGTCGAAAGCGGCGCCCCGGCGGCTTCGTGACGATTGATCATCGCACTCGGGCCCGGGTCGCCGTACCACAACACGCCCAGTCCGTCGCGAATGCGATGGTCATCCGAATAAGAGGTGTTGGCGACGTTGCCGTATTGGTGGGACCAATTTCCCGCGCCGGGCAACTTGCCGCGTCGCAGCAGTTGCCAATCCGCTCCGGTGACCACTTCGCCTTCTTCCTGTTGATAGAACTGCGTCAGCCAAGCAAGCGTCTCCTCCGACGACGCCAACTGTGGCAGGTTCGTCGCGCCGGTCGGACGTCCCAGTATCACGACGCCGCCGCAGGGTTTCAGATGCCGTGCGATCTGTTCGGGATCACCCGGCAATTGACCATCGAGCAACATCGACTCGGACACGATCAGGTTGGCGAAGTAATTGGAAAATGGCATCTCATCGATCGGCGTGTTGACCACCGTGATCCGCGTGGCGTGAATGCCGGTGCGCTGAAGCGCTTCGCGCGACGCTGCCGCCTTTTCCGCGTCCGGTTCGACAGCGTAAATCGTCAATTCGCTTTGCCGGGCTAATTCGTACGCCAATCGTCCTTGACCATTTCCGACGACGAGACAGTAACCGGTCTGCTGACCACTCTGCTGGAGAATCTGCCGTGCGGCCGACTCGTAGAACTCGGTCAGGTCGTCGGCGGGGAACGGTGCCGAAGGGGGACCCGGCCACGTCGCGGCTTGATCCGTCGTCACATCGCTTCGGTACGCGTAGATGTTTCCGCTGTCGGTGCTCACCGTCAGCAGATGGTCGTCGACGGACAGTCCCCGTACGTTCCCCGCGACGCTAGCTTGCCACAGCTTTTCGCCGTTGGATCGATCGAGCATCACCACTTCGTTCAGGCCGCCGGCAATGACCGCGTTCTCGGTCGCGATCAGCACATCATCAAAGTCGCTGGCGTACTCCCAAAGGATGCCACCTTTCATCGCCTCCTTCATCATCTGTTTGGCGTGGGCGAGTTTTTCCGGAGTCGTCGGCCGCTCGCGAAGTTTCAGGAACCACTTTTGTTTTTCCTGGCTCGCCTTGGCGTGCTCGGCGCGATGGACGCAAAAGATCTTTTCTCCATCCATCAAATACGCAAGCTCGCCGGCCAAGACCATTTGGCGGCCGGTGATCCAAGATTCACCGACGTTGCCGGTCTTCTGGTCCATCGCCAAAAAGTGATGGGGACCACCGGCATAGACTTGACCGTCACCCAACAACGCTTTGGTTCCGCCCACCACGCCACCGGCATCGGTCCGCCAGGAATGCGTGCGTTGGAAAACGATCTTGCCGGTTTCTTTCGAAATCGCCACCGGCAGCGATCGGCCCGACGGGACATACAGGTACTTGTCGTTGGCCAGCAAGTACCCTTGCGGCGACAGATCGTTGCGGCCGGCGTCTTGCTCGCTGATCGTATCATTGCGCCAGAGGATCGAACCGTCTTTCGCGTTGACGGCACAGAGGTAAACCGTTTCATGCGGAAAGACTCCGGCACCGAAGTAGGCCGTGTCGCCGTCGATCAACACACCGGTGCGAACCGGCCAACGTGAAATCATTTCTCCGCGCGAGAGCAATCGATCGTCTTGAGGTCCGACGCGCATTTGCCAGACGACTTCTCCATCGGTCGCTCGCAGGCAATACACCAGTCCGTCGTCGGATCCGAAATAGACGTTGCCATGAGCCAGCGTCGGGGCCAGGCGAATCGGACCCTCGGTGTAAAAATCCCAGATCGGCTGCCCCGACTTCGCGTCGACACAATGCAACCGATGATCGACCGTGCTGCCGAAGTAGACGCGGCCGTCAGCCGTCACGACTTGCAGCGCGTCATCAAAATCGACCCGATGCTTCATCTCATGGCCTTCGATCGGATCCTCTCGCGGCCCCGACCACGCTTTGACCGGTTTGGCCGGCGACTGGTAGGTCCAAGCCTGTCGAAGCGAAGGGGCCAAGTGCTCCGAGGTGAAGCCCGCTCGATCGTTGCCGTTCAGGTAGGCCGGCCAGTCGGCCGAGACCGACGACGAGAGAAACAAACAAGCAAGAAATGAAACGCCGGGGATCGTTCGAACGTTCATGGAGGGGAGCCATTGGGTGGGATGGATGGAGGAAACATCCTTTCGGGGGCTGATCAGTTTAGCCGAGCCGAACGCCCGCTGCTGCCCTTTGCGGTGTCCGATTGAAACGAAATCGCTTGCTTGTCGGTTGAACCTCACCGCAGCGGGTGTGTTGCACAAATCGCGGATCGGTTTGTCGAACAGGAAAAGCGTCCCGTTGATTAAAAGTCGTGCGGTTGATGCCCCTGTGCGGGGAACGCGCATTTCTCTCACTAGCACACCCACGGATGACGAAAACTCGTCAGGGGGTTCGTGCCACCACTGATTCAGTCGCCACACGCGTTTGGTTCTCCAGACGCGGCGACCGGATACGACAGATGATTGAGACGAAGCGAGCAACTAACCAAACTCAATGCAAATCGAATCCCCAACCGATGAGGGACGCCGCTCGGCGGCGTCTGACGGTCAAGCACCTCTGATGCACCGCGCAATCGCGGCCTCGATTGATCGCGGCATCCCCGAATTCAGCGACCTGATATTGGCCTGCCGTCATCACCTGGCGCTGACGTTCGTCGTCGGCAGCGTGCTGGCGGGCACGCTGGCGATCATCGCCTGGTCGTGGATCCGGCCGAGCTATCACGCCGAGGCCTTGGTGCGTGTTCGCGAAAAACAAAACGTGGTGTTCACTCCACAGACCTCGCGGTCAGAAGACCTTGCCTTCTTTCGCTCCCAGGCCGCTTTGGTGCGGTCCCATCAAGTCCTTTCAGCCGCCTTTGATGACGACGAAGTCCAGCCGTTGACCGACGTGATTCCCGATGGAAATCGCGTCGAATGGTTGGACGGGCTGTTGCGGGTCGAGACCCAATCGGGATCTGAAGTGATCAGCATCACGGTGCATCACGAAACGCCGTTGGTCGCCCAAGCGTTTTGCAACGCCATCACCCGGGCGTATCTGGACGAAATCACGCACCGGATGACGTCGGATCGAAAGCTGCGTGAAACACAGCTCGAGCAAGCGGTCGCGGCCGCTGATCTGCAGCTGGACAAGCTCTGGGAGGACCTCAACAGCGTCGCGCGGTCGGTGGGCTCGGACAGTTCTGAATCGTTGACAATTCGTGACGAGCTGCAGTTCCAGTCTTATCGTGACTACGCCCAACAGTTGCAAGCGGCACAGCTCAGGGGCAATCAGCTGCAAAGCCAGCTGGACGAGCTGCAGGCCAGTCACGAGGGACAACCCGCGGTCAGTGCTGAAGTCGTCGAAAAACTACTGCGGCAGAACCGTGAAATCAGCACCGCGCGAAAGCAGCTGATGGGTTTGGAACTGCAGTGTGAGCAAATGGAGAAGATTGCCGCCAGTGCAGACTCCCCACAGATGCGTCGTCTGACGGACCAACGCGACCGGTTTGCCGAAGAACTGGATCAATTGATTCAACGCACCCGTGCCGAGATCAGCGAGACGCTGCAGATTCAGACTCAATCGGAACGGCAACAGTTGTTTGCCAAACTCAAGCAGCAAATTGAATTGAATCGCAGCGAGAAGGAATTTCTGCGGGAACGTTTGACCGAGCTGAATTCTGTCGTTGTCCGTGCGGCTCCGAAAACCGCCGTGCCGCTAGACATGTCCCGTCACGCGGTTGAGCGGCAAAGCCGCCTGGCCGACGGACTGTGGAAGACGCTGCAGGAGTTCAGAATTGAAGGTCAATCTCAGTCGCGCGTTGCCCTGCAGTCCCTGGCCACGCTGCCCACGCAAGCGAATCATTCCCGTCAGCTGAAGGCGGCCGCCGCCAGCGGGGCAGGCGGATGGTTGCTGATCATGTTCGCTGTCGGGTACTTGGAATGGCGGGATTGCCGCGTGCGGTCCCCTCGCGATCTGGTTTCCCGATCACGCTTGCCCGTTTTTGGCACGAATGCCTATGCCGCCACGCAGTCCAAGTTCGGCTTCGGGTTTCGCCAGAAACAAACCAGTGGCGGTGTGCAAGAGGCGGCGGCCAGGATTTTTTTGCGGAACCAGGATTCCGCGGACGGCGTCACCCTGATGGTGACCAGCTGCGTCGCGAACGAGTCGCGGCACCTGATCTCACAAGAACTCGCGGTCGTCCTGGGAAGTTTCCATCGTCGAGTGTTACTGATCGACTGCGATGCCGACCGGGGCCAGCTGAGTCGAGCACTCGGGGCCTCGCGATCCGACGGCATTCGGCAACTGCCCGTCGGCAACCAAGCCCCCGCGGTGGAGACGATCGCGGCGCTGTTGGTGGCGACCAATGCAAACGAGGTGGATTTCATGCCGATCGGGACTCCGGACGCCGATCACGCATGGATCGATCCGAGAACCTTGCGGCACGTGATCGACGCCCTGCGGCCGCGCTACGACGCGATCATCGTCAACGGCCCGTCATGGATGGGTGCGACCGAGAGCGCGTTGCTTGCCGAGGAAGTCGATTCGAGTGTGTTTGGCGTGTTCGTCGATGACAGCCGCTGGAATCAACTGGTGCTGTGCGAAGAGTCGGCCCGCCAAGCGCGAATCCCACTCAGCGGCTCCATTTTTCATTCAGGCACAGGCAAAAGCGGGCTGCGTTTGCAACCCGATCGATCCCAGAATGATCGGGCAGCTTCGCCCGCATCGGACGATACCGAAAGCGAAACGGCACTCCGTCTGGAAATCGACGCATTGCAGGATGAACTGCGTCGGGTCCGGGCGGACGGACAACCCCAAGGTGGACCAAAGGATTCTGACACCATGACAGCGAAAACCGAGGACGTGAACCATTCATGACCGAACCCACTTTGCCCTCCCCGGTACCCTCACTCGTGGCTCTTGCGGCGGATTCAGAGTTGTTCCTCCATCCGCCGCACCACACTGTCTCGGCTGTGCCGTCGACGGTTTCCTCTGTGGCATCGTCTACGGTGACGGATGAGCCGGCAGACGAGTCGACGGTGGTACCGACAAAGTATTTTCGTGCCAAGCCGTTGGTTGAATGGGCGATCACGGCGTTGTTGATGGTGGTCGCGATCCCCATCATGGCGATCGTGGCATGTGTCATCTTGGTGTGCGATGGGCGTCCCCTGTTCTATCGCCAAGTGCGTGTGGGAAAGAACGGCAAGAACTTCCGAATCTGGAAGTTTCGCACCATGCGGACCGGTGCCGAAAAGAACACCGGACCGGTCTGGAGCAGTCCAAACGATTCACGCGTAACACGATCGGGCCGCTGGCTGAGATGTTGCCATCTGGATGAATTGCCACAATTCATCAACGTGCTGGCGGGCCACATGAGTCTGGTGGGCCCCCGCCCCGAACGCCCCGAATTTGTGACGACCTTGGCGGAAGAAGTGCCGGGTTACTTGCGACGAACTCGGGTCCGGCCCGGCATCACCGGTCTGGCGCAATTGAAATTGGGATACGACGAATCGATCGTGGGGATTCCCGAGAAAGTCGCCTGTGATTTGCAGTACATTCGCACGGCCAGCCTGTTCCAAGATCTGAAACTGCTGTTGGCGACGCTCCCGTACATCGCAGGACAGCTCTCGTTCAAACTGAGAGCGAAATCGCGGCATCGCATGCCCACTGCTGCCGCGCCGATGATTGGCCCGGTGCCGTTGAACAGCGAGAAAACTGATTCGGCACCACCGCAGGAATCGGCGATCGAGCTGACGCAAAACGTCGCGTAAGGGCTCATTGTTTTTAGACGTTGCGAAAAGGGGTGAGAAGATTGCGGGGGTAAGAAGATGGTGCAGTGCATCATCCAACTCGACTTCGCCAATTTTCCTACCACCAAAATATTTCTACCTCTCCACTCAACCGCCGTGCCCTGTGAAATCGTTGGGAATCAGGGTTGGGATGGCAGAACGATTCTCGTCAAAGACCGGTTCGGTCAGCCCCTGTTCGGCCTGTGCGACGAGCGCTGCCATTTCCCTTGCGGTCACGTAGTAGTACTTGAATCCGTAACGATCGGCCGTTTCGCGTAGTCTGGCGTGAAACTTTGTCGCGTGTGGACTTAACCAGACGTCGGTGTTCGCTTCCAGCGCGCCGTGCGTGTGCAGCTTGACGAACTGCCACTGGGGCTGACCGGACACGATGACGCGTGCTTTGAGCCAGTCGTCGATCCGGTGTTCGGCGAGCGGCTGTGAACCGGTGACGTTGCCATTTTCGATCCGCGGTTTTTGCCAAGGCCGCCGATGCGTGACCACGACCGGACCCTGGATCATCAGCAATCCATCCCGCGGTCGCGCCACACCGACGGTTGCCGGGATCCCGGTGTCGTGTGACTTCGGTCGCTGGGGGTCGTCGATCGCGTAATAGATGCTGTTGATCGTTCGAGTTTGTGCCGGGTGCGGGGCGGCGGGCATGGTGAAGTCGGCGTAGCACCCCGTTTCGCGCAACACCGTGAGTTCGTCGTTGACACCGCAGTGGCGTCCGTCGGGGTGTGAATTGTCGAGCGCCCAGTTGCCGTGAATGAACCCATAGCGGATTTGGCCGGACGCATCGCGGTGCAGCAGTCCGTGCCGTGCATGCAGGGTTTCGGTCGACCGTAGCAGCAGCTCACGCAAGGACTGGGCGTTGTCCTTGTCGTGATGCAAGTGCACCTCGACGTCCCCGTAACCCGACCGCGTCAGCGTCGCCAGCTTTTCCAGATGCTCGGGCAGGTAGCATTCGATGGGATAAAAAAAGGTGTGCTGTGGCGGTCGGCCGCGCGAGTCACAACAGCCGTCGACCGTCCGCGGGTAATCGCTCAGCCAACGATCCACGCGTCGCCGCTGCAATTCCAACGGGGCGCGGTCACGCTCGGGCTCGAAATGGTCGGTGACACAGACGAACACGTGCGTGGGGTTTGGCAGCGACCGCTGTCCCGCCCGATAGGCGCGGGCGAACGTCGTCAGGCCCATTCCCCGGATCTTCAGCACTGGTTTCAGCACCGGTTTGAACACTGGGGAATCCTGTCAATCGATGCTCCAAGCACGTCTCGTGACGTACGCTTCCAGCTTGCGGTCGCGAAATCGCACGCCGAAAGCTGATGCCACGTCGGCAAACCGATCGACACTTTCCGTTCGTTCCTACGCCGCACGCTTTTCGCTTGCATGGACCATTTCTGACGTCGCTGGGATATGGCTCCAACTCGATCGTTCGGTTGGATTCCAAATCACTGTATCATGTCCGATCAGATATCGGCAGATCCCGACGCCGATGGCGGCGTTCATGACGACGAACGACGTGCCGGCACGCGCCAAACGCGAGGCGAGCGAGCGACGCGATGTCACCAGACCATACGCGGCTGCTCCGTAGGCAAACGCTTGCAACAACAACAGGCCTTGAAAACGGAGATCGGTCGCCAAGATCACGTTGCTGACCAAGGCAGCGATCAGCAGGAACGGACCGAACCAACGGATCAGCTTGTGCGAGGCAAACGCGGCCGCTTGGTCCAGGTTTTTCCACCGCAGCAGACCACGCAGCGTGGGCAGGCACTGCATCGCGCCGAGACCGATTCGTTGACGACGTAAGAACTCGCAACGGATCCCGCCGGTACTGGGGGAATAGGCCCGCGCGGTGGGATCAAACACCAGACGACATTGATGTGTCATCCGCACCAGCATCGGCAGAACCAGGTCATCGTTGATGGTGGGGCGAGACGGGGCGACGAACATCGACCGTCGGATCGCGTAGATGGCCCCGCTGGCTCCCAACGTGATTCCCAATCGTGCTTCGAAGCCGCGAATCTTGTTTTCCAGTTTCCAGTACAGTGATTCGCTCGGTGCGCCTTGGCCATCGACCATCGTGACTCGACCGGCGACCACGCCGACCGCCGAATCGCTGAAATGTCGCGCCAATCGCTGCAAGGAATCGCGGTCAAAACGCGTCGTCGCGTCGGTGAAGACGATCACGGGACTGGTGACGGACTGGACGGCGTTGATCAGCGTGGCAGCCTTGCCGCGGCGGGTTTGAAAGGAAAGCGCTTTGACGCGGCCGTCGTTGAATCCCGACACCAGACGCGGCGTTCCATCGGTGCTGCCATCAGAGGCGATCAGAATGTGCAATCGCTCCGGCGGATAGTCGCAGGCGAAGATGTTTTCAATGCGTTCGGTCAGGTGATTCGCGGCGTTGTGGGCGGCGATCAAGACCGTGATCTCCGGCAGTTCGTCCGTCCGGTCGGAAACCGTCGGCGGATCGTCGCGGCCCAGCACTCGGGCCAGCATCGCGATCAGGATGGGATAACCGACGTAAGCGTAAGACAACCCCAGCATGGAACCGAGGAGGGTAAAAACAAGAACAGCGTGCACTGCAAGGATCCAGAGAGGGGCCACGACGTGACGGCAACGATCGAACCCCCTTTAAGTTCGTCATTCGGGGGCCGACTTCGACGCTCAATCTGCTGGGATCCCATGAGGGAAAAAGGACATCGACCGCTCACCGGCTGACCGCATCCATGACCTCGGCCAGTTGGCTCGTCTGCTGACGGCGCGAGAATTGGCGAAGGTCGTCCGCCACACACATTGCCGTGCAAGGCCGCTTCGCGAGCAACGTCGACAAACAGGCGGCGATGCGATCGGGTCGGCCGGGAGAGAACCGATAGGCGTGCCCGTGATGATCGATCAACGAGGCGGTTTCACCGTCGCCGCAAACCGACAGGATCGGCTTTCGCAGCGCCAAGTATTCAAACAGCTTGGCCGGCACCACACGCTCGGCGCCCTGTTCATCGGCCAACAACAACAACAGCACGTCGGCCGACGCAGCCAATTCCAACGACTTGCCGTGCGGCAGATAATCGTGGCGTCGGACATTGACAGCGGTTGCATCCAGTTGTGCGACCAGGGCGTCTTGATGCGGCGTGCGTCGGCCCGCGATGATCAAGTCGATGCGCGCCGCGGATTCGGGATCGGCCGCGGCGAGTTGAATCAACGCCTGCACGACCGGTGAAATGTCGGTCAGCTTCCAGAGCGTTCCGGTGTACACGATCCGCAACCGATCGGACGGATTCGAGTCGCAACGCAGGGCCGTCAAGTCGTCTTCGTCGTAACCGTTGTAGATACAGTGCACCGACGCTCGGCCACCCGTCTCTTGGATCTGGCGGGCGAGTTCATCGGCGCTCGCTTGCGTCGTTGCCACGACCGCATCGGCCGCCCGCAAGACCTTGCCCAGCATCCTGCGTTGTTGTCGATAGGCGATTCCCGATCGTTGGTGGTTTTCAAAGTGCTGGCTGGACAACAACCATTCATCGCGAAAATCCAAGACGAGTGGCAATCCGAAACGGCGCTTGAGGGTTCGACCGAGCAAGAATGACGAAAACGGAGGTCCCGTCACGTACACCACCTCATGGGGAACCTGACGCAGTGTTTGTGTCGCCAACCGGGCGGCGCAGGGGTTCCATAAGATCTGGGGGTCGGGTTGCAACAACGACATGCCCGCCTTTCGAACGCATTGCTTCATCCATCGTGTGAACGAAACCGAGGACGGATCCCCTGTCGCGATCAGTTTCTGCTTCGTTCGGTAAGACGGTTCGAGCGTTCGGGCGCGGAGCACCGTCGTCTGCGGATCCAATTCCATCGACAGATCATTGTCGCGAACCGGAACCGACGGATCGGCCGCGGTGAGCACGGTGGGTCGCCAATGATACTGAGGCAGGTACTTTGCAAACTTGACACTGCGCTGGACGCCTCCTCCGCCGGTCGGCGGGTAGGCGTAGCTGATCAAGAGCATCCGTCGCTCAACGAGATTCATCATGCCGCCTTGCCAGGATTCGATTTCCGCGACGAGACAACTCGGTGAAACACCACTTCGAATCGTGATGCCATTTCCGTCAAGCCGTCGGGCACGAACTCGCGTTCGGACTCGCTCGGGGACTCGATTTGCCCGACGACGGCATCGACCAGTGCATCCAAGTCATTGTCGGGGACCAGTCGATCGACACCCGGAGTCGCGATTTCGGAAACGCCGCCCACGTCGGTTGCCACGAACGGCACGCCGCAAGCGATCGATTCCAACAATACGTTGGGGATTCCTTCACTGTGGCTGGTCAAGACCATCGCGTCGGCTGCTTGGTAGCAAGCGGCCAGCGCCTGTTGGCTGAGGTTGCCTTCGAATCGGACACAGTGATCCAATCCGAGTCGCGATCGCAGTTTGATCAATTCGTTTCGCATCGAACCATCACCGGCGATCAGGATCCGCAACCGGTCGCCCCATCTTAGTTGCCACCGCTGAGCCGCGCGCAACAGCAGCGTCGGGTTCTTGACCGATTCCAATCGCCCCGACCACATCAACACGATGGCGTCGCGGGGCAATCCACAAACGTCGCGGGCATCACAACGATCGCTGCGATGAAAGCAACGATGATCGACGCCACGATACACCACATCGATCTTTTCGGGCGGCATGCCCAGCCGGGTTGCTTGCGCGGCCAAATCCCGGCTGACCACGACCAGTCGCTGAGCGTCCGAGAGCACACTTTCAATCGCGCGGCGACGACCGGGGTGCTGGGGCAAAAGCCGCAGATCACTGCCGCCGGAAACGACGACGCACGGCACCCCGAAATATTCGGCGGCGCGAAGCGCGGCCCGTCCATCAGGATGCAGCCAATAACCCATCACCAGATCCGGTGTGAACGTGTATTGAATCTGTTTCAGCACGGGCAGAATCGACCGCCAATAAAAAACGTCGTAGTGAGTTCGCAATAACTTTGGCGGATAGAAGTAAGTGGGATGGAACACGTCAGACGAGGATTCAGCGGTCGACCCCGATGTTGATCTGGGTTTTCGAAATCGTTCCACCCAAGGGATGGGCGCGACCACACGCACGTGATGGTTGACACGTAACGCGTCAACCAGGTTGCGATTGAACATCCCCTGGCGAGGGCTGGTGGGCGTCGGATAGGTGGTGGCGATGTACAACAGGTTCATGGTGCGGTCGTCCTGGCCAACTCGGCAATCACGGGGCGATGATCACCGCCCAAGTCGGGGCCGACGTGGACATCTTGCACCGTCCAGTTTTGGTCCGCCAAGACGTGATCGATTCTGACGCCATGAAAGCGTGTGTATTTGGTGTACCCCAATCCGCTGCCGGCGATCGAAAACGCATTTTGGAAATGACCCCAGAAATCGCGGTAGTAAGCACTTTCGACGGGAACGTTGAAATCGCCCGCCACGATGGTGGGAAGTTTCGAATCATCGATCGCGTCGACGATCTGCTTGGAAAGGCCGCGACGCATTTGGCCCAATTGTTCGATCGCAACCGGACCTTGATCGAAATCCAGGTGCTGTAGTTTTTCCAGCGCGGGGCGAAACGTGGGCAGGTGTAATGATGCCAATTGGATGCGGCTGCCGTGGTGCCAATCCAGTTCGCAACCGATCCCCGCCACGGCTCTAAATTTGTCTTCCGTTTGCCGGCCGAGGACGCGTGATGCACTCAACTGAAGCGGGCTTCCGATCACGATGTGGTGCACTTGGCGGCGTTGCCAGCCCAACTTCTGGAACAGCGGTTCGGAAACCGCTTGAGTGCATTCTTGCAGCATCAAGACGTCGATTCGGTTGTCGTGAATCAATTGGATGAGTTGCCGGTCGTCCAGGGTGCCCCCGCCGACGTTGCATGTCAGCACGCGAAGTGTTCGCGGATTGTCGACTGGAGGTGCGCTTCGACGCGGCAGTTGAAACCCGAGGATCGGGATCAGGATGATGAAGGTGTGAATTAAATAAATCGGCGTCAATCGCCAGCGAAGCAGCAGGGTGAAGGGGACCAGCAAGAGCAAGGGCAACGCGACCACCCAGCGGGGAGAGAACAGAAAGAGCGTGACGAGCCAATGAGAATTCAGACTCGTGTGTATCATCGCGGCGCCGATGATCAATAACAGCAGATACACAATCGCGATAATCAGCGTCGCACGTTTCATCCCGCGATCCTGGATGGGTGGCTTTTGTGGTGACCGGAGTAGCCGATGACGACACGCATTTTACCCGCCGCCGTCAGTTGGATCTGATCGACCCGCTGAATTTCGATTTGGGAGGAATCGCCGATATTTTGAAGGATCCGTTGACGGAGCGCATCGCGGTCGTCGGCGTTCCAGTGGTCGTCCACGACGAGCTGCAATCGGATGACATCGCGCCGCGTCTGGACCGCCTGGAACTGGCGAATCGCCGGGATGTCTTTGATGATGTGGGGGAAAAACGCGCCGGGCAGGTGGCGGCCGTCGGGCAATTGCAACACGTCCATCTGTCGGCCGACGATTTTCTCTAGCAACGGCAATCCGCGACCACAATCGCAGTTCCCTTTGCCCGCGACCGCACGATCACCGATGGCATAACGCACAAACGGCATCGCGGTGTTGAACAAATCGGTGACCAGGATTTGCCCTTCTTCGCCGGGGGCGGACGGATTGCCATCGTCGTCAACGATTTCGACGATCAAGTTTTCGCTTGTCACATGTAAGCCCCGGTGACGATCACACTCGGCAGCAATCAGCGTGAACTCTCGCGAGCCATAGGTTTCGAAGACGGGTGATCCAAACGTTCGCTCGATCAATTCCCGTTGATGGTCGTACAGTTTCTCGGATCCGACGATGATCGATTCGGGCCGGTGGATTCGATGGCCGCGTTCGTCGATCGCTCTGGCCAAGACAAACAGCGGATTGGCGTACGCGACCAAGACCTTGGGGCGATAACGATTGAGTCGTTTGACGTAACGGCTGACATTGGATTCTGACATCTCGAAGCTGTTCAGCATGTCACGTCGATAGAGCAGTCGCGCGTACAAACACTCCTTCAGGTGCTGGCGCCAGGACAGTTTGCTCAGATTGACACCCCACAGATGAGACTGCTTGGTGCCCGGACAGGCACCTGCCCAGCCGTATCCGCGGAAGGCCGCCGCTACACGACGGTCGTTGGCGTCCCGTTCGATCAAGAACCGCAACGGGGCGCCACTGGACCCACCGGTCGCCTTGGAGACGAATGCGATTGCCCGATGGCGGGATCGAATGGCATTTGCGTTGTCGCGGATCATGTCGCGGGTGGTGATCGGCAGGGATTTCAAATCATCCAAGGACGAGACGGCATCCACGTCGATTCCGTGCTCGGCCCAGCGCTCGCGATACCAGGCCGAATGCGCGTTGCAGTACGCCAACAGGTCGCGCAGTCGACGCACTTGCAAGGCTTCGATTTGCTGCGGTGTCCACCACTGGCTGGTTTCCAAGTCGCGCCAGTGATGAAACGTTTTGCGTCGTTTGAGTCCCGATTCGAAAGCGGGCAGGATCCATTTTTGATAGGCCCAATCAATCATCATGCTGCCTCGGCGGAGTAAAGGTTCTCGTAGGCATGCACCATTTTTCGGACGCAGAATTTGGCCTCGACACGGGCGCGTCCCTCGCTGCCGAACCGGCGGACGAGCAGCGGATCTTCATTCAATCGCTGAATCGCTCCGGCAATTGCGGCGGGATCACGTGGCGGCACCAGGATTCCGGTTTGACCATCGGCAACGACTTCGGGATTGCCACCGACGTCGCAGGCGACGACCGGCAAACCGGTCGCCATCGCTTCGAGCAACGTCAACGAGATGCCTTCGGTGACCGAAGGCAAGACGAACATGGACGCTTGCGCCAGTACCGCGGGGATATCGTCGCGGATGCCGTGGAAGCGGATCTGGTCACACAATTGCAGCGATTGCGTGAGTGTTTCCAAACGTTGTCGTTCGCTGCCGTCACCGATGATGTCCAAGGCCAGTCGACAGTGGCGATGTTTGGCGACCTGGATGGCCTGGATCAGTGACGCCACGTCTTTTTCGGGGCTCAGCCTCGCCACGACGACGGCCCGTCCGCGTGGTCGGTTGTGGACGAGCGTGAATCGATCCAGGTCGACGCCGTTGAAAATGGTGGCCGTCTTCGCCGCCGAGATGCCTTCCTCGATCGTCAGTCTTGCCCCGTCGTTGGACACACTGACCACTCGGTCTACCCAACGGGACAGGCCGCGAAAGAGGGTGGTCTGGCGACGCGAGCAATCGAACCGTTGGCCGTGCCGGGTGTGGATGATGCGGGGCACGCGGGCGATCCTCGACGCGGCGACTCCGTAAACATAAGCCGCGGTATTGTGAGTGTGGACGATGTCGGGTTTGATGCGGCGAAGGGTCTTGGCAAGTTGCGCAACGAGCCGAGGCTTCAGGCCTTCGCCCTTGTCCATCGCGATCACGGGCCAGCGATGCGATTCGATCTCCGATGCCAGATCGCCGCGCGGTTGCAACGAGACGAACGTCAACTCGTAGCGCGAGCGATCGGCAAAGCGGGCGAATTCGACGAGTAGTTTTTCCATCCCGCCGACGTGTGTTCCGAGCGAAATGTGAACGACGTGCTGTGCGGTCATGCGGCGTCCTCGGTCAAGAAGGGGATGACGCCGGGGGAAAGCGATTTGACGTGACGCGCCGGATTGCCCGCCACGATGGTGTCCGCCGGAACGTCTCGGGTCACGACCGCCCGCGCGCCAATGATTGCACGGTCGCCGATGCGGACACCCTTCAAAACGATCGCCCCGTGGCCGATCCATACGTCGTCACCGATCGAGACGGGGGAAACATTGTACGAAGGCGTCGTCAATCCGTTTCGACGATCTTCCGCATCGATGGGATGCCCATCAAAGTCGCTGATGCGAACGCCTCCGGCGATCAGGCAATGGTTGCCGATCGTGATGCCGCGGCCGACAATCATGGCACAGTTGTGCCCGATGAATGTGCCGCTGCCGAGGGACAGGGACGGTGAATCGCAGTGCCGCGAACTGAACGCAAACGAGGATTTTCCCGACAGACTGACATCGTCACCGATCGAAAGGTTTCCGCGGCCGACCAGATACGGCAATTGCTCCATGCGAAATCGTTTCCCGACGACATCGCACTGGCTACGAAAGAGTGGTTCGTACCAAAAGAATCGGGCCGCCCATCCGACCAGCTCGCGCGCCGCGACGTGCGTTCGGTACAACGTGGCGAAGATCGGCCGATTGATCGCGGTCACCGGTAGGTGGCATTGCAATAACCATCGAATCGTCGATTTGATTTGGTCACGCATCACGACGCTCCTTCGGGTTGATTCGGACGCATCATCGATTGCCGCAGCAAGACCAGCAATCGCTTCAGTCTGCCCAGACGCTTCATCGCGGGCATTCCGGCAAACGGAAAGGGCCAACTGGCGACCGAACGGATCAGCATCGGCAGCGCCGTGGAGGGTTTGGGATCCATCGCCGCCCAGCGATAGCGCACGTACGAGGTCCAAAACAACCGTGCGGGCAGATTCAACAGCGGGCGATGGCGGTGGATGACCTCCAGCATCTTGGTGCAGTCGACCTCGATGCTGCCGCGAGACAGGCTGCCCGGCTCCAACACCGCCGTCGCCAGCGGTTCGGAATCCAGATAAACGGTGTTGTTGGCCGCCAATCGAATCCACAAGTCGCGGTCTTCGGCGGGTTCCAAGCCCGACACGAAACGCAGGTCTTCAATGGCGGTGCGCCGGACCAACACCGTCCCGGTCCAGTGCAGCGTCCCGAGCATGAAGGCGTCGGCGCCGCTGGCTTGCACGGGGCGGTCGTACCATCGGTTTGGTTTTGATTCGTTCAGTGTCCGCGGCGATCCGGGCGCCTGACAGAAGAACCGCCCCGCAACAACGTTGACTTCGGGATGCGTTGTAAAGATCGAAAGCTGACGCTCGATCTTGCCCGGTTCCCAATGATCGTCGGCATCGAGGAAGCCGACGAAGTCACCGGTGGCCGCGTCGAGCCCCCGATTGCGGGCGGCGGCGGTTCGTGAATTGGTCTGGCGAATCAGCGTGACCGGATCGGTGTAACGCGTCTGGACCAACCCGGCCAGGCCGTCGCTGCTGCCGTCGTCGACCACGATGATTTGCCACAGCGGTACCGTTTGGGCCAGGCAACTGTCGATCGCTCGGGCGATGGTGGCCGAGGCATTGTAGGCCGGGATCACGACGCTGACGGTTGGATTGCTCATGCGGCCGCCCTCGTGTCGTTGGTAACCTGACGGTAGTAACGCAGGATTTGATCAACGACCACCTCGGTGCTGAACTGATCGCAGCAATGTTGCCGTGCGGCGAGACCGAGGCGTTGTCCTTCACGGCGATCGGTCAGCAACTGGGCCAGCGCGGTGGTCAAACCGCCACGTTGGGACAGATCGAGCGACCGGCCACCCGGACCGATCATCCACTGCATGACAGGGTGCTGATGAACCAGACAGGGCAGACCACTGGCGGTGGCTTCCAGCAGCGCGATCGGCATCATCTCTTTGAGGCTGCCGAGCGCGAACACATCGGCGGCGCGGTACAAGTCCGCCATCCGGGTTCTCGGAAAGCGAACCAGGAATCGAACGCGGTCAGCCAGTCGCCGCTTGCCCATCGCGATCAATTCGTCGGTTTCTGATTCGCGACCGCCGGCGATGACTAACCAGGCGGGCAGGTCGGGGTGCCGGTCGAGCAACGCGTGGAATTCTTCGATCACGTAGTCGATGCGTTTGTGCCGCCGCTTGATCGCCGCGGCAACCAACACCACGAGCGCGTCGCTTGGAATGTTCAATTCCGCCCGCAAAGGTCCGCCATCGCCGCGATGGAAGTGATCGGTGTCGATGAAGTTCGGGATGGTTGTCCACGTGTCTTTGTCAACACCGGCATCGCGGGCTTGTTGGTGATGCCATGGCGCGAGGTGTTGCAGGTATGTGATCCGTTGTTGAAATCGCAGCGACTCTTCGGTCCCATGGGCCAGAATCGTGCGTGTCTTGATGCAGCCGCGGCGCCAGGCTTTCTGTACCTGGGTCGCGACGAAGGGGTCTTGGACGTGCAACACGTCGATGTCTTCGGTCCGCAGCACTTTGATCAGATTGCGTGCGAACGTGGTCTGTTCGATCGCGTATCCGCTGCCCATCCCGATCCGCCAGGAGAGCGCGGGCGGCATCGACCGCAGCAGCGCACGGGTCTTAGCCGCGTCGCGGGTCCAGCAGGGAACGACGCGGTCGAAGTCGGATTCGGGTTTGCCGGCACCCTTGCACCGGATGACGTGTTCGCCCCGGGCGGCGAGCGCGTTTCCAAGGTCGTCGGCCCAGGCTTCGATTCCGCGGGCGACGTGTCCCAGTCCAGATGAAGCGACGCAAATTCTATTCATGGGCCGGGGCTCCCGCGGTTGCAAGTGACGGCACTGGTTGACCGGCAACGGCCGATTCGTCGTTGTAACGGAAGCGATCTTTCAAACGCAGGATCGGCTGTTCAAAGAACCGCCAGGACAGCGCGGCGACGGCTAGTGAGACGATCACCTTGGTCACGTCGAGCCACCACGGGTCGCCCATCTTCCAACGGAACTTCACCAGCGTGTCCAGGTTTTCGTACAACACCAAATGGTACAGGTACAAGCCGTAGCTGATCGTCCCTAGTTGGACCAGGTATCGGTTTCGAAACAGCGCCAGCGGTCGGCTTCCGGTCATGCACACGAACAGTCCGATGACGCCGAAATAGGCCACACTGATGACGGCGACCGGCAGGGTCAGTTGCAAATACTCGCCGCCGGTGAACGCCGGGTTTTCCCGACACAATTGCCAGTACATCGCACCATAGGCGAGAAAGCTGGCCACAGCGATCGACGCGTAGCAAACGGCCTGACGCTCCCGTTTGACCGATTCGGTGCGAATCATGATCCAAGCCAGAAACGCGCCCATGGCGAGGCTGTCGGTGTGTCCCAGCAGGACGGTCTTGGGTAATCCTTGGCCGCGCAACAGAATCGGCAACGCGACGAACAGTCCCGCAAGCCACCATTTCGCACGACCTCGCAGCAGCAACAGTGCGACCGGCCAGAACAGGTAAAACTGTTCTTCGATCGCCAACGTCCACGTGTGGCCCAATGCCAGGTCCACCGGCGGTGTTTCGCCGCCCCAATACTGATGAATGTTTTGCAGATAGACCAAGTAGTAGCCAAAACCCGACGTATCGGCGGGCGTGGCGCGGAGCAAGTTGACCGCATACGCCATCAGGATCACCAGATAGTAGAGCGGCAGGATTCGCAGGCTTCTGCGCCAGTAGAACGCGCGCAAGAAGTGTGGCTGATCGAGATTGCGTTGAATGATGCCGGTGATCAGAAAACCGGAGAGGACAAAAAACAAATCGACGCCTGTCGCACCGAACCAAAACCCGCGCGGCAGATGGCAGCACAGCACAGCCATCGCGGCGATTCCCCGCAACGCGTCGAGTTCCACGATGTGTGGGGCTGATGGGGTTGGTTTCGTCGATTCCATCGGTCAAACTCCTACGCCGCACTGCGCATGCAGGGCGTTCAAAACGATGCGACGAACGCGTCGCAGGCGTGTCAGCGGGCGGCCCAGGCCAAGGGGATGGGTCCAGGGCCAATTGCGAATCGAATTGGCGGTCGCGCGAAGGGCTTGCCAATAGCGTTTTTCCACATCGCACAATTCAATCGCACGTTCAAACTCTCTGGCGGACAGTCCCTGTTTGACCAAACGCCGTATCCCCGGCACATCGGGATATCGGTTCGCCAGCGAGCGGGCAAAACGCATGTCCAGATCAAAGGTGCGGTCGCGGTTGCCCGCACTGGCACCGTCGGGCCGCTGTCGGAATCGGGCCAGCGGGGTTTCCAGACGACCGACCGCGCCGATCCGGCTCAACCGCAGCCACAACTCGTAGTCTTCGGCGATGTTCATCGCTTCGTCGAATAAGCCGACCTTGGACAGCGCGTCACGCCGACAGACGACCGTTGGTGTTCCCAGGCGATTGCGCAGGATCATTTCCGAAAAACTGTATCGCCGCACCGTGGCTGGCGGGTCGACGTGTGACGGTGTGCTGTCCCAGGGAATCATGATGGAACCGAGGGCGAGCAGTCGTGGATCGGTCTCCAACGCAGCGATTTGAAGGGCCAATTTGTTCGGCAGCCACGCATCGTCGGCATCGAGAAAGGCGATGTATTGACCGCTGCTCAAGCAGATCCCGTGGTTGCGCGCCCCCGCAGGACCTTTGGGTCGCTCATTCGTCACGTAGGTACAGGGAACCCCGGATCGTGCGACGACGGCGCGGGTGTCATCGCTGGATCCATCGTCGACCACGACGATCTCCAGGTCGTCATAAGCCTGCGTCGCGACCGACTGCAACGCGTCGTTGATGTAGCGGGCGCAATTGTAGGTGGGGATGATCACCGAGACGCGACCGGGATGGTGGCGTGTGGTCGATGATGTGGTCTCAGCGGTCGCAATCGATTGGGCGGGCTCGATTTGATCGTTAGCCATCTTGTTGAGCCTCGATCCGAAAGAAGCTCAAAAAGTTCGACCGCACCGGCGGCGTGCGCAGCAGCGCGTTGTAGTCGTCTTGTCGAACGGGGTCATCGGCGAAGCGTTTCAAGCGAACGTTCTCGTCGACGTCCAAGAAAAACAGGGCGTCGATTTGATCGATGTAGTTGCCCGCGCGATAGTCAAACAGAACGAGTCGCTGGGCGGCCTGAATGCGATCCGGATCGTTCACGTCGTCCAGGATCGTCACACCCTGGCAGCGTTGATCGTCCGCCAGTTGTCGCGCCAGGTGGCTCTTGCCCGCACCGGAGCGGCCGACCACCGCCACCTTCAGCGCGGCAAGGGTTTTGGAATGGTCGGCGATAAAATCGGGCAGGAACCCCACGTCACGCGGTATCCGGTCGCAGCGAAAGAATGGGCGTCCGACGGAATCTTCACGCAGTTCGTCGTTGGTGTAGCCGAGAAACTCGATGGTTTGAAACCCGCCGTATTTCAGCAAGACCCATGCGTAGTCGCGGGGGGAATCGCCATGATGGCCCTCGAAGTACATCACTTGAGACAATCCCGCCAACCGGCTGAGGATGGAATTGCGGTCTTCCAGTTCCTTGGTGCCGTAGACAGAGAGAAACATCACGGTGTCGTGCGGCTCGAGCGCCGCCAGCGGGTTGTCCAGGTCGTCACATCGAAAGGCCGACGTGGGGCCGCTGTAGAGTCCCCGGGCGCGTTGTACCGCGGCGCTATCAAAGTCCAAGCCGGTGACCTGGCGAGCGCCCAATGTCATGCAGTGGTTGACGATCGCACCCATGTTGCATCCGGCATCGAGGACACGTTTTCCTGCGATGTCTTCGACGCGAAACAGCTTTAAACGTTCATCGGTCTTGTCACGCAACCCGACCACCTGGCGAGCGTGGTCGCTGTGGTAGTCCACGAACCATTGGTCGCGTTTGGTCGCGGTGGAACGCTGCCGCGCCAGCACGCGGGAGACCAGTGTTCGTGGTGCTCGCGAGATTCGACGGCAGGTCGCTGCAAAATGACTCATCGGTTGGTTTTCCTTTCGCTGACAAGGAGCGATCGACGATTCTCGTGGATGAAAATCAAGGTTTGGCCTCCAAGACGCCGCGGATTCTCGCCATCCGTCTAAGAGTGGGGAAAAGGTAGCGTTGGCGATCGGAGGTGTTCAGACCGAAGCTGCAGGCCAAGACGACGGCCATCAGGGTTGCGAGCAATCCGCCGAAGATCAGTTCCGTCCAACTGCTTTGAGCGGTGATCTGGTGCACGGCGAACACCAACGGTGCCAACAGCACCGCGACGACTACGGTCGGCCACAGGATTTGGCGGCTGTAATCTTTGAACCGAAGTTGCAAGTCGTTGCAGACGATGATCGGGTGGGCGATGCCTCGGCACACCACGGCGGGCAACGCGGTTCCGATCGCAACGCCCAGCAATCCGAACGGTTGGATCAGTGCGACGCTGATGACAAGATTCATCGTGCCCTCGACACACATCAACCAGGTCAGACCTTTGAATCGGCGGCGGCCCAATAAAATTTTGGAACCGATCCCGGTTGCGGCGGTGAACAACGCACCGACGAGCAACGTTTGGAACAGCAGCGGGACGGAATGATAAATGTCCGTCTGGACGTATTTATCGCCGATCCACAATCGATAGAAGCCGCTGGCCCACATTCCCGTGATCAATGCCGCGCTGACCGCGACCAAGGAAAGCATCCGCGAGCCTTTCAGGTAGAGCTGCTGTAGACCCGTCAGATTGTTGTGTGCGTCGAGGTCGGTCGCGGCGGGATAGAAGACCTGACTGACGGGGACGAAGATGTTGGCAAAGTACTTCATTAAGTTGTTGGCCAAGGCGAAGTAGGCGATCGCCGAGACGGGCATGAAAATCCCGATCACCAACGCATCGGAAAAGCTGATCACCAAGTGGCTGACGGCAAGCAACGCGCTCCAGAATCCGAAACCGATGCATTCGCGGCAGCTGGCCCAACTCGCCAACCGCCAAGAGATTTTGAGTTCGGGAAGGACGCGGCAACCGACCGCCCAGCGAAGGACGTAATCGAGAATGTTTCCGACAGCCCCGGCGGCACAAACGCCGATCAATCCGTATCCGGCCCTCAACACCAGGACCGTCGCCGCGGCCGAAACGATTCGGCAGAACAGACTGACGATGGTGATCAGGTCAAAGCGTTGTTTGGCCGTCAGGGCAACCGAAAAGGGAAACAACAATAATTGGATTGCCGTCGAACAGCCTAGAATCAAAACACACCAAACGGCCTCGGTCTCCAACGCGGGAGGCAAGGAAAAGAAGGCGGGCGCGGCGGCTGCGGTCGCCAACGTGACAGCCAACGCACACAGGGCACAGCCCAAATGCAGGGCGAACCCGCTGCTGGCGGCACGATTCATGCGGTCAAAGTCACCCTTGGAAAAGTACCGCGTGATGTACTGGGTCATCCCCGCCCGCAAGCCAAGATCCAACAGTCCGTAGTATCCCGTGATGCTGATCACGATCGTCCAGACGCCGTACCGCGCATCACCGATCTGGTGCAACACAAATGGCGTCAAGAAAAACGTGATCGCCACCTGGATGACGTAAGCCACCCAATTGCTCAGGATATTTCGGGAGATGACACGGAAACTACTCATCGAAGTCAATGTTTGAGTTGGAAATCACCAGCGGACGAAAAGACGGATGGTCATGTAGAACAGCAACAGTGATGCGGCACTGGTGGTGAGAGACAACAGCAAAAACCGGTTGCCGATTCGCAATCCGGTTTCCCGACCGGGAATCGACGCATTGGCGGGCATGGAGATTGCGGCCGCGCGAGCCCCAAAATCAGGTAAGTGGGGGCAACAAACTGTCGCGAGATGGTCAGCATGGCGGCGATGCATCCCATCAAGGCCGCGAACAGAAAGCCGCACAACCGGGAGTGATCGCGAGCCGCTTGGGCCGCCGGTGTCTCCTCTCCGAACGGTTTCGATCGCGGCCGCCGTTGCGACCAGAGGCCGAATCCGGCAGCCAAAAAACAGGCGACGAAGAGGGTGCCGCCGAAAAAGCCCAGCTCCGCGTAACAATGCAGAAACGAATTGTGAGTCACCACCCCGATCTCGTCGGCGATCAATCCTTCGCCCAAACCGAACAACGGATATTGTCGCCAAATGCTCAAGCTTTCCGACCAAATCTGAATACGGTCTTGGCCCGTTCCCTGATTGATCGCACTGAAGTCCGACATGCGGCTGGAAAATGCCAACGCCAACAACGACAAGCCCGGCAACGCCAACACGCCATATTTTCCTCCGCGGAAATAGCACAACGCCGTCGACACCGCGCAGATCAGCGACAACAGTGCACCACGTGAATGAGTCATCGCCAGGGCAGCCAACAGAACACCTGTCGGTGCGAGCCAGGCATAACGCACCCATCCGGTCCGGGGTTTGGTCAGGAACGAGAAGCAAAAAACGAGTCCCATGACGAGGATCAATCCAAAGTCATTGGGGTCTTGAAAGATGCCTGTCCCACGAATGCGTTCGACCTGCTCGACCACACCGTTTTGCATCACACCGCGGTCTTGGATCGATTCCAGTGCGGCGATCGACACCATGCCGTATTTGTCCAACAACACCAGTGATGCCATCGTCGTGATCGCAACGGTCAGCCACTTCACAAAAAAACGCAGCCGCGTCGGCGTGTTGATCAGCCCGATGATCAGCACGTACAGGGCGATCAACTTGCTGACTTCCAGCATCGACATCCTTGCCGCCCAGACAAAGCCGTGCGAAAGATGCGACATTCCGACGGCGATGACCAATAGCAGGAGCGCCGCCGTGATCGGGCGGTGGATCAGTCGGCCGTGGCTGAGTTGCCTGAGGCACGCCCGGGCCGAGACGGCGAGACAGGCGACGATCAGGACTTGATAGATCGGCCACTTGTCCAAGGCCGGCACCAGGTCGGCCGGGCGGACAAACAGAGTCGCGGTCGTCGCCAGCAACAAGGCAAACCCCCAGCCGTGCCGATCATCGACGTCCGTGTCGATGCGGGACGTGGGGGTGTGATCGGTGGTGTCAAAAACCGCCGTTGCCATCTGATTGCTTGCTTCCCTGCCACGCGTGGCGCGTCACATTACTAACGGAGATACTCGATCTCAACGTGTTCAAGTTCTTCGCTCGGGTCGGATTCGATTTCGTACCACTTCCCGGTTGCGACCGATGCGGACGCGGCCCCTGTTGGTTCACTGGCTGGGCTCACGCTGCCTGTCGGTTCGCCGGAGGGGTCGGATTCGAGCTGTGGGTCAACGGCTGCCAGGTCGATGTTCGCCAGGTCGATGTTCGCCAGGTCGCTGGGGACTTCGTGGCTGATCTGCTCGATCGGGTTGGGCAACGTTTCGTCGCCGACGTGTTCGAACCACTGCTGGTCGACGTGTTCGTATTGGATCGGCGACTGCCAGGCGTCGCAGGCATCCAAGGGTGTCCAAGTGGTCTCGCGATAGCCTGCATTGTTGACGATCGAATCGTAGGCGGCCGGCGTGATGGTCTTGGAACGTTGCCCCGGGAGGCATGCCTGACAACCGACCAAAGTGAGCGTCAGCCCCGCCAGTGCGAGGTGGCCGATCAAGGTTCGTGTCGATGGGGTGGACCGTTGGTTCATGATTTTCGCGTCGAGCCTATTGGCCGAACCCGACGCCTCCGCTGTTCTTTTCAAGCACTTTTCCGGACAACCGTGACGCTGTCCCTGTGCCCAGCAGAGTGAATCCCAGAATTCGTTCCAGTGGCGAGGTGAATTTTGCGATCGCGGAATCGAAGGCGACGATCTTGTTGTGCGCGATGAAAATTCGGTCACCCGGTAACAGCTGGTAGTTGGTGGTGACATCGGCCAGTTGCGTGATGCCCTCCCAATCGATGGGCAACATCACGCTGGTGCCTTGTTCGCGGTTGGGGCGGGCGACCCACATGCGACTGGACGAGACGTAGCTGAGCCCATTGATTTGGCTCAACGCGTCTATCACGGTTTCATTGCCGGTGTACGGCAGCCGGACCAATTCATCGCCCAGCCCGCCGCCTTGGGTGATGACATAGATGCCTTTGCTGTTGTACGCGTAAACCGAGACCGAGACTTTGGGATCGGAAAACTCCGTCGACATCTGGGCGGCGATCGCCAGACGTGCCTCGTCCAGGGTCATGCCGGCCAAGCGGACCGAGCCGTATTGGCCGAGCGTGACGGTGCCATCGGGGCCGACGAGATGCTCACCGGCGATGGGCTGGATTCCCGCAACGCCGCGCAACGACATCGAAACGAGCGGCTGCTGCAATTGTGTTTTCAGATGGTCTTCGATCCTCTGCTTTGCCTGTTCGACACCAACGCCGACCACCTCGACCGCGCCATAGCTGAAGCCGAGCTGGATCACCCCGCCGAGTTCCACTTGGTATTCGCCCTCGATCGGTTCCTGGGGAAAGGTCCCGGTTACGGTGAGCGAGACGATGTCACCCGGCTGCAGCGCGTGTTGTTCCTGAGAAACGTTTTGCTGGACATCGATCGTCAGAATATCCGGCGGCTCGATGCGATACATCGGCGTGGTCACTTTGTCCAATTCGCGAGGCACGAAGGCGACCGCGCCATCGGAATCACAATTCGCCTCCAGCAACGTCGGCAACCCGAGCGGAGCGTCAGCCCTCTGCACCAAGTGGCACCCGGTACTGGCCATCGCGCATGCCGAGAGCAGCATGAAAGCGAGGCGTCGCAGAGAACAGACGGCGAGGTTCACGTTGATGGTTGCAATGAAGTGGGGCGGGGCAGGAATCACGACACCGGGGGCAACGGAGTCGTCGACGGTGGCGTCGACCAGGCGGTCACCGTTGGAAGGCGGAGTTGAATTGGTAGTAATGCAGGTAATTGTTGAACGTCCCGCCTCGTCCCGTCTGCATCCGTTCGCTTTGGGCCGTCGGGTCTGCTGTTCGCTGAATCGTTCGTTCTAGTCTTCGAAGCTGTTCGGCTTGTCGGTTCTGATTCAGCCGCAATTGCTGCCGCGGCTGAACAAAGGAGTGATAGGGGCTCAGGATGCTGTTGTCGCTGCGTAGCAAGTCGAGATAGGGTGACAAACGCTGTTGGTAGGGCGCCGAGGAGGCGCGTCTGGATCCGCCGCCGAATCCCTGCGTCGGTGCCTGGGCGGGGGCTGCACCGGGCAATGAAACCAGCGCCAAACCGACCGGCATCATGACGACGGTCCGGATGATGAAATGGCGTAGTCGACGCGGATTGCGAAGTTGTTTGATCATTGCCGTTTTCTACAGAGTGCTATGAGGTCTACCCACCCTATCGTCTGCCTAACCGGCATATCTTTTCTCCGTTCTGAAAAAAACACAGAATTGTCTCGGGAATGCCTCAAGCAACATTGATGGGGTCGGTGTGTCGACCTGCACGCTTTTCCGGGTTGGTTCTTCCAATCCGGTCCTGAGGAAACGTCGCGGTCTGCGGGCAAAAAACGATTCGATCGCGTCGTTGTTAGGGTGACGCCGATGGACAGAAGAACTGTGTCCATTCCCACGACCCATAGAATCCTCTCGTGCAATCGAATCTGCAGGCTCCCCGAATGGGCACATGCCGCGGCTGGCGAGGCAAATCGACTGGCGTTTCGGCTCGGCTATCACCGACGCTGATCCTGGTTTGGGTCGCATTGGCGCTTTGCAGCTACCGTCAGGTCGTGGGGCATCTGTTTCAACAGTGGCACTCCAATACGAGTTACTCTCATGGGCCGGCGGTGCTGCCGATTGCACTCTGGCTATTGTGGCAGCGGCGATCGACCTTGCCGGCGATCGGCAAGCCATGGGGGCCCGGACTGGCCTTGCTTGTAGCGGCTCAGGGTTTGCTGTCGCTAGGCGGATACTTCCATCTTCTGACACTGCAATGTTGGACCCTGCCGCTGTACCTCGGCGGAATGGTCGGACTGTTGGCGGGCCGGGCAGTCTTGGTCTGGAGTTTGCCGGCGATTGGCTTTTTGGGGTTCATGATCCCGCTTCCATTCCAGCTGGAAATGCTGGCAAATCAATCGCTGCAATGGCTGTCCGCTTGGTGCAGTTGTTACCTGCTCAGCCTGACGTCGACCTTTGCGGTGACCGACGGCTACACGCTGATGATGGCAACCGGCGGAGTCGGGATCACGCGGGATTGCAGCGGACTGCGGATGACTGTCGCGGTCGCGGCACTGGGGACCATCATCACCTTTCTTTCCCGTTCGTCGTCTGGTGGGGATCAAGGCGGCGGCAAGCCGGGGTGGGGCGTTGCGTGGGATCTGGCCGCGGTGATGTTGCTCGCGCTGCCGGCGGCCGTTGTGGCCAACGCCGCCCGGATTTCGGCCGTCGCCTTGGTCGCGGACCGCTACCAAACCGAGTCGTACACGACCTGGGCTCATGACCTGGGCGATTGGTTGGCGTTGCCCCTGTCGGCTTTGCTGTTTTTTGCGTTTCGGGCTTGGCTGGGCAGACGACGGCCACCATGGGGCAAGCCCGTGTTGGCGGTGGGGGCCGTGCCCCTGGTCCTCGCCGGCATCGTCGCTGTCGCAATCGTCCATCACGCGGCCAAGCGTGATCGCATCATCAGCGAAACCTTGACGCGGGCGCGTGGCCACGAAGCGAATGCCGACTGGGATCGTGCGGCATTGTGTTACCGAGAGTTGTTGCAGCTGCAGCCCGATCGGATTGATGCGCGCTATCGCTATGCCTGGGCGTCGCTCCAAGATGCTGACTCCGTCGACGCCTCCATGCGGGCCTTTTACCAACTCGAATCAGTCCTTGAACAGGCGCCGTCGCATGTCGATGCCTTGCGAACCCTTTTGGAGTTGGCGTTGGAGCTCGATCAGGCCAAATCGGCCTGCCGCAGCGCCGAACGTCTCTACGCGATCGATCAACGCGACGCGCATTCACTGCGACTGTGCGTGGAAGCGATGTTGCGATTTCCACACGGCTCGCGACCCCGTCACCCGTTGATCACGGTCGATCGTTTGAACCGATGGATGGATCGATTCGGTCCCACGTCGCTGTGGCGGGATCGTTTGGTGATCGAGCTGGCATCGTATTGCTGTGATCACGCCGAGTCGATGGATCGGCGTGTGGCAGACGCGATCGAACCGGCAATCGCCGACGCGGCCAGCGGAGTCGGATCGGCGCACGCATTTTTGCAGGCGTGGCGGTTCGCGCAGCTGTTTGACACGGAATCCCCGTCCATCGAACGGGCCCGGTTGAGCATCGACGACCACTGTCCGGCCGGCGTGGCGTATCGGATTTACCTGGCCAGCGCGCGGGAAGCAGTGTTGCAGGGCCGTCGCGACGATGCCAAACGGTTTCTGACCAAGGCGATGGAGCGGATGCCCAATCACCACGCGGCCTACGCCATGTTAGGTGATGTGTATGCCGGCCAGGGACAGTGGCCGCAGTGCAGCGCCGCGTACTTGCGGGCGTGGCGGTTGGTGGGCGATCGCCCGATGGGACTGGGGATCAAGCTGGCCGAGGCGCTGTTTCATGCGGCGCGTCCTGCGGAGTCGGCTGCCTTGGTGGGGCAGTTGATGAAACAGGAAAACCAAGCCCTTCAACCCGTCAGCCGCGAACTGCGGATTCGCTGGATGCTCGTTCAAGCCCGGCTGGATGCCCACGCCGGTCGCCCCGAAGCGGCGCTCAAGACGATTGGGCGTTGTCAATCGTTGCTCGCCATGTCGCCGGCTTTGTCTGTCGCCGCCGCGTGGTTGCCGGCGTTGGAAACACTGCAGGCCCAATGCCTGGTTCGGCTGGGCCGATATGACCAAGCCGCCCGATTGTTCGAATCGCGCGCTACCCGCGGCAAGGGAAAACCCAGCGGCGATGGTTCCGCAGGCGACGCTCGTTCAGCCGATCAATGGACGGCGGCCGCGCGAGCCTGGCGATCGGTCGGCAACACGCCGGCCGCCGAACGCTGTTATCGCAGCGCGCTGGCGGAGCTGGGGTACGACAACGAAATCTGGTTGGAACTGGTCGACGTGCTCCACGACCGATATGGCGTCCGTGGTGCGATCGAGGAAATCACGCTTCGGCAACGACGTGGGGGCGAAACCGCTGTCCCGTCGGACAAGATACCTGTCCCGTCGGACAAGATACCTGTCCCGTCGGACAAGATCGTGGCCCAGGCCTATGAACGAGTCGGTCGAGGCGATTTGGCGATCGGGCACTATCGCGCCGTTGCCGAGCGCGGCGTGGAAGATGTCACGGCGCTGGCGATCGCGTTGGCGCGTCATGGTCATGCCGACAAAGCGGTCACGTTGGTTGCCGATCCACGGTGGACGGTGAACACCTCCTTGAGGGCGCATACGGCTGCCGTCATTGCTGTCAGCACCGACGATTTGTCTTCCGCACATCAAGCGACTTTGGAACCGATCATCGAACACGGCATGAGCGAGGCGGTCGATGATTCGACGCTTCTGATGGCGATCGTGGCGTGGCACATGCACCATCAACGCAGAACCGCGGCGATAGAATTGCTCGATCGTGCCGTCACGCGGCACCCCGATAACGTCGTCGCGGCAAACAACTTGGCGATGCTGTTGGCCGAAGAAGGCCGTGATTTTCAACGGGCACTTCGACACATCGATCACGTCTTGAAACAGACCGGTCCGGTACCCGAATTTTTGGACACCAAGGGCTGGATCCTGGTGCGGATGAATCGTGCCGAAGACGCACTGGAGTGGTTCCATCGTGCCCTGGCCGACTCCGGTGGTGCCTCCCCGACGACGCACCTGCACCTGGCAGCCGCTTACTTGGCGGTCGGCAATCGCGATCGAGCCCGGGAATCCTTCGAGTCGGTTCTGGTCGACCAACTTCACGAAGACCAACTGCATCACAGCGAACAGCGTGCCTGGGTCAGGCTGCAAAACGAATTCATTCACCGGAATGAATTGACGACACGGCCCCACAAGCAACGGAGCGGTGACGCCTGATGGATATCAAGTTGACCCGAACGAAGGCTGCGGTCCTGGGTTGCTCCCTTGCCCTGTTCAGTTGTCTGGCCACATCGGCTGCGCGCACCCAAGTGCCGCCGCGCTGCGCGTTTGAGTTGGCCGAGTCACTCGGCCAATGGGAACTGATCGAGCGCTGCGAATTGCAGCCCCGTGAGCTGGGAATTCTGCAGGCGGGAGATCATTGGCGACGTGTCTATCAACATCGCCAGACCAAGCAGGTCGTCGTCGTGACCTTGATCGCCGGGCCAGGCGGTCCGTTGGCAAGTCACCTGCCCGAGACCTGCTATGCGCGGACGGAATTTCGCGCGCTCAGTGAGCCCGTCGTCTGGAACATGTCGGACCACGCGGACCGGTTCCGTTGCCAAACGCTGCAGCCGCGGGAAGTGGATCAACCCGCCCTGACGATCGCCTACGCTTGGCATGACGGATCGCGTTGGCGGGCACCTCAATATCCACGCTTTCAACTCGCCGGTCATTCGACCCTACAACGATTGCTCGTCACGATGCGGCACCCCGGCGGGATGACGGCGGAGGCTCAGCAGGTGGTTCGGCAAGTCGTTGGGCTGACCGTCGAAGCGGCTGAGTCGGCCGAAGCGGCCCCGGAACGTTCCGCCGACTCATCGTCACCTTCCCATTGAACCCACCTTGAATCAATCCCCCACCATGCGCATGGTCATCAAACCAAAGAGCCTCGTTGAACTGCAACTCCGCCCCCGAGCGTGTCCGATGCGCGGTGCGTGGAGCGGGCTTTTGTTGGTGCTGGTGTTGGGGGCCACGCAAACCGCGACCGGCGGCACGATTCGTCACGATCGCGCCGATTCCAGTTACACGAGTTTGGCCGCCAGTTATCCCGCGGTGGGCGCGTTGACGTGGGGTTCGATGATCTGCTCGGCCACGCTGATCGAAGAAAACTGGATCCTGACGGCCGGGCACTGTTTGGACGAAGTGGGGTTCTCGGCGAGCGACTGGACGTTTGATCTGACCGATAGCGGTGGCGGGGTCCACGTGGGTGCCGAGCGGTTTGTGTATTCCGGTTGGACGGGCGATCTTACCACGGGGACGGACATCGCCCTGTTGCGACTGGCCACGAGCGAACTGAGCGTGACGCCGGCGACCATCAACACCAACACGTCGGAAGTTGGAGAAACAGCAACGCACGTCGGATACGGGGTCACGGGCAACGGCCAGACCGGGATCACCGCTCCGGCGGGCACCAAGCGAGCCGGTCAGAACATCGTGGACGTCGACGGCAGCTCGGTCACCGGCTACAGCGACGACATCCTGTTTGAAGATTTCGACAGCGGTTTGGCGGGCGACAACTTTTTCGGGACGGCAACGCAGCTGGATCTGGAATACTTGATCGCCGGCGGAGACAGCGGGGGAGCCGTGTTCATGGACTTCGGCAGCGGAGAGGTCTTGGCCGGCGTGCACTCGTTCATCGCCAGCGTGGACGGCAACCTGGATGCGGACTACGGTGATCTGGCGGGTTCGATCAAGGTGTCCTCCTATGCGTCGTGGATCTCGTCCACGATCTCGGGCGGCGGTCCGGTCGCACCGGAACTGGCATCCTGGATGATGTGGATGGTGTTCGCCGGCGGGCTGCTGATGTCGTCGCGTTCGTTCGCCCGAAACGCGAGTTAGGTCGAGCCGACGCTGCCAACGGCAGCGGCCGATTCGCGCTAGCGTCTGGTATCCTGAAGGGATGAAAGCGATTAGCCGGAGGTCAGCGCTCAGCCACCTCCGGGGAGCAAGATTCCGATCCCCATCGACCCCGGGACGGGGTCGCAGCGAATTCAGCCGCCGTCGGTGCGGCAGTCCGCTTTTCTGACAGCGTCGCCGGTCGCTAAGCGACCGATGTCTTGGGGCCGGATTCGCGTTTGATTTCTTCGATTCGATTTCGCACGTTGTTGTAATTCACGTCGCGTACCGTTTCGACACGGAGCACGTTGGCGCCGGCGGCTTTGGCGGCCGCCACCCCGTAATCACCGTCTTCGACCACCAGACATTCGTTGGGGAAGACGCCCAGGCGTTTGATGGCCAGGGTATAGATTTCCGGGCTCGGCTTGGGCTGCGAGACGTCTTCGTTGCTGAGGGTGAACGAGAGCAGCGAATTGAGCGCGGTCAATTGCATCAATCGGTCGACGGAGCGTCGGATCGAATTGGATGCCAACGCCAAGTCGTAGCCCTCGGTCCGCAGCGTCTCGAGCGTTTCGAGGTGGACCGGATTCGGCTGACAAAGTCGTTCGGCGGTTTCCAACAAGCAGTGCTGTTTCATCTCGTTGACGAAATCGCTGAGCGTGTGTGGAAAGCCGTTCTCCTTGGCCAGGATACGGAGCTTTTCGCGTGTCGGTAGTCCATCAAAGCGTTGATGGTGTTCGAATTGGCTGATGCGATACCCGAACAGTTCCAGAGCGGTGTTAAGCGCCTCGAAATGCCACTGCTTGGCATCAACCAAGACGCCGTCCATGTCAAAGATGATTGCCTTGATCACTTACGTTGCCCTCCCTGGCAGCCGATCAAAATTCGTTGGGGAAATCTGTGCACAACATCAACCTGCCTGGTCGCGGGTCTCTATCCGGTGGTGTCGTTTCGAGAAACGTTCGTAATTCATCCCACCAGGGCTGTGGGTCTCGGCCGTGTAACTCGGGCGAAACCAGACAAACGTCCAGTCCCGACGCCAAATGTTCGCGGACGAGATCGGTGGGATACCAAATCGACGAAAACGAATCCAGCCAGATCCCCTCGATCGGTGAGTATGGCGAAAAGTTTTTCAACAACGTCGGAATTTCAAACTCGCTTTGCCGCGAAAAGCAGCGCATGCCGAGTTTTGAATACGCCAACATGTCTGGGATCGCCATGTCGAAGACGAAATACCTGTCCAACTGATATTTTTTCAACAATTGATGCACGATGGCGGATAACCCGTCCGCTTTGATGTTCAATGCGAGGGTTCCCGAAGCGTCGCAGCGGCGATACAGGGCAAGAAAATCTTCGAAACTCATTTCCGGTTCGGTCGCCCCGCCCGGCGGATCGTGGCTGATCACCACCGTGCCGGCGTGGTCGCGGAGATCCGTTTCGACGCCGAATCCCCCGGCAAATGCTCGCTCAAACGCCACCCGGCTGTTCTTTTCGGCCGCTTCGTTCCAGAGCCCGCGATGGGCAAGACGCTCCATTTCAATCATTGTCCTAACATTCCGATTGAAGTCGTGTGGTGATCTTCGCTAAAAGTGCGGCAGATTCGATCGATGTGGCGACATTCTGTGTCGACGCGTCCTTAGCTGCAATTGCACAACGAGAAGAAGCACTGATGAAGAATTTTGGTCGAGCACTTGCCGATGCCTTCGGTTTTTGGCCTTTGTTACTTGTCGCAACCCTTTGCGCGGTCGGCAATGGCGCTATTTGGGGATTGAATATCGGCGCACTCTTTCCGGTCATCAAAGTCACGATGGTCGGCGAATCGCTGCAAGATTGGGTCGAAGGCGAGATCGCCGAAAGCAAGGTGCGGATCGCGGCCATCGAACGCGAAATGATCGACGTGCGCGACAATCCCGCACCCGGCGTCGACCCGGCGATTCAGCTGGAACTGTTGCAATCACGCAAAAATGCCGAACAAGCTGGCCTCGATTCCTCCCTGAAAATTCAACCCTACGTCGAAAAGTATCTGCCCCAGGATCCATTCCAGACCGTCTTGTACGTCATGCTGGGCGTCTTGTTGTGCACGGCCCTGAAGCACGTCTTCCAGTTTGCCAACACCGCGATTGTGGCCCTCATCGCCGCCCGAATCACGCGGCGGATTCAAACCAAAATCTTCTCCAAGGCGCTCCGACTGGACCAAGCCAGCTTCGCCGGCTACACCAGCAGCGGCTTTGTCGCACACATCACCTACACGACCAATATGCTGTCAAATGGCATCACCAGTGTTTACGGCGGTGCGGTGCGTGAGCCACTGAAATTGGCCTCCTGTTTGATCGGGGCGGCGATCATCTGTCCCCGCTTGCTGTTGTTAACCATGCTGGTCGTTCCCGTCGTGTTCGGGTTGCTGTATGTGGTCAGCCGATCGCTCAAACGCGTCTGCCAAAGCCTGCTCGAACGGGCGATGGGGCTTCACCATGTCATGCTCGAATCGCTCAACAATATTAAAACCGTCCAAGCCTATTGCCGCGAAGATCACGAACAGGAGCGGTTCGACAAGGCGACCCTGGACATGCAGCGATTCACGATGCGAATCGTCAGCTTCAACGCGCTGAACCGACCGCTCACGGAATTGCTAGCACTGGGAATGATGAGCACGGCGATCGTCGCCGGGTCGTATTTGGTGATGAATCGCGCGACCGATATTTTTGGAATCCAGATCACCAGCCAGCCGCTCGGCCCGGCGTCGATGATCGTCTTTTTTGGCATGTTGGTCGGGGCCAGCGATCCGGTGCGAAAGCTCGCTTCGGTGATCGATGGCATCAACACCGGAGCCGTCGCGGCCAATTTGTTGTACCCGATGTTGGACCAGTCCAGCCGAATCGCCGAGGCGGACGACGCGGTGACGACGTCGCGGCCGCACCGCAGCCTGAAACTGGAAGGGATTCATTTCGCCTACGAAGAGTCCAATCCGATTTTGCGTGACGTGTCGCTGGAGATTCCGCACGGCAGTACGGTGGCCGTCGTGGGTGCCAATGGATCGGGGAAATCGTCGATGATCAATCTGCTCTGTCGGTTCTACGATCCGCAGGCCGGTCGCGTGTGTCTCGATGACGCCGACATTCGACAGATGAAAATCAAGGATTTGCGGAGCCGAATTGCGTTGGTGACGCAAAACACCGAGCTGTTCAACGAAGACCTGTATTACAACATCGGCTACGGGATGGCCGGCGCGACGCGGGAGCAGATTCTGGCAGCGGCCAAGGCGGCCCACGCGGAATCGTTTATCGAAAACGAGCTTCCCCAGCGCTACGAGACCGTCATCGGCCAGGACGGTCACCGGCTCAGCGGGGGGCAACGCCAACGTATTGCCCTGGCGCGAGCCTTGATCCGCGACCCCGATATTCTGATTCTCGATGAAGCGACCAGCCAAATCGATGTCGAGAGCGAGCGTCTGATTTTTGACACGATTCGGGATCAGTGCCAGCACCGCACGGTGTTTTTCGTCACTCACCGCCAAGGCATGTTGGACATCGCGGACATCGTGCTGCGTTTCGAAGGCCAGCAAATTTCGGTGGAACCCGGTCCCAAGGCGGCCGTCGACCAACGATCGGACCGAGCGGCGGCGTAGCCGTTTGACGATCAACCTTGCCGCCGGCGCGGCGGATCGGATATACCGCACGCCATGAGGCCAAAGGCGATCGATTCGCCGTTGCACCACATTGACCCACCTATACGAGACAGGCATGGCAGACCCCGCAAGCTGCGAAGCGTCCACGGACGTGACCAAACACCGATTACAAGACTTTGTCGGCGGATGGTTGGTCGGGCATTTTCAGCCCGCCTTGATTGCCCATGACGACGTTGAAGTCGCGATCAAGATTTATCGTGCGGGCGACCGCGAACAAAGCCACTATCACGCCGTCGCGACCGAGTACACGGTGATCGCGTCGGGACGCGTGCGAATGAACGGCCGCGAGTATGTTTCCGGCGACATCGTTCAGATCGACCCCGGTCATTCGACCGATTTCGAGGCTTTGGAGCCCACCACGACGGTGGTGCTCAAAACACCGAGCGTACCTAACGACAAGTTTATTGATGCGGACGATTCAAGGAGGTCTCCGGATGCTTAATATTGTGATCCCCATGGCGGGGCATGGTTCACGGTTTCAACAAGCCGGCTATCAAGATCCCAAGCCGTTGATCCCCGTTCATGGTGTGCCAATGATTCGCACCGTGATCGACAATCTGCGGCCGGCCTGCGACCATAAATTTTTCTTCCTGTGCCAGTCCTCGCACATCAGCGACTATCCGCTGGAGTCGATCTTGCGCGACGCGGCGCCGGGTTGTGAAATCCGGACGCTTGACCGGGTCACCGCGGGCGCCGCTTGCACCGTGCTGTTGGCCAGTGACGGGATCGACAACCAGTCGCCGCTGATGATCGCCAACTGTGATCAATGGATCGATGCGTCGATCGACGAGTACTTGAATGTCGGCATGCAACGCGGTGTCGATGCGTTCTTGATGACGATGAATGATGATTCGCCGAAATGGTCCTACGTCCAACGCGATGACCAGGGTGAGATCGTCGGCGTGATCGAGAAAGAAGTGGTGTCCAGCGAGGCCACCGTGGGGATCTACAACTTTGCCCACGGTGCCGATTTCGTCTCGGCGGCCAAAGACATGATTCGCGAAAACGATCGCTCGAAGAATGAATTCTACGTCGCTCCGGTCTATTCCCGATTGATCCGCGGCGGACAACATGTGGAAACGGTATCGATCGGTGATGCCGGGGACGTGATGCACGGACTGGGAACCCCCGAGGACCTGGATAAATTCGTGCGTCGCGGATTCGAGTCACGAATTCAGGCTGCCGCCGAAAAGACGCATTGCATACGCGGCCGCGAAGCGGCCTGAGGGACGCCCCGAGCGGGCTGTCGATTGAGTCGATTTTCAGGAATTCAACGCGACCATGCCAGGCGCGACGTGTCAGCGAGTGGCGCCGCGTGGCCCCTTGCTTACGCGTGCGGGCTTAAATCGACGGCCCGCAAGCTGCACACTGTTCACCGGTCACGAGTATCACGATGTGGAAATGGGAATGGATTTGCTGGTTCGTCAACCTCGTCTCCCGCGATCCGTCGGAGCGGCTTCGACGTTATCGGCGGTTGATCGAACGCCTCTCTCGAGAGGCGGATCTGGACGGCGGTTGGTGGCGCGTCTTTCGTGATTATCCCAAGCAGGCCGCGGCCAGCACGGTCGTCTTGTCCCCAGATGCGTCGGGACAAGATGCCGACGAGTCGATTGCCGTGGTCGTGCAGGGGCCGGTCGTTCAACGCGACGAACTGACGATCCAGACACTGCAGTTGTATCGCCAGACGATGCCGCATTCGCGGTTGATCCTGTCGACCTGGAACGATGTCTCGCCGCAGCAGCGCGCCCAGATTGAATCGCTGGGGGTCACCGTGGTGACGAGTGAAAAACCGCCGCATCCGGGACCGCACAATTTGAATCTGCAAATCGTGTCGACGCGGCGTGGGTTGCAGGAGGCCCAACGGATGGGCTGTCGCTACGCCATGAAGACCCGCGGCGATACGCGAATTCATCTGGCCGACGCCGACCAGTTTTGCCGCGACTTGTTGAACCAGTTTCCCGTCGACGCGGCCAGCGGCCAGCAGAAGCGATTGATGGTGTTGGACTTTGCCACTCGGTTGTACGTCCCCTGCCATCCGGCCGACCTGTTGATGTTCGGCACGACCGACGATCTGTTGACCTATTGGTCGCCTGAATTGTGTGGCCCCGAAATGACGTTTCGGCTGTGCGACGAGTTTGACGAAATGCTGCAACAGGCGACTCCAGAAATCGTGCTGTGCCGCAGCTATCTGCAGCGAACGGGGGCAATGGCCGTCGACGATTTGCCCGCCTGGTGGAAAATGTTGGCGGATCGTTTTATCGTCATCGATCGCGACATGATCGATCTGTTTTGGCCCAAGTACAACTACAACGTCGACCAACGGTTGAGCATGGTGTGGGACAACGGCAACATGGCGCTGTGTCATTTCGCCCAATGGATGCAATTGTATGCCCGCCGCGTCGAGCCGTCGGTCACACTGGATCAATTGCGTCGCCAACGTGTTCACGACGCGTTGACCAGTCTCCACGACGATACCGCAGCGGCATAGCG
Organism: Phycisphaera sp. RhM; assembly: GCA_033042175.1. GTDB lineage: Bacteria > Planctomycetota > Planctomycetia > Pirellulales > Pirellulaceae > Stieleria. The sequence continues at coordinate 178,759 of WCIL01000006.1, forward strand.
GTTTCGCGTCTCCGATGGCGATGGCGGTGGCGGTGGCGGTGGCGATGGCGGTGGTCCGTTCACACGGCACCGATTGGTTCTCGGGCTCGGCCTGACAACACGACGCTGGTGTCAGCGTCGTGGGAAGTGGCGTTGCGGCAGACATGCGACGCCCGTTAGCTTTACGCTCGTCCCACGCTTGTGGGCTGTCGATTGAGTCGATCTTCAGGGATCCAACGCGATCCTGTCAGGTGCGACGCGTTAGCGAGAGGCACCGCGTGGCCCCTCGCTAACGCGTCGGGCTTCAACCGACAGTCCGCTTGCCACGCGTCCTCCTCCACCGCTCTCCCGTCGCCGCCTGAGTTCTCATGCTCTCCACCCTCATTATCGCAACGGTCGTGGCTCTCGTCGCGCTGGGATTGGCCATCGGAAACCTTCGCCGCGGCAAGCGGCTGAAGACCCTCTTGAAGCAGCACCAGGAATCGACCCAACAGCAGCTTCAGCAGTTGCGGAGCGAACTGGATCGTTGTGCGGCGGCCTTGGCCCAGCAGACCGAGACGGCCCCCATTCTCGATCGGCAACAGCAGGAGTTGGGTTCGCTTCAAGAACGTCTGAACCAGTGCCAAAAAGAAGTCGCTGACCTGCGAGGCGAAGCGCAATACCTGGCCGTCTTGCCGACCTGGCATCCGACCCGCGTGAAGCTGTCCGAGGAGCTGCGTCCACGTTTGGCTCCGATCACCGACAAACTGGGGCCGGTGCTGTTTCCGCACCAAATCGCCTTCGACGAGTTGGATTGGATGTACAAGTTGCCCGATCGAAAGTTTCCCTATTCGTTGACGTTCGAAGAGGGGATGATGATGCACTACCTGGTCGCGGCGAACGAATTAAAAAGCGGCTACGAAATCGCGACGGCGTTCGGGTTCAGCAGCTTCTTCCTTGCCACGGCGTTCGAAAAGACCGGTGGGCACCTGATCAGTGCCGACGCCTACATCGAAGAAGAAATGGAGCACTACATTTACGATCATGCGACCGCACAGGCGCACGTCGAAAAGCTGCGTCAGTTGCATCGAGACAAACAGTACGATCAACTTCCCCGCGGCTTGCAGTTCGCGTTGGAAGGGGCGGCGACGCTGAACATCGAATCCGTGGTCGACTACGAAATCGCTTGCAGCCCCGAAGGTGTTCCGGAGCTGTTGGGAGATCGCACGTTGGATTTCGCGTTTATCGATGGAGGCCACTTCGGTGAGCAGCCGGTCCTGGACGTGATATCGGTGCTGCCCTATCTGCACCCCGAACGATTCCTGATGATGTTCCACGACACGCAAGGCGAAGCGGTGGCCAAAGCGGTGCACTTTGCCGCTCAAGCGACGGGGATCAAGCCGTTCTCGATCCACACCCGCAACCGAATCGTTGCCATCGCCAAAGGGCTCGATCCCGAGACACTGCACACCTGCCGTGAGATGACCGTGCGGCAAGTGGTCTAGAGCTTCGGTCAACGTTTAGATTTAGGGTACCGCGGAAAAGGGGTCACCGCGGAAAAGGGGTCAGGTACCAAAAATGCGAAGCACCCTGCGGGCCATTTGGTTTTTGACCCCTTTTCCGCTCGACAATCGCCACCCTAAATTCAAATCTGGACAGAGCGCTAGCGGTCGGCGTTAAAGATCGTCTTGATCGGAGAAATCGATCAGCGGATTTTCGTCCACCCAGCGATCGCGTGACGTGATCATCAAGCCGGGGAAAAAGCTGATTCTGGCGCCGGTGCGTTGAATGCGCCGACACAGTTCAACGTCTTCGTGTTCATTCCAGTACAGGTCTTCGCACCAGGGGAACTGTTGCCAGAACGATTTGCGGATCAAGGTCACACCGCCGGGGACATAACTGAATCGCGAGTAATCACGGTAGTTCAGCAATCCGCCCTGGCACCAGCCATGGTTATCGCCCCGGACGACACCCCAGTCGAGGGCGCGTTTACCGTCGGGTAACTGCAGACGGACCGCGGCGATGCCATAGGCCCAGCCCCAGCTGCGGAAGGCGGCGAAGAACGACTCGGTGAAGGCGAAGCGGTCGTGACAGACGACAATGTCACTGTACGCGGCGTCTTGGCAGATCAAATTCTTTTTGCGAGTGATCCAGCCCAGGTCGTCGCGCTCGCTGAACTGGATTTGTCGAATATCATCGTGCCCGTCAAAGGCTTCGATCTTGTGGGGCGCGATCAACACGATTTCGTAAGGAACATCACAATGCTTCCGCGCGGTATCGACCAATTCGTTCAACTCTTCCATCCGATCGCCGAGCGTCAACACGCCGATCGTCAGTCCCGTCATCGGTTCGGTATGCCAGGGGGCGTCTTCTCGCAGACAGCGATAGCGGAGACTCCATTTGGAATAGCCCTTCTCCGTGCCTTCGCGAGGGGTCTGGCTTTGGTAGGTCAGTTCGAATCGCCCGGCGGCGACCTGGTTGATGACGGCTTTTAGCCCGAACCAAGTCAAGTGTTGGTTGTCGTGAAAAACGAATTCGATTTCGGCGTCGGGCTGGATGTACTTCAAACACTCCGATACCGTCAGCAGGTAGAAACGGTTCAGGTTGGGGTTGGTGATCCGGATTTTTTTGGCGGCGGCAATGTTTTGCCGCATCGGCCAAAGGTTGATCGAATTGTCGTAGGGGACGACGATATTGGTTCGGCACGGGTCGGAATCGGGTTCGCCGTGCAGTGCGGTGATGACGAGATCCGGAACCCAATCGCCGGTGATCACGTCCTGCTCGGGCGGTGACGACGGGTTTGACGTGCTGCCCGCTTTGAGCTTGGTGGTGCCCAGGGTCGCCCGGATCTGTCGCTTCAAGACCTTGGGAGCGGCCTTGCGAAGGATTTTTCGTTGCAGCGACGCATTGAGATTGGAGCGGAACCAGGGCAGTGACGCCCGAAAGTCCGCACTGGAGATCTGGGACACGTCCTGAATCAGGCGTTTGTTTCGATACAAGTCGCCGCGCAACAGGAAGTTGTCGAAATCGGCTTTGCTGACGAACAGGTCGACGTCTTTTTCATTCAACGATTCCCGCCACTGTTTCATCAATTCGGCGTGCTCGCTGTAGTGCTGGCGCCATTTCGTCGTCGTCGTCGAGTCTTCGTGCAATCGCCACGCGTAATTTCCGGCGGTGACGTAGCCGGCGAATTCGCGTCGCCGGACCGATCGCAGCAGCAGATTGGCAAAAAATTCCCAATCGCACAGAAAACTCCAGTCTTCACGCATCCCACCGACGCTGTCGAATGCCTCCTTGGTGAACAGCATTCCGGAGGGCAACGCCGTGCCGATCGAGAGGAATTGGCGAAAGTAGTCGGCCGGTTCGACCAGACGCAGGGTGGGCGATTCGATCCAGCGGATCTCGTCTTCCTCGTGGAACGGCAGACAGTCCTGGAACAACAGACTGATCTCGGGAAACCGTTCAAATTGGTCGATTTCCCACTGAAAACATCCCGGCCGCACCAAGTCATCGCTGTGCAGAATTCGCATCACCGAGCGGGTGGCGGCGAACATCCCCTGGTTGGTGTTGGCGGCCTGGCCGAGACGCGGTGACGTGAAAACGTACTCGGCGGTGCGACCGGTCGACTCGCGGTACTGACCGACGGCGGCTTCAATCGCCTGCTGATCCTCGGGTTTTGTCGAGTCATCGGTGACGATCAGCTCAAATTCGTCACAGGTTTGAGCCTCGATCGAGGCGAGCGTCTTGGCAAACAGATCCACACGACCGTGGGTCGGCACGATAACGGAGAGTCGTTGCGAATGCCCCATCGGCAAATTCCTTTACGATTGGCGATCGATTGCAGCTCTGGGTTGCAGCTTGAAAGCCGAATTGTACGGACATTCAGGTTGCCCCCATAGACCGATCGAAGCGGTCGCGGAAAAGGGGGCAGGTCCTCATCGCACGGACATCAGCGCTGGTGTGCAGGCTTCAGCCGCCCACTGTCGCTGCGGAGCAGCGACCGGGAATCGCCTGAAGGCTAAACACCAACACTCGGATGTGTTTTTAGAACGGTAACCGTTTCAAGAAGTTCAGCCCAAAGCGGCCATAGTCTTGCCCGTCGACGTCGCCGTCCAAATCGGAGTCGAATTGCGGGTTGTAGTCCGGGTCTCCGAGACCCCTTAGAAAGCTCCGGCCGAACCAGCCGTAGTCTTGCCCGTCGACGTCACGATCGCCATCGGAATCACCATACAGCCGGAAGAATCGATCGGTCGCCGACTCACCGAAGGCAAAATCATCGTCCATGACAATCCCCACGTCGGAACGAACCTGGCTGCCGTCGATTGCCAGCTGATAATTCCCGTTGTCAACCAACTGCGACAGGAATCCGAACGTTACGATGGTTCGCCCCGACGAATGATCAACGGAAAAGCTGGTTTGCGGATCCGATTTGAGCGGATCTCGGTTGTGAATCTGAAAGGCCGACGCCAGGTTCGGTTCGGCGAGGATTCCGTCGAACATGACACGCAGCGATGTCAGGTGCGAACGCGACATCTGGCCTTCATTGACGTCGACGTTGATCACCTCGGGTACGTTCAAGACCTGGATGTCAAACGACTTTGCTAAGCTTTGATCGGTCGAATCGGTGACTCGGATTCGCAACGACAGCATGTCGTCCAACGTAAAATCGATCAATGCGTGCTGACGCAGGTACAGTTCGGCGCCGACGACGCGGAACATCGCGTTGTGACGATCTCCCTCACCACTGACCAATTCATAGATGTGCGTGTCATTGGGTGACAGATCCAATGTCTGCAGCGCTGCCAGCAAGACATCCATTTGCGAGGTGTCGACCGATTCCACCACCGAGTCGCTGGAAAGGAGAATGTCGGTGGGGGCGGCGATCGCATCGAGAAACATGATGCTGACGGAGCCTTCATTGCCGGCGCCGGCGCGACGGTTTCCAAACGCCAGATCCATTTGCCCATCACCGTTGATGTCACCGATCGGCGCAAGCGACTCGAGCGTGGCGAATTCCGGGTGGCCTGCTTGGTCTCCGATCGCAGTGTAACCCTTGACGGTGCCATCGGAACTGAGAAAGACGACGAACGCGGCCCCCACGTTTGCCGCTCCGCTGAATGGGTGACGCGCGGCGCCGACCAGCAAGTCGTTGACGCCGTTACCGTCTCGGTCTCCGATCGCCGCGATCGACGAGCCGAAGTTGCTGGAATCTTTCAGGACAGGTGATTGGAGATCCAACTCACTGATCTTGTGGTGGGTTTTCACCGTTCCGTCCATGTTCATCCGCAACACGTAGACGGCGCCGCCGGAAGCATGCGAGGTGGAGTCGCCCTCGGCGCCGACTGCCAGATCGATGATGCCGTCGCCGTCAATGTCCCCGATCGCCGTGATCGAAGATCCGAATCGGTCGGCCGACGTGTAGGCAGGCCCGTTGCCGATCGTGTTGGTGATCAATTGAGACCGAAGACCAGATCCATCCACGGTGCCCCAAACGATGTGGACGCCTCCGATGCGCGAACCGTTGACACTGAGATCGCGATCCGAGACGGCAAAGTCATGGAGACCATCGCCGTTGAGGTCCCCGATCGCGGCAAGCTTGTCGACGGAGATTGATTCGAAATTGAGATACAGTCGCGGATCGTCGTGTTCTTTCACCGAGCCGTCCGCATTGAGCAGCAAGATGCTCAATGAGCTGGTCCCACTGCCGCCGTGCGATCGGGAGAGAACGGCCAGATCCGGCACCCCGTCATGGTCGATGTCTCCGGCCGGTGCGACACCGATGCCAAAGCGATTGCTGCGATAGAACGCGGTCCCCGCCCCGTCGGGCAAGATTCTTTGCAGCGTTTTGACACTGCCATCGGCTTTCAATAGCAGCACGTAAACCGCGCCGGCGTCGGTTTGAAAACCGTCGTCTTGCATCGCACCGACCGCGATGTCATGGATACCGTCGCCATCGACATCGCCGATCGCCGCGACCGATGAACCGAACGCGTCATTGGGGCTCAGGTCAGGACCGCCGCCGACCAGATCGGCAATTTCGACGGTGTTCGCTCCCGAACCCAGGCCTGGCTGCATAACGGAAACAAGATAGTCTTCCGTCTCGCCCGCCGTGCCCGTGCCGACGGGCCCGACAGAACGCACATCGTGACCGTAACGTAATCTCAACACCGTAGGGCTTTGCAGTGAACTCGGCACGGCGGGAAAGGTCAGCGTGATCGGTGCCCGCAGCGTGTCGATGCCGACGATGGCTTGCGCCGACTCGGGCGGTTCGAACTGGCCGTTTTGGTTGTAGTCGATCCAGCCCACCAGCTCGGCGGATTGGGCGGTCAGATTCGTCGCGACCACCGAAATGGCAGGGGCGACGCCGGTCGTCAGTATCAAATCCCAAGGGCTCATCACGCCGTCTTCGTCGTCGCGAGCCGCATCGCGATCGTCCGCCGTCGCAACGGCATTCTGGTTCGTCCCGTCATCCCCGTCGGCAAAGTAGCCGAGGTACAGGCCGGGTGTGAGGATGTTGGAGGGGCCACCGTCGGCGGCGACGGACTGATAATTGCCGGGACCAACGCCACTGGCCGTATCCGGTGCGTCACCGAAATCGACACCGGTGTCGGCCGTTTCGAACATCCAACGCTCGTCGGTGATGCCCTGGAACGCGTCGCCTTGCCCGTCTTGAACAACTCTTGGCTCGACCAAGACGTAGACGGCGGCATTGATCGGCAAGTCCTGCGGAGGATCGATCGTGACGACGTTACCGTTGATCGTCACCGACGGTGAACTGACTTCGATCGTCGCAAGGATCGAGTCGTCGCTCGCCAAGACAATGCGGATATCTCCGGCACCCTTGGAAACGTCACCGTCAAACGTCAACGCCAAGTTCGCACTCGGATCGACCATGGCCGTCCCTGCCACCGGTGTCTGAGCAAGTAATTGGGGCGCAATGCCGTTGATGTTTTCAAACCAATGCATTCCGTTGGGATAGCGATCCGATGCGATGTCCAAATCGGAGTCGCCATCAAAGTCGGCAAGAATCAAGTCGCTGCCGCCAAGCGGTTTTTCGGCCAGCAAGTGTCGGACGAACTGTTGATTGCCTTGATTTTCCAGCCAGAGATGCGTGTGGGGAGCGGTGGGGCTGCCGCCTTGCGAAGCGAAGGCCAGGTCCGTGTCGCCGTCGCCATCGAGATCGCCGCTGCGAATCGCCCGCGGGGCAAACACGTTGCCGATGACCACTTGGCTGAACGCCTGGTTGTCATCGTTGAGGAACAGTCTCAGCACCGAACCTTCACTGGCAACGATGTCGATGTCATGATCTCCGTCCAGATCGACCGCGTGTACCTGGGAGTAATAACCGGTGTCAAGCACGACCTGATTGAACCCGGTGGCGGTGTTTTCGAACCAACTGAGTCCGTCATCGCCGGCGACGATGTCCAAGTCGCCGTCTCGGTCAACGTCGATCACTTCCATGTTTGCAGCCGAGACATCGGTCAACAGCGTCTGCTTGACGAAGACGCCTCCCTGATTCTCGAAGTGCAAAACGGTCGCGTCGGATCGGTACGTCATCAGATACACGTCCAAATCGCCGTCTTGGTCGGAATCTGCCAGCGCCAGTTGTTCCACCTGATTGATTCCAGAGGCAATCGTCATCTCTTGGAAATTCTGGGCGCCGTCGTTCCGAAACCATGCGACCTCCTTGTTCGAGAAGGGTGACGCCGCGACAATATCGACGTGTCCGTCTCCGTCGATGTCACCGACGGCGACTCGGGTCGCGGTGAGGCCGCTGCTGATTTGTCTGGATGTGAATCGGCCGGTTCCGTCATTCTCTAACCAGACCAAATTTGAAAACGGTCCATCGGGAAAAACGACGTCCGTGTCACCGTCGCCGTCCAAGTCGACCGCGGCAAGACGCGAACCCCGGACGTTCGCATCTTCGAAGATGATCTCGCGTGTGAAGTCGCTCGACGAAGCGGCTGGCGGAAGAATCGCAACCCGATAGTCTTCGACTTCGCCGTCACTCGCCTCGCCGCCGGGAGCCAGTTGTCCGGACGAACTGATGCGGATTCGGGCATAGGCGTCGCTGGCCGAGGTTGCGGGAGGCACCAAGAACTCGATCGTGTTGATTCCCTGGGTGACGGGGACCGATTCGGCGATCCGTTCAAACGCTCCGCCCCAGACCCCGTCATGGTCGAAGTCGATCCAGGCGTCGATGAAAGCTTGTCCGCTGATGTTTTGCGCGTCGACCACGATGGACGCAGTATTCGATCCGACTTGCAGGTTCTCCAGTGTGACACCGTCTTCATCGTCTTCGCCGGCCAAGTCGTCCGCATTGGCCTGTGCCGACGGCACACCGTCCGCCTCACCGTCCCGACGTGCGCCGAGTCGAGGCCCGGTCGCGACGTGCTTCGCGCCGCCTTGGGAATCCAGGACTCGGTACGGAGCAGGGGCGTCACCAAAGTCCATCCCCGTGTCCGCTTCGGTGACCCCGGCGATATCAATCAGATACTCGCCGGACGTGAAGTTCCGCGCGAACACGCGCACGGTGTGCGAGGCATCACTGGTTGCGGTGAATTGAAATTGATCTTCGAAGTTGTCGTCCAAGAGGATCGTGCCCAGCGATGATCCGCCCGGCCCGAGCACTTCAAATCCGACGTCCAACGGGTTGTCGATCAAACCCGGTTCGGTCCAAGGCACCTGCAGATGGATCGTCACCTCGTCGCCGACTTGCGGAAGGAAGCGGAAATAGTCCTCGTCGCCATACTCGACGCCCGAGTAGTCAACGAGTTGCAACGCATCGACATCATGCAAGGCGACGACCGTCTTGCGAAGTGAATCGCTGTGTCGGATCAACCTGGATTGTCCGCCGAGCGTCGTCCGGTCGATGAGCGATGAATTCGGCCCATCGGCGAAGACTCTCGCCAGAATGTCTTGGGGCAATCCGTTGGGGACATCGGTAGATCCCCAAGGCGAGATCACCACTTGGATCGAATCGTCGACCCGAACGAGTCGACTGGGAGACCCTTGGACGCCCAGATCAATCGTCTTGACCAGATCCATCGATGACGCGTCGACCACGTACAAGACCGCCAGTGCGCTGGTGTCGCGTCCGGCGACGTACAGGTAGTCTCCCGACGAATCGAGAGTCATGGCGACGTTCCGTTCTAAGTCGTTGGCCGTTCCGCGAATCGACGTGTTGGCGCCATCGATCAACACCGATGTCACCGAACCGCCGTTCTCGCTTTGCACGTAAACGACTTTTTCGTCCGGCGAGAATAGAGTTTCGGTCGGGAACGAACCGGCGCGGACCCTGGCGATCTCGGTCGCGTCGGCTGTATCGACGAGCACCAGTTCGCCGTCTCGAGAAACCGGGACCGCCAAGATGTTGCCATCGGGAGACAGCGTCAAACGCGTGAAGGAGGACGTCGTGCCGTTCGCCGTGTTCCCCACCGGCAAGACGCTTGTGGCCTGCGTCGCGGCACCGTTAACGTCAAAAAAATGGATCGCGTCGGAGTCGTTCGAACCGGTGGAAACGGCATAGGCCTTCGTTCCATCGCTCGAAATCGCAACGTCACGTGGTCGCGTGCTCACCGGCAAAGTTGCCTCGACGGCACCGGTGACCAAGTTGACAAATGCAACGGGATAGTTGACTTCATAGGATGATGCCGCCACGGCGTAGGTTGCGTCGGGCGTGATCGCCAGGCTGTTCGGTTCAAAGCCCAGGTCGATGTAGCGGGTGACCGTGTCGGTAACCAAATCAACGACCGACAGATTATTCGAATCCAAGTTGGCGGTGACGGCGATGGTCTGATCCGCCGAGAGCTGCATTCCCATCACCGTGTCGCCTTCGTCCGCCGCCCCGGCCGTGCGATCGGCCAGCACAGAGGGTGTCGATCCGCTGAGGTCGATGACCGTGTAATCTTCATCCGCAAAGGTCGACGCTTGGATCCCTTTCAATTCGGTCGGACTGGTCACGGCCAGTTCGTGCCACAAGAACGCCGGCAGATTGCCCACTTTCGTCTGCGTGGCGACATCGATCACTTGACGCGAGAGAATGAATTGGCCGTCGTGGGTCAAGGCAAAGGCTTTGGTCGATCCTTGGTCAATGGAACTGCTGACGGACCCATCGGCCAAATCAATGAAAACGAGCGCATTGAATCCGCCCGCCACCAGGTATTGATCGTCCGGCGTCAGCAACGTGTCATCGTCCCACAGGTCGGGACCCGCGATGTCGCGCAGTTTGACGTTTGTCGACAAATCAATTTCGGTGATGGTGCTGTCGGTCACGCCGTTTCGGCTGGTCGCAAAGACCCGTGATCGATCGGAATTGATAGCCAGATTGGGTCTGCCGTTGGGGACCGCGATGGAAGCCAATCGGTTACCCGTCGAGAGCTGGTAGATGTCTACGGATCCGTCGCCGTCGATCAAGACCGGAATCGCGATGTTGAGATCGTCACCCGAGATCACGAAGTCGCTGTAGCGGCGCAACAATCGTTCCGATTCAAAGCCTGTTTGCCAGGAGATCTGTCCGTGGCCGGGAACGGAAAATGTGCGGGTTTCCTGCATCGTGGCGAGGGAGACGACGGCGAACTTGTCGTCGCCGCTGGCCACGATCGCTTGAGTGCTGTCGGAAGTGACGTGCACGCGATACGGCCACGAGGCCGAGAGGGGGATGTCGGCGACCTTCGTGAAGTTGGTCAGGTTGATGACGGAGACCGTTCCGCCGTCGGTGTTGGCGGTCAACGCATAGGCACCGTCGGGCGTCACTTCGATATCGACCGCGCGGCCGGTCGCAATGTCCGCGACAACGTTACCGGTCGATGATTCATAGACCAGCACGTTGTGGCTGTAGGGGTGTGCGATCAAGTAGTGCAGGCCATCAGGCGTGTAGATGACGTCGCGGATTTGATCGCCCTCGGGAGCAGAATCGAGCGAGATCAGTTCCGTGACTGGCGAGGTGTCGATCGATTGCGATTGGATGCCGATTCCCGGGCCCGACGAGCCCGTTCCACCGACGTGTCCGACGATCCGATCGGTGCTGCCAAAGGCTTGCGCGTTCACCACCGAACCGTTGCGGTCAGCGCCCGATTGGTCCTGTTCAAAACTCGCGTCGACGATTGCCGACAACACATAGTCGGCTGGACCGACACCATTGATCTGAACAAACCAATCTTGGCCGACGGCGTACTGCTCTGCGTCGATTTGCAACGCGTCCCCGTCGCGGACGCCGGTGGCGATCGTGGATCCGTCACTCCGGTGCAATGAGAGCGAGACTTCGGATTCTTCGGGCAATTGCAGCAGAAACGAAACCTGCGAGCCGCCGGGAGGGCTCAATCGGTACCAGTCCGACGTCAAGCTGCCATCGAGACGTCCACTGACAGTCACTTGATCGTGCGATAGGCCGGCAACCCAAGCTGACTCGATTGACTCCGCGTTGGCCAGCGAGTCATTGCCGCCCGCGCCGGACGCCGCCGAGTCGCCGGTTTCGATGGCCGATCCCACGCGGACCTCCAGCTCGTATTGACCAGCCGTCGACGCCGCGTTCTCCACGGAGAGACGGTAGGTGCCAGCGCTGGCGGCACGAAAGCTTGACAGCAGCGTGGGTTCGCCGGGTGCGGCCGAGGCGAGCACGACTTGCGATCCGCTCGGGTCGATGACTCTCAAGTCGGCGTGGCTGGCATTCGGCGGGGTGCCCGTTCGAGGCGTCACCCGGATGCCGGCAATCTGCCCGGCTTCCATCTCGAACGAGTATTCGTCGCTGTCACCCGCGTCATGAAAGAGCCCGGGAACCGTTGCGGCCTGGATGCTAACTCCGGGTGCTCCGACTGTTTTAAAGCGGTCAGAGAGATCGATCGAACTGAGATCCAGCACGTAGGTCCGCGAGAATGCTTCGATGGGAAAACCATCGCCGTCGGTGATCGCGCCGGGTGCAATCGAAACAGACAGGTTGGATTCGTTGTGAAGATCGGCAAAGGTAAAGCGGACCGTGTCATTGTCCAGGATCGTGTAGCCGTCCACACGGCCGTCGCTGAGCACGATGTCTTGATGTGTTAGCGAACCGGGCGAGAAAGGCTCGGTGAAGTCGATCGTCAGCGCCGGAGCGGACACCGACAGCAGCCCGCCGGCATCGGGAGTCGTGCTTGCAACACGCAGCGGCGTCGGATCGAAATAAAACGTATTGTCCAATCCGGCCACTCCAGCGCCGCTCGACGCCTGGGCCACGGTGCCGGCGGTGATCGAAAGCGTCTGTGCGCCTTCGGTGGTCACCGGTGTCGAGCTGAAATGGAATTCAACGGTATCGTTATCGACAAACGAAAAGCTGTCCGCCGGGATCGAATTGACTCTCAAGTCACTCGCGTTCACGCTGGCCAGATTCACCGCGTCAGAAAAATCGATCGTGAATTGAGTGGGAGCGACGTCGAGCAATTGAGACTCGGTGGGAAACGCGGCGGTGGCGAAGAACCCCATCCGCTCGACAGCGCCCAAGGCATTGACCAGTCCTCCCGTGACGGTTTGGCCGGCGAGTGACGGCAAGGCGACCGAACCGCCAAGGACGGCGTCGCGAACCTTGGTGTAACTCGCATTCTTGTCCGTCGACCAAGCCAACGCGGCAACACCGGCAACGTGTGGACTGGCCATCGACGTTCCACTCTTGCGGCCATACTGGCCGCCCGGCACGGTACTGTAGATGCTCGATCCGGGGGCACCCACATCGACGGCGGTCGGTCCCGTGTTGGAAAATGATGAAAGCGATCCGGAAGAGGTGATCGATGCGACCGCGACGACGTTGCCATGGTCATAGCTGGACGGATAGTGCGGCGTTGTATCGTTGTCCTCGGAATCATTCCCTGCCGCCGCGACGAACAACATCCCTTGACTGCGGTTGGCTTCGATCGCATCGTACAGCGATTGCGAGTAGCTGCCGCCGCCCCAGGAATTGTTAGTCAATTGGATGTCGACTCCGTAGTCGCGTTTCATCATGTTGGCGTATTGAATCGCTTCCACGGCCCCCGACGTCCGCCCCGTTCCGCCGCGACCGATAAACTTGAGCGCCATGATTTTGGCGTTCCAGTTGACCCCGACGATGCCTTCGGAGTTATTGCCGACCGCCGCAATCGTTCCGGCGACGTGCGTCCCATGGCTGTGATCATCAAACGGATCGTTGTCGTCGTTGTAAAAGTCCCAGCCATAGATGTCATCGATATAGCCGTTGTTGTCATTGTCGATGCCATCTTCCACGCACGTCCCATTGCCCGCCGGGCATTCGATCGGATTGACCCACATGTTGTTCCGAAGGTCGGGGTGCGTGTAATCGACGCCGGTGTCGATTACACCGACGACCAGACTGCCGGATCCGGTCGTCAACTCCCAGGCTTCGGGCGCATCGATGTCCACGTCGGAGCCGTTGTTCAATCCCCACAGTGAACTGAATGAGGGGTCGTTGGGAGTCAAATCAAGTTCGACGGCATAATTGGGTTCGACGTTGCGGACTTCCGGAATTTGCGAAAACGCGTCCAGCATCGCCCTGGTCATGATCACGTCTTCAAACGCATACACCCATTGATCGGTGCTGTCGGTCTGCGCGATCCGCCGTATCGGGTTGCGTCGCGCGAGCAATCGGCGGGCAAGGTCGCTCGCACCGCGGGTGTCATAGAGGTCAAAGGGATTGTGCGATCTCGAGCCGGCCGACGAACCGGTCGATTGCCCGTCTGGGTCTGGCGGGGCGGCGGGGCGGTCCAGGTGCACAATCCATTGCCCTTGCACGACCTTGGCGACGTTGCCGTCCCAGAGAATTTCGCCGACATCGCTTTCCGGCACGACGCGTTGCGGCGCAGCGCTGTCGTCAAACGCGGTCCACACCGCCTCGGGGGAATCTCCGTCACGATCCGATGGCGTATCAACGGAAAGTTGTGCGGCGAGCAGGCAGCGCCGTTCCAAAGCTTCCAGCCGCAGGGGACGACCGGCGACGGCCCGATGGTGTCGTCGAGAAGAGCAACGGATGGACGAGCGAGAGCGGATTGGGATCGGTCGGGTCATTTGCCTTGGCCGTGACAAAACACCTGGCATTCGTCCGTGAAGCGGCCCGTGGGCGAAGTGCAAAGCTGAACAGGCGTCGATTGTACCGGTCTGTAAATCCGCGGTGGGGCCGATCGGCCGGTTCAAGATCGCGGGAGTTGAAACTTCGCCGGTGAGGGAGAAAAGGCGAGACGCTGCGGCTGTGGCGTGCCGTCGAGGTGCTTGCAATCGACCCCTGTCCCGAATCTCCACTTTTTTTCTGATTTTGGGGCGCGATTATGCGGATCGTGCTGGCGGATGGTAAGATGCTCTGCCCATTTCCGTCAGAGCGGTCTCGAGGGACCCCTCTCACTGAAAGAGAAAACGTCCCCCCTTTTTTGCCTCCCTTCCTGTTGGAGATTCAACGTATGTCTCGTTTGATGTTGCCTTTGGCTGTCTTTGGTTTGCTGGTTTGCTCGGTGGTTTCGGCTGAGGAGCAGACGAAGAAGAAAGCTGCGAAAGGTCTGAAGGCCGGCGATTCGATCGGCGCGTTCTACGTCACCAAAGTTGCCGGTGCCGAGGATGACGGTGTCGAACAAGGTGAGCAGCTTTGCTATCGCTGCAAGTACGGTTCACGCCCGATGGTGATGGTGTTCGCACGTGACACCGGTGGCAAACTCAATGAATTGGTCAAGGAAATCGATGCGGCCGTCAAAGCGAACGAAGACGCCGAACTGAAAGGCTTTGTGACGTTGATGGGCGAAGACGCCTCGGCACTGAAGGAAACCGCCGCCAAAGTCGCACAGACTTCCGGTGCAACCTCCGTTCCCGTGGTGATCGCCAAAGACAACGTGACCGGACCGAGCAACTACAAGATCGACGAAAAGGCGGCCATCACGGTCGTCCTGGCCAACGACAGCAAAGTCGTCGCGGCACGCAAGTTCAACACGGCCGAAAAGGTCAACGTTGCCGGTGTCATGAAAGTCGTCAACAAGATGCTCAACTGAGCGTCGATTGCTGGTTGCGTTGAAGTCGAGTCATGCACTGTAGGTGCCGACCGGGTGAAACGTGATGCAAATCTACCGATAGCACGGTCGTGAAAGCGACCGTGCTATTTTTTTTAGATCGACAAGACCGGAGGGCTTGCGCCCTGCCGCTAACAATGGACACCCCGTTTGTTGTCAACGAATCGCACGAGCGATTCCGATATCCCGGAGGGATGACAGCGAGTAGCCGGAGGTCAGCGCAGCGCCAGCTCCGGGGAATCCGTCGCGAGATTCCCATCGACCCCGGACGGGGTCGCAGCGAATCCATCCGCCGGCGGTGCGGCAGTCTGCCTTGCCGAAAGCGTTGATCGGTATGCTCGTTCACTCAGGGCGGCAGGCCGGGTCCGCAGGTTCAGACGCGATTTGCTTCGACACCCTCCGGGGTCGCGTCGTGCGGGGCGCCGAAGGTCCGGAGGTGTCGCTGCGCTCACCTCCGGCTACTGGCTTTGACCCCGTTCGGGTCATACCACCGCTGGTGTTAGCGGAACGGCGCGAGCCGTCCGGTTCCGGCGTCGACGACGCGTTGCAAGACCGGAGGGCTTGCGCCCTGCCGCTGACAGCGCTTCACTGCGTTGCCCGTTGCGGTTGGTCGGGACATTCCGA
Organism: Phycisphaera sp. RhM; assembly: GCA_033042175.1. Classification (GTDB taxonomy): domain Bacteria; phylum Planctomycetota; class Planctomycetia; order Pirellulales; family Pirellulaceae; genus Stieleria. The sequence goes on from WCIL01000006.1 coordinate 194,349, forward strand.
GCGTGTGTGATGCACAGCATCACCTACGGGCGTGGTCAATGCATCTTGGTGCGGCCTTGCAATTCTGGTGGTTCTCAGCGCCGCCGTTTACCTTCATGCTCTGACGCATGAATTGGATCTTATTGAGCATCGTTTCGGCCGTGTTGTTGGGGGTGTACGACGCCGCGAAGAAGTGGTCGGTCCAGGCCAATGCGGTTCCGATCGTGTTGTTGGTCAGTGTCTCGATCGGTGCGGTGCTGTATTTGCCACTGGTGGTGTGGTCGACGTTCTGGGGGGACACCATCCCGTTTGACTCATTCGTCGTTCGTCCGCTGAGTTGGCGCGAGCATGGATTGATCGCATCGAAAAGCGTGCTGGTGGGCGCGTCGTGGACGTTTGCGTTTTCGGCGCTGAAGCACCTGCCGCTTTCGATCGCTGCGCCGATTCGCGCGACGAGCCCGTTTTGGACGATCGTGATTGCGATCTTGTTTTTCGGGGAGCGTCCGACGCCGCTGCAATGGACGGGCATCGTTATCGTGCTGATCGGATTCTGGCGATTCACGTTGGTCGGCCGGCGCGAGGGGATTCGGTTCACCCGCAATCGCTGGGTCGCGATGATGACGATGGCGACGTTGCTGGGGGCATGCAGTTCGATCTATGACAAATGGCTGCTGCAGCACGCGGGGTTTGATCCGGTCACGATGCAGGCTTGGTTCACGATCGATTTGGTTCCGGTGATGGTGCCGCTGGCACTCTGGTGGTACCGGTTCGACGCACCGAAACGATCTGCGGGGTCACCGCGTCCGACAGCAGACGTCGGCGAGCGGCTGTCGCAGCCGTTTCGTTGGCGGTGGAGCATCGCGTTGGTCAGCCCGCTGCTGATTCTGGCCGATTGGTTTTATTTCGTCGCACTTTCAGACCCCGAAGCGTTGGTGTCGGTCGTCTCGGTCGTCCGCCGCAGCAGCGTGGTGATCGCGTTGGGATTTGGGGCAAAAGCGCTCAGTGAAGCAAATTTCCGAGCCAAATCGGCCTGTGTCGCCGTCATTCTGCTGGGCGTGGTGCTGCTGACGTGGCACGGTTGAGTGCAAGTGCATCCGATGGTGGATTTTCCGGCACGGTGGTCTTTCACAGTGGTTTTCACGCCTGCCCGGGGCACGTATGCTAGGGCGATTGTATTGGAACGACTTTTGCTGCGATTCTTCCAACGGGTTTGACCGAGGCGGGCGGTAGGACACCGTCGCAAACGTCCCATGAGCGAGTTTCTGCTTTATTACAAGCGGCCGGACCCGACGACCTGGGTCTATCTTTCATCGTTCCTGACGATCGGGTTGTACTTCGTCTTTCACCGGTTCTGGAGTGTCCGCAACCTGGACATCGTCCTGCTGATTTTGCTGGCGCCGGGGTTGCTGATGGTTCATGAGGGCCGCCGGCGGCATCTCCGGGAGATGGAATCGGGTGAGATTGCGACGCGCGGTCAAGCGGACCCGGACACCGAGTCGGCCCGTCCCCGGCACATCGTCCCCTCGCCCTTGCGGGATCTGGAATCGTCCGATTCGGCCGATCGGCCGTTCACTTCGGATTCGGCGTCGGTCTTGGTCACGGTCAACGTCATGCAGACGGCCGGCTCGGAACCGGCGGGCCCAACCGGCAACGTGCGGCCGACGATCCATGAGGAAACCAACCTGCCGTTGCAGACAGAACGGCATGCGCTCGATGAGCGATTGGAAGCGACGTCGTTGGACCCCGGCCAGACCGAATCCGATGCCGAGCTCTCGGCCAAGCAACTGCAACGCAGCGGATTCATCATGCTGTTCGCGGTCGAGATGATGATCTTGATCCGCTTGATGATCGATCCGCTGATGGTGCGGCGTCCGTTGTTGGACCCCAACCTGACCGTCGGCGGTTTGTACTTCATCAGCATCTGCCTGTTTATTTTCATGATGGTCAACGTCGCCACCAGCACACCGCGGATGAGTGTCTGGCAGGGTCCGGAACTCGGTCCGGGGTATGCGTTGATGCATCGCTTGCCGACGATCACGACGCGTCCGGTCAGCCAGGCGCTTGGCGGCGAAGAGGAACCCACGGCGGACGAGTTGGACCAGAGCAGGCGGAGCTGGACGATTCTGGCCAAGGTGCTGGCGATCTCGGCGCACTTGGCGATCATCGTGGGTCTGGTGTTGATCGGCAATCGCCACTTCGGCAACTTGCGCAGCGGCGTCGGTTGCTCCTGTTGTATTTGATGCTTCCCTACACGGCGCAGATGACCGGCCGTGTGGATCATGCGCTGCCGGCTGCACTGTTGCTGTGGGCGGTGCTCAATTATCGCCGACCGGTTTTCGCCGGGATCTTTCTGGGGCTGGCGGCCGGTCTGGTCTATTACCCGTTGTTCTTGTTGCCGCTGTGGTGCAGTTTTTACTGGCAGCGTGGCGTCCGTCGGTTTGCCATCGGGGTGATCGTGACGTTGGCGATCCTGGTCATGCTGTTGACCTTCAGCGGCACCGATTCGCTGGTCGACCACCTGCGTCGCATGTTCGGGTTGTTTTTGCCGACGAAGGAGCCCCGCGGGATTTGGGGCTTAGGCTGGGATCCTCGCTGGCGATTGCCGGTGATCGTCGCCTTTGGCATTCTTTGCTCTCTGTTCGCCGCCTGGCCGTCGCCGAAAAACCTGGGCACCCTGATCGGTTGTTCGGCCGCGGTGATGGTTGCGGTTCAGTTTTGGCATGGTTATGGCGGCGGGTTGTACATCGCGTGGTTCCTGCCACTGCTGTTGCTGACTATCTTTCGGCCGAACTTACAGGATCGGGTTGCGTTGAAGGTCGTCCAGCGGGGACGATCCGAGGCGGTGCGGCAATCAGGGACTGCCGGCGGAATCCAGACGGTCTAGCAAGAGCAAGAAGCGAACATGGTTGATTCTCCACAGAGCCAGACGGCGGCAGAGCCCGCCGCGGACCGCTACCAAAGCCTTCTCCAGGCGTCGGCGGAACGGCTGGATGCACTCCGCTCACGGGATTCCCTGTTTGCGATGATCCGCTTGGCGTTGTTCGGCGCCGCGGTCGCCGTGCTCGCGTTCACGTTCTTTGCCCATCTCGGGACACCGGGCTGGATCGTCGGGTTTGGTTTGCTGGCCGGTTTTCTGGTCGCGGCGATTTTGAACGAACCGATTCGCGACGCGATGGCCGAACAGACGCGGGCGAACAAGGTGACCGAGCGACTGTTGGCGCGGACCCGCCGGGACTGGGACGCATTGGATTGGAAAACGACGCGGGCAAAATTAAAAACCGTCCAGCTGGAAGAACACCAGAAAGACGTCGCCGATGATTTGGATTTGCTCGGCAAAAGTTCGCTGTTCCAATTCGTCTCGATGGCCGGCACGACGATCGGAGTGCGCACGTTGGCGAATTGGTTGACCGGGGTCGCCGACGCCGAGGTCGCGCGGGGCCGCAGCGCAGCGGTTCGACGATTGACGCCTCGGAGAGACGAGCGTTTTCGTTTTTACTCGCTGGCCGCACATGTCGGCGAGGGAACCGGCGACCCCGATGAATTCATCGGCTGGTCGCAATCCGATTCGTGGTTGGACAAGAACCGCTGGCTGTCGACTTGGGCGAACACCTCCGCCGTGGCGGCGATCGTCTCCGTCCTGGTGCTGATCGCGTCACGGATCGGCGTGGTGCCGACGTTCCTCGCACAGATTGCGCTCGCGGTGGCAATCGGGTTGGTCGTGATCAACGTCGTCATCACCACGGTCATGCTGGGGCCGGTGCATCAGATTTTTTCGATCGCCATGGCCAGTCGTCAGTCGGTTGACGAGTATCGCGAACTGTTCTCCGCGGCCGAATGGTTGGAAAGCGAAGGAGACGGTCAGACCGACGAACACTCCTCGGGGGATCGACTGGACCGTCTGCATCACGTGCTGTTGGATGACCCGGAACAATCAGCGCGTCTGGGGATGAACGCCCTGGCACGCGTCGCTTCGCTCGGATCGTTGCGATCGTCCGCGTCCACGTTCCTCATCTATTTGCCGCTGCAGGCCCTCGCCTTGTGGGACATTCGAGTCCTGCAGAAATTGGAAGCCTGGCAGAAAACCTATGCCCAATCGGTGCCGCGTTGGTTTGACGCGTTTGGGGAGCTGGAGGCGTTGATGTCGCTGGCGGCGGTTTGCGACGAGAACCCCACGTGGGTCTTTCCGCACTGGACCGACGCCGGCACGGATGCAATCCAATCGGCGGTGTTCCAATCCGTCGCGCTGGGGCATCCGTTGCTGCCGGATGACAGTCGTGTTTGCAACGACGTCACGGTCGGGCCGGCCGGGACGGTGTTGCTGGTCACCGGAAGCAACATGTCGGGCAAGAGCACGATGCTGCGGAGCGTTGGTTTGAACGTCGCCTTGGCCGGCGCCGGCGCGCCGGTGTGTGCGACGTCCTTGAGTTTGCCTTCGACCGAATTGGCAACCAGCATCCGCGTCCGTGATAATCTGGCCGAGGGTGTTTCGTTCTACATGGCCGAGCTGCATCGGCTCAAAGGGGTCGTCGATCGGGCCCGGGCGATGGCATCGAACAAACGCAGCGTCTCGATGTTTCTACTCGACGAGATCCTGCAGGGAACCAATTCGCGCGAACGCCAAATCGCCGTCACCCAGGTCTTGCGTCATCTGATCGAATGCGGCGCGATCGGAGCGATCAGCACGCACGATTTGGAGCTTGCCGATGAACCGGAATTGCAGGCGGTGTCGGAGATCGTGCACTTTCGCGAAACAATCACCCCGGACGCGTCGGGCAACGAGCAGATGACGTTCGACTATCAGATGCATTCCGGCGTCAGCCCCACGACCAACGCGCTGCGGTTGTTGGAAATCGTCGGCTTGGGATCGCGACAGCCGTAGGTTCGATCGAAGGGGCCACTGCTGGATGGGGCTGATGCGACCCATCAATCCCATCAGTCCGATGTTTCCCATTTCACGGTCGTTGCGCCAGGCTGGCGTCCGTCGGTGGTCCAGTGGGCCCCGAAAAGCTTGCTGCGATGGCGCAGAAATCAAGCAGCGGTCGCCTATTCTCTCCGCAACCCGTCGGCGCGGTTCTCCCAACCGGCGTCGCAGGTCTTTTGTTAGGGGCTGGTCCAGACCCTTATCCGCTGCCTCACGGCATCCAGAGTGCCCCAGCCGGGGAGCTGAAGGAAACGCGTGCCGCCTCGGTACGAGACGTGCCTTGAGGGTCTGGGGGACTGGAAATGAATTGCGTCCCTCGTCTTTATCGAATCACGTTGAATCGCTCGTCAGGCACTCAGGCGAACCTTCTGTGGAGCTTACGTCGTTCGAAATCATGGAAGACCATGGGTCGATTTCCCCACTTTTTCACCGCGCCTGATGATCAGGATTTTTCATGAGCACAGCATTTGCCAATCCCGTTGACACCAGCCCATCCAAGGGTGCCGCCGGCGGCTCCAGCACGAGCGGCGGCGGATCGACTCCGCGACGAACCGCTGTTGCCGCGGTCATCAACCGAATCTCGAGCCCACAAACGATCGAGTTCGTTGACGTTCCGGCCCAAGAGTATTATTCAGCCAACGTCTTCACCAAGTCGGTGATGAAAGATCGCTTGCCGAAGAGCGTCTTCAAGTCATTGATTCGCACGATCGATTCGGGCGAGAAATTGGATCCGGAAATCGCCGACGTCGTGGCGTCGGCGATCAAAGATTGGGCGATGGAAAAAGGCGCGACGCACTACGCCCACGTGTTTTATCCGTTGACCGGCGCGACCGCCGAAAAGCACGACAGTTTTCTGTCGCCGACCTCCGACGGCGGCACCCTTTCCGAATTCAGCGGCAAGCAACTTTGCCAAGGCGAACCGGACGGATCGAGCTTTCCCAGCGGCGGGATTCGCGTCACGTCCCAGGCCCGGGGCTATACGATTTGGGACGTCACCAGTCCGGCCTACATTTTAGAGAACCCCAACGGGACGACGTTGTGCATCCCGACGGCGTTTGTTTCGTGGACGGGCGAGGCTCTGGACAAGAAGACGCCGGTGTTGCGTTCGATGCAGGCGCTCAACAAACAGGCGCAGCGGATCCTCAACATTTTCGGTCATGACGACGGCGCGTTTGTGGCGTCGACGGCCGGTCCGGAACAGGAATACTTTCTCGTCGACCGCAACTTTTACTACGCGCGTCCCGACTTGCTCAATGCGGGCCGAACACTGTTCGGTGCCAAGCCGCCCAAGGGACAGGAGTTCGACGACCACTATTTCGGCGCGATTCCCGAACGCGTGTTGGCGTTCATGTGCGAGGCCGAACGCGAGCTGTTTAAGTTAGGGATACCCGTCAAGACGCGTCACAACGAAGTCGCGCCGGGGCAGTTCGAAGTCGCACCGGTGTTTGAATCGGCCAACGTCGCGGCGGATCACCAGCAATTGATGATGTTGACGTTGCGTAAGACGGCCGAGAAATACGGCATGGCGTGCCTGATGCACGAAAAGCCTTTCGCGGGTGTCAACGGTTCCGGCAAACACGTCAACTGGTCGCTGGGCAGTTCCTCGCAAGGAAACCTGCTCGATCCGGGCGACACGCCGCACGACAACGCCCAGTTCTTGGTCTTTTGCGCGGCCATCATTCGTGCCGTCTACAAACACCAGGGATTGCTTCGGGCCGTCGTCGCCAGTGCCGGCAACGACCACCGTCTCGGCGCCAACGAAGCACCTCCGGCAATCATCTCGATTTTCCTCGGGGATCAATTGACCGATGTGTTTGAACAGATCAAGTCCGGTGGCGCGAACAGCTCGCTGCCGTCGGGGACGTTGGAAGTGGGCGTCGATGTCTTGCCGCCGTTGCCCAAGGACGCCGGCGATCGCAACCGGACCAGCCCGTTTGCCTTCACCGGAAACCGTTTCGAGTTCCGTGCCGTCGGATCGAATCAATCGATTTCGGGCCCGTTGGTCGCGATGAACACGATCATTGCCGATTCGGTCGACTACTGTGCGACCAAACTGGAAGAAGCGATCGCGAAGAATCCTGATGGACTCAACGCCGCCATCCAGACGCTGCTCTCGGAGATCATCACGGAGTGTTCGCCGATCATCTTCAACGGCGACGGCTACTCCGAAGAGTGGCACAAGGAAGCCGAGAAACGCGGGCTGTTGAATTTGAAAACGACGGCCGACGCGTTGCCGCAATTGGCGACGCCCGAGACGATCGAGATGTTCGCCAAGTATGGTGTGTTGTCCGAGCGGGAACTGGAAAGCCGTTTGGAAACCTACCAAGAACAGTACTGCATGACCGTCAGTGTCGAAGCCAGTCTGGCACTGTCGATCGCCCGCACGCTGATTTTCCCGGCGGCGATTCGGTATCAAAACGAATTGGCATCGACGTGTGCCAACCTCAAAGCCGTCGGCTATGACTTTGACACCGACACATTGGATTCGATGACCGCGCTGGTCAAGGCCTTGCAGGAAGGCATCGCAACGCTCGAGCACGCGATCAACGACGTCTCGGCCACCACGCCGGATGACGAGTGTCGGCACTGCTGCGATGCGATCTTGCCGTCGATGCTGGCCCTGCGTGAAACGGTGGACAAGCTGGAGGAAGTCGTGGCCGATGACATCTGGCCGCTGCCGACGTACCAGGAAATGCTGTTCATCAAATGATGCACTTGGCAAGGTCGCCGGATAGCGAAGCATCCGTAGTGTGGTACGGTCAATTCGCTATCCGGTCGGCCTGTCAAGCACCAACCTGGGAGACGGTTTCCAGTCTGGCGTGCTCGCACGGTCGACTGAAAATCGATCCCACGTTGGTTTCTCGCCCACGCCTTGGCGACAGTTTGTCGCGGGGGGATCTCAGTCCGTGGGGGCTTCTTTCACGTCCCGTCTTTACATCTGAGATTCGTGATTAGGATAGGAGGGTGTCCCGCGTCGGAGTGTCGCCGGCCATCCCACCCCTATCCCCCCCGATCAAGCCAAGACGATGAAAACCACCCTGACCGCAACGTTCACCCTGATGGCACTGCTCGTGACCGATTGTGCGGTGACGAATTGTGCCGCCGCCGATTGTGGCGGTCCGCTCGCCCGTCTGCTGCGGCGACCCTGCAAGTCCGCGTGTGCCCCCGCTGCCTGCGGGACGTCGTCGCAAGTCGATCAACCCAGCGAACTGAACATCATGCTGACGACCGAACTGGTCGCGCTGCGTGAACAACTGGAAGAGATGAAAACCCAAGCGGCCGAAACAGACGAGGCGCTCGCTGCGTCCGAGCAGTTGGCCGAAAAGCTGCAGGCCGAGTTGGACGAACAAGCGGCGCTGTTGGCCGAGCAAACCAAGCGTGCCGACGCGGTGACGAAAGAGTTGGCAAAGGTCAAAGAGGCTGCTGCAAAGGCCAAACAGGCTGCCGCACAGGCCGAGAAAGCCGCCAGTCAGGCAGCGGCCAAAGCCAAAGAGCAACTCGATCAAGCCCAAGAGCAGAACGCGAATCTGAAAAAACGCGCGCAAGCGGCCAATCGCCAACTGAAGGCCGCCCAAGAGGCGCTCGCCCAAGAAAAGAAGGAGCGTGAAGAAGAGCGTCGCCAGAACGAGGAAAAAGCGATCGAACCCCAGCCCGCCGCGGTGAAAGAGGAAAACACAGCGACCGAAGCCGAAGCCACCCCGGGCGACGGAGAGACCGAGCCCGAATCGGAGTGAACCGGTGATGAAGTTGGCCGGTGATGCTGTGCATCACGTCCGGCTAGGTCGGCAGCCCGAAGTAGGCCTTGGATTTGATCACTTCGGCAACCGGCAGCGGCACCTTGGTTTCCCATTCGGAGTCGCCTTTCTTGATCAGTTCCAGCACATCGCGTGAGAAGACTTTCAAGCAGGACGGATCGAAGTTGTCCAGGTTGATGATGTCGCCGCGATGACGAATGTAGTCGTACAACTGTTGCAGTTCGGGTTTTGTTTTGAAATTCTCGGACGTCAACAGTTCGCCGGTCTCGCGGTTTTCCATCGGGTAGCAGAAGATTTTCAAGTCATTCTTGAACAGTCTGCCGAACGATTCGAGCACGCCGCCCTGCAGCTTGGTGTAGTACTTTTCATCAAACAAGTCCTTCATGCTTGCCGCACCCATCGTGATCGCGATCGGTTCCTTGGTGTAACCACACAGGTACGCGGCCAAGCGGTAGTACTGGAAATAGTCGGAGATCAAGACCGGCATGCCGCAGGCGGCGATGACATCGGCCCGGGCAAGGAAATCGCGGAGGTCGATTTCGCCGGAGGACTTCAAGTTGTTCATGGTGATTTCCATCACCTGAGTGATTTCCTTGCCTTGCACGCTGGGCATTTCGGAGAACTTTTCGTGGGCGCATCGCAGCATGTCCAGATTGACGTTGCACACCGGTCGAAAGCTGCCCCGTTCGACCAGGATTGCTTTGCGATAGAAAAATTCAGACGGTTGTAACACTTCGCCGTTGGCGGCAAACATCGCCGCACCGCTGAGCCCCAATTCGACCAGTTTCAGACTCATCAGGCGGTTGTCGACGTGTCGAAACGCGATCCCGGAAAACTCGATCATGTCGATTTCGATCCGGGAGGTCGTCAATCCGTCCAGCAGCGAATCGACCAGCAATTCGGGTTCATGGTTGAGCGCCGCGGCGCCGTAGACCAGATTCACACCGACAATCCCCAACGCCTCCTGCTGTAGCGACGCTTCGTTGTCCAACATCCGCACGTGGATGATGATCTGGCTGTCTTCGTCACGCGGGTGTGCCTGGAATTTGATGCCCATCCAGCCGTGGCATTGATTGGTGCCGTGGAAATTTCGTGCCGAGACCGTATCGGCAAAGGCAAAGAACGCCGTGGTGTCGCCGCGAGTTTCACGCAGTCGATCCAGGTTCAAGGCGTGTTCGTAGTCCAACATCGCTTGCAATCGCTCGCGACAGACGTAACGCGACGCGCGTCCGTAGATCGCATCGCTGACCTTCATGTCGTATGCCGAGATGCTTTTGGCGATCGTTCCGGCAGCCGCACCGACGCGAAAGAACCATCGCACCACTTCCTGGCCGGCACCGATTTCGGCAAACGTTCCATAGCGACGCGTATCGAGATTCACGTCGAGTGCCTTTTGGCGAGTGCTCAGGGTTTCGACCGAGGTCCTGATGGGGTAAGTGCTGGGCATGGAATCCTCGGGTCAGCGGAAGGGAGCAAAGCCGTTTCAACGTCGGCAGTCTAATGGATATAAGTCGCGTTTTTGGGGCGGGCGTTCACGTTGGTCGATGGTTGACCGTTAGGGCGTGTTTAAGGGCCTCGGGCCGTCAGGGGATGTCGTCGCGGACGATCGATCTCGCCAATTCCGGTCCTCGCACTGCGTTTTGTTCGATACCGACGCCGCCAAAATCTGTTTCAATGGGATGGCGGAGCCCGCCTGAACCGCTGCGCCCGTTTCCCTTTTCTCGATCGTTTGATTGCCCATGATTCAGCGGACCCGACGTCTGATCCGATCGGCATTGCCGGTCCTGCTCCTGATTGCGGGGGCGGCTGGGCTGGCCGCCGACGACGGCGAGCAGCCCACGGACGGCGAGCAGCCGACTGAAAGCGAGCAGCCGACACACCGCGAGGTCGAATCGATCAAGCTGGAAATCGGCACCGAGGGCCGGTTGGAGACGATGGCGATGAACCAGGCCGGTGAGTTGCTGGCCGCGGTCACTTGGCTGGTGAAAAAACCGGCTGCCGAAGGTGATCCGCCGGCTACCGATGACCCCACGTTTTGGGACTACTGGTCCGAGCGTCGTGAGATTCGGGTGCTCGATGGCGACGGAGCCGAACTCCGCAAAATCGAGATCGAGAACGTCGTTCCGCTGCAGATCTGTGGAACCGACGATGGCTCGATTTACCTGGGCGGTGAGTACCTGATCGCCAAAATCGACCGCGACGGAAAACTCGTGGAGAAAGTCAAGATCGTCGACGTGATCCCCAACACCAACGCTGACACGCACATCAGCGGCATCGCGGTCAATGAACAATATTTGTTCGTCGCCATCGGCAGCGGACGCAGCCTGCGTGCGACCGAGGACATCGTCCGGCTGACCAGGGATCTGAAAGATCCGACGCTGATCGTGGAGCGACAATTCGGTTGTTGTTCCCACATCGACCTGGCGATCGACGGTGACACCCTGTTGGTCGCCGAAAACTCGCGCCATCGCGTCAACCGTTTTTCGTTCGATGGCGAATTGCTGGGTCGCTGGGGCCAGCGAGACCGGACGGGCATCGAAGGGTTTGCCGCCTGCTGCAATCCCGTCAATTTTGATCTGATCAACGGTAGCCTGGTGACTGCGGAATCCGGAATCGGACGCGTGAAAGAGTTTCACCCCGATGGAACGTTCAAGCAGTTGATCGGTTACGTCGACACGACGAAGTTCGATCGCGGCAGTCGCATCGCCGCGGCCAGTTGCTACATCCCCGTCGAAGTGTCGGCCGATGGCAATCGGATTTATGTGATGGACGTCAGGGCGAATCTGATTCGTGTTCTCCAGCGGATCGAGTCATGAAAGCCATCCGTGTCGTCCTTCGATCCGTTGCCATCCTGATCGTTTGTTGCGCGGGAGCGGCCTGGGGCCAGCTCGCCGTCTCCGCTGCCGAGCCCACGCTGAACCTGGTCGTCATGGACCCGTTGTCACTGCCGCTGTCGTGTGCGTGTGTCGATGGCGTTGGGCAGCGGCGTTATGAACCGTTGGTCGAGCACCTGGAGGCTGTGATCGGCCGGAAGATCCATCTCGTTTATGAAGAGAGTTTGCAGCTGGCCAAACGTCGTGGTTTGCCAAGCATTGATCTAGTCGTTGGAAAACGATCCGTGGTGCTCGCCGACGCCGAGGCGACCGGGGTTGAGTTGCAAGCGGCTTGGGATTTAACGGATCGTCACGGCGCGACGGAAATTCGCGGCGTGTTGTTGGTCGCAAAAAACAGTGCGATCGACTCGGTGCAGCGACTGGCTGGCAAGAAGGTCGCGATCGGATCGCCCGAACATGCCGAATGCCACTCGCTACCGAAAGCATTGTTTCGATCTCGCAAAACCGACGCGTCCTTGATCGAGTACGACAGTATCGAATCAGCGGTCTATGCCTTTGCCGACCAAGAAGTCGACGCGGTCGTGGTCACCGATTATTTGCCGCCGCTGTTGGAGGCTTGTGGCAAGCTGGAAAAGAACGCGTCCAAGACGATCGCTCAAACCCAACCCTGTCGCGGTGTGCAGTTCTTCTTTGCTGCGAACCTTCCGTCATCGGTTCAAGAATCACTGAACTCGGCCATCGCATCGGCAGCCGCTGATCCGGCGATCAACGACGCTTTGGAGTCGCAGCGCGGGTTCGTCCCCGCGACGTCCGGAGCGGCTTCTGATCAAGGCAGCCGTGGATGGACGGATTGGCGTGGGCCAGACCGGACGGGCCAGTTCGCGGAGCTTCCGGCTTCGCTGGCCGATCAACCCAAGGTCCTTTGGCGAACCAAAGTGACCGGCCCGGCGATGGCGGGCATTTCTGCGACCGACCGCTGGGTGGTGGTAGCTGACAAGTCGGCTGATTTTCAGCAAGACCTGTTTCGCGCCTTCGACGCCGCAACGGGCAAATCGGTCTGGGAAGTCCGGCATCATGCCGACGCCCGGATGGAGTACACCAACGCGCCTCGCGCGACGCCGGTGATCATCGCAGATCGGGTGTTGCTGCAAAGCGCGTTCGGAAAACTGATGTGCGTCGAACTGGCGACGGGACGACCGATTTGGTCGCGCGATTTGGTGGCCGATTTCGGCGGCGAGGTTCCGACGTGGGGATTCAGTGTGCCGCCACTGGTCGTCGGTGATCGGGTGGTCGTCGCGCCCGGCAGCGCGGATGCGTCGCTGGCGGCATTGAGTTTGAAATCCGGCGCCACGCTGTGGAAAACGAAAGGACACGCGCCGGCATACGCGCCGTTTATTTTCGGATCGTTCGGCGGACGCGAGCAAGTCATCGGCTATGATTCGCCGGGACTGGGCGGATGGGACCTGGCGACAGGGCGGCGTCTGTGGGAACTGATTCCGCCGGAAAAGAGTGACTTCCATGTCGGAACGCCGGTTCCCTTTCAAGACGGTGTTTTGCTGGCGACCGAAAACAATGCGATGCGGTGGTATCAGTTTAAAGACGATGGACAGATCGACCCGCAACCGGTTTGGCACAACTTGGATTGCGCTCCCGACACCTGCACACCGGTGGTTGTCGCGTTGGAGGACCAGTCGCGTGTCTTCTGTACGGCGTATGGAGAATTGTTCTGCATCGACGGTTCCGATCAGCTGGAAACGTTGTGGAGCGAAGCCGATGAGCGGTTTTACGATCACACCTGCCTGATTGCCGGCAACCGACGCGTGCTGTTGTGGGGATCGGAATGTGATCTGTTGCTGCTCGACGCCACCGCTGATCGCTTGGCGATCGTTTCCCAGTGGCGGCCCATGCTTGGCGAGCACCCCGAAAGCATGTCGCATCCGGCGATCGTGGGCGATCGTCTGTATTTACGCAGCCAATTCGAATTGATCTGTATTCAAATTCCTTAACGTGAACCTTGACGTATGCGAGAGACGACCATGAACCGAACGACGAAGTATGACGACAGTCGTCGCGGATTCCTGAAGGGGTCCGCTTGCGGCGCAACCGCATTGGCCGTCGCTGGAGCCGACAGAGCGGTCGTGATGGGCGGGGCGGCCGGGATGGTTCAGCCAACGCCGCGGGAAGTGAAACGGATCCCGCTCCCGTGCCCGTCGCCGCGGCGCATCGCCGCCGCTGCCGATCAGACGGTTTTTGTCGCGGCAGGCAATTCCGTGCAACGAGTCGATCAGGACGGCAATGTGTTGTGGCAGTCCCGGTTTCCACGCCCGGTCAGGTGCCTGTGTGTGGATCGACAGGATCTGTTTGTCGGTGTCAGGGACCGTGTGATTCGGTTTGATTTCCCTTCCGGCGATTTACAACCCCTGCCGTCGCTCGGTGTGGGGTGTCTGGTCGGCGACATCGTCAAGCAAGGCAATCGCTTGCTGGTGACCGACGTGACGGCGTTGCGTCTGTGGCAGCGGGATCTCGACTCCGCGGCAGAACGCAATTGGCGTGATGTCGAAACCGTCGACCGGGCAATCCATGCCGCGGGCCGTATCGCGTCTTCCTCGCAAGGCGGACTGGCGATCACGGATCCGGCACGTCATCGCGTCGTGATGACCGACCAGCGTGGCACGCGTCTTGGAGTCTGGGGAAAACGTTCGCGTCAGATCGATGGGTTTCAGGGCTGCTGTAATCCGATGGCCGCGGTCGAGCTTGCCGACGGCAGCTGGGTCACGGCCGAAGCCGGTCAAGTGCGAATCAAACGATTCGATTCAAGCGGCCGATTCCTCCAACAGCTCGCCGGGCCGGATTCGATCGAGGCACCCGCCGTGTTGGATCGAGAGAACCCGGATTTGAAGTGCGGCGCCGGCGGGATTGATTTGGCGGTCTCCACCGACAACGATCTTTGGGTTCTGCACGCCGCGGCTAAGGAACTGATCGTCTATCGACTCGGTTAGCGTTTTTTCAGGAAGGTCATCGAACGATCAACGCTGGATCAATTCATGGCCGACTTCATTCGCACAATCGCCGTCATGCTCGATGTCGGCCACGTTCTGCAAGGTCGTTTCGGCGATGCATTGTAAGGCTTCGCGGGTGAAGAACGCCTGGTGCCCCGTGATGACGACGTTTGGAAACGTCAGCAGCCGGGATAAGGTGTCGTCGGGGATGACTTCGCTAGATAGATCTTCAAAAAAGAAATCGGCTTCTTCCTCATAGACGTCCAGTCCCAGGTGTCCGATCTTTTCGCTTTTCAGGCCGGCGATGACCGCTTGTGTGTCGATCACCGCGCCACGGCTCGTGTTGATGATCATCACGCCGTCCTTCATCTGCGCGATCGAATCTGGATTGATCATGTGCCGTGTTTCGGGCGTCAACGGGCAGTGCAACGAAATGATGTCGGCTTCGGCGAATAATTCTGGCAGCTCGAGATACTCCATCCCAAGTTCCAGACAATCCGGGTTCTTGTATTGATCGTAACCGAGCAATCGACAGCCGAAGCCCGACATGATTTTGGCAAAAACCGCACCGATCTTGCCCGTGCCGACCACGCCCACCGTTCGTCCATACAGATCAAAGCCGAGCAATCCACTGAGGGAAAAATTTCCGTCGCGAACCCGCCCGTAAGCGCGATGGAGTTTGCGATCGAGCATGAGGATCAGGGCCACAGTGTGTTCGGCGACCGAATGGGGTGAATACGCGGGCACACGCACCACCTTGATTCCCAATTGGCGAGCGGTGGAAACATCGACGTTATTAAACCCTGCGCATCTCAAGGCAACGACGCGCACGCCCAGTTGGGCAAGCGACTGGAGCACGTCGGCGTTGAGTTGGTCATTGACGAACACGCAAACCGCTTCGGCGCCGCTGGCCAACTGCACCGTTTCGGATGTCAGTCGCGGTTCCAAAAACGTGAGTTCATGACCGAACTGGGCAGCGATGGGTCGAAAAAACTCCTGATCATAGGACTTGGTGCTAAAAACAACAATCTTCATGGAAGCTTGCGCCCTTTCGTTGCGGCGGTGGATCGGCGAATTTGAATCGATCGGAATCGGGTTTGGGTTGCGGTGCCGAAGCAGCACCGAGTTATTGTTGAATCGTAAAAGGCTGTCAAATGACACTTTTGATTGTATCGGTCTTGTGTGTCCTGGTTGTTTCGGCGCTCTGTTCGGTGACCGAAGCCGCACTGTACGCGGTGCGGCCGTCGTATGTGCGGTCAGTCAAGAGATGGCAGCCGGACGGATCCGATGGACCAACGCTCGCGTGCCGGTGACCGATCCCAAAGACGAAGACGTTTGGAGCGGGGTCGTGTTGCGACGCGATGTGTTGGCGCATCTGGCCCGTGATGAATTTGATCGTACACAGGGGTCGCTTGCCAAACCGCTGCACCGGGTGCCCATGAACACACCGGGGCATGTCCTGTTGAAGTCGTTCCTGAGCGAACGGTCGCATCTGTTTGGCGTCGTGAACGAGTCCGGTACCGTCGTGGGGATCGTCACGCTGGAAGACGTGATGGAGTCTTTGATCGGTGAAGAAATCGTTGACGAGGTGGATGTCGTCGTCGACATGCAGGAACTGGCGCGTCAACGGGAACAGGGTCAGTCCAATGGCGACCGTGGCAACCCGTCGTGATTATTGTTCGCTGCCGTCGATGACCGCATCGAGCCACTCGGCGATTTCATCGGCGTCATCCATGACACGAAATCGCCGGATGTCGTGCTCGTCGATACAGCCCGCTTCCTGAACCGACTGTTGTAGCCACTGAACCATGGGTTGCCAGAACTGTGTTCCGGCCAAGACGACCGGAAAGTGGGCCAGTTTTTCGGTTTGAATCAACGTCAACGATTCAAAGAATTCATCGAAGGTGCCGAAGCCGCCCGGAAAGATCACGAAACCCCGGGCGTACTTGGCGAACATCATTTTGCGGACGAAGAAATAGCGGCAGGTGTAGGACGCGTCGCAATAGGGATTCAGCGACTGCTCACGCGGCAGCTCGATGTTCAGCCCGATCGACAAACTGCCGGCGTCGCGGGCGCCACGGTTGGCCGCTTCCATGATTCCCGGGCCGCCGCCGGTGATGATGCCAAACCCTCGCTGGCCGAGCAATTGAGTCGTCCGCCGGGCGAATTGATACGCGGGATCACTTTCCGGCAATCGGGCACTGCCAAAAACGGTCACCGCTCGACGGCGCCCATCGAGCGCGCGGGTCATCGTTTCGATTCCCTGAATCAGGTCGCTTTGAATCCGCAAGACACGCCAGGGATCCTCGTGCAAGAAACTGACGGGCCGATGCACGCTGCTATCGAGAAACTCTCGATCGGGATCGTGTTCCGGACTTCCAATCGGCGGCAAAGCTTCTGCTGTCTGACGCGGGGCATCAAGAGCGGACGCTGCGACGGGGGTGATTTCTTGCGATTCCGATTCTTTCGCAACCGGGCGACGGACGTTGATCGCGATCTCTCGGCCCGGTTCCACCAGGCTGGGGCCGTCGTCGTCGAGACACACTTCGGACGCGTATTCGGGGACGGACACGTCAAACCCATAACGCTTGCGCACCGTCTCCTGTAACGCGAGGGCGACGTCTTCTTCGCCATGCGTCAAGAACAGCTTGCGGGGCGATTGTTCAAAGTTCCCCAGCCAGTTGAGCAACCCGGTCCGGTCGGCGTGTCCCGAGAATCCAAACAGCTGCGCGACTTGTGCCTCGACGTGATACTCGCGGCCGTGGATCCGAACGCGTTTCTCTCCATCGAGGATCCGCCGGCCGAGCGTTCCGTTGGCTTGAAAACCGACGAACAGGAGTGTCGATTCGGGGCGGCGCAGGTTGTTGCGCAGGTGATGCTTGATCCGTCCGGCGTTGCACATGCCGGCGGGGGCCATGATGATGCAAGGTCGTTTGACGTGGTTGATCGATTTTGATTCGTCGACGGTGCGGGTCAGGGTCAGCCCCGGGAACTGCAGCGGCGCCTGGTCGGCCTCGATCGCACGGCGTGTCGCCTGATCCAGCCAACTCGTGAATCGTCGAAAGATGTCCGTGACGTCCGACGCCATCGGGCTGTCCAGAAAGATGGGCACCTTGGGGATCCGATTTTGGCGAACCAATCGCCCAAAGTAGTGCATCATCTCCTGGGCCCGTTCGACCGCGAACACGGGGATCACCAGGTTCCCGCCTCGGCCGATGGTTTCGCCGACGATCGCGGCGAGTTGGTCTTCGACATCGCCGTGGTGTTCGTGGTCACGGTCGCCGTAGGTCGATTCCATGACGACATAGTCGGCCTGTCGAAAGTAGGTCGGGTCGTGAATCAACGGTGTGTCGTGTTGACCAAGATCACCGGAGAAGATCAGCGTTCGTTCTCGGCCGGGCTCACCGATCGTGACTTCGAGTGAAGCGGAGCCGAGGATGTGTCCGGCGTCATGCCAGGTGACCGTGACTCTGGGGACGATTTCGATCGGGGTGCGATAGCCGACGCCGCGGAACAGGTGCAGGGAGTTGTCGACATCCTTGTCGGTATACAGCGGCACGGCGGGATGCGGCCCCTTGCGGCCTTCTTCGCGATGACGGCGACGTTTGTACTTGACGTCTTCGGCCAGGATTTTCGCCGCGTCTGTGAGCATCACCTCGGCCAGCGCGACCGTCGGCCTGGTCGCGTAAATTTTGCCCTGAAAACCGTCGGCCACGAACTTGGGAATCAACCCGATGTGGTCCAGGTGCGCGTGCGTGACGACCAACGCAGCGATGCTCGACGCGTCCACGGGGCACGGTTCCCAGTTTCTCGCTGCGTAGTCGCGTTCCTGCACCATGCCGCAGTCAATCAGGATGCGTTGCTGGCCGACTTGCAGACAATACCGCGATCCGGTGACATTGCGATTGGCGCCCAGG
The DNA here is from genome assembly GCA_033042175.1 of Phycisphaera sp. RhM. Taxonomy (GTDB): domain Bacteria; phylum Planctomycetota; class Planctomycetia; order Pirellulales; family Pirellulaceae; genus Stieleria. Next base: position 212,754 of record WCIL01000006.1, read on the forward strand.
AATGTGATCTTCATGGTTCGATTCCGTGGTGATTGGGGGATGCGTTCGTCGCGGCCCGGGGTTTAGTCGCGTGACGCGAGCGATTCGATTTCCTCACTGATGCCCCGGGCTGACGCTTCCCGTTGATCCAACTCGGGATATTTGGCGGCCATTTCTGCACGCCACTGATCGGTCGGCCGCACCGATCCGAAGGTGAAAACCACTCGATCGAGTTTCGGCACCTCGTGAGCGAAATCCTGACTTCGCGAGACCGGCAGGGTGCAGCCGTCGATGTGGCACAGCAACAGGTAGTCGAACATCCGCAAGTAGCTATCGGTCTCCGCAATGGCCTGCTTCGTCGACGCGTCGTCCGGTCGGGCCCGTGTGCCTGCGGGAAACAACGCGCAGACCCAGCCTTGGTGCCGCAATCGTGCAAGGGCACGCTCGGCCGCGAGGTTGATGGTCTTCGCTTCATGAACTTCTGCTTCGGTGCGACCGGAATGAAACCAGCGATGCGGGGTGACGACCACGCGATTGAAACACTGCACCAGCATTCGGGTCACATCGGTATCCTCATCCAGGGTTCGGCCCGCGATCCAGATCAGCGAATCAAAAAGTCTGGCTTCGCCGTGATCGGTCAGCAGGGCATCCAAGGTGGGGACGTCAAGATTGGAGCGGTGGTTGAGGCAGAGCAGGCACGCTTTGTCGTCTTGGGCATACCGAACCAATGCACGCAGGTTGGCGAGTCCGGCGATTTTGCTGCCCGGCAGCAACAGCCTTCGGCAGAGACCGGCGATCACCTGTCGATTCTGATTCCCCCATCGAACCACACTCTCAGGGGTGACGTTTTCAGACGCCAGGGTCGACGCGTCGTCGATGTCGTTTGCCTGTCGTTTCAATTCGGCGAGCTGGTCGGCGAAAACGACCGAGGCGTCGCCCTCGGGCAGTGGCTCTTGATTCGATTCATACACGTGATTGGCTCCACTTGGATTAGCCGATTGATTCCCGCGTGACCTTGACTCTGCGAACCGCTGTCTCAGACGCTTCTTCAACCGTGAATCGATAGCCGCACGCGACGATGGATTCGCCCGATTGGGCCAGACGATGCAACCGTGCGACCAGCATCCCACCGACGGAGTGAAATTCGGTGGCGGGCAGATCCAGTCCCAGGATGTCGTTGACTTCGTGAATGGTTAACCTGCCGTCCATCAAATACGTGTCTTCGGATAACTGTTGGCACCGACGGTCGCTTTTTCGTTGTCGATCGCCACCATGTCGGCCACGGGAATCAGTTCGTTCATGGTTTCTCGCGCCGCATCGCTTCGGTCGTCCGTTACGAGGAGAGTTGTTCGCTGGACAGGAACTGGGACACGGCAGAAACTTTTCCGAGGGCGATCAACACGTCATCGGGGTGAATGATCGTCTCTGCCGTTGGCGGCAGCAGGATCTCCCCATCGGCCCGTCGGATGGCGACGATGATGACCCCGCGATTACGAAAATCGGTTGCCGACAGCGGATGATTCGCGCACGGCGATTCGGCCGTCACGCGGATCTCGGCCAGATCTAACGCGGTGCCCGAACCGGTGCCGGTGACGAACTCGAAAAAGTCTTCGACCTGTGGATTGATCAGCAGTTGCGCCATCGTGGCGGCACCGGAACTGAGCAGACTGACCACGCGGTTGGCGCCCGCCTTTTCCATTTTGTGCGCACTGTCCTCGTCCATGGCCCGAACAATGATCTGCAACTTGGGCGCGATCAGGCGGGCCGACAACACGACGTACAGGTTGTCGGCATCGCTGTCCAAGACGACCGCCATACCGCGGGCACGCTCGATGCCGGCGTCCAGCAGCGTGCGGTCGCTGGTCGCGTCGTCACGCACGCAGGGCCAACCGAGCTCTTCGCAGCGGGCCAGTTTTTCCTCGTTTTGGTCGATGACGACGAACTTCAACTTTCGCTCGGCCAGATGGCGACAAAGCGTCCGCCCCATGCGGCCAAAGCCACAGATAATGAAATGATCCTTCATCGCCTTCAATGCCGAGTTCATACCTCGTCTCCTCAACCAAGTTCTTAATTCGGCGCGTACAATCATTTCGCCGAATTGCACGACGGCGAATAGAAACACACCCAAACCGAAGACCAGATAGACCATCACGAAGATGCGACCTCTGGCCGTCAGCGGCCGGACTTCGTCGTAACCCACCGTGCTCAACGTGATCACCGTCATGTACGCCGAATCCAGCAGCGACCAACCTTCCACCAACCAGAACCAGCCGACACCGACCAGCGTCAAGATCACGAGCACGGTGATGGTCCAAGCCAATCGACGCATAGATTCTCAAGTGGTGGCGGGAATGGACGGGCAAACTGCCGGCCTTGCAGCCTCCAGCATACGCGGTCCGTCGGGACCGTGCTCTGTCTGAACCCTGCTCTGTCTAAACCTCACTCAGAGTGACTTTCGAATCCGCTCGAATCCTTCGCTGATCTCGCCGCCGACCAGCTTGAGCGAATCCCAAACGTCTTCGGCGGTTTCTTCGACGGCCTCTTTGAGCGGGTCGTAGCGACGATTCAGTGCGTCAAGTTTGTCTTGGAGTGCTTGCCAATCTTGCTGCAGTTCCATTTTGCCGAGGTGAACTTTCAGCTTCAGTTCATCGCGGTCTTGCTTGAGTCCTTGGATCAGATTGGCAACCGCTTGGCTGTTTGGTGTGGACATCAATGTTCTCTGCTGGGGAGGGGAACGGACGTTGAAGCGTTCCAGGGTGCACGAGACGTGCCAATTTCAGTCGCCCGCTGCCGGGTGTGCGTGGTTTGGATACCGTTTTCTCCAACTCCACTTGTGCAGTTCCATGACGGGAAGAATCGTGAGCGACAACAGCACCAAGATTCCCCATTGATCGAGCGGCAGCGGTTGAGCGTCCAGCAAGAACTGGCCCCACGAGGTATGCATGGCAGTCACGTGGATGCAGAACGCGGTGATCGCGCCGGCCAGCAAGATGGGACTGCGAAGGGGTGACATCAGCAGCGCGGATTTCGTTTCGGAGCGACAGTTGCCGATGTGGACGTTTTCGAACAGAACCATCAACAACAGCAGCACGTTTCGCGCCGAAGCGACTTGGGCGTCGGTGGCACCCTCGGGGAGGAACCAGCGAAAGGTGGTGAATCCGACGGTGCCTATCACGACCGCCGCGATCGCCGTCCGCTCAATCATCAGCCGATTGAAAATTCGTTCGCTGGGGGATCGTGGTTGACGCGACAGCACGCCCCCTTCGTTGGGTTCAAACGCCAACGCGACGTCCTGAATCCCGTTGGTGACCAGGTTCAGCCAGAGGATTTGAACCGGCATCAGTGGCAAGAAGGGAGTGCCGGTTCCCACCGCCAGGGCCATCAGCACCAGTTCTGCCGCACCGGTGGAAATCAGCAGGTAGATCACCTTGCGAATATTGTCGTATGCGACGCGGCCTTCTTCGATGCCGGCGACGATCGTGGCGAAATTGTCGTCGCTGATCACCAGCTCGCCGGCTTCCCGGGCGACGTCGGTGCCGCTCTTGCCCATCGCCACCCCAACGTTTGCCGCCTGCAGTGCGGGGGCGTCATTGATGCCGTCACCGGTGACCGCCACAAAGTGACCGGCCCTGCGGGCGGCGTTGACAATCTCCAGTTTCTGGCGCGGTGCGACCCGGGCAAAGACGCGAATGTTGCGAACCAGTTCGGCCAACTCGTCCGGGCGTTTCTCTTGCAACTCCTCGCCCGTCATCACCTGGCGGTCGTCGTCGGCCAGCGCCAGGTCGCGGGCGATCGCCAACGCCGTCACACGGTGGTCGCCGGTAATCATCGAGACCGAAACGCCAGCCTTGGTGCAGGACTGCACGGCATTTTTTACACCCGGCCGAAGTGGATCGATCATGCCCACAAAGCCCAGGAAACGCAGTCGCGAGGGCGGCGTCGGAACCTCCTCGGAGTCGATGGGGTGATCGAGCTGCTGATCCGCCAGCGCCAGAATGCGATACCCCAACGCCGCCATGCGAGCCGCCGCCGCGTCCCATTGGGCTGGATTGAACTGACCGCAACTCGCTTCGCTGCACATCGCCAAAACGCGTTCCGGTGCGCCCTTGATGAACACCCTGACGCCACCCTCGACGCGGTTGTAGGAAGCGGCAAACTGATACTCCGGCTCGAACGGAATCTGGTTGACCTGAGGATGCGAATCGAGCGTCGACTCGTGGTTCCAGCCCAGCTTGTGACCAAACGACAAGAAGGCAATGTCGACCGCATCGCCGCGCCACGTCCATGCTCCGTTGTGTTGATGCAGGTCGGCTTCATTGCACAGGACCCCGGCACGCGCCAACCATTCCAACGGCTGATGGCTTCCCGGTTCCAACCGTTGACCGTCTCGCAGGACTTCACCGGAAGGGCTAAATCCTTCTCCGTTGACTTGAAACGTTTCGCCGTCGGGCAAGCAGACTTGGCGAACGGTCAGCTCGTTGCAGGTCAACGTTCCGGTCTTGTCGGTGGCGATCAAGGTGCAGCTGCCGAGTCCTTCGACGGCGGTCAGGCGTCGCACGATCAGTCCGCGTCCCGCCATCCGCGTCGTCGCGATCGCCAGCGCTACGGTCATCGCCACCGGCAACCCCTCGGGAATCGCAGAGACCGCCAAGGCGACGGCAAACATGAACATCTCCGCCGCCGAATAACCGCCCAGCCCGACGCCCAAGGCACCGATCGTGGTTGCCGCGACGAGCACCGCAACCGCGATCACCTGCGTAAATCGTTCCATCCGCACCAACAGCGGGGGACGCCCACCGGATTCGCCCAACACGTCCAGCGCCAATTGGCCCACGCTGGTCGCCGTTCCCGTGGCGACCACCAACCCCTTGGCTCGACCACGCGTCACGATCGAACCGGCATACGCCATGTTCAATCGATCGGCGACCGGTGTCGCTTCGCCGCCGCTCCAATCAGGATCTTTCACCACCGGCAATGATTCGCCCGTCAGCAGCGACTCATCCGACTCCAGCCCGTGGGCCGAGAGCAATCGAATGTCCGCAGGCACTCGGTTTCCCGATTCCAGCCACACAATATCCCCCGGCACCACGTCCTCCGCTTGCACTTCGCGGACTTCACCGTCGCGATGCACCGAGGCGCGGATTTGGAGCAGCTTTTTCAGCGCCAGACTGCTCTGTTCGGCTTTCCATTCTTGGAACGACCCGATCACGGCATTGAGCACCAGCACGCCGGCAATAAACGCCGCGTCCTTCACATCGCCCAAGACCACCGATACCAATGCCGCCAAAGCAAGGATGTAGATCAACGGACTGCGAAACTGACGCAGCACGATCGCCCACAACGGCGTCGGCGGCTTGCGCGGAAGATGGTTCGGACCGAATTTGGCCAATCGCGCAGCCGCTTCGGTTTCGCTGAGCCCGTGCTCACCCGCGTCGAGTTTCCCCACCACGGCGTCGACGTCCAACGCGTGCCAGGCCATCAATGTCTGTGGGCAGTGATCCATGGTTGATGGCGAACTGGGTCTCTGAGACGAGCATCCTGATTGCGGATCGAAGGCCGTTTCCGATCCGCAATCAGTCTACGCGACCCTGAGAATGCTGTTTCCGGAGTTTTTCAACAAGTCGAGTTCATTTTGTTTGGAAGAGGAGTTTTCGGCGTGACCTGAGCCGTTTCGATCGTCGGGACTGCGCGGATGTGCACACTTGAAGTGCCCGCGTCGGAGCATCTGGTTCATTCATGCGCCCCGATCCAACAGGCTTGCACGAGTAGTCTGACGCAGCTCAATTTTCGGGTAGTGGACGAGGCGACGAGTCCTCTGCGGTCGGCAGATTGGCAAGGACTCGTCGCCTCGTCCACTACCGTCTCGTCCACTACCGCCTACCCGAAACGCAAGGTGACAAGGAGCACCAGCCGTTCTGAGACAAAAAACTGCGGCTCGGCAGAGAAACATTCATTGACACCTCGTAACATGGCGATATATTGAGATAAGCTAACCACGGAGATGCCATGGCCACCAAAGCGAACCCCAAGACACAGACCAAACCGCGCGGGCATGTCGGTGACTTTGTCGCGGCCGCAGAGTGCCTGAAAACGCTCGCCCACCCGGTCCGACTGCGGATCGTCCAGTTGTTGCTGCACGGTCGTTATACCGTCGGCGAAATCGCCCGGAATTGTGAGATCCAGGACAACGTGGCGTCCGAGCATTTACGGCGGTTGCAACGCTGTGGCTTTTTGGTCAGCCAACGGGAAGGCCGCAAGGTTTACTACCGAGTCGTCGAAGCCCATCTGGCGCCATTGATGGCTTGTATCGAAGGCCGTTTTTTGACCTGCGGAATCGAGTAGAACGCGGCCCCCCTTTTTTTAACACAATGCCTCGTCGACTGGCGAGGTGACGATCTATTTAAATCACAATCGGAACCGACTGGAGAATCAAATGCAGACCATTGATGTGAAGCGTTTGGCCGAAGAACTGGGACGCGCCGAAATCGACGTCATCGATGTCCGCATGCCGACGGAGTATCGCGCCGTCCACGCGGAGTGTGCGCGGAACGTTCCGTTGGAAGCGTTTGACCCCCGCCGCGTGATGTCCGAGCGAAACGGGGACGCCGATCGGCCTTTGTATGTCATCTGCCGCGGCGGGAACCGTTCGAAACAGGCATGCCAGAAATTCATTGACGCGGGGTTTGAGAATGTGGTCAACGTCGACGGCGGCACACTGGCGTGGGACAAGGCGGGGTTGCCCGTCGTGCGGGGCAAGAAATCGTTGCCGCTAGGGCAGCAGATGCAAATCACCGCCGGGACGTTGACGGTGTTGGGCGTGGTCTTGGCGCAGTTCGTTCACCCTGGCTTCGTGGCGCTCTCCGCGTTCATCGGGGCGGGCTTGGTGTTTGCCGGGCTGACGGGTTGGTGTCCGATGTCATCGATGATTGCCAAGATGCCCTGGAACCAGTGTGGCGACGGAGGTTGTGAAGGGTCATGTTCGACCTAGCCATCCTGTTCGGCAGCATCGTCGGCTTCGCGCTGGGTTTGACCGGGGGCGGGGGCGGCGTGTTCGCGGTCCCGCTGTTGGTTTACGGCTTGGGAGTCGCACCACGCGAGGCGGTCGGGATTTCGCTGGCGGCGGTCGGCGGCACGGCGTTCTTTGGAGCGATCCCGCGACTGGTTCGCGGCGAGATCGAATTGCGGACGGGGTTCTTGTTCGCAATCGCCGGCATGCTGGGCGCGCCGTTGGGTTCGTACCTGTCGAAGCTCGTCCCCGAGAGCGCCTTGTTGGTGATGTTCGCGCTGCTGATGTTCGTCGTCGCGTCTCGGATGTGGGCCAAGGCCAACAACCCGGAGGTGGCCAGCGGCGTTTGCACGACCGAAAGCGAACCGGGGCGGGACCACAGTGCGTGTCAGCGGGACGCCGACGGCAAGCTGCGGTTGACCTCTCGTTGCGCCCGGTTGCTGGTCTACGTGGGGCTGATGACGGGGGTGCTGTCGGGCATGTTCGGCGTCGGGGGTGGGTTTGTGATCGTCCCGGCGCTGGTGTTATTCAGTGGGATGGCGATCCATCAAGCCGTCGGAACGTCGTTGTTTGTGATCGTCCTGGTCAGCATCAGCGGGGTGGCATCCCACATCACCGGCGGCAACGAGTTGTCGCTGCAAACGACGCTGCAATTCCTGGTGGGAGGTTTTGCGGGCATGTGGCTGGGCGGCGTCATCGCGACGCGTCTGAAAGGTCCCACCCTTCAAAAAACATTTTCGATTGCGGTCGTGTTGGTCGCGGTCTTTGTGATCTTCAAATCAGTGGTGTTGTAATCCAATCCCGTCACTTCAGGAGGGAACACGAATCATGTTGCTCAAGTATTTCTACGACCAGAAACTCGCCCACGCGTCCTACATGGTCGGCTGCCAACGGGCCGGCGTGGCCGTGGTCGTGGATCCCGGTCGCGACATCGGTCAGTACCTGGCGATGGCGGATCAGGAGGGTTTCAAAGTCACGGCGGTCGCCGAGACACACATTCATGCCGACTACGTTTCCGGTGCACGAGAGCTTGCCGACCGAGTCGGCGCCAAACTGTATGTGTCCGATGAAGGTCCCGATGAGTGGAAGTACCAATTTCTAGACGGCTACGACAGCGAACGTTTGCACGACGGCGATCACTTCATGGTCGGCAACATCCGCTTCGACGTCATGCACACACCCGGACACACGCCCGAAAGCATCTCATTCGTGTTGACCGACCAAGGCGGTGGTGCGGACAAACCGATGGGCATCTTCACCGGCGACTTTGTGTTCGTCGGTTCGATCGGGCGGCCGGATCTGCTCGAAGAAGCGGCGGGAATGGTGGGCACGGCGCAGAGCGGTGCCCGTGATCTGTTCGCGTCGGTCGAGCGTTTCAAGACGCTGCAGGATTATCTGCAAGTCTGGCCCGCCCACGGCGCCGGCAGCGCCTGCGGCAAGGGGCTTGGCGCGATCCCGTCGTCAACGGTGGGCTACGAAAAACGGTTCAACCCCGCGCTTCAGTTCAGCGACGAAGAAGCATTCGTGCGCTACATTCTGGCCGACCAGCCGGAGGCTCCCAAATACTTTGCGGTGATGAAACGAGTGAACAAGCAGGGGCCGCGACTGCTCGGCAAGGGGCACCACCACAAGATGCTTGATGTCGCCGGGCTTGCCGACGCCGTCCGTTTGGGGACGGTGGTCGATCTGACGCCGGCGCCGCAGTTTGCCAAGGGGCACGTTCCCGGGACGATCAACATTCCCCTGGACATGCTGTCGACTTGGGCGGGATGGCTGGTCGATTATGACCGACCGGCATACCTGATTTGCCGACCCGAGCAATTGGAGGAAGCAGCTCGTGTGCTGCACAAAATCGGCGTCGAACAGATCGCGGGCGGCTATGACGTGGAAGCGGTGCAAGCATCCGGGATGGCGACCGAAACGTACGCCACCGGGTCGCCGGCCGACTTGTCGCACAGCATCGAAGCGGGTGACGTGCAACTGATCGACGTTCGGTCACAGGAGGAATGGAATGCGGGGCGCATTGAACAAGCCCGGCATCATTTCCTGGGACGCTTGCCGGCGAGTGCCGAACAACTGCCACAGGACCAGACGCTGGTCGTCCATTGTCGCAGCGGTGCACGCTCGGCGATCGGGGCGAGCGTCTTGCAGGCCGCGGGATTCAAAAATGTCATCAACCTGACCGGCGGATACACCGCTTGGAAAGCCGACGGATTGCCGAGCGTGAAATCGCAACCGGCGATGAGCAGCTGAATGGTTGGTCCGTCGAGACGGCCGGATCGTGTACAATCGCGCCGGTTGGAATTGGCGGATCCTCATTTCTGGAGCACGATTGTGGCAGGTTTTTCTCGGGTCACTCGCCGGCATTGGTTCACACGATTCTGTTTTCTTCATCCCGCGATACTGCTGGGGCTCGTGTTGCTGTCCGGCACGGCCCACGGTGGGGATGCCGAATCGACGACCGATCCGCTGGCCGCGAAATTGCAGCCGTATCTGGATCTGCTCTCGGGATCGCAGCAGGAATTTGAGATTCACTGCCGGGCGGACGTTCCGATCGATGGTGACGTGCAGACGATCAAGATTCGTCTGGCCCGTTATGGAATCCATGCGTTCGATCTGGATCTGGAACATCGAGATTACGAAGCACGCATTCGCCGCCGCGAGGGTGCCACGACATTCGCGCTGCCCAAACACGGCGTGGTGTTTGTCGGTCGAGGTGATGCGACGGTGGCCGATTCGCTGTCGCCCAGCGGACTGTCACAGCGATTGATTTCCACGCGAACGACGCTTTCGACGTACGCGCCGCTGTTGGCGTCCTCGGACGGGGCCGGCATCGCGGCCGCACTAAAGACCTTTGTCGGCATCACCTATGATCCCGCGACCGGGCGCGGACGCGCCAACGATTCGGCAGAGTTTTCCTTTGAGTCCAGCGGTTCGCTGCAGGTCCGAGCGGATGATGTCCAGTTGGATCTGGTCATTGCCGATCAACCGAACAACATGGCCGGCGTGGACGATTGGCCTGGAATGAAACAGTTTGAAATCCCGCGAGACGAATTGGAACGGACACTCGTCCGTGGGGTCCGGCGTGCGGTTGAGATCTTGGCCCCGTCAAAGGTACTGACGAGTCCGAGCAAACGGGATCGGGAAACCGCCAACGGTCGGCTGCGGTGGATCGACGGACATCGCGTCGTTCTGCTCTCCGGTTCACCGCGCGAAATCGGTCGTGCCCACGGCAAATTGTTGACCGACGAGGCCCAGGCCTGTATCGACTCGGTGCTGCACACGTTCGGCGTCGTGCAAACGATTCGTACGGGCAGATGGTTCCGCCATGACTTGGATGCCGCCTTCGCGCGATTGTCGCCACACATCCCCGATCGGCATCGAATCGAGACGCGGGCGATGGCCCAGGCACTCGGACTGGATGAAGATTTGGTTGATTCACTGAACGTCTTTCCGGAACTGTTTCATTGCAGCGGCTTTGCGGTCTTCGGCGAGGCGACCCGAGATGGCAAGCTTTACCATGGCCGGGTGCTGGATTACATGACCACGATCGGCTTGCAAGATTCCGCGACCACCTTCATTGTTGCCGCCGACGGTCAGATTCCTTTTGCCAACGTCGGATACGCCGGATTCATCGGTAGCGTCAGCGGGATGAACGCCCAATCGATCTCGCTCGGCGAAATGGGTGGCGGCGGCGAAGGCCGCTGGGACGGTGTGCCGATGGCGACGTTGATGCGGCGGGCGCTCGAGGAGTGCAGCACACTCGATGAAGTGATCACGTTGTGGCGTGATAGCCCGCGGACCTGCGAATACTATTACGTCTTCGCCGATGGCAAGACGAATCGCGCCGTCGGTGTCGCCGCCGACCCCGACTCGATCGAGTTCATTCAACCGGGCCAAGCCGATCGGCGACTGGGCGAAGGCATCCAGGACGCCGTGGTCCTTTCAGCAGGTGACCGTCTGGAGGTTCTGCGGCAGCGCGTTCACGAAAAGTATGGTCAGATCGATGCCGACGTGGGCAAATGGCTGATGAGCCGACCGGTCGCGATGCAGTCGAATCTGCACAACGTGCTGTTCGTTCCCGCCGATCAAGTGATGTACGTGGCCAACGCCGACCACCAACACCCCGCGGCAGAACGCCCCTACGTTCGCTTGGATCTACGCCAACTCTGGACGTCGCTGGGCGGCCGCGAACGGGAGTGAGAACGGCGACGTTTCCGCCGAACAATTCTGCTATGTTAAGGATCGAGCGGAAAAAAAGTGTCGAGCGGAAAAGGGGGCAGGTACCAAAAACCAAATGGCCCGAAGGGTGCTGCGCATTTTTGGTAACTGACCGCTTTTCCGCTTCCAGCCTGTCATTTCGGCATCGACGAAGCTGCAAGCCTGTTGCACTTATTGTCTGCTGATTGCCTGGCAGATTCGCACCCAAGAGACGATGTCATTGTGCGGCCATGGATGAATTAAAAAACGAAATCGAATCGTTGCGGAGCCAGCTGGCTGAGTCCGAAACGGCGAACCGACAAAGCCAATCGACGACGAGCGAGCACTATCAGTCGCAGTTACTCGATAGCGTGCAAGAATCGGTCATCGGCACCAACCTGGATGGCGAGGTGACCTACTGGGGACGCGGCGCCCAGGAATTGTACGGCTACACGCCGGAAGAGGTCCTCGGCAAACCCATCACGTTTATCGTCGAGCCGGAGGAAGAGCGGGTCGAACGTGAACGCATGCGGCAGGTCTTTGAGACCGGATCATGGAAAGGCGTGTATCAGCAGCGGCGGAAAGATGGCACCAAGTTTTGGGCATCCACGATCATTTCGCTGGTCACCGACAAGTCCGGCAACCCGACCGGTTTCATCGGAATTGACATTGATATCACCGACCAAAAGCGAGCGAACGAAGAGCTCGATCAGCTGAATTTGGCGATTGAGAATGCGATGCAAGGCATTTCGCGGCTGGACCGGGAGGGGCGTTTCATCATGGTCAAGCCGCAGTACGCCGAGATGCTCGGTTATCAGCCCGACGAGTTGCTCGGCCAGTCCTGGACGGTGACCGTCCCCGAAGACAGTCAACCGCTGGCGCGCGAAGGCTATGAGACGATGTTGCGTGAGGGCCGTGCCACGCTGGAATGCCGCGCGCGGCGAAAAGACGGATCGGTGTTCTTCAAGCAATTGTTGTTGGTCAAAACCTTCGATGCGCGAGGCGAGCGCGACGGCCATTATTGTTTCATGAGTGACGTCACCAAACGCAGGCAGGCGGAGAATCAGCTGCGCGAAAAAGAGGCTCAGCTCGCGCATGTTTCACGGCTCTCGACGATGGGAGAGTTGGTCGCCGGCATCGCACACGAAGTCAATCAACCGCTCTACGCGATCGCCAACTTTGCCGCCGTCGCCGAGAAGAAGCTCGAAAACCGTCCGGACGAAATGGGGCAAACGCTGCAACAATTGAATCGTCTGATCGCCGAGCAGGCGGTGCGAGCCGGCGAGATTATCCGGCGTTTGCGAGCGTTCGTCAGCAAAACCGATGGAGTCCATTGTACGCTTGACATGAATTCGGTGATTCGCGATGCGGTGGCGATTTTGGCGCCGATGACACACGGCGCAGATGCATCGGTCCGTCTCGAATTGTCGCCCTCGCCGGTGGTCGTCCACGCCGATCGCGTGCAGTTGGAGCAAGTCGTCGTCAATCTGGTTCGCAACGGACTTGAGGCGGTCGCCGGCGGCGAGGTCCGTAGGATCACGGTCCGGACAGCCTTGGCCGAGTCAAGGGTCGAGGTCTCGGTGGAGGACACGGGGATCGGCGTGCCGGAGCGGGAGCAGGGCAAATTGTTTGACGCGTTCTTCACGTCCAAGCAAGACGGGCTGGGGATGGGGTTGTCGATCAGCCGCACGATTGTGGAGGCCCACGACGGCCGGATCTGGGCGACCCCGCGCCGGCAGGGCGGATTGGTGGTCCAGTTCACCTTGCCGCACTCGCCGGAAGAGCCCACAACTCAGGCCGAATGTGATGCCGGGGTAAGTCTGTCGACCGCGGCGTTGTCTGCCAACAGTTCGGCCAAACGACTTCCCAGATGATTCAAGTCTTCGGCCGAATGGGCGGTTTGGTGAGTGGCCGCCATCGCCTGTCGGGTTGTCCGATCGATCTGATTCATCGACTCGGTGATCTGGTCCATGCTGGTCGCCTGCTGGCTGGACGCGGTCACGATCCGTGCGGCAACGCGTGAAGCCTCACCGACCATGGTCACCAACGTTTCGATCGTCTGTTCGGCTTTGACGACGACACCGCTGGCATCGCCGACCGATTGTGTGCCCTGTTCGGTTGCCAGCACCGCGTGGTTGGTGGCATGCTGAATCTCGCTCAAGATCTCGCGGATCTGCCCGGTGGATTGCCTGGCTTGTTGGGCCAGCGATTTGACCTCCGCGGCGACGACCGAGAACCCTTTGCCGGCTTCGCCCGCCCGGGAGGCTTCAATGGCTGCATTGAGCGCCAGCAGATTGGTTTGGTCGGCGATTTCGTTGACGGTCGTGATGATTTCTCCGATCGCTTGTGCCCGCTCGGCCAGCATCAGAATGCTGTCGGCGGTCGATTCGACCCGTTCTCGGACGTTGTTCATCGAATCCCTGGTGTCTTCAATCGCCTTGCGTCCCGAGCGTCCGACTTCGTCGGCCCGCCGCGAGGCTTCGGCGACCTCGTTGGCTAAATGCATGGACTCCTGGGCCGTTCGGGCGGCTTCTTCCACGGCCGAAGACGTTTGCGTGACCGCGCTGGCCTGTTCTTCGATCCCCAGGGATTGCTGTTTCATCGTCGCGGAGATTTCGGAACTGGCGACCGACAGGTGGCTGACGGTTTCCCGAATGGCTGCGAACAATCGCGTCCGTTCCTGTTCGTCTTGTTTGCGACGCTCGATGTCTTGGAGCGTCGCGATAAAGATCTTTTCTCCTGAAAATTCCATTTGCGTGACGCGCAGCGCGATGGGGACCTGACGGCCCTGCTTGTCCACACCGTAGGCTTCACTCTCATCGCCATGGCGATCGGATCGGGGGGCCCGGCCCGCAGCGCTGGCGACGGTGGTGGCGGTGGCGGTCGACGCGGGGGCGCGTCCGTTGAGTTGGAAGCTGGGGATAATGGCGGTGACCGACTGCCCACGCAATTCCGACGCCCGATAGTTCAACAGCGATTCGCAAGACGCGTTGAGGGATTGGATGGTGCCCTTGGCATCGATCGTCAGGATCCCATCGGCCGTCGAATTTAGAATCGCTTGGGTGCGTTTCTCGGCCACGTCCAGTTTTTCCATCGCCGCGTGCATGTTCCCGATCATCGTGTTGAAGGCACGTGCGAGCGCGCCGAGTTCGTCGTTGGAATGGACATCAATGCGTTCGTCCAGTGCCTCGCCGATCGTCGCACTCGACGCGTGCTCGGCGATCTTCGATGCCGTCTTCTTCAGTGTTTCGATCGGACCGACGATTCTGCGGGTGGTGATGAAACCGAATCCGCCGATCAGTGCGGTGGCGATGACGATCGCCAAGATGAACACAAGGAAGGCATGGTCGGCAATCTCCCCGGCCGACTGATTGACGGCTTCGGCGTCGGCGATGATCGCCTGCTGCCAACCTTGCACGTGGTCGTTGACCACTTGGAATTGATCGTTTTCCGCCCGGATCGCGTTGATGAACGCCTCCTCTCGGTATCCGCCCATGACCTTATCGACCGTGAAATCTTTGATCTCGCGGTAGTCCTCCCAGCTGGCGCGGAGGTTCTGGAACGCTTCCTTCTCACGTCGGCTGTTCGCCGCAAGGTCCCACTGGTTGAACGTCTGGTCCAGCCGATTGGTCAGCAATCGCTGCTCGTTGTTGAGTTGTTCCTGTAATTCCAAGTTGGGTGCCATCACCATCGTCAACGTCAGTTGCCTGAGTTCGCTGAGCGGATCGGTGATGTTCAACGCGCCCTTTTGAAACTGTTCGGCCGACAAGCGAACACGGTCGACCGAATCGTGGATCCTTTTGTTGCTGACGATTCCGAAAATGCCCACGGCACAGAACGCCACGACGGAAATTCCCACCAGCAGCAATAGTTTTCCTAGTACGCCTCGGTTTTTCATGGGCTCTCTCCGGCGTCGAATTGAATGCGAGTCACTTTCATCGGCTCTTTTCTTGCTTCCGGGTAAACACCCTTGCGGACCGACCAGTGCTGGTCAGTCACCTGGATTTTCCAAAGTGGATAACAAGCCATGCGGTACGGTTTGAACCCGACCTCTTTGTTGACCGCAAAGACATTGTTGGGCGTCGGCACGAACAGCATGTAGGCCTGATCGTAGACGCGTTTGACAATCTTGTAGGTGATCTCGTCGAATCCCGGATCTTCGACACTCGCCTGGAACATTTCTTCGATGTAACCATCCAAGATGGGATCCGGAAAAATCGTGCTCCAAACGTTATGCGTCCGATAGACGAGAAAGGCGGTGAACGGATGGTTGAAAAACCAGTCGTCGTTGCCCCAGACCAACAGATCCCATTGGACTTCGTTTTGGCCTTGATTGGTCGTTAGTAACGGATCAAAGATTTCCTTTTCGCTTTTGACTTCCTCGATGTCCAACGTGACACCGACGTAGCCCAGTTGGGTTTCGATGCTGCGCCACAAGTCCATGTAGCGGTTTTGTGTCAGGACTTTGAGACGCAGCCCGTTGAGTCGTCGTTTCAGTTGCGCTCGCTTGGCGGCATCATACGGGTCCTCTAATTCGGAGTACGGTTTCAACAACTGGGTGGCTTTTCGCATGCCGGGAAAGAAGGGTGACGCCTGGGTCGGAGACAACGCGGCTTCACGATCGAAGACGAAGTGCCAAAGGTTGCGTTGGTGCAGGGCTTCGTTGAGTGCGCGGCGGACGTCCACCTCCAACAGCTTGGGATTGCCGTTGATCAGGTTCATGTGGATCGCAATGTTGTTCGTCGTCGGCGAAGTGACGAGTTTGGCGTAAGGGGACAGGATCGTGTCGACTTTGTATTCCGGCGGGATGAAGGCGATGTCTAGCTCGCCCTCGGTTTCCAAGACACTGCTCTTCGCCAGCCGACTGTCCAATTCCGTGAACACGGTGATCGTTTCGATTTTGGGATAACGCTGGTCCCAATAGTTCGGGTTCGCTTTCAGGACGGCTTTGGGGGTTTGGCGATCGCCTTCGACGTAACCTTCGGTCAAGATGTAGGGGCCCAGGCCGTAGGGTCCGGGAGCGGAGAGATTGGGGCAGGTAGCTTTTCCATTCCATCCATTGAGCTTCAGGTATTCGTCACAGTAGAACTGCATCCAGATCAGATCGTTCATGAAGCAGCCATACTTTTCTTTCAGGAAAAACCTGACCGTGAACTCGTCGACTTTTTCGCAGTGGTCAAAGACTTGGTCGATCTTGCTGTACAGCGTGGGGGCCAGTTTGAAGGCGTCCATGTTCCTGACCACCGCATCGGCATCGAAACGCGTCCCATCCTGAAACTGAACGCCTTGGCGGAGTTTGAACTCGTAGGTGGTGTCGTCGATCTGCTCATGCGACGTCGCCATGTCGTAGTCCCAGCCCCGGGCATTGTCGCTGGCTTGATCATCGCACCGTTGATGGCGTGCGAGATGTAGATGTAGGGCAGACTGGGAATGAAAACCTTGACGTGCGAGCCGGGGACCAGACGGTCCACGAACCGCTGGCTGGCGTCGTCGGCTCTCAACCTGACCGGGCGGATGCGTTGCCGTGCCGCCGGCTGACCCAATGCCGGCTGACCGAGCGGCGGCTGACCGAGCCCAGATTGACCCAGTGCCGGCTGACCCAGTGGCCATGGAAACCACATCGCAGCCAGCAGGGTGCACAGCACCCCGAGGCGATTTTCCAAGGTTGTTGAACTCATTGGAGCACCTTTGGCTCGTGGGACACGCCCTCCCCTCCGTTTATGATAGCTGCTGGCCGTATCGGGTGATGCGATTTCTACCGGGCTTGTGAAAGGCTTTCCCGTGAATCTATGCTTTGTTCGGCCCGAAGGCCGTTCTCTGCGCGTGCCCGAATCGGTCGCC
This sequence comes from Phycisphaera sp. RhM, assembly GCA_033042175.1. GTDB lineage: Bacteria > Planctomycetota > Planctomycetia > Pirellulales > Pirellulaceae > Stieleria. The sequence continues at coordinate 229,780 of WCIL01000006.1, forward strand.
CTTTCTTCTGCTTTTGAAACTTTCGTCAGGATCGCACACCATGCACACCGTTGGGATGTCACGGGTCGGCTTACTTTGCATGGCTCTCTGTTTGGCGACTGGGTGTTCCGGATTGATGCCCGGTCCGGGGCCGGTCGACGCGGACGCGCCGCAGGAGTTTACGACGACGAAATCAGGGCTGAAGTATCGGATGCTGCGTCGGTCGGACGGAAAGAAAGCTCAGCCCGGTGGTCATGTGCGTGCCCATTACTTGGGAAAACTGGATGACGGAACCGTCTTCGACAGCTCTTATTCCCAGGGAGAGCCGGTAATTTTCTCGCTTCAAAAAGTCGTCCCGGGATTCACCGAAGGATTGCAGTTGGTCGGTGAAGGCGGAATGATCGAGTTGGAGATTCCCCCGGAATTGGGCTACGGTGAGGACGGCCGCGCGCCCATCATTCCGCCCAACGCCACCCTCCATTTTGTCGTGGAAGTGATTCGCGTCTTCTGAACGCACGATTTGGCGATTCCTAGGATTTTGCACACGATGCAGTTCGCCATGGGCTCTCTGATGCCATAGGCTGAACCGTCGAGCATGAGCTTTTGGCTTACGACTCGAGTTGCATCTCATCCCAGGAACCGCTGTCATGTGCCATCGAACACTCCCCTCCTGGCCAATCGGGGCTCGATTTGTCGCCTGTCTGATCACGCTGCAGTTGTTGACGGTTTCGGGCAAGGCCGAGACCGCCGTCGGTGACACGTCACATGGCCAAATCGCCGACGGCCCACTGCATGCCTACGTCGGGACCCTTGCACTACCGGCCGATGGCCTGTGGCGAATCCGGGCGTCTGAATCCCACGCTGCTGTCCGCGAGTTGTACCTGATGCCGACCGAACCCTCGCGGCTGCGGCAGCTGGGCAAGCGGATGTACGCGGCATTGCAAGAACGTCAAATCCGAAACGGTCGCTGGCAGGTGCAAATGGGGTTCGAGGCCTGTCGTCAGTACGCCCAGGACGGACAGGGCGTGGGACCGGGCTCGATCGCCGACTTGGCCAAGGACAAGCGGTGGGGCTACGTTGCACAGCGTTGGGGGACCGCCAATTTCCGGATCGAGGAGCTAAGCGATTTCATCGACAGCGAGCCGCTGGAAGGTCCGTTTGTTCATTTGATCCCCAACGTCCGGTTCCAGTTTTCCCCCTCCCAACCGAAGCAGCGACAAACCGTCGCTCGAGAAAATCGATCCGTCTTGGCGTTCCAATTGCGCCCGTTTGTTGACGACGGAGAACACTGGGTGCTGTATACCGACGGCCAGTGCGAACGGGTCGCCATTGACCCACAATTGATTCAAACCCAGCAGGTGAAGATTCGCCCGATCATCAACCGTGACGGCGCCAAGCTCGCCGCCGAGCAACCCAACTTGCAGTACCGATTGGTGCTGGTGTCCGGCGAACCGCTTGTCCAACCGCTGGAACTGCAGGTCGACAACCAAGTGCTGAACACTCAGCAGACGATTCGGTGGGACGCCACAAACGGATCCGAATCGTCCTACGCGGACCTTCGCCAGCCACTGGCCGACGCCAGGAAATTCGCGTGGAGACCCTACGCGATCGCGGCCGACGGGGGGGTGTTACAGGTCTGGGATCAGACGGGCCGGACCGCTCAGCCGGACGCCGACCCGCAACGCAATCTCTCGACGTTTTCCGTCTTGGGAGGCCGCGCCGCCATCGAAGAAACCCTTCAACTGCAACAGCTACGGGCGACCGATTCGGGCCAAACGGCGACGATCGATGTAGATTCACTGGCGAGTGTCGAAGTCAAATCACATCCGTTTGAAAAAATGTTGGACGGACAACCCGGCGGTAGCCTCGACATGGCCCGCTGTGTACCGCCGGATCGGTTCTTTGTTTACGTCGGCAAACCCGAGTCGATTTCGGCGTTGCTGGATACCGGCGCGTCCTTCATCGCCAGCATCGGTACCACGCTGACGGGCAATTGCCTTCAGTACAACCTGCAATCGCGTTATCTCGCCCGGCTGGGGATGACCCGGGATTGGGTAGATGCCGTGTTGACGTCTGGTCTGACCAGTGAGATGGCGCTGTTCGCACCGGATCTGTTCTTCATCGACGGCACCGATGTGACGATCGTGGCGCGATTGAGACAGCCACAACTTTTGCGCAGCCTGCTGGGACTGCTCGGCGCATCCGATCTGGGCACCGAGTCCGTCATGGAGTTGCCGACTCAATCGGGTGGCCCGGCGTATTTAGCCCTCCGAGACGACCTTTTATTCGCCAGCACCCACCGCGGTGAACTGCAACAAGCGATCGATCTGCACGCGCGGGACGGTGCGGACAGTCTGGGGGCGAGCGCGGAGTTTCGCTACATGTTGACGCAATTGCCGGTCAACGAAGAAACGCGTTTGTATGCGTATCTGTCCGATCCGTTCGTGCGACGACTGGTGGGGCCGCGAATGAAGATCGGTCAACGCAGGCGGGTGATGGCCAAGGCCAAGATGGAGGCGCTGACCGCCCAGGTCATGCTCGCTCGATTGGATGGTGATGCCAACATTGATTCTCTGCCCGCCCTGGTCGACAGCGGACACCTTCCGCAAGGCTGGCAGGGTGAGGACATGACGGTCGACGCCAACGGACTGGTGCGCAGCGAGCACTATGATTCTTTGCCTCGCATGCGGACGTTGCCCGAAGTACCCCTGGATAAAGTGACGCCGGCCGAAGCGGAAGCGTACCGCCGGTATGTCGAAAACTACTCCCGGTATTGGCGTCGCTTTTTCGATCCGATCGCGGTTCGATTGGATGACGTCGGTCGCGATCAACTGGAACTATCCACGTTCATCCTGCCGCTGGTCGACAATTCGATCTACAACGGGCTGAAAATGTTCATGGCGCACCAAGACGACCAGACCACGTTGCGTGTGCCGATCGTGGAACCGACACCGGTGCTGCAGTTTTCGGCGAATTTAAAAGACATGGCCTGGCAGGTGGTGGCCGGGAATTTCTCGGAGTTTTTTACACGCTATTCCGGCGCAAGCCCGGCAATGATGGACGATTTTGGCCCCAGCGTCCACGTCGCAGTTTTTGATGCCGATCCGATCATCGCGATGGGAAGTGGCGACATCTTCGGTGCCTTCGGCGGTAATGTGCTGCGGGGCGGTGGCAACGAAATGATGATGATCCCGGTCGCGCTGTCCATGTTGACACGACCCTGCAGCATTCTGGTCGAAACGAAATCGCCCGAGCGGACGTCGCAATACCTGCGTCAGGCAGCTCTGACCGGCATCTCAAGCGAGCGTCGTGACCGCGACTTCCGGGCTTCGTTTTACCAAGTCGGAGATCGAGACGAATGGGTTTGGACGATGGACGTGTTGGGTGTTGTGAAGCTGCGGTATGGCGTCGAAGTGGTCGACAATTACTTGGTGATTCGCAACATCCCCTGGTCCAGCGACGATCGTGTGGTCAGTGTCGCACCGGCTGACTTGAATGCCGCCCTGCTGCAAGTCTCTCCGTCAGCCTGCAAGGCACAACTGCCGGGGCTCTTCGCCGCCGCGTCGGACGCCAATCGCCAAGCCGTCATGTCTGGACTCGGCCGGCTCTATCCCTTCATGCTCAGTGGATCCAAGAGCGTGCAGCAGGCGGCGGCGGAGCATCAACGGTTGTACGGGTTCTATCCCCGGCAACTGGACGGTGACCAATGGCGTTGGACCGATTTCCGAATGGTCAGCGACACCTACGGCGAACCGACCCGGCAGCGTCAACCGGCGTTTGACCCGCAGCAGCCATTCGGATTGATGAACCGAATCGATTCGATCCAGCTGAACATGCAATTCGAGGACGACGGACTTCGCAGCAGCGTCCGCTGGCGATTGCGATAATCGCCGGCGAAGGCGGTCACCGCTGCTGATCGATCAGCTTGCGAATCATCTTTTTCAGTTCCGGGTTATCCGGGTTCTGCCGGAGCATGTTTTCGAGTTGCTGCTTCATCATTTGCTTGGCATTGCCGGCTTGCCCAAATTCCAGTGGTGGCAAAGGATCGTCGTCGGTTTTGCCGAACGCCGTGGCCGATTGGGGATCCACCGACGCACGGACCGTGCCCGCAATTTTTTCAAAGGCCTCGATTTTGCGAACCAGTTTCGGTGATTGCTTCCTGAGTTCATCGCGTGACGCAGCTGAATAAACTTGCTCGTCGACCTTTCCGGCGGCGTTCTCGTTTCGATCGCGGACACGGACCTCGATCGAGCCGTCGCTGTTTTCGAGCACGGAAAGCTCATCCCTCTTGCTCACCACGTCCAGGGTCGTCACCGTTCCCTCGTCAGTCGCTTTGATCGACCGCGTGATCTTGATGCCGTTTTTGAATACCGTTGCGGTGGACGTTGCGAGCGTGTCTTCTCGGGGTGACTTCAAATCGGGATAGCGATCGGCCGGTGCTGCGTTGCCGTTGGCTTTCGCCCGCGCCGAACTCGCGGCTTGTTTGTTCTGCGCCGCTTGTCCGTCCTTGTTTCTGAGCGAGCGGGCTTGACCGTTCGCCGTTGCCGAACCGGCCGCGTTTCCGGTGGCGGTCGCCGTGGCGTCGCTACGACTTCGGGTCCGGCCGTTGGAATCGCTCTGCGACAAAGACGAGCTCGATGCGCTGGCGGACGAAAAATTGGTTGGTGTGCTGGTGTCGCCGTACGGTTGGTCAGCTGCCAGCGTTTTGGGAAACTGCAATTTGTCATTGTTGTCAGCGGCATCACTTGCCGACACAAACGCGCACAAGACCCATGCCGCGGCGGTCATCGTCGCAATTCGTGGTGCGCGGACCGACCATCGATTCAATCGTTTCATCATCACTCGCCCATGTTGGTGTTCAGTACTCCAAATCTGCGTTTCAGTCCGTGAGAACCTCATTCAGTCCCTGATTCGCTCAGCTTTGCCATCGCTTCGGCAAATCCCTTGCCGATCTGTGCCATGATTTTGGCAGATCCATTGTAATGGTATTGGGCATTGGAGCTTCCCTTTAAAATTTCCAGTTCGCGTGGCGTGTAGAGTGCTTCTCGGAACTTGGCCAAGGCCTGTTCGCGTTGCTGGGGGCTGAGGCTGGGGGCCTTGTTCAGTTCTTGGGACTTCGCTTTGATCTTGCCGCCGCGGGCCTTCAGTTCGTCCAGTTCGGCGTCCCAGTAGTTTTCGGTCAGGACGGCCGCGACATTCCCCTGGAACTCCGGCATCGCGGCCGGAGCGGCCATGGCCTTTCGAAAACCGTCGTGAGTGCTTTTGTATCGCTGTTGGCTGGGACCGTACTTGTCGACCGGACCTCCGACACCCATCACGCCGATCACGAATGGCATTTCGGGTGCCGACAGATCTTTGCGGACGTCGCGAATGAAATCGGCCAGCAAGCGGCTGTAAAGATCGTACCCGCCGGGTTTGTCCCGGTTGGGATACACGTCTCGGGCGACCATGTCGTTCCATCCCTGGAACCAAACGAAGCCGGCGATCTCGTATCCGGCTTGCGGATCGTAATCCGGGTAGACACGTTTGATGTCGCCGACGACTTTGTTCACGTGATCAATCATCAGCCGGTAATAGCGGCCGGTCGCCTCGGCACGCTCTTGTTTGATCTGGTCGATGTCTTTGCCCTGCTTTTGGATCGACGCCAACTGAGATTCATTGAATTCATAGGGACCGGCACTCGGGGGCCGAAAATCGGTGTGCAGCGATTTGCCGCCCCACGCCGTCTTGATGATCAGGATTGGTTCATCGAGCTGTTTCTGCATGTAGATCCCGAACGTCAACTCGGGGCCGATCTTGGGCTCCCGTCCCATCGCTCCATAACCGGCTGTCAATCGACCGTGGTGTTCCTGTTCGGTTCCGTCGTTGCCGATCGATGAGATCCAAACTTGGTCACAGATCTGCGGTGTTCCGTCGGCTGTTCGCATCTCGGCCAGAATCGGCGCCGTCCGAGGATCCATGGCGAGATGGTCAAAGGTCGAAATCTGGGCATGCCCTTGCATGTTCGACTGACCGGCAAGGATGTAGACCTTGAGCGGGTCTTTCGCACCAACATGCAGCGCGAAGAATAGGCTCAGCGTGAGGAAGGCAATGGATCGGATTCTCATGGGGGCAAACCTTACTGCCACGGGATGGGGGCGTTTAGCAACGAGTGGAATGGAAGTGTCGGATCTCTTGACGTGGGATAGGCTTCCAGCCTGTCATTTCAGCATCGACAGGCTGGAAGCCTATCCCACCTATTTTCCGTGCGTTGCGTAGGTGGATTCGCCGATGATTGTACCGCGCCGGTTGCCTGGCGTTGGAATCGGGGATAGGCAAATTCTCTAACGTCGCGTCGCGGGTGTCATCCACAGCACGACCGAGCGGTCACTCACGTCGTGTCGATTCCGCCAACTGCCGGTGCACTTCGTCGACGATGTGGCGTTCGACCTCGGGTGACCAGTGGGCGGGCAAACCGTAGTAGACCATTGAAGTGCCGCCTTCGTAGCCACCTTCCTGTAACACTCGCCGCGAGGGGATGTAGGCCATGACGTCGTTGGCGTAACCCGCGATCCACGACTGTTGCCCGCGCAATTCGCTCTTCAAACGCAACGCGTAATCGACGACGACTTCGCCGCCGAGAAAGACCATGTCGATGTCGTCACCCAACGTCCAGCTGCCGACGGCATACGGATACGTCTGTGCCAGCGTCTCGCCGCGATCGAGTCGCTCGAGCAACATCGTTGCCCGGGCCGCCTCCCATTTGTTTTTCGATCGCGAGTTTGCTTCGATCTGCTGACGTGACGGAAGCGCCCCCAACGGCAGATCGATCTCACGAAAATTCGAATTCAGCTTCGGGGAAAGCGGCTGCATCTGGATCGTCATCAACACCGTTTCCACGGCCGTCGCGAGTCGTCGCCCGTAGTGTTTGGCGAGTTCAACGGTTCGCCGCGGCAGCGGATTCTGATCCGCACCACAGCCCGCCCAAAACAGCGCGATCGAATCGGGATGCGATGCTTCCAAAGCCGCACAAGCGAAACCGGGGTAGTCGCCCGACCAGGAATAAACGCCCAGCACCGTCGCGTGACAGGCATAGCCGAAGACCACGCTGATTAGCTTTCCTTGGCGGTCCCTGACCGCCAACACCGGGACATCATGATCAACGGGACCTTTCAACGTTCCTTCCCGCCGCCACTGCGGAACGTTGCCTTCGGGACGGTTCTCACGCCGATTGGTCGCGAAGGTCGCTGTTCCCGAGCCCCAGGAGAGCTCGGCCGGTTGTCGCTGCGCAAATGCATCATCGACGGCCGCCAAGATCTGGTGCCGCAGACGCTTCTCGTACGCTTGGATCTTCTTCTGCTGTTCCGCATCGACGATCAGGTAGTGCAGCGGTGCGAGGTTCCGCTTGAGCGCCGGGCCGGTGTGGGTGTGTGAACAGCAGATCGCAATCTGCGATCGATCGAGTTGGTGGACGCTCTGGATCTGGTCGGTGATCGCCATCGCCAGTTCGCGATCGATGCCGACCAGATCCAACGTGATCAGCACGGCCTGATTGTCCGACGCGTCTTGGATCACCAGGGCTTTGGCCCACAAGTCGGTCAATTTCCCTTCCGAGGGTCGGTCGCGACTGCCATAACCGGCCATCCACATCGCACCGTCCGGCGTGATGTTCTGCTTCGCGACACCCGCTTGCCACCCTTCGTCCGCCCCCGCGACAGTGATCAAGAGCAGCATCAAGACTGGATAAAGGATGTGACGTTTGAGCATCGTTGATAGATTCCATAGAACGCGTTTGTCGGTCGATTTACGATCGAGCATTGTACCTGTAACTGGTTCTCGACGAGCGAGGGACGCTAGTATTCCGCCGCACCTTGGTTTTCGGGTAGGCGGTAGTGGACGAGGCGACGAGTCCTTGCCAATCTGCCGACTACAGAGGACTCGTCGCCTCGTCCACTACCCGAAAATTGAGCCGCGGTAGACCACTAGGCTTGCCGCAACGCGTTGACGATCGGGACGCTGGCGGCCTGAACCGCCGGTGCGATTCCGGCGGCCAAGCCCACGATCACCGAAACCAGTGTTCCGGTGACGGCCAACGCCAGCGAAGGCTGAAATGAAATCGTGGCGCCTTCGGCACCGATGGCGAAGCCGCCGATCTCGAGCGCCGCCAGCGCCAGTAGCGTGCCGCTGATGCCTCCGACGACGCATAAGATCGTGCTTTCGGCCAACACCAATCGCATCGCCCGCAGCGGTCGCACGCCGATCGTTTGCAGCACCGCGTATTCCTTGATGCGGTCTTGAACACTCATCACGGTCGTCGTGGCGACGAGCGACAACACCAAGCCGACACAGGCGTATCCGAGCCAATGGGCAAAGCCGATCAAGTCGACCAGGTCCGACAGTGTGCTGGCCTGGAACGCACCTTTGCGTCGTGTCCGCGTCGCAACGGGTCCGGATCGCAACACGGCATCGATTTCGCTGGCAACACGATCCGGATCGGCGTTGTCGGTCAACAGAACTTCGTGTTGCGTGACCAGTCCCGCCGCGTCCAGTCCGCGTGTGTACTGCAGAAATGCCAAACTGGTGTAGATCAGATTTTCTTCCGAGGGCACCGATGATTCAAAGATCCCGGTGACGTTGACCGAAATCTCTCCGATCGAAAACTGGTCCCCTTTCTTCAACCCGCGCCGCTGGGCAACATTGCGGCCGACGATCGCGGCGTCACGCTGGGATGAAAAGGTCTGCCAATCGCCATCGATCAACGTCAGGGGCCTCGTGCTCCGGATCTGCTCCGGGGCCGCCCCCTGAAACACAACGATGTCCAAACTGGCGCGGCAGTTGTTCGTCCAAACCTGAATCGGCATCACTTCCCGTACACCCGGGACCTCCTTGATCGTTCGCGAGTAGTCTTCGGGCAATCGGCTGCTGGTCGGACAAAAGCGACTCTCTTGAAACACGATCAAGCTGCGATCGGCGTCCGCTCCCGTCGTCAGCCGGTGCAAGCCTTCTTGCACCGAACCGACAAAGCAGAACACGAACATGGCCACCGCCGCACCGGTCACGGTCAGCAACGTTCGCGTGCGGTGACGCCAAAGGGTTTTCAGAACGTAAGTGGTCATGGTTCAATCTGCGGTGAAACGGATTTCGAGGCCCGGGCATTCCGCCTTCGACCCTGAATTCCAGCGACTTGATTGGGCTCGGTGGAGAGGTAGGAAGATTTTGGAGGTAGGAAGATTTTGGAGGTAGGAAGATTTTGGAGGTAGGAAGATTTTGGAGGTAGGAAGATTTTGGAGGTAGGAAGATTTTGGAGGTAGGAAGATTTTGGAGGTAGGAAGATTTTGGGACCGCGACATGTTTGTGCGGACCAAATCAATGACAGTCACCACGCGCGAGTGGTTGTGTTACGACGCAAATCGCTCGCGGGCATGTCACCTTCGTACGCGATCATTTTCCTACCTCCAAAATCTTCCTACCATTTCGCCAGGTTGCGCGGATGCCTGCCTGCGAGGAAACCGCAGCGTCAGTAGAGATCCACCTTCATGAATGCTCCCGAAGACGTGACGATCACGCCCGTCGTGGTGCCGGCTTTGATTTTCAATTTCTCCGACTGCCCTGACCCGCCGGCCGATTTCAATTCGATGGTGTAATTCCCGGGGGCGACTTCCCAGTTGATCCCCGTCTTGGGATCTCTGGCACCCGCACCCGCCGCGATGGTGTAGTCGCGTCGGTTGATGGTCAGCACGGCGGGGCTGGCGGTATCATTGGCGATGAACAATCTCGCCTTGCCCGGTGCAGGCCATAAACCGGCTGCCTTTGCGGCTTGGGCATCGCGTGACACCAGCGTGATCGCCGTTTCCTTTCCTTTGCCGACCAGCTGCACCGACAGTCCGCCGGCGGGTCCGGTAAACGAAAGCTCGGCGCTCTGGCGATCGATCTTGGTGTCCTCCACCGATTCGTCCCATTTGCCCCATTGTCCCGACGCGAGCTGACGGCGATAGAAATCAACCACGGCGCCCAGTTCCGCAGCGACGGTGGTTTGAATCACTTTGCGGAACGGGCTGCCTTCGGCTTGGATTCCCTCGTGGCCCTGTGGCACCGGCAACGCGTCGTAGCTGTCTGCGGGCAGGCCGCCGACCGGTTGCTGGGCGGCGGAAGACTTTTTGCCAAGGATGTTGACGTCGACGCTGACGTCGAAACTGTACTTGGTGTCCAAGAACTCGCCGGGCTTGGTCATCTTCGCTGTTCCGCGGGCGCGTCCGTCTTCGATCACGATGGCGTCGTCCAGATCGCTTTTGCTGCCGACGCTATTGTTGTCGGCCCAGATCGACACGGAGCTGACGTTGTCGTCGGCGTCGACCAGTAATTTGACTTGCGGCGTGAATTCAAAGTAATCGTCTGCGGCGGGTCTGCCCAAGGCCGCGGTCAACTTGGTCATGTTGAGCGGTTTTTCCGAGAAGACAATCGACGTCATCGGATCGTCAAAGAACATCACGGGATACGCCACCACGTTGGACAGGTTGTAGGTCCTGCTGCCCATGACCAATTTGCCGGAATTGGCCAGTTTGGGCGCATCGGCGAGCCGTTTGGCGGGCGTGGATTGGCGAGTCAAAACGGGTACGTCGAAGCTGATTTCGGCGGTGTAGACTTTGTCGAAAAAGTCGCCGGGTTCCCTCAGTGCGACGGTGCCTCGTGCGCGGCCGTCTTCGACCAGCGCGGTGCCGACAAGCTCGTCGCCGGAACCGTGTCCGGGCGTTCCACCGGCTTGCAGACTCAACTGACGCGGTTGGTCGTCTTCATCCAGCACGACCAGCAAGTGCGGCTGCGGCCAAGTGGGACCGCCCTGGTCGTCTTCGTCGTTGCCGGTCTTGCGGAGTCGCGCGAGAAGCGTGTCTTGTTTGACGGCCTTCGGAGTTGCCACAATCTTCGTCCTCCACTCGTCATATTGAAAGACTTCGTACGCGATCACGTGCGGCAGTTCATAGGTGGTGCCGTCCATCACGATGGTGCCTTTGTTGGGCAGCTTGGGCATTTGGGCGATGCCTTGCTTCGGTTTTTCTTTGCGTGATGGTAGCGCCACCGATGATTCGACCATGTCCTCCTGCGTTGCCGTTTCGGCCGCAATCGCTTTTGCCGCCTGCTTGGCCTGCTTGGCCTCCTGTTTCATCCGCGCGATTTCTTCCTTCATTCCGTCCCACTGCATGCCCTCGGTTCGAAATTCGACTTCACACCCGTCCTCCTCGGCCGTCAGGTTGACCTTCAGCGTTGACTTTTTCTGTGAGAAATTCATGCTGACGTAGTGGTCGAAATCCATCGTCGTCTTGTCCTTGGTCCAGTTGCGTTTTTCAAGTTCCTCGATGAGGTACTTTTGAACGGTTTCCAGGTCGGACGAGGTCTTGAATTCGACGGTTTCAAAAAAGTCGCTGTATTCGATCTCGGTGGCGTCGTCAGGGATCGGCAATTCTTTGGGCGTCGGTTGGTCGTCTTCTTCCCACATCATTCCGGTGGGAGTCAAACGCACGGCGCTGCCACCCTTTTCTTCACTCACGCGGACGACCAGCGTCATGTTGTTCTTGGCAAAGGTCTGGACCCAGAAACTGCTTTGTAGATTGTCGCGTGCCGATAGACGCCAGCCTTGTTCGGTCAGTTTTTGGGCGTAGTGCTTGCCGACCGTTTTGAAATCCGAGGGCAATTGAAACCGCACGTCACCGCGTCGCTTCATCATGCTGTACTCGGTCGCCCCGTCCGGAACGATCAGATCCCGCACCCACATCTCCTGGGCGACCGCAGGTGCCCCGATCCCGAAGCCTGAAACAACCAACAGAGCCGCCATGGAGTGAAGAAGTTTGCGGAACATCGCGAGTTTCTCCTTGGGGTGGATCGTTCGAGTCGACCCCTTCATTGGAGCGGGGATGGGGGGAGTAGGCCAGAGAAAAGATGGGAATCTCGTGAATTCCTGGCAGAGGGCGGGAGGCCGAGTGACCGGAAGTTTACGTCTGGACGGTGCCGGGTGGAGAAACTCGACAAGCGTTCGTGAGCCGAGGTGACTCGCCCCACGCCACTTGCTTTGCACCAATTGGAGCGAGTCTTGTTAGCGGTTGGGCGCGAACCGTCCGGAGTTTGACCGTGTTTCCTCGGAGCAGTCAAAAACGTCGGGAGCATTGACATCGGAATAGGTGAGCCAAGATGGCCTCGTTTGCCAACGAAGCCCCTGGCCATTGAGACGTTGCACGCTGGTCGTGCAGCAAGCCGCCCAAGATCCACGGCGACGATTGCAACGGGATCAACACGGGGCCCGCGCAACGGGCACGGCTCGCGCCGCATCAAATTCCCACCTCACATCGTCCACCACCTTCCGAGCAGACCTGCACGCTCGTCTACACCTTCTGCACCGTTCACGAGCGTTTGGTTGACCAGCTGATCCAGACCCCGTAAGATCGGGTGGTTTGTGATGCTCGGTACTCCAACCACGAAGTATCGCTTTCTTACCTCGGTCGGCCCGCCAATGATTAATCGTTCGGCGAAAGAAACGGTGGCAGGCATGAACACGTCGCTTGAAGACTTCAAAGCGCTTCAAGAAGCGGCCCGCGGTGGGCGACTCGATCAAGTACGGGAGCTACTCGACCGAGGGGTCGATCAAAACACGCACCCTGGCATGCCAAAGGAGTTGTCGCCCCTGATGAAGGCTGCAAACCAGGACCACTTGGAGGTTGTTCAACTATTGGTGCAACGGGGAGCGAACATCCACTTTATGGACGGCGATGGATTTACAGCGCTTACGATCGCCGCCGGAAGCGGCCATTGGGAGATCGCGAAGTTCCTCGCCGAGCAGGGCGGTGATGTCTTGCACAAGGATGCGAGAGGATTGTCGGCGTTGAGTGCGGCCGAGCGAACGGGCGGTGCACCGCAGTCGGCGAGTCGAGTTTGTTTTTGAGTTCAGGTCTATCGCGCCGACGCGGTGACCACAGGATGTTACCCGACTGAAATAAATGGACCTGATACCGCTAATTGGAGCAAATCTGAAGAGCGATGCGATCATTGATCTGCTCGAACTCTGGGATTGTGACGTCATTTACGATTTCGATCGATTGCACGAAGGCACGCCTGACCAATATTGGGTATCAGTGTGTGGCGAAGGGCTTCAATTCCTCTTTGATAACGCCCAGGAATTGAAATGCATTTTTGTGCATGTGAAGCCAACTGACACGGATGGCTTTCGCTCTGCGAATTTGGCTGACACTGACATCCCTCAGCTAAACTCAATCGATGACGTTCGTGCGTATGCTGAATCGAACGGGCTGCAATTGAGCGAGGGGCAAGCCGAGCTGTTTGATCAGGCAAGAGACTGGATTAAGATCGAGTACATCAACTACTCGATCCACTACGAATTCCGAAATGGGTTATTGGGGCTGGTGACGGTTTCCAACACCTCGTGAGCGGCCTGCACCTGCGATGAACGCGGAGTCGCCGACAGCGTGTTGTTAGAATGGATGGTTGATCGCGTCGGCTCGGTCATCGCAACCTTTGAGTTTAATCGAATTGCTTACCGCTTCGACGGTTGATTCGCGGCCACGGTGGGGCGGCGTTGCGTGGGGTTCCGGGGCGTAAGGCTGACGCCAGTTTCTTGAGTCCTTTGGCCGCAGGTCGTCAGCGTTTTAGTGCGGCAGTCGTCTTGATCTCACGTGGCCCATTGTGTGATCCGCAGACGCATGACTCCCCCGTGACTCGCGTCGTGTGGTCCGAGGGTGTTTTTTTTAAATTGAAAGACGGAGCCGACCGAACACACGACGCGCCGTTCCTGGGGAGTCGAGCGGCTTGGGATGTTGGAATTGCACCAATGAGATCAAAACGCGGTTTGCTCCGCGGCGCTGATGAACTGCGGGCAGGTGACTCTAGAAGCGGAGGGTCTGGAGGAGAGTGGCAAACTCAGTGCGGGTGGGGGCTGGAATTCGCTGCGACCCCGTTCGGGGTCGGGCAGAGGAACGGGGGGCGTTGTCCGGAGGTGGCGTTGCGCTGACCTCCGGCTACTCGCTGCGATCCCTTCGGGATAAGGACACCGCTTCCGTGCAGAGGAACGTCGCCGTTTTGATCTCTCGTGGTCCCTTCAGTGATCGGCAGACCTAAGGCTCGCCTCCCCTCGCTGCGCTCGGTCGCCCTGCCAATGGGGGCGATTCAGGTGGCGTCGATACCTGTGCTGGCAGGAAGGATGACATCGAAGCCAGTTCTGCGTGATAGAGCAGGTGATTTGGGTGGTCTGGGCGAGCTCGTTTTTCGTCTCTTTTCGCGGTGACGTGGTCGGCAAGGTTTGACATACTCGGCGTTCGATAGAGGCCGTTCCATCCTGGTCGGATTCCAATGCCGTGATCTACGCCGAATCTCCCGCCCTGGAAATCGTCAATCTGCGCAAGCACTATCGGCGGATCGAAGCGTTGCGTGGCGTCGATTTCGAACTCGGCCGCGGGGAATGCCTCGCTTTTCTCGGGCCCAACGGCGCCGGGAAAACGACGCTGATCCGAGCGCTGGCCGGACGAACGCGACCGACCGAGGGGACGATCAAGGTGTTCGGCCACCCGATCGACTCGATCGGAGCCCGACAGGCACTCGGGTTGGTGCCGCAAGATCTGGCACTTTACGGGGACCTGACGACGCGTGAAAACCTGATGGCGTTTGGCAAGTTCCATGGCGTGCCGCGGCGTGAGCTGAAAAAACGCATCGACTGGGCGCTGCAGTGGACGGGATTGACCGACCGCGCCAGAGATCTGGTGGGTGGGTTCTCGGGAGGCATGAAGCGGCGTGTGAACCTCGCTTGCGGCGTGTTACACCAGCCCAAGATCATCTTGTTGGATGAACCGACCGTCGGCGTCGATCCCCAAAGTCGCGAACGGATCTTTACGATGCTGGATCAGTTGAGTGACGAGGGGGCTTCCATCCTGTTGACGACGCACCATCTGGACGAAGCGGAACAGCGAAGCGATCGGATCGTGATCTTGGATCAAGGCCGCGTGATCGCCGATGGTACCATTGATGAATTGGTGCTGAGCACCGTCGGACATTCACGGCTGGTCCGGGTGCGTGTGGATCGACCGCTGACCGCGCCGGTGACGGTGCCCGGCGATGGCGGTCAACGCCGGACGGTTCACGTCGGTGAAGCCGGTCGGGACCTGATCGAAACACGGATCGACGATGTCACCGTCAATTTGGGACCGTTTTTAAAGGCGGTCCAGCACGGTGGCTACGTGGTGTCTGACATGGAGGTGCAAGCGCCTTCGTTGCATCACGTCTTCCTGCATCTGACCGGCAACGAACTGAGGGACTAGAACGCTCGTGATTTGGACGATCATGCAACTCAGTCTGCGGCGACTGCTACACAATCGGATCGAACTTCTGTTGACGTTCGTGGTCCCGATTGCGTTCTTCAGCGTGTTCGCGTTGATCTTTGGAAACGGGATCGGCAGCGGAACCACGCCGAAGGTGAAGGTCGTGATTGTTGACGAGGTTCAATCGCCAGACAGCACCGCGATCGTCGAATCGTTGCGCAACAGCGCCGGTCTGCGATTGATGAACGATGATGCACAAGACGAAGCATTAAGCCTTCACGACGCGTCGGACATGGTTCGCCATGGCAACGTGACCATCGCCATTGTGCTCAAACCGGGACAGGGCGAAGCGATCCGATCGGATTTGCTTGCCGATGCGTCCGACCAAGTCGCCGGCCAAGTCGTGTCGGCGTTGGTGGGGCGTGAATTGGTGATCGCCAAGACGCGTCAAGCGGCCAGGGCGCGGCGGACGATGGTGCGCCGCCCCCCCACCGGTGAGGCGACGGCTGCGTCCAACCAAGTCGTTCGACAGCAGTCTGTCGTTGCGGAGGAATCGTTGGACCCGTCCGAACTGGTGCAGATCGTGGACGTCATCGGAGAGGACAAGGCGAACCCGGTGGTCAGCATGTATGCCGCCGGCATCGCGGTGATGTTCTTGCTGTTCGGTGCCACCGGCGGCGGCGGTGTGTTGCTGGAAGAACGCGAGAACACGACGTTGGATCGATTGTTGTCGACTGAATTGACGATGGATCAACTATTGTTGGGGAAATGGTTCTACCTCACCGCACTGGGATTCGTGCAGGTGTGTGTGATGTTCGTCTGGGGACAATACGTTTTCGGAATTGACTTGCGGGGGCATTTGGACGGTTTCGTGATGATGACCCTGGTGACCAGTTCGGCCGCAGCGGCGTTCGGTTTGTTCCTGGCGACACTTTGCAAGACGCGCGGGCAGCTCAATGGGCTGTCGGTGATTTTGATTTTGACGATGAGCGCGCTCGGCGGGTCGATGGTGCCCCGCTATGTGATGAGCGAACGGATGCGAGAACTGGGGCTTTGGACCTTCAACGCGTGGGCGCTGGACGGCTACGACAAAGTTTTTTGGCGCGATCTGCCTGTCGATGCATTGCTACCACAGCTAGCGGTGTTGATGATTGCCGCGGTAGGGTTTCTACTTGTCGCTCGGGCGCTCGCGATACGATGGGAATTTGATTGACCCGGCGGCGCCGAAGCCTCTCCCATCGTCGTTCCCTCAAGTTTCCTCATCTCAACCACGTAGAATGACAGCTATTGAACCCGGCAAAACAAGGATCGGTTGGATCGGCACCGGAGTGATGGGGCACAGCATGTGCGGCCATCTGATCGACGCGGGATACCAGGCGACGGTTTACAATCGTACGGCTGAGAAAACGAAAGGCTTGGTCGACAAAGGCGCCACCGCCGTCGATTCGCCTCGTGCGGTCGCAGAAAACAGCGATGTCGTGTTCACCATTGTCGGTTTTCCCAGCGACGTTCGACAGGTGATCCTCGGGGAGGGTGGTGTTCTGGAGGGTTCTCGCCAGGGGATGGTGTTGGTGGACATGACGACCAGCGACCCGAGTCTGGCGATCGAAATCGCCGAGGCGGCCAAAGCGATCGGGGTTCAGGCGATCGATGCCCCCGTCAGCGGTGGCGATCTCGGAGCCCGCAACGCGGCGCTGTCGATCATGATCGGCGGAGATGCCGAGACGGTCCGGCGGATCGACCCGCTGTTTCAGCTGATGGGCAAGACGATCGTCTACCAAGGCGGACCGGGTTCAGGCCAGCACACCAAGATGGTCAACCAAACGTTGATCGCCAGCGGGATGATTGCGATCTGCGAAGGGTTGCTGTACGCCCACAAGGTCGGGTTGGACATTCCGACCGTCCTGAAAAGTGTCTCCTCCGGCGCCGCAGGCAGCTGGTCGCTGTCGAACTTGGCGCCGCGGATGATCAACGGCGATTTTGATCCGGGGTTCTTCGTCGAGCACTTTTTGAAGGACATGAAAATCGCGCTCGACGAAGCGTCCAAGCGAAATCTTGCCCTGCCGGGTCTGGCGCTCGGTTACCAGCTCTATCATGCCGTGGCCGCTCAAGGGCACCGGTGCGACGGTACACAGTCGTTGATCCTGGCGCTGGCAAAGCTGAACGGTTTTGATTGGAAAAACGAAAACCGCTAGTGCCGTCTCCCATCCGGCGTGGGTTAGGCCGGGTGAATCTTTCACTTCACAACATCGAGGCACCACCATGAAAGCAGCCTACATCAAGCAAACCGGATCAGCGGATGTGATTCAATTCGGTGACTTGGAGTCACCGACTGCCGGTCCCGGACAAATCCTGATTCGCAACCATTCCGTCTCGGTCAACCCGATCGACACCTATGTGCGTAGTGGTCTGGTGGCGTTCGAGCTGCCCGATCCCTTCATCCCCGGCTGCGATGCGGCGGGCGTCGTCGAGTCCGTTGGCGAAGGCGTCGATTCGTTTTCGGTCGGGGATCGCGTTTGGTGCACCAACCAAGGGTTGTTGGGCCGGCAGGGAACCTTTGCCGAGCAGATCGCGGTCGATGCCCATTGGTGTTTTCCGCTGCCCGACTCGGTCGACTTTGCCACTGCCGCCGCCAATGCACTGGTCGGCGTGACGGCGCACTTGGGGCTATTCCGCAGCGCGGCGATCGAACCGGGGGAAACCGTGTTCATCATCGGGGGAACCGGTGGCGTGGGCGCGATGGTGGTGCAGATGGCCAAGGCGGCCGGCGCGTCGGTGATCACGACCGCCGGCTCGGACGCCAAATGTGAACGCGCGATGGAGTTGGGGGCCGATCACGTGATCAATTATTCGACGCAATCGATCGCCGAGCGGGTCAAGGAGATCGCGCCCAAGGGAGTGAATCTCTTTTGGGAGACGCGTCGCATGCCGGACTTCGACGAAGCGATCGACTTGATGGCTCCGCGGGGACGGATGGTGTTGATGGCCGGTCGCGATTCCAGACCGGAATTCCCCGTCGGCCCGTTCTACGTCAAAGAGTGTTCGTTGCACGGGTTTGTGATGTTCAAAGCGACGCCGCTGGAGATGCAGCGTTGTGCCGAAGCGATGAATCGCTGGATGGCGAGCGGACGGCTGAAAGCGAACATTGCCCAGACGCTTCCGCTTTCCGAAGCCGCCGAGGCGCATCGTATCCAGGAAGCCGAAAACGTCGGTGGCAAGATCGTGTTGACGGTCTAAACGATCATCCCGATACCTCGTTCCGAGGCTCCGGCTGGGAACGCCATGCGGCGATGGCTCTGCCACTACGGAGGTGGGCCGGGAGGCAGAGCCTCCGGAGAAGTGTGTTCCCAGGCAGAGCCCGGGAACAAGGGGAATGCCAGCACGTGGCGTCAGCCAGTGGCGTCCGTCGACAGCATGCGGGCCGCTCGCTCGTATGTTGAAAACACCAGGCCGAATGACGTCAACTATCGGTCTGGGTTGTTCGTGTGGAGCGCTCACCGGGCTACAGCAGCAAGTCGTCTTCGAGCAGGTGGCAATAGGAATCATAACGCCGGGCGTCGATGCGGCCGTCGGCGACGGCATTCTTGACGCCACAGTCGTCTTCGCTCAGGTGCAAGCAGTTTGCGTAGCGACAGTCACCGACGTGGGGCCGCAGGTCGGGCATCAACCCGGCGACTTCTTCGGCGCTGATGTCCCACAATTGAAATTGGCGAATGCCCGGCGTGTCGAACACCCAGCCGGCATTTTCGCCTTGCAGCGGGATCAGGGTGGAAGTGGTTGTCGTGTGTCGACCTTTTTGGTTGTCTTTGCTGACCTCCGAGACGGCCAGCCCCAACCCGGGCTCGACGGCATTGAGCAGACTGCTTTTGCCGACGCCGCTTTGTCCCGAGAGCGCCGTCTGTTTTCCTTTGAGAAGTTCTTTCAGATAGTCGATGTTGGTTCCCCGATCGGCGCTCGTCAGTAAGACGCGATAGCCGAGCGAGGCGTACACGCCCAGGATCGGCTGCAGCGACGCGGGGTCGACGAGATCGCATTTGTTGATGATGACCACGGGGTTCAAACCACATTGTTCGGCCGACAGCAGAAATCGGTCGATCAGGGCGGGTTTGATCGTCGGCTCGGCGGCGCTGGTGACGATCAGCAGATGATCCACGTTGGCGGCGATGATGTGTTGCTGGCCGCGACTTTGTCGGCTGATGATCCCGTGACGCGGCGCGACGAATTCGATCATGCCGGTCGTTTCCGATTCGGCGCGGAACTGAATGCGATCGCCCGCGACGACGGTTCCGCGACCGTCGATGCTGAGCGATTTGAGGACTTGGCGAATCGAACATTCGAACGTCCGCCCGTCGTCGGCCAACACGGTGTTGCGGAGTCCGTGGGCGCGGAGCACGCGGCCGCCGATCAGCAGCGAGCCGTGCGATTGGGGGTCATCCGCGGACGCCGGCGCGCTCGCTTGGACGCCGACGACGGTGCGTTTACGCGTCAAGTCGCCTTTTCCGCTGACACGTTCGTTTTTCACCGCGTCGGCGAGCGATTCGGCATCGCCGACGTGGAACTGTCGCGTCAAGTCGCTGTCCCGCACGCGTCCCTGATGCCGCTTTCGAAAGCTGACGCGTGACGGGTTGGGTTTTCGTTTCTTTTTGGCCATGGGTGAAGTGTAGCAGCGAGCGGCAAACGAGCACAGTTCGCCCTTCCAATGCCGTGTGGTGGTGTGGTTTTCCGTTGGTTAGACTATCAGTCTCTCCACTTTCCTACCTTTTTCGGATACGCGTTGGATGTCTGAATCTTCTTCTGGCCAGATCGACCACGTTCTCGACGAAAGCCGTCTCTTCCCCCCGCCTGCTGAATTCACGGAAAAAGCGCTGATTCGCACGACGGAACAATATGACGAGATTTACGCGCGGGCGCGCGACGATCGCGACGGTTTTTGGCGTCAAGAAGCCCTGGAACACTTGCACTGGTTCGAACCGTTCGACGAGACCTGTAAGTGGGAATCGCCGCATGCCGAATGGTTCATCAACGGAAAAACCAACGCCAGTTACAACTGTCTCGACCGCAACATCGAACTCGGATTGGGGGATCGACCGGCCATCATCTGGGAAGGCGAACCGGGCGACACACGCACGTTGACGTACAACGAACTGAAGACCGAGGTTTGCAAATGTGCCGCGGCACTTCGCGAACTGGGGATTCAGTCGGGCGACATCATCAGCATCTACATGCCGATGACGCCTGAACTGGCGATCGCGATGTTGGCGTGTGCCCGAATCGGCGCCATCCACTCGGTCATCTTCGCCGGATTCAGCGCCGAATCGATCGCCGATCGCAATCACGACGCCCAAGCCAAGATGGTCATCACCTCTGATGGGCTGTATCGACGTGGCAAAGTGTTGCCGCTGAAAGAAACCGTGGATGAGGCACTCGAAAAGTCGCCGTCGGTGCAGACCTGTTTGGTGTTGAAGCGGGTCGGCAACGAAGTCGCGATGCGGGAAGGCCGAGACGTGTGGTGGCACGATGTCGTGGACAAGCAGAGCGGTGACCTGCCGGCCGAGCCGATGGACAGTGAAGCGACGCTGTTCATTCTGTACACATCCGGCAGCACCGGAAAACCCAAGGGCATTCGTCACACCACGGCCGGTTACAACTTGTGGGCAAAACGGACGTTCCAGTGGGTGTTTGACCATCGCGACGATGACATTTACTGGTGCACCGCGGATTGCGGCTGGATCACCGGGCACAGTTACATCGTGTACGGACCGTTGGCCGCGGGCGCAAGTTGCTTGATGTACGAAGGCGCCCCCAACTATCCGGCCGAAGATCGATTTTGGGAGCTGATCGAAAAATACAAGGTCACGATCTTGTACACCGCGCCGACGGCGATTCGAGCGTTCATTAAATGGGGAGATGAACACGTCGACAAACACGATCTGTCCAGTTTGCGATTGCTGGGGACCGTCGGTGAAGGGATCAATCCCGAAGCTTGGATGTGGTACCACAAGAAGATCGGTGGCGAAAACTGTCCGATCGTCGACACCTGGTGGCAAACCGAAACCGGCGGCATCATGATGAGTCCGTTGCCGGGGATCACGGCGACCAAGCCCGGATCCTGCACCAAACCGCTGCCCGGGGTCGTCCCGGTGATTCTGGATGAGAACGGTCAATCGGTCGACGAGGAACACGGCGGCAAGTTGTGTATCGAACAGCCTTGGCCGGGGATGTTGCGAGGCATTTGGGGGGACGAGGAACGGTTTGTGAGTACTTACTGGGCCACGTTCAAAGGAGAATACCTGACCGGCGACAATGCCCGCCGCGACAAAGACGGGTACTACTGGATCATGGGCCGCATCGACGACGTGATCAACGTCTCGGGCCACCGGTTGAGCACGATCGAAGTCGAAAGCGCGCTGGTCAGTCACCCCTCGGTCGCCGAAGCCGCCGTCGTCGGCCGCCCCGATGAACTCAAGGGCGAGGCGATCGCGGCCTTCGTCACCGTGACGGATCCGAACCCCGGCGAGGAGCTTCGTCAGGAGTTGCGGAACCACGTGCGGAAGCAGATCGGTGCCCTCGCCCAGCCGGACGACATACGCTTCGCCGCGTCGGTTCCCAAGACGCGGAGCGGCAAGATCATGCGGCGTCTGCTCCGCGACATCGCTGCCGGGCGCGAAGCCGCCGGTGACACCAGCACGTTGGAAGATTTCACCGTCCTGGCCCAGCTCCGCGAAGAAGAGTAGGGACGCGCTGTGTATCGACCCGTTCCCACGCGGTGGCCTGGGAACAAGGGGAACGTCACGGTTTCACGCCAGCGGCGTGCCACATCAAAGCTTGGGGTCGCGTTAGCGCACCCCAAGATCCGGTCACCATCAGGCCGCCAACCCCAACGGGGTTGAACAGAATACCCTCCCGCTTTCGATCGGCCGGCGGCAGAGCCGCCGGCCGATCGAAAGCGGGAGGGCGAGGGTTCGGGCTTCCTTTCCTGGGGTGGCGGTCACTCCGCGGCGCTCGTTCGCTGACCCCGGGCTGTGTTGTGGATGCCCTTTGGGCAAACGCTGCGGAAGGGGTTCCTCATCGACATGATTTCGCCTCTGCGACTGATTCCACTCAGTCCAGACACAGCTCGGCTAAGCCTGTCGGGGTGCGTCGTGCTCGGTGTGCGATGACCGATCACTCGTCGGCGAGAATGCGGTCCATCAGCGGAAGTTCGGTGTAGTACATCGCCGCCGGGTCGATTTGGTGTTGTTCCAACCACTGCGTCCGTTCACGCACGGTTCGTGTCGTGGCCAATCGGGGCAAGACAACGCCCCAGATGACGAGTATGCCTAAGATCACGGCGATGAACCGAACGCGTCGATGACTCATTGGCCGGACTCCGCGAACAGCACGCCGAACATCAGGTAGGCCATGATCAGCGTCAGCAGTAGGTTCAGCGACTGGCCGCAAACGTACAAGATCATCGGCTTGCCGCCTCGAAAGTAAGGCAGCAGTTGTTTGAAGTTGGTTTCCAGACCGATGCAGACGAACGCCAGGCAAAAGAACCAACCGCGGAGCGTCTTGGTCGATCCACCGATCATCGCTTCAATCATCAGGTTTCCGCCGGTCAGGTTGGCGTGCAGGATCGAAAACAGGATCGACGCTCCGATGAAGCCGAGCACAAATTTGGGGAACCGGTACCAAATCTCGCCGATGCCGGGTTTGGCCGCGTCGCTGTCTTTTTCGACGTAGGCGACCCAGTACGCGGCGACGCAAAACGCGGTCACCCCGATCAAGATGTTTTGGATCATCTTGACTGTCGCCGCGACTTCCAGGGCTTCTTCGCCGAGGGTCGCGCCGGCGACCGCGACGGCACCGGTCGCGTCGATCGTTCCGCCCAGCCACGCCCCGCCGACGTCGTCGGGCAACCCCATCGCCTTGATCGCCAAGGGCAACAAAATCATCATCACGACGGTGAAGGAAAGCGACAGGCCGATCGCCAGTGAGAGTTCTTCTTTCTTTGCTTTGCAGGAGGCGGCGGTCGCGATCGCAGCGGAAACGCCGCAGACCGACATGTCGGCACTGATCACCATGTTCAACGACTTGGACGGAATTTTTAAGACCTTTTGTCCGAACACGAACGTGCTGATCAAGACGATCGGTGTCACCACCCAAGCGACTCCGATTCCGGGGATCCCGAGCGCCATCAAGCGACTCATCAAGACTTCGGCACCCAGCAGGACCAGCCCCGTTTTGATGAAAAACTCGGTCATGATCGCCGGCCGCCAGCGATGCGGCGTCCCGATGGTGTTGCTGATCACCAGCCCCACCAGCAACGCCCACAGCGCGTATTCCAAATTGTACGCCTTGATCACACTCTGCCCGGCCAGGACATACGCGACGGTCGCCAACAGGAAGATGACGGGAAAGGCTTTGATGAACCCGAGCGCGTTCTTCTTTCGAATCGTCATCGCCACGGTGAATAGCAAGCCGATGATGACAAACGCGCCCAACACGCCCCGGTAGGTCGTCGTCGCACTTTTGCCTTCGTCAGCGGCGACGTAGAACGCGTCGATGGGATTTTGCGTCCATTTCCCCGGCTTGGCCAACCAGCTTTTTAGTGGACTGGAAATCGAAACCGATTCACCTTGGTCGATCGCGGTGAAGAAGTTTGCCGGGACTGAAATCCAGACGGCGACGAAGGCGACGATCAAAATCAATCCCGCGCACCAAATCGCCCACCAGTCCTCGGTGGTCTTCATTTGCTCCCAGGTACTCACCCGGGGCTGTTCAACGATGTCGGATTTCGATGCTTCGCTGGGAGCGTCGTCGGGGTTGCTCATCGGGGGATCGGCGCGGAGGGAGAGGCTGCGGTGGGAAAGCCGTCAACGGCTGGGGCGGTCCACAGAATATCATGACGCAGGCAAGCGATGTAGCTGACTTGTCCCGAACCGCCCAGGCGTGCATCGCTGCCGCTACATCCCGCTGCGCAGGGCGTCGAGGTGGCGTCCGAAGTGGTCGTCGAGCACATCGCGGTAGGTGTCCGGATGGGTGACGAGGCAATCGCGGACGACGGCACCCCACTTGGCGTCGGTCAGGACGGAGCCGAAGGTGCAGTGCAGGATCTGGCGTCCGGGTTTGGTGAATCCTTTTCCTTCAGGAACATCCGCCCACATTTCCAGGTATTCGCTTTCCAGCGTTTGGTCGTCGGCTTGATCGGTCGTCGGGGCATCGGCGAGTGTTGCCGAGACGTGGTAGGTCGCCTTGTCGGTTTCGTAGCGATCGCGTGAGAAATCGATGATGCCGCGGAAGGCAGCTGGATCGTGGCGAGCGACGACGCGGAGTGCTTCCAGGTAGCTGGTGCCGGCGGTTTTGACGTGGAATTTTCCGGCGGTGGTGCGTGCCAACGCGGCGTACATCGACACCTTGTCGCTACCGGAGTGGAGGCTCAATTTGTACGGGCCCAGCAGATTCGCCACCGCGGCGTGATCGGCCAACGAAGCCTCGAGCGCCGCCAAGTCGCCCTTGAAATCGACGCCTTTTTCGAAATCGCCGATAAACCGCGGCGCCAGGCTGACCAGCTTCATACCGCCCTGGAGGCACTGATCGGCGATGATGTAGTGCTCCGGCAGGGTGGTCGGCTGGTCGGTTTCGTCGACGGAGAGTTCGATTTCGTAATCTTGTCCGGCCTTCTCGTTGACTTGTCGGATGTAGTCACCCAGCTTCAGAGCACGTGCGATCGCGGGTCCGTATTTGACCGCCGCACGCATGCAAGCCTCTTCGTCCAGCTGGATCGTCGATCCGGTGGGCAATTCGATCGACTTGCCCAGGTAGGAATCGAACCAGGGGGCGGCGTCGCGGGCGGACGAAAACTTTTCACGGAGCGTCGCTTCGTCGTAGTCGTCGGCTTTTTGGTCGACATCGTCGGAGGGGTCGATGGTGAAGAACGTGAACCCGGCCGCCGCGGTGATGTCGACGTCCTGATTGACTTTCAAGTGGTCGGCATCGGCTCCGATCGGGCCGTCCCATCCGGCCGCCTCGGCCGCTTGCATCGCGTCGGCCATCACACCCTCGGGGGTTCGCTTGGTTCGCGTCATCTCGCGAATCGATTGCTGGGGGAAGATCGCCGTGATTCCTTCTCCGCAACGTTTCATCGCGGCGACGTGTCCGGGGGTTGCGAGGCCGGTTCGATCTCCGAATCCGAAGCTGGGTTCAAGCCCGAGGGTCGTGCACTTTTTGGTCATTGCAATCTATTGAGCAGGGAGGGGACGTTTGGGAATCGTGTCGTGTTTGGGGGGTAGCTTACGGTCGGATCTGAAATCCTTGAAGCACCTGATCGGTAGCGGTTCGGGCGGGCGTCGCGGGGAAAAACGCCGTCGGCGTGAATTGCGGTCGATTTCTGGCGGAACATCAACAATGCACCGGAGATCGACACCAAAATGCCCCCCGTCTCGCGAGGCCGATGAGGAGAAATTCTGGAAAAAATTTTGCCCGATCCAAGCTCCCGCCACCTGGCCGCGACGGACGGCAGCCTGTTGGTGAGAGCTGACGCAAATCCGGCGAACTTTTTCTATTCGCCCGATGTCTCTCAAGAGAGCGTGGGAAGCGTCCGATACCTTTCTTCACGACGAGAACGATTCTCCGAGTCAGTCCCGAAAGGCAGGCTGGACGGTTTTGGGCGTTCTTGACGGTTCCGGAAAGTTTTCTTAATCTTTCCGTCAGTTGAAGGCGACTTGGCCGAGTGGTTAGGCAGCGGATTGCAAATCCGTCTACAGCAGTTCGAATCTGCTAGTCGCCTCTCTTTGAGAGGTGTGATCTTGGACACCGATCGGCTTCGCTCAATGGCCCCGCGTGAGCTGCTACATTGATAAGCACTACCCCTCTCGCGGAGTGCTTGCATGTGGACTTTGATTTGCCGTTGGGCGGCCGGCTTATTCTTGCTCGGCGTCTCGGTGGCCGTTGCCGATGAAGCCGTCGATGAAGCCGTCGAGGTTGATGGCTTGGTGTTTCGGGAGCCATTTTCGGGGCTTTCGGCCAGCGAGATTCGATCCAAGTTGATCGTGTTTCTGATCACCGACGAAGATCCATTTCAATGGACGAAGGCCAAGCTGGACGAGGCCGACAAAGGTCGTCTCGGCGGGGGACCGGATGTTTGGTGCGGCCCAAATTTTCGACGGTCCTTTCAGAAGCTGTTCGTCAAACGCCCCGACCTCAAGGATCGCTGCATCGCCCAACGTGTGGTGGCGGGATTGCCGGCCAACTTGACCGCAGACGTCGCGCGGTCATTGCCGCCACGTGCGATCACGGCGATCTGCGACGGGCAATACCGGCTGCTTCATTTCAGCGTTGGTGTGCCCGAACCGGACGACTTGATTCAGATGATCGAGGACGCCGAAGAAAACAAGACGTTGCTGCAGCTGCATCCCGATGATCCCGCCGCCATTGGGAAAGCAGTCTTGGACCGGGCAAATATACGGGTACAACGCGTTTATCAGGAAACACTCGAACGCTTGGCCGAACCGATGAGCTGGGACGAGTCGTTGGCCGTCGATGACGCCTGGGTATCGAAGTACGCACGCTTCGTTTCGTCGCTGAATCCGAGTTACCTGTTCGACGTGCGGCTGCGGTTCGAGCTGAGCGATACGAGCGATCTAGTTCGACTGCTGGTGTTGGAACAGCACTGCGAAACGCGTCGGGATTGGTGTGATTCGTTGGCACCGTACATCATCGGTCGTCCGATGCGTTCGATCCTGAATCCGCTGGTCGACACGACGTGGGGAATCCCCGCGGTGCTGGAAATCAACAAGGAGGATCATGAAGAGATCTTGAGATGGTTTTCGTCTCGTCGGGAGAACTCGTTCGTGGTGCTGGCCATCAAGCCGACCTATCTGGACCGCGACATCACTTGGCCACCGCCTAACATCAGTCGCAATCCGCTGGCTAAACGGAGCTGGAACGAATTGGAAACGGCGATGTCGCATCATCCCTTTCGCAATGTGTCTGCGGAGGAACTGGCCGTGGTGCTTCGCGAGAACAACGAAATGTCGATCAGCCTGCTCGCACCGACGCGGGCGAGATATGTGGTGTTTGAGCCTGAGAAAAAGAAGCTGACGGTGATTCGCGAATCGGATTTCCCCGGCAAGTTTATCAATCGGCTGGAAACGAAGTAGCAAGCGAGCAGTGGGGTAAGCATCCTGCTTGCCACCCTCGCCGGCTCCGCCGGCGTGCTCAAGTGGCGTGCTCACGTGGCGGAGCCACACGCCGATGGCGGCCGGGAGGCGGGAGCCTCCATCACCGCGTGTTCCCAGTCGCTCGCCTGGGAACACGTACCAACGGCATCAACGTTTCGCTTTCGTCTCTAGCGGCAGGCCGTCGCGCTGGACCAACGACAGGATCTCTTGGACCTGCTCCGGGTGCTCGGCAGCGATGTCGTTGACTTCGCCGAGATCGCTGCGGAGGTCATACAGTCGCCAATCCGCTTTACCGGATTGATCCTTTCGGTAGCGGACCAATTTCCAGGGGCCGCGGCGGATACCGATCGACGTTTCGCCCTCTTGGCTGGCCCAATACAGGTAGTCGTGTTTCTGCTGGGAATCGGTCTTGCCGATCAACGTCGGCAAATACGAGATGCCATCGATGCCATCGGGCGGTTCGATTCCCGCAATCTCACACGCGGTGGGTAGATAATCCCAAAACGCCGACGGCAAATCGGATTGAGTTCCGGCAGCAACCTTGCCGGGCCAGCGGGCGATCATCGGGACGCGGATCCCGCCGTCGTGCATCGACCGTTTGTAACCTTTCAGCGGGCCGTTGGAATCAAAGAACTCGTGATCGTGATTGCCTTCTCGGTGGGGGCCATTATCGGAAGTGAAGATCACGAGCGTGTTGTCGTCGATCGAAAGATCCGTCAACAACTTGAACAGGCGACCGACATCGGCATCCATGCGGGTGATCATCGCAGCAAACCCTTTTTCCGGGTTCGGCCACTGGCGGTCCGCGTAGACGCCGTAGTCGGGGACTTCCATGCCGTCCCTTAACACGCGACCGCCTTCGTTGTTCGCATGCGGAATGGTCCAGTGGATGTGCAACAGAAACGGGCTGCGGTAATTGCGTTGAATGAAGTCCAGCGCCGCGTCGGTCATCTTGTCGTGCGAATAGGTTTCTTTCTTTTTCGAGACGCGTCCGCGGGCGCCCGGGGCGTCCATCAGAACGTTTCCGGGCAAGAAGTCTTGTCGATCGTTTTCCCACAGAAACGGCGGATAGTAGTTGTGCGCGTTGCTTTGATTCATGTAGCCGTACCAATAATCGAATCCGTTTCGATTGGGGTGGCCTTCGTGATCGATCTCCGCCGGGTCGTTGACATTACCCAGTGCCCATTTGCCGACGCCCCCGGTTGCGTATCCGGCTTGTTGCAGCAATTTTGCGACCGTTTGTTCTTTGCCGGTCAACGAGAACGGACGATTACCGGTCAGCCCCGTGTGACCAACATGTTGACCTGTCCAAAGCACCAAACGCGACGGACGGCAAACCGTGTGGCCGGCGTAATGGTCCGTGAATCGCATCCCTTCGGCGGCCATTCGATCCAAATGGGGCGTTTGGATTTCTTTCTGGCCATAGCTTCCCAGATCACCATAACCCAAGTCATCGACCATGATGTAAATGATGTTGGG
The DNA here is from genome assembly GCA_033042175.1 of Phycisphaera sp. RhM. Classification (GTDB taxonomy): domain Bacteria; phylum Planctomycetota; class Planctomycetia; order Pirellulales; family Pirellulaceae; genus Stieleria. Next base: position 258,689 of record WCIL01000006.1, read on the forward strand.
TCGATGCCCGGCGGCGATGGCGGTGCAGGACGCCAGCGCGATGCATGCACCAAGAATGAACGGCAAATTGCGAAGGAGTTGTGGTAGGGGCATCGGTGTCACGATCAGGCGGGAAGGGATGAGTCGGCAGACCCGCAGTATAAAGACGTTCGATGCAGCCGTGGGATCGGCATCGCGGACTGTCGATTCCACGTTCACGGCCTTCGACGGACGCCGCCGGGACGCTGGCGCGAACCGGCTGATGTCAAACGATGATCAGCCGTTTGGCGCGGGGTCGACGGGCCAACAGCGCTGCACCCTACTTCGCATCGCGGTACTTTTGCCGATCGATCGCGTATTGATCTGCGTCGGGCAGGGTTTCCGATTCCGGCGTCTCGGATTTCCAAAGTTGTTCCAAATACGGTCGGCACCAACCACAGCCGGTGCCGGCCCCAAAGCATTCCGAAAGTTGAGACGCGGTTTTCGGATGCTCGGTCCGAATGAACTGGACGACTTTCCGTTTGGCAACACCAAAGCACAGGCAGATCGGTTGGTCGTCGTTCATGAATCGTCGGAGGGACAGATCAACAAGGTCGCGACTCGGCAGGCGGCCAAGTAATCGGGAATGTTCAATTGCTCATCAGCCGTGTGAATGTTCTCTTGGCCACAGCCGACGGTGACGGCGTGGATGCCATGCTCTTTCAGCCAATTCGCATCTAATCCTCCGCCGGCGACTTGGCGGTAGGGCTCTCGGCCGATGGCTTGGAGTGCCTTTTCAAGGGCTTCGACGGACCGATCGTTGTCGTCCAGGCAGAAGGCTTCATAGTCGACGCGAGACTTGAAATCGCATTTGCCGCAAAGACCGGCGACATTGGTGACCGAGTCGGCTGCGGCTTCGAACGCGGCACGGATTTGGGCGACAATTTGTGATCGGAACTCGGGGTCATGGCTGCGTGCTTCGGCGCGCAAGGTCACCAGGGGGGTGACCACATTGGTGGCGTCGCCTCCCTGGATCACGCCGACGTTCGCCGTCCCGCTGCGGCCTTCTTTTTCGATCCGACCGAGCCAGCCGTCTGATTCCAGATCCGCGATCGCTTTGGCCGCCATCACGATCGCGCTGGCTCCCTGTTCCGGAGCGGCACCGGCGTGCGCGGGGATTCCGGTCAGACTGATTTCCATCCGCTCGCCGCCGATGGCACCGATGGTGACCTTTTCGATCGCGCCGCCGTCAAAATTGAACGCCCGGTCCACGGGACCGACCATCGACGCGTCGAGATGACGTGCCCCTTCCAGTCCGATTTCCTCTTGAATAAAAAAGGCGATCACGGCGGGATCCAGGTCGGCCCGTCCCAGTCGCAGTCGTTCGATCGCGGCGGTCAAGATCGCTGCGCAGCCGGCCCGGTCGTCCGCCCCCAACCCGGTTCCGCCGCGGCTGTGAACACGGTCCCCTTCGACGACCGGGTCGCTGCCGAGACAGATCGGGACGGTGTCCATGTGTGCCGAAAGCATCGTCCGGGGGCCCTTGCCGCTGCCCGGCAGATGAACGATCAAGTTGCCGCAATTGCCGGAGATTCGGGTCCGAGTCTCGGCACCATCGAATTGGATCGCGGATTTATCAAGTCCCGCCTGAATCAAGGTCTCGGCGATGCGGTCGGCAACGTCGCGTTCATGGCCGCTACCGCCCTTGATTGCGGTTAATTCGAGGTACCGGGCCAGGGCTTCATCTTCGTTGACTACGATTTCTTTCATCTTGCGGTTAAATTGAGGGCGTTCCAGAAAGCCGGCTTTCCCATTAGCGTAGGGTTCGATCCGTCGGCATGTCGAGTGCCTCGCCTCCTTTTACCGCCTGTTGGTCTGCGTGAATCTTCCCGTCATCCAAACCGAATCTACCCCGAACGAGCCCCCGGCGCGGGACGGCCGCGCGCACCTGTTGGATCTGTCGTTTGCCGATTTCCAGCAATGGTTGGTCGAGCACGGCCAACCCAAGTTCCGTGCCAAGCAGGTTTTCGGTTGGGTCTATGAAAAGCGGGCACGCGACTTCGACTCAATGAGCGACCTGCCCAAAACGCTCCGCGAACAGTTGGCGTCGGAGTTTGTGATTTACCGTTCCGACGAAGCGGCGGTGCAAACCAGTCGTGACGGCACCGATAAACTGCTGGTGCGATTGGCCGACGGTGGCGAGGTCGAGTGCGTGCTGCTGCGCGATGGAAATCGACGCAGTATCTGCGTCAGCAGCCAAGTCGGTTGCGCGATGGGCTGTGTGTTCTGTGCCAGCGGGCTCGATGGGGTCGATCGCAATTTGACACGTGGTGAAATCGTCGAGCAGATGCTGCGACTGCAGGCTCGGCTGGAACCGGAGGAACGGTTGAGTCACATCGTGATGATGGGCATGGGCGAACCGCTGGCCAATCTGGATCGCGTGCTCGGGGCGCTTGAGACCGCGAAGTCGGCCGATGGATTGGGGATCAGCCCGCGCCGGATCACGATCAGCACCGTGGGGTTGCCGCCGGCGATCGATCGGTTGGCAAACAATGGTGTGCCCTACAACCTTGCCGTCAGTCTGCACGCACCGAACGAGGAACTGCGCAGCCAACTTGTTCCGGTGAACGAGAAAATCGGCATCGATGCCGTGCTGGCCGCGGCCGATCGCTACTTCGCCGCCAGCGGGCGGCGGCTGACGTTCGAATACGTGTTGTTGGGCGGCGTCAACGACGGTGCGGAACACGCGCGAGAACTGGCACAGCTGCTGCGGCATCGCACGGTGCTGTTGAACGTCATCCCGTACAACCCGGTCGAAGGGTTGCCGTACCAGACGCCCAGTCAACGGTCGATCGCGGAGTTCCGTCAGATTCTTGAATCCGGAGGCGTCAACGTCATGTTTCGGCAACGCAAAGGCGACGAAATCGACGCCGCCTGCGGACAGCTGCGACGCAATCGAAAGGGAAAGTGAACGACAGATTTCAGCGGGATGCGTCAGCGACCGGCGCGTGGCGCTGTGCCGGGCACGCACCACGGCTGACGCCCAATGCCGGGACTGTTGCACGACGCGTCCGGCGACGTACGGAAAACGGATTTAGATCCCGTACAACGGTCGCAGCTTGTTTGTCAGGTAACGCATCAGGTGGTCTGATGAGAGCGGTTTGCCCGTCGCGGCGGTGATCAATTCGCTGCCACTGTAATTGCGACCGTGCCGGTGGACGTTGTCTCGCAACCATTCCAGCAACGGGGCAAACTCTCCGCGAGACATCATGCCGTCGAGGTCGCCCAACGTTTCCGCGGCGGCGTCGAACAACTGCGCCGCGGCCAAGTTTCCGAGCGTGTACGTCGGGAAGTAGCCGAACAGCCCCGCACTCCAGTGGACATCCTGCAGCACGCCATCGGCGTCCGACGGCGGCGTGATGCCCAACACTGCTGATACTGTTGATTCCAAGCATCGGGCAGATCGCTGATCGAGAGTGCTTCGTTGATCAACGCCTGTTCCAGTTCGAATCGAATCAGAATGTGCAGATTGTAGGTTGCTTCATCGGCCTCCACGCGAATCAAACTCGGACGCACCTGATTGATCGCGAAATAGACTTCGTCCAAATCGGTTCCGCCCAGTTCAGCGGAAAACATCTGCTGCGCTTTCGGGTACAACCAGTCCCAGAACGGACGGCTTCGCCCGACCTGGTTTTCCCACAAACGTGACTGGGATTCGTGGATGCCCAGCGACACATAGCTGCCCGGCGGCAAACCGAACCAGTCGTTTCGCAAACCCTGTTCGTACATGCCATGGCCGGCTTCGTGCAACGTGCCAAACAGACCGCTGGGAAGCCAGTGTTCTTCGTAGCGAGTCAGAATGCGGCAATCATTTGGACCCAACGTGGTGCAAAACGGATGGCTGGTTTCATCCAAGCGGCCACGAGAGAAATCAAATCCGACCCACCCGGCCACGTCGCGACTGAAGACCCGTTGTGACGCGATCGGATAACTGCGTTGAAGCGGCTCGACATTCGGCTGTTGGGGCGAGTCGGTTACCGCGACGATCAATTCGCTCAACTGCTGTTTCAGGTCGCTGAAAACGGGATTCAGTTCGCTGACCTTGGCGTCCGGTTCATACTCGTCGAGCAACGCTTCATAGACGCTGCGCGAGGTCCCTTCGGCCATGCGAGAACCGGCTTCGCGCTTCAGTGCGATGATTTCGGCAAGCGCGGGCTCAAAGGCGGCGAAGGAATCTCGTTTGCGGGCGTCATCCCAGGTCTGTTGTCCCCGCACGGTCGCGACGCTCAACCGGGTGACTAAATCGAGGGGGAGTTTTTGGTCGCGGACAAAATCACGGTGCAGGCAGCGGATCGTGGCGGCCTGATCAGAGTGCGGATCCAGGTCGCTGCTGTGCTCGAGCAACTGCTGCAGTGCGTCGCCGTATTGGGCGTCGGTACGCAATTGATGCGCCGAGGAACGGAGTGTGCTGACTTGCTCGGCGCGATACTCACCGGCTGCGATCGGCATGCCCGTCCGCTCATCCCATTCCAAAGCATCGGCGGCGGAGTGGAAGATCGCGGCTCGGCGAGCGGTCGAGCAGACGGATTCGAATTGGGATTCGTTGAGGGGCATGGGGAGGACAGAAAAATGATGGGCAGAAAATGGGAAACGGAAGACAAGAAAATGGGTGACAAGAAAATCTGAAATCTAACAGCTAACAGCTAACAGCGAGTCTTACGCTTCTGAGGCGACGGCGTCTGGCTCGGGGTGGGCATCGCGGAATTCGAGTTCGTGGTTGAGAATTTCGAGCAGGGTTTGCAGGAACACGACGACCATGGGGCCGATCAGAATTCCGATCGGGCCGAACACCGGGACGCCTCCCAGGACGCTCAGCAGCGCGACCAGTGGGTGTAATTCCGAGTGGCCGTGCAGCACATAGGCTTTGATCACGTTGTCGATCGACGAGACGACCGCGGCGCCGTAGATGGCCAAGAAAATGGCCGCTCCGTAGCTTTGGTCGACCGCTGCCAAGTAGATGGCGCAGGGCACCCAGACCGATGCGGCGCCCAAAAACGGAATCAGGGCCATCACCGTGGTGACCATGAACAACAAGATGAAGGATTCGAATCCGCAGAAGAAGAACGCGATTGCGGCGAGCAGTCCCTGCACGATGGCACTCAAGATACTCGCCAGCACGACCGCGCGGCTGGTCTTTTCAAACTCGCCCAACAGCCGCAGCTCGTACGCGTCGTCGAGGGGACTGAGGCGCATCAGCGTGTGCACCATCGCCGGTCCGTCGACGAAGAAGAAGTAAATCGAGATCACCATGATCAACATGCCGATCGCGATTTGCACGACGACTTTTCCCGTCACCCCGGACAGTTTGACGAATCGTGGTTGCAAGTACTCCCGTGCCGCGCGAATCGCTTCGGCCAGATCTTTTTCACTCGGATTGGTCAACAGTTTGACTTCCTTTCGGAAGGATCCGCCCAGTTTGGCGTTCATCCAAGCATGAATCGATGCCGACGCGACGACGGATCCACGATGAAAACGCTCTTCGGCGGCGATGCGTTCGGCGGGGTCTTCTGTTTCTTGGGCCGTCTCCAATTGCTCGACCACGTCGGCAAACTCATTGAGTCGCTCTTTGGCAATTTCGCTGGATTCGCCCGTCGGTGCGGCCCCGACGACTTCTTTTTCCAAAAAAGTGATCAACTCCTTTGATTCGGCGATTTGCGCTCGGACCAATTCGGGTTCGTCGATCTGGTCCAACATCCCGGCCAGGTCGTCGAGTCGACGGAAGCGGTCGGCATGTTGAAGTTCCAGACCGAGGCGTGTTCGGCCTCGTTCGAATGCCGCTTTCAAATCGTCCAAGTCCGTTCGGCTGACCAACCCGGTCAACTGGCCGATGGCCACGGTCAGCAGCAAGACGATCGGCATCAGCACGATCGCCAGGATGACCGACGTCGTGGCAACCGCGGCGGTCCGTCGTCGCCCCTTGAGTTTCTTCAGAATCCACTCGTTGAACGGTCGGAAGATGACGACCAGTGCTGCGGCCATGAACAGTGGAATGAAAAATCCCACCATGACCTTGTAGAACAGCAACCCGACCACCAGGATTCCGGCGATCAACATGATCACCGAGGTGATCCGCGCCATCGAAGGCAACTTTTCCAAGGCGGTCCGTGGCGGTGAATCAGCTCCGACAGACGCCGCGTCGGCGGTTGCACCGCCGACGTCGACACCGGGCGCGGGTTGAACGTCAGCTGGGACGCCGGCGGTCTCTGCCGACGACGGCGTTTCTCGATCGCGGGAAGCGTCATCGGAATTTGCGGAGGGGTCTGAATTCACGGCAACGATGCCCTGGGAGTAGCTTGGAGATCAGTGTGGACGCATCATAAGAGCCGGCACGAGCGCGGGGCTACCGGACAGGCTCAGATGGCCAGTAAGAAGGCGCCGATAGATTACCAGCGACCGGTTTGGCGGTCGGAAATTACAATCTTGCGCGCTTCGTTGCTGATCCCGTACGCCAAATCGGGTTGGTTCAGTTCCAGGAACACGGTGTACTTCTGGTGGATCGCGTCGCTGTAGACGACCGGTGCGTGCGTCAGACGCATGAAATGCACGGGCCGTCCGTTCCAACGTTTGGTAAACGCACCCGCCTCCAATGCCGGCTCGCGTTGCAAGCCGTAGTAGCCCGTCATGGTTTCGGAAAAACGCGTCGGATCACCGGTGAATCCGTGGAAGGTCAGGCGTTGTAATCGATCCGAATAATCGAAATAGAACGTCAGCGTTCCCGCTACGTCGTCTGCCCTGATGCCGGTCACCACCGGAACCCGCAAGCCTTTCAAGTTCATATCCGCCAACACCGTGCTGACTCGCGAGAATCGATTGACGACCCATTCGGGCCCGATATCGAATCGCATCACTTCGCGCAGGTCTCGGACTTGATAACCACTGAGCGTTGGTTCTGCGTTCGGGTCTTCCGGGATGGCGCCCAGCTTTCTCGCCAATTCGGAATCGTAGCGATAGCGATCCGCACGGACTTGCCGCAGCTTTTCGACTTCATAGTGCGAGTGGTTGGCGTAGCCGCTCGTTCGGACTTCTTCGTTGGTCGAAATGCCGGGGGCCAGACCCGACAGTTCGTCGACCGCATTCGAGGCTCCGTCAAAAAGCGAGCCAACGGTAGACATCGTTTTACGCCCCATCTCTGTCTCCGTCGCGACGTACGGTCCGACGGCGGCAGCGGCGAGAAGGGCGGTCAGTTTCAGGCGGAGGGATGGCATGGTCAAGGTCCCGAGTTTTCCAGGGTGTACACAACGACTTTTATCGGAACTCGGGAAGGGCATTCTTTTCGGATCAGCCAACCTTGGTGATCACGATGACTCTAGCGATCGTAGTACCACAGGTCGTGAAACTCGGTTTCACGGCTCGGCTGCTTCATGCAGGTCGCCAAAGTTGACCACGATCAATTGAAACACGGCGTTTCGGCTCAGGAATCTCGGCGGGGTGTTCGATAATTGACGAAAGCGATGCCTAGAGAAAGTTTGAGGATTGACGCGACTTTGGGGTCCAGGTCCGTTCCTTTGTTGATTCACACTCTTGCTGCAACCACCGATTCCATCCGACGCCAACCGTCACTCAGCCACCATTCGGTCTGAGCGTGTTCGGCTGCGCGTGCGGCGCTGGGCATGCGTGGGGCTGGGGCTGCTGGTCGCCCTATCCAACCTCGGCTGCCATCTGTATCACAGCGTGCCGGAGACGATCGGCCAACGCACCGATTGTGTCGATGCGTTGCTGTGTGATATTGAATCTCATTCAGCGACCAGCGTCGCGACGGTGGATCAGGTTCCGGCTCCGGTGACCTTGCGATCGACCGAGCAACTTGAATCGTCTCCGATGCGCGAGATCTCACTTCGCGATGCGTTGTCCACGGCGCTGGAAAACCGCAGCGTGTTGCGTGACTTGGGAGCCGGCGTGCTTCGGGTTCCCGGGCAGGTGCAATCGGAATACAGCGAATCGTTGCAACGGTTGGATCCGCAAGAGAGTGTCGAAGCGGCGCTGAGCGCCTTTGACGCACAGTTCTATGCCTTCGGGAAATGGCAGAACAATGACCGCAGGTTCAACAACCGTTTCTTCGGTGGCGGCGCCAATGCGTTCAAACAAGACACACACGACTACGTGTTTCAATTGAGCAAGCGAACGCCGACGGGTGCACAGTTTTCGGTGCGCAGCGTCACCGATTACGATGCCAACAATGCGACTGGAAATCTGACCGATAGCGCGTGGCAGACCCAAATACATGCCGAAGCGCGGCAACCTTTGCTGCAAGGCGGAGGTCTGCAATTCAATCGCATCGCGGGACCCGCCGCCGCGCCGGGAGTTTACAACGGTGTGTTGATCGCCAAGGTCAACAGTGAGATCACATCGGCCCAGTTCGAACAAGGAGTCCGTGATTACGTCAGCAATGTGATCAACGCGTATTGGGATTTGTACTTTGCCTATCGTGATGCCGATGCGAAACGCGATGCGATGCTGCGTAGCGAACAGACGTGGAAGAGCTATCAGGCTCAGAAATCGAGCAATCGTCAATCGGGAGCGGCCGAGGCGCTGGCGCGGGAACAGTACTACCGGTTTCGAAGCGAGTACCAAGATGCCGTCGCCGGCAAGCCTTCCATGCGAACTCAAAACGGCAACTCGTCGACCGGAGGAGCGTTCGCGGGAGTCGGCGGCGTGCAGGCGGCCGAGCGACGGCTACGGTTGATCCTGGGGTTGCCGATCAGTGACGGTACATTGCTTCGTCCGAGTGATGACCCTTCGGTCGCAAGGATCGACTTCGATTGGCAATCGATTTCCACCGAAGCCGTCTTGCTGCGTAGTGAGTTGCAGCAACAGCGATTGAAGATCAAGCAAAGCGAAATGGAACTGCTGGCGGCCAAGAATTTTCTGATGCCGTCGCTGGACTTTGTCACGCTGTATCGACTTCGCGGTCTCGACAAGAACCTGGGCGGTAGTGATTCCGCGATTTCAGACCTGGCGTCGTTTGATCTGCAGGAATACGAAGCCAGTCTGGAACTGAAACTACCGGTGGGATTTCGGCAGGGGCACTTGGCGGTTCGGCACGCGAAACTACAGGTGGCGCGGGAGCGGGCGATTTTGGCGGAACAACAGCGGCAAATCATTCACGATCTGACGGCGATGGTGGCCGAGTGTGATCGGGCCTATGCGCAAGTCGAAACCAACCGACAGCGATACCTTGCCGCCAGCGATGCCCTGGCCGCGTTGGAAACGTCTCAACAGGCCGGTATGCCGATCAATTTTGATCAACTGCTTGATGCCCAACGACGCGTCAGCGAATCGCAGTCGCGGTACTACGCCGCATTGGTCGAATACACGATTGCCACCAAGAATGTGCACCTGGAAAAAGGAACGTTGCTTCGGACCAGCGACGTGCTGTTGATTGCGGAACGCCGCGAGCCGTCCGGTGCGAGCTTCCAATCACCTCGAAAGACCGGAGGGCTTGCGCCCTACCGCTAACCGAGAACACCGTTGGGTGTTGGCAAGCAAGATGCTTACCCCACTGCGTTGTGTCGTGTGGGTATCACGTACTCCATTGCGGGCCCCCGCAATGAAAACGGTGTGTTGCGCGACCAATGTGACCACTTGCAGATTGCCAATGTCATCGAATCCATTGCGCAACAAAAAACGTTAAGAAAAATTCGAAATCAGTACCGTGATTCCTCTGTCCCCAGATGGATGAATCTGTAGATTCATCAAGCGACGGATGGGCCCTCGGGGCAAGATGCCCACCGGTCGCCGTCGATTCGCTTTATCAGAATCGACGGCGGCTATTCTTCAAGCTCTTCCCATCGCTGGTAGGCCGACGCCAGTTCTTTTTCGGCCGTAGCCAATTGAGCGGCGTCGGCGGTGATCTTGTCGCCACCGCTTTGGTAGTACTCCGGTTCCGCCATGGCCGCATGCAGGTCGGCGATCTGCTGTTCCAGGCTTTCAATCTTTTCCGGCAACGCTTCCAACTCGCGCTTCTCTTTGTACGACAGCTTTCGTTTGGCCGGTTCCGTTGGCGAGTTTGCGTCAGGCTGGGCCGTGTCTTTCTTGCGCGGTGTTGCGGTTGTCTTGTTCGTGACGCCATTGCCGTTTGCCGGTTGTTCGCGTCTGGCGACGGCGTCGCGCCAATCGTCATAGCCACCGACGTACTGGCGGATCGTGTCGTCTTCAAAGACGATCGTGCTGGTCACGACGTTGTTCAAGAACGTCCGATCGTGGCTGACCAACAACAGGGTGCCTTCGTAGTTGGCCAATAACTCTTCGAGCAATTCCAGCGTTTCGGCGTCCAAGTCGTTGGTCGGCTCATCCATCACCAGCACGTTGGCGGGTTTGGTCATCAGCTTTGCCAACAAGGCGCGATTGCACTCGCCACCGGAAAGAAACTTGACCTTGGTCCGCGCCCGTTCCGGCGTGAACAGGTAATCCTGCAAATAGCCGAGCACGTGTTTGGTCTTGCCGCCGACTTTCAATTGTTCGCTGCCGTCGCCGACGTTTTCCTGGACGGTTTTTTCCGGGTCCAGGGTGTCGCGCATTTGATCGAAATACGCGATCTCCAACTTCGTTCCCAGGCGAACCTTACCCGAGTCGGGTTTGAGTTTGCCCAACAGCAACTTCAGCAACGTCGACTTGCCGGCGCCATTGGGGCCGATGATCCCGATCTTGTCGCCGCGCATCAGTTCGGTGGAAAAATGATCCACGATGGTGTGATCACCGTAGGCGAAACTGACATCGGTCAATTCGGCGACCAGGACACCGCTGCGCTGGGCATCTTGGACTTCCAGTTTCGCATTGCCGACTCGGTTTTGTCGTTTGCTGCGCTCGGCACGCATCGCTTTGAGGGCTCGAACACGACCTTCGTTTCGCGTGCGTCGTGCCTTGATGCCTTGGCGAATCCAAGCTTCCTCTTCGGCCAAACGTTTATCAAACAGTGCGTTTTGTTTCTCTTCGGCCTCCAAGGCTTGTTCTTTACGCGTCAGGAACGTGTGGTAATCGCAAGACCAATCGAACAGCCGGCCGCGATCGACTTCCCAGATCCGCGTCGCCAATTGTTGCAGGAACGAGCGGTCGTGGGTGATGAAGACCAGGGTCTTGTCCCAGCGAGAGAGAAAGTCTTCGAGCCAAAGAATGGATTCGATATCGAGGTGGTTGGTCGGTTCGTCCAACAGCAGGATGTCGGGTTGGGCCACGATCGATTTGGCCAGCAGGACGCGCCGCTTCATGCCGCTGGAAAGTGATTCGAATCGAAGCGTGCCGTCGAGTTGCATGCGTGACAGCGTCGTCTCCACGGCATGCTCGGCTTCCCATTGGGTCGTCGGGTCGGCGATCTTTTCGGCGGGAATTCCGGACAACACGACGTCGGTGATGGTGCCCGACAGGTGTGCGGGCACGTCTTGGGTCAATCGCGCCACGCGTGTTTTGTCACCGAGTTGAATTTCACCGTGGTCGGGTTGGAGCTCACCGGCGAGCAATTTCAGCAAGGTTGTCTTGCCGGCCCCGTTGCGGCCCAACAATCCGATCCGCTGGCCGGGTTCGATCTGGGCGGTGACGCCGTCCAGCAGGGGCGGACCGGCGAACCCGATGGATACATCCGCAATCGTCAACAATGCCATCGCCGAGCTTCCTTTTCCGGTTCAGACCTTGAGCGTGCCGACGACGTCTGCCACGCGGGCGGCGCCGAGTTCGGCCAGGGCGGTCGGCAATTGGTCGACCAGCCGAGTCGACACGGTGGGGTCATAATAATTGGCCGTTCCGATTTGCACGGCGGACGCGCCGGCGACGAGGAATTGCATCACATCGTCGATCGTGGCGATGCCGCCGATTCCGATGATCGGCACGTCGACCGCCGAGGCGACTTGATGGACGCATCGCAGCGCGATCGGTTTGATCGCCGGACCGCTCATGCCGCCCATTCCGTTGCCCAGCATCGGTCGTTGTCGTCGCCAGTCGATGGCCATGGCCAACACGGTGTTGATCAGACAGACGGCATCGGCGCCGGCTTCCGCGGCGGCCTTGGCGATGTCTGCGATCCGCGTCACGTTGGGCGTTAGTTTCGCCAGGATCGGGACCGCACACGCCTCGCGTGCCGCGGCGACGACGTCATGGCAACTGGTCGCGTGGGTGCCGAAGTCGACGCCACCGCTGACGTTGGGACAGGACAGATTCAGCTCGACCGCGGCGACGCCGAATTCACCGATCCGCCGGGCCAGGGTGACAAACTCGTCTTGGGTACGTCCGGCCACGCTGACGACAACCGGCGTCGACAGGGATTGCAGGTAGGGCAAGTGGTGTTGGATGAACGCATCGACGCCATCGTTGTCCAGGCCGATCGCGTTGAGCAATCCGGCGGAGGTTTCGACCGTTCGCCAAGGTGCGTTGCCGATCCGTGGTTCGGCCGTGATCGTCTTGGGCAGCACTGCGCCCAGTCGAGACACATCGACGACGTGCTCCATCTCCCTTGCGTAGCCGAAGGTTCCCGAGGCGACCATGATCGGGTTGGGTAGCGTCATCCGGCCCAGGGTGGTCGACAAATCCATGGTTTGCGTTGCAGTCATAAGCCTTCGATTACAAGGGTGTCGCAGGCGTCTTGTGAATCAATCGACGATCGATTTCTGTCATCAGAACGTCCGCCACCTTCTGTTTGGTTCCTTCGACACGGGCGATGACTTCGCCGGCGGTGTCCAGCAATTCGACATCGTTGACATCGGAATCCATCGCAATGGGACCATTGCTGATGATCATGTCGCAGTGTTTCTTTTCCAGTTTGACCGTCGCACGGAATCTGCGATCGTCGGTTTCCAATGCAAATCCGACGACCCACTGATCGTCACGTTTGGTTTGTCCCAGCGTGGCGACGACGTCGGGGGTTTCGATCAGTTGCAGCGTCAGCGGCCCGCCGGTCTTGGCGATCTTTTGCGTTTCGACAATTTTGGGCATGTAGTCACAGGGTGCTGCGGCGCCGATGGCGCCATCACATCGGGCGAACCACTCCTGACTGGCCGCCAGCATTTCGTCGGTCGTGACCACCGGGATCACCTGGGCGCCCGCCGGGTAAACGGTCGGAACCGGCCCCGAGACGATGACGACTTCATGCCCCAGTTGCAACGCCGCGGTGGCCAACGCCGCACCCATTCGTCCGCTCGACGCGTTCGAAATGTAGCGAACCGGGTCGAGATACTGACGGGTCGGCCCCGACGTGATCAGAATCTTTGCCACGTCGACTATTCCAGGGTTTGGTCAAGCAATTGATTCAGCTGCTCGGTCGACATTTCCATTTTGGCGGCGGCCAGCGCAAAGAGACGTTTTTCGCTCTCGTCCAAAACGCCGTCGGCGGCCATCATTCGCACCAAGTCGATCATCAGCTCTTTGCGGCCTTCCGGGTCACGGGGCAGCTCCAACGCCGCGTCGTCGCCCAACCCGTATCGGATCGCGCGGTTCAATTCCGCCTCGCCCAACCCGAGTTCGTGGCAACGTTCGGCGACAAACGCGACCTCCCGTTCGCCGATCGTCCCGTCGGCCATCGCCATCACGACGAGGTTGCGTAACTGGCGCATTCGATCACTAAAATGTTTCTCGCTCATTCCCAAATCGTAACTCTCCCGGTCCCGACTGCCTAGCGAGGCAAGTCAGTTTCCGACCTCGCACGCCTGGCAGGGAGGGGCGAGCGGAGCGAGAGCAGTTCAGCAGGCCGGTTCACGCGTCTGGCGCCATCGGCTTGATGCCGTTTTAGGCTCCCGAAGGTGAAAAGCGGAAAGATTGTCCGACCGCGGGCCAGATCGATCCTGACAGCACCGCTGAAACTTTGTTAACCCGATTGGAGTGGGTGGGCAGAACGATTCATTGGATGCGATTTGACGTCATGGGAAATCTTCAGATGGGTAAGCCACGTAGCGCAAAAAGTTTGGGGAGAACAGGTCTAGCAGCTCTCGCGGTCGGGTTGATTTGCAGCGGAGCGTTTCCGTCGGGCGTCGCGATGGCCGAAACGCCGCTGTGGCAATTGGGCATTCCGACCTTTTCTGGCAAGAAGCCCGAGGAGCAGGCACAGGCGGGCCCTTCGTTTCATTTTCCGCCCCCGGAATCAGAGATCGCTCAGCTGCCCGTCGATGTGAGTGGACCGCTGACTCAGCCCGGGCCGACAGAACGGTCGATTTCGGAGATCCAGCCGGCCGCCTACCAGATGAACTCTGGCGCAGTCCCCTCAGGGGCAGTCCCCTCTTACGCAACGTCGGCGGTTGTTTCCCCAGGCCTGCCGATGCCGCCCTTGCCCGCGGCGGCACAACTCGATTTGCCGGTCGCCCCGGCCGGCACGGCCATTCCGGTTCCCCCGGCGGTTGACCCGTCGACACCGATCGGTCAGGCGCTGGCGACGGGCGCGGCGGTGGAATCGGCACCGTTGGCCGAAGAAACCGCGTCGTGGTACGAAATCCCGTGGCGGTGGGTCACCCGCGGTTGGAAAAACCACGCCGAGTTGGGGCTCGACGGCAGCAGCGGTAACTCGCGGACGCTGGCACTGCAGACCGGGTTGGAGATGAAACGCAAGACCGAACGCTACACCTTGGGGCTCGATTTCGATTATCGCAAGGCGACCAATCGCGGGCTGACGACGGAAGACAACGGCCGGTTGAACCTGGACTACGACCGGCTTTTTCAGGATTCCAAGTGGTCGGCGTTTGGAAAGTTTGGGGCCGAATGGGACCAGTTCAAAGCGTTCGATTCGCGGCTGAATCTCAACAGCGGTCTGGGGTACCACTTCATCCGAACCGACGACGCGATGTTTGCCACGCGTTTCGGTGCAGGTGCATCGAAAGAAATCGGCGCGCCGGACGACGACTGGAAACCGGAAGCGGTGTTCGGTGCCGAAGGTGAATACCAGCTCAACCGCTACAACAAGATGAAAGCCAAGGTGGACTACTTCCCGGCCTGGGAAGATTTTTCCGATTACCGGGTTGTCAGTGACGTCGCTTGGGAAATCCTGCTCGACGACACCGACAATCTATCGTTGAAATTGGCGCTGACCGATCGCTATGACAGCACGCCGCAAGGTGCCCGGCCGAACGATGTTTACTATTCGCTGTTGTTGCTGGTCAAATTCTGAGCCAATCGGCTGAGCCTTCGGCTAGATCAGCTTGGTTTGGCCCGGGATGGCGAACGACGGCTCGGGGCGCGGGCCGTTGTAATCGAAATCGTTGGGGAACAGATCCAACTGAGACTCGTTGGTCAGGAAGTCCCAGGTCACCTTTTGTCCGGTGTACGCAGCGACGCGTCCGAGCACGGCGGTCATCGAGCTGGTGGCCGTTTCCTTGAGCTCGACGATCGGGTCACCGGCACGGATCGAATCGACCAAGTCTTTGTGCTCTTGACGGTAGGCGGACTGGATATCGCCTTTCATCGACCACACTTCGTTGCCGTCACGGTCTTTGATCGACGCGCCTCCGTTGCTGCCGTAGATCGTGGCGGTGCCTTCGGATCCGAAGATCTGGTTGCTGACGTCGCTTTGAGTTCCGGGGATTTGTCGGCACATGAAGGAGACGTTCCGGTCACCGGAATAGGCGTAATCGATGGAGTTGCTGTCCCACATCTCGCTGCC
Organism: Phycisphaera sp. RhM; assembly: GCA_033042175.1. Classification (GTDB taxonomy): domain Bacteria; phylum Planctomycetota; class Planctomycetia; order Pirellulales; family Pirellulaceae; genus Stieleria. The sequence goes on from WCIL01000006.1 coordinate 274,275, forward strand.
TTCGGGACGGGTGAATCGGCCGCCGCTTCCGTAGGCCGATTCCGGTGGTCCCTGCATGACCCAGTTCATCACGTCGATGTTGTGCACCGCTTGTTCGGCGATCTGGTCTCCGGAGAGCCAGATGAAGTGCATCCAATTGTAGATCTGGTATTCGGTGTCCGACATGCCTTCTTTGCGTGTCTTGTGCCAGATGCCGGTGCTGCAGTACCGGGCGGTCATGTTGATGACGTCGCCGATGGCGCCTTCGTGGATCTTGCGAATCGCTTCGACGTAGTTCGTTTGGCGGCGGTACTGGGTGCCGGTGACGATTGCGGTTTTATTGGCGATCGCTTTGTCGTGGGCCTGCAGACAGATTCGATAGCCGGCCGGATCGACACAGGACGGTTTTTCGGCGAACACGTGCTTGCCTGCGTCGACGGCTTCCATCACGTACTGAGGCCGAAATCCCGGGGGGGTGGTCATGATGACCAGGTCGATCTCGGGGTCATCCAGGATGCGTTTGTAGGCGTCGATGCCGACGTAGTTTTTGTCGTCGCGTACGGCCACCTTGTCGCCGAATTGTTTCTGCAGCCGACCCAGGACACGTTGTTTGTTGGCATCGACGTCTGCCGTCGCGACCAGTTTGATGTGCTCGTTGATGGTCATCGTGTCGCTGAGCGCCCCGGTGCCGCGACCGCCCAGGCCGACGATGCCGATTCGGACCACGTCGTTGCTGCCTTGGTCTTTGGGCTCGGCCCCCCGCACGGCACGCGGCAACATCGCGGCGCCGGTGATTCCGGCTGAAACGGCCGAACCCTTCTTCAGGAATTGACGTCTCGACGACGTGGAATCCTGGGCTCGGGACGTAGATTGATTATCGTTGAAATCGGTCATTCGAATGTTCCTGAGGTGGGGTAACGTGTCGCCGGGACAAATGGAACAATCCCGGTGGGTGGGCGATCGAACTCATAGTGTAGTAGCCGACCGCTGCGGAATGTTGACTCGGTTTCCGCCGACCCGTGACAGAAAAAACAAAACTGATAGACTTTCCCCCATGACCGAACACAAACCTACTGATTCTCAGAACCCGATGGTCGCTCCGTCGCGGGCGATTCGACCCCATGGTACCACCGAAAGCCGCAAAATTGCAGCCATGGCGGCGCGGGTGGCCTTGGATAACAACGGCAAAGACGTCGTCGTGATCGACGTGTGTGGACAGTCGGCGGAATTCGACCTGTTCGTTCTGGTGACCGGCCAGAGTCGACGGCAATTGCACGCCATCAGCGAGCAAATCGACGACGCGCTGGAAAAAGGCATGGGCGAAAAACGCGACGGCATCGAAGGTTATGACGAGAGCCGCTGGATCGTCTTGGACTACGGCAGCGTCGTCGTCCACCTGTTCGATGAAGAGACGCGGGAGTTCTACGACCTGGAATCACTCTGGGCCGACGGGACTGCCATCCCACTCTCTGAGCTGGGTATCGAGCAGGCCGACTGATCCTCCGCTTTCCTCCCTACTTTCTGGTCCGCCGACGCGATTGAGTCGCGCTCGTGGCACGTTCTGGCAATCACAATGCATCTCCCTTCATTGTTCACCGGTCGCTTTTCTGACGCACTCTCGCGATGTTCCTTTGCGTCGCAAATCGATGACCCGGACCAATTCGCCGCCATGATCCGGCCCGCGGGGAACCCCAAGTTCGGGGATTACCAAGCCAACTGTGCGATGCCGATCGGAAAATTGGTCGCCGGTTCCAATCCCCGTCAGGTGGCCGCGGAATTGATCGGGCAGCTGCAACTCAATGACATTTGCGAGACGCCCGAGATCGCCGGCCCGGGTTTCATCAACCTGAAGCTCAAAGACAGCTTCTTGCAGGACCGTCTGGCGGAGATTCTCGCCGACGACCGCTGCGGCGTCACACCGGTCGCCTCGCCCAAAAAAATCCTAATCGATTACTCGTCGCCCAACGTCGCCAAACCGATGCACGTGGGGCACATTCGCACCACCGTGATCGGAAACTGTTTGGCCAAGACACTTCAGTTTCTCGGCCACGAGGTGATCACCGACAACCACCTCGGTGACTGGGGCACGCAGTTCGGCATCATCATCTACGGTTACAAACATTTCGGCGACCCCGAGGTCGTTCGCCAGGACCCGGTGCCGGAATTGGCCAAGCTGTATCGCATCGTTCATCAGCTGATGGGCTATCACAAAGCGATCAAGAACGTGCCCAAGTACGAAGCCGAACTTGCGCGTTTGGAGGACCTGCACACCGCCGCGCTGCAAGAAGTCGAGACGGCCGAGGGGAAAGAGGCCAAGAAGAAACGAAAGGCCGCCGAATCGCTGGCCAAAAAAGTGGTGTCGGCGCAAGCCAATTTGGAATCGGCTCGGGCGACGATCGCGGCGACCGACGCGGATCCCGTGATGAAACAGCGCGCCGAAGCGCACGGCGACATTGGCAAAGCCGTCTTGGATGAAACGTCGAAACTGCACGCCGACGATCCGGAAAACATCGCGCTCTGGGAACAGTTCCTGCCGCACTGCAAAGATGAAATCAACCGCATCTACTCGCGGCTCAACGTGACCTTCGATCACACCTTGGGCGAGTCGTTTTATCACCCCATGCTCGGTGAAATCGTCGACGATCTCAAACAGCGAGGTTTGGCCAGCGAAAGTGACGGCGCGATCTGCGTGTTCTTGGACCAGTTCGACGCGCCGATGATCATTCAGAAACGCGATGGGGCGTACCTCTATGCCACCACCGATCTGGCCACCCTCCGCTACCGCCAAGAAACGTTCAAGCCGGACGAAGTGTTGTATGTCGTTGACGCTCGGCAGAGCGAACACTTTGAAAAACTGTTCGCCGTTGCCGAAGCGACGAAACTGATCGATGCCAAACTGGTGCACGTCAGTTTTGGGACCGTGCTCGGGGAAGACGGGCGGCCGATGAAGACGCGGAGCGGAACCTTGATCGGTTTGGAAAGCCTGTTGGATGACGCAGTCGAAGCCGCCTATCAGGTCGTCTGCAATCCCGATCGGTTGGTCAAACTGGATCCTCCCATGGATGACCAGGAGAAACGCTTGGTGTCCGAACGCGTCGGCATTGGAGCGATCAAATACGCCGACCTGTCGCACGACCGAACCAGCGACTACAAATTCAATCTTTCCAAGATGGTCGCACTGTCGGGCAACACCTCGACCTATGCCCAGTACAGTTTCGCCCGCACGACCAGCATTTTGCGTCGAAACGAGGTGACCGAAGCCGACGTGGTCGAGCGAATCCAAGCATCCGGCATCACGTTCACGCATGCGGCCGAACGGGCGTTGGGATTGCAATTGTTGCAATTTCAAGAAGCGCTTCAGAACGTCTATGAAGACTACCGGCCCAACCACTTGGTCGATTACGTTTATTCGACCGCCGAAGCGTTTTCGAAGTTCAACGATCAGTGCCACGTGCTCAACGCCGAAACCGATGCCATCCAGAACACGCGTCTGGCGTTGGTCGTCCTGACCGGCCGTGTGATCAAGCAAGCCTTGGAATTGCTCGGCATCGAAGTCGTCGAGCGGATGTAGCAAGCCGCGCGGCTAATAGTCTAGCGTTGCTCAATTTTCGGGTAGTGGTCGAGGCGACGAGTCCTTGCCAATAGGACTACAGAGGACTCGTCGCCTCGTCCACTACCGCCTACCCGAAAACCGAGGTGCGACGGAATACTAGCGGACCGTCGATTCAAGCCCGCATGCGTGAGCAAGGGGCCGCGCGGCTTCCGCTGCCTGAGGGTTCCCCGAGGGGACCGCGTCCGTTTCGGATGTTTTGCCATCTTTGGCCGGGCATGCTGCCCTCGAACCGGCCGCGCGCGGTCCACAATGCCCCTTACTTTCCCGTTGTCCCCTCGTTTGTGGGGAAGAATCGTTTCGTCGGCGGTCGATTTTGGGAACCCGGGGAGGACAACGCAGACGATTCGGCGTTTGTTGGTGTAGACTGTCCGATCAGTGGTGTTTCGATCTGCGACGCCCGCCAATCTGCTCTCTTATCTCTTGCAACGATGGAACAACCGACCCCAGAGGAATTTGCACGCCGAATCGGAGACCTTGGCCTCGCCGAGCGGCGCCAAGTCGATCACGCGATGGGGGAACTCGGTGGCACGGAGTTGACGCTTGATTCGGTGATCAAACAGATGCAGCGTCGCGGATTGGTGACGACGCTGCAAACCGAGAAAATCCTCCGTGGCGACCGTATCGGTTACTTTTACGGCGACTACAAGGTGCTGTATCTGATCGGTGCCGGTACGTTTGCGCGTGTCTACCGTGCCAGCAAGGACGACGAAGTGTTCGCCATCAAAGTGCTTCGCAAGCGATTTCGCGACGAGCCGAAGGAGATGGAACAGTTTCTCCGCGAAGGCAGCATGGGTTTGAAGCTGCGGCATCCGAACATCGTCAGCATTCACGAGGTCGTGGCTGATCCGCGGAATCCGTTTTTGGTGATGGAGTTCGTGGAAGGTCAGACGCTTCGAGAACTCGTCCGCTTGCGAGGAAAACTGCCGCCCAAACTGGCACTGCGTTTGATTCACGAAGTCGCTTCCGGCCTGGCTCATGCGGCCAGCATGGGGATTTCGCACCGTGACTTGAAACTCTCCAACGTACTGATTTCTTCCGACGGCAAAGCGAAATTGGTGGACTTCGGGTTGGCGGCGTTGAGCGATCGGAAAAACCCCGAAGAGATCGCGGATTGCCCCAACGCGCGGGCGATCGACTATGCCGCATTGGAGCGGGGCACCGGAGTCCGCAAGGACGACCCGCGCAGCGACGTCTTCTTCGCCGGCAACATGCTCTATCACATGCTGGCCGGTCAGCCGGCGTTGACCGAAACTCGCGACCGGCTGGCCCGTCTGAATGTGTCGCGGTTTCAAGAAATCAAACCGATCAGCCAGGCCGTACCGGACATCCCCGGGGTGATTACCCAGCTGCTCGGAAAGATGATGGAGTTCAATCCTCAGCAGAGAATTCAATCGTCTGCCGCGTTGCAGGCCGAGATCCGCAAGGTGATGGACATCCTGGAAAAGGGGCCGAGCAAATCGAATGTGGACGGAGCAACGCCTGGCGCCGGTGAGCACTACGACGATGACGATGCGCCGACCGATGAGGGCGAAGGTTACGTGGTGATGTTGGTCGAATCCAAGGCGGCGCTACAGAATGCGATCCGCGAACGGCTCAAGTCGCGCGGATACCGTGTGCTGATCACGCAGGACCCCAACCGTGCGTTGTCGCGTTTCCAACCCGGCGACGACCCCCCGGCGGACTGTGTGATTTTCAGTGCCGCGGAGTTGGGGGCGTTGGCGTTGGAGGCCTACAATAAATTTGCCAGCGATGAACACACCAGCGAAATCCCAGCGATTCTGTTGGTGGACCGCCGTCAGGCACGCATCATTTCGGAAGCCCGCCGCGGTCCCCGTCGGCAACTGTTGGCGTTGCCGTTGAAAGTCCGGGAGCTGCGGGCGGGCTTGATCAAAGTGCTCGCGGGCACCCAGCGTCGCCCGGCGGGCACGTATTAGGCGTCTTTCTCGACCCAGATCGGTTCGGGCTGGATCGTGTCCGCAACAGCCGATCCCTGATCCTTTCGCCCGCTGCCTTCGAGACGGCTGATCAATTTGACACTCATGTCATGATCGCACTGGATTTGACAGCTTAGCCGAACGCCCTCGTCGCTGATTTCTCGAGCGGCGAGGGTGTCCCGTTCTGCGGCCGTCATTTTTGGGGGTTCGCCGTCGGTGAACTGGACCCGACAGGTGGTGCATCTTGCCATTCCCCCACAAGCGTGTAATTGGTCCGTCCCCGCGTCTTCGACGAGTGCTTGGACCAATCGTTTTCCCGTGGCGACTTCAAAAGAACCCACACCCTCGACAGTTAATTTCGGCATTCGTTTCCACTCGTTGAAAGTTTATGAAGAATCTTGGTCTGAACCGGCATTCGGGCCGCGGTTGGCATCGCAACCGAGCAGCCTAGCGGTAGAATAGCGGGTTGGCCAACGTTTTTAAAAGTCGCACAGCAGGAATCACCGGCCTGGACAGAGATCACCGGCCCGGACAGCGGCAGATCGAAAAAAGGAACCTAGTTTGAGTATGGAATTGATCACGGAGAATTTGCCGGCAGCGTTTGGATTGTTGCTCGGCGAAGCCGTTTCGCGGCTAGTGGACGATCACGATCAATCGCTGGACAAGCGGGCGGCGATGCTGCGAGTCGAGACGCCCAAGTTTTCTCAAAGCGACGGCAGGATGTGCTTTGAATTTCGGATGCGTCCCGGACGAAAACTTCCTTATCTGGTGAATTTGGCAATCGAACCGGACGTGGACGAGGACGACGGCGACACGATCGAGTCGCCGTTGGACCTGTCGCTTCGTGCTTCGGTGACCTGCGTCTGTCCCGAATTCGAACGCGCCGAATCGCGGATGACTGGGCGGGGCCGATGCAGTTGCACCCTGGCGGTCGCCTGGTGGGTTCACGAACAGATCTCCCGACGCAACAGCGAAGAGGTGTTGCTTTTCCTAAGCGACTTGAAGACCGACACCGTCGCTGCCGGCCGTGACGTGGTCAGCCAACTGCTCAAGCTGACCGACGAAGCGCACGCAAAAGAAGAAGACACGTCCACGCGGGTGCAATGGCGGATCAAGATTTCGAACAACCAATTGTATGGCCCGGTCAGCATCAATCCCTTCGTCCAGCGGTTGAAAAAGAACTCCAAGGGTTGGTCCAAGGGGCGCCAGACGCCCGCCTTTGACCTGCTTCGACGTGACGGTGAAGGAACCGCGGTCGACAGCCAGATTGCGGCGCTCACGTCGCAACCGAGCTCGGAGATGAATCGCGAGTATTACAACCTGTTCCAATCGGTCGATCTGTTGGTGGGGCATCCCAATGTCGCCTGGGACGACGCCTCGGCGACGCCCATCGAAGTCTCGCGCGGTGAAATTTCGGTTGCGCTGCAACCCGTCGAAATCGACTCCTTGGATGACGAGGAACGGGCCGGTGAAACGCAGATCGAACGCGAGTCCGATCCCGCCAAACGAAAAACGCTCTATCGCGTCGCCTTGCAGGTGCCCGGGATCGATATCGATATCAACCAATGCGAACTGGTGCTGGGCAATTTGCATCCCGCTCAACCGGTCGTGCTGATCGCCGAGACCAACGGCAATCGACTGATCATCGCCGCGCTGCGCGATCGTCGGGCGACCCGCTTGATCTCCTACTTGCTCAAAAGCGATTTGCATGAAGTCTTGGTGGACGACGACGCGGCGCACCAATTGACGATGAAGATCGGCCAAATCGGATCGCTCGTCCGTGTCGATTTGCCGGACCAGCTTGCCGGCCCGCTCGAAGAGATCCAGGCCGAGATGGTTTTGGAATTACGGCCCCGCGGCGGTGCCGGCATGTTCGTCCGTCTGTCGATGTTCGATTCCCGATTGCAAGACATGATGCGTCCGGGTGAAGAGCCGGCCATCGTCCCGGGAATCACCGACCAAGGACCCATTCGGCTGGTCCGTGACACCAAGGCCGAACGCGAGCGGGCGGGTGAAGTGATCAACCGGTTCCAGATCAATCAACTCGCTCCCGAAGAGCCCTATGGATGGGTCGCCCAAAGCGACGAGCAAGCGCTCGATCTGTTGGCGCGGCTGTACGATGCCGGTGACGAGGCGCCTCGGATGATCTGGCCCGAAGGCGAAACGATTCGCGTGCGCGGTGAAATCACGCCGTCCGCACTCCGCGTTCAGATCGACGATTCGAAAGACTGGTTCGGGCTTACGGGAACCATTTCGGTTGCCGGACAAGAAGTCAATCTGGAAGATCTGTTGACCGCGGTGACCGAGCGTCGCGCGTTGGTCCGCGTCGGCGATCGCGAATTTGCCAAGATCAGCGATGCGTTTCGTAAGCGTTTGGAGCAACTTGGCGATACGCTTGTCGCCGACCGTGGCACATTAAAAGTCGCTGATGCCGCCGTCCCGGCCGTTCAAGAATTGCTGGGCACCGACGTGACCTTGGAGGTCTCGGCCCGCTGGAGCCAGGTGATCGAAAACTTGGACTCGTTGGCCGATTACCATCCGACCAAGCCTGAGTCGCTGGACGTCGATTTCCGTGACTACCAGCTGGACGGTTATCGTTGGCTGGCCCGGCTGAGTCGCTGGGGCGTGGGGGGAATCTTGGCCGACGACATGGGTCTGGGGAAAACAGTCCAAACACTCGGTGTTTTGGTTGATCGTGCCGCCGGCGGTCCGACGCTGGTGGTCGCGCCGACTAGCGTCGGAGAGAACTGGGTTCGTGAAACGCAACGGTTCGCCCCCCAACTCAATCCGGTCTTGTATCGCGAAGGCAATCGGCAACAAGTCATCGATGCGGCCGGTGCGGGTGACCTGGTGATCGTCAGTTATCAATTGGTCCAGCGTGACGCCAAGCGTTTTTCCGCCAAACAATGGAACACGCTGGTTTTGGACGAAGCGCAGTTCATCAAGAATGCTCAAACCAAGACCTCCCGCGCCATCCGCGATCTCGAAGCGGACTGGCGGATCGCCCTTTCCGGCACGCCGCTGGAAAACCACCTCGGGGAATTGTGGAGTCTATTGCGGACGATCAGCCCCGGGTTGCTCGGCTCGTGGGACCGATTCAGGAACCGTTTCGCCGATCCGATCGAACGCCACAAAGATCCCGAACGCCGTCAGTCGCTGGCTCGCTTGGTTCGCCCGTTTATCCTGCGACGCACCAAAGAGAAGGTGCTCCGTGAATTGCCGCCACGCACCGAAATCACGCTGCAGGCGCACCTCAGCACCGAAGAACGTGCGTTGTACGATGAGGCGCGCGTTGCGGCGCTTGCCGAATTGTCCGGCGGTGACGCAAAGCCGGGCGAACACCGGATGCGAACGCTCGCCTGGTTGACCAAGCTGCGGCAATTGGCCTGTCACCCTCGGTTGGTCGACCGGATGTGGGACAAGGGCAGCGCCAAGCTCAGTTTGCTGGACTCGCTCGTCGATGAACTCCGCGACGGGGAGCACCGGGCGTTGATCTTTAGCCAATTCGTCAAACACCTCGGGCTGATTCGCGAATTGCTCGATGAGCGTGGCATCAAGTACCAGTACTTGGACGGAGCGACGCCGGCCAAAGAGCGGCAACGTCGTGTGGATGCATTCCAGGAGGGCGAGGGCGAGTTGTTCTTGATTTCGCTCAAAGCCGGCGGAACGGGTTTGAACCTTACCGCCGCTGATTACGTCATACACTTAGACCCCTGGTGGAACCCGGCCGTTGAAGATCAAGCCACCGACCGAGCGCATCGAATCGGGCAAGAACGTCCCGTGACGGTTTATCGATTGGTCGCCTCCGGCACGATCGAAGAACAGATTCTGGAGATGCACGCCGACAAACGTGAACTGGTCGCCGGTGTGTTGGATGGAACTGACCGCGCGGCGAAGATGGACACCGAAGATTTGATTCGTCTGATCAAAGCGGGCGATCGATAAACCCTAGCCGCCGAGGGCCGATGCGATGTGGACGATCTTGGCTGAAAATCCATTGTTGATCTCGATCATGATCGGGATCGTCGTGGCGGGGTTGTTTTATGGCTGGTTACAGACGGGCAACAAACGGCTGGGCATCGCCACCTTGTGCACCGCGCTGCTGATTCCCGCGGCGTTCTTTGCCGCGGACGCCATCGTGACGGATCGAGAAAAGATCCTCGAAGCCATCTACACGACGGCGGAAGCGGTCGAACGAAACGATCACGAGTCGGCGGTGGTCTACGTCGCTGACGCCGCGACGCGACAGCGGGCGTTGAATGAATTGCCGAACTATGAATTCCATCGTCTGACGGTTCGCAACATCCAAATCAAGTTCGTCACCGGCAGCTATCCCTTGGAGGCCACCGTCGACCTGGACGCTTCCGTCACCGCCAGCCTGTCGTCGGGCACGATGAGAAACGTTCGAGTCCCGCGACGCGTGATTTTGACGTTTCAAAAACAGTCCGACGATTCCTGGCTGGTCACCGATTACACCCACAGACCGCTGGCCGGCGGTGCCGACAGCTTCACCCCCAACCGTATTTAACACGCCTCTCTACGTGCGCTGTGATTACCGCGTGGTCGTCAGTTCCAAGACGATCAACACGACCACCAACAACGACGCACTGCTGAGCATGACGGCGGTTCGGCTCTGCGGGAAAAGGTCGAAGAGCGTCAGCTTGCCCTTGTCACCGATCGGATCGACGTGACGGCTGATCCAACTCGATGCCTCGGCAAAGACGTAGGAACCGGCAACCATCCCAACCATCATCGCGATTGCATCAAAGTTTCCCTGCCCCAACGCGGCGGCTCCGGTGCCTGGGCAATAAGCCGACAACGCAAAGCCGCATCCGAAGAGCAGGCCACCGATCACGTTGGATGCCAGTCGAGTCGGTTTGATGTGGAATTCCACCATGTTGGCCCGGTGCATGGTGTGGATTCCCACCATGCCCACGACGACAGCGGACAGCATGACTTTCACCACGGTGAAGTCTTCTAACAACAGTTGTCCGATCAAGACGTGAAATTTCGCGACGCCGCCTTTTTGCAACAGGAAGCCAAAGACAACGCCAAACAGCACGCCCAATGCGAGTGAACGGTGAGCGGCGGGTGGCGACTTTGGTTGCCGGCCACGATCGTTTTCTGCGTGTGGTGTTGTGGTATCGTTTGACGTGGTGTCGTGTGCCGGTTTATCGCTTGGCGTTTCAGTGGTGGTGGACATGAGGTGGGCTCCTTGGGATGATTGGCCGCCTAGACGGCGTACATCAGCATCGCGGTCGCGATGCCGCCAATGAAAAAGCAGATGGCGGCGATCCAAGATCCGACCGCCAGTTGCAGTGTGCCGCTGATCCCGTGACCGCTGGTGCAGCCTCCGGCCATTCGTGCACCAAACGCCATCAGTACACCGCCGCCGAACGCGACGATGACACGAAGCAATCCGCTATCGGCACCAAAGCGGTCTTGCCACATCAGCGGTAACAGACGTCCGGTCCATTCGTTTCCGCTCCATGCGGCCCAAAAGGCGCCGACGACGACGCTGAGAACCAGCATGAATTCCCAGCCAACTTTTGGCGGATTGTCCTGGAAGTACTTCAGCCGTTGCGTGTGGCGTGGGGCTGCCAGATTGCCCAGCATGCCGGCCACACGAGCGTAAGCGGTCGATGCGCCCAAGGGTTTATTCGAAAAATAGAACGTCAACATCGACAGCACCCCGATCAACGCACCGACCAAGTAGGGTGACCACGCAGGACCGGAGTACTCGAGCGGATTGACTTCGGCGAGCGCTGTCAGCGACGGGAATCGCGTTTGCAGAATCATGCCGTCGCTCCTTCGGGTTGTTCACTCGGAAATCCGGCTGTCGTCCACGCACCCCAGCTCCCGGGAACATTGCTGACATCGCTGAAACCGCGTGACTTCATCAGACTGGCGGCGATGCTGGCCCGATATCCGCTGGCACAATACGTGGCGTAGCGAGCATTCTTGTCCAAGCCATTGATGCGGTCTCGCATGTCGGCGACGAAGTAATGTTTCGATCCCGGAATGTGGCCGGACGCCCATTCGTCGGGGGCGCGAACATCCAAAATCGTCAGATCGCCGTCGCTGACCTGCAGCTCTCGTAGTTGGTGAACAGGGATCTGCTCCAGGGTCTCCAACGGCAATCCGCCGATCTCCCAGGCCTTCATTCCGCCGCTCAGGTAACCTGCGAAGTTACAGTGTCCGGTTCGGACGAGCAGTCGCTGGATGCGATCGAGATCGTCTTCGCTATCGACGACCAACAGTAGACGCTGGTCCAGGTCGAGCATTTGACCCGCCCACGCCGACAACTCCGGTCGCCCTCCGATGTTGATCGCACCCGGAACGTGACCTCCGCCGAAGGCCAACATGGACCGCGTGTCCAGAACATGGACGCCCGGTTCGCGGGCGACGCGACGGAAGTCGTTTGGCGGAAGTGCCGGGATGGTCGGCAGACGATCCATGATCTCTGGTCCCGCGGCGTTCACCTTCTTCAATTGCGGGTAGTGCCAAGGAACCGGCGGGGCATCGGAGACAACAAACTGGCAGAACGACTCCAGATCTGGATAACTGAGGAATGCGTTGGTGCGTCGCTCGTATCCGATCGTGCTCTGCAGCCGGTCGCCGATGTCAGCTCCACATGCCGAACCGGCGCCGTGGCCCGGAAAGACCGTCACGAAGTCATCCAATTTCAAGAAATAGCCGTACAAGGTGTGATACAACGCTTCAGCCAGCTGCGCGGTCTGGCCTTCCCCGAGCAAGTCAGGCCGACCAGCCGAACCCACGAACAGTGAATCGCCGGTGAACACAGCCCACGGCGTGTCGCGGTGACCGCTCTCAGCGATTTCAAACGTCAGGTGCTCCGGCGTGTGCCCCGGCGTATGACGTGCCGTCAGATGGAAGGAACCGAAGTCGAAGGAATCTCCATCCACCACGCGCTGACCATCAAATTGATAGTCGGCATGATCTCCGCTCAAATAGATTTTTGCTTGCCCAACGCGTTGGGCCAGTGAGCGGCTTCCCGACACAAAGTCCGCGTGAATGTGTGTCTCGAAAATGTGGGTGATCGACAATCCATGCTTGCGCGCGAGCTGTTCATAAATCTCGACGTCGGTTCGCGGATCGATCACGGCAGCGTGCCCCGTGTCGGTATCGCCGAGCAGATAGGACAACTGGGCGATGCCGTCAGTTAACACAGTTTCTTGAACGAACATGCTGGGGAATCCTCCTACGAACGGTCGTTGTTGACAAAAGGGCAACTTGCGGTTGACCCCTCTATGCAAACCACGCGCCAAGGTTGTCGTGTCTGTCGCGGATTCATGCAGCGTCGATGAGACGAGCGATTATCAAGCAAATCCGTGCAGGGTCTGGTCTCGAATCCTCCAGCTTGGTCGATCGCCGTATGCATCTGTGCACGCTCTCCCCCAGCCCAACACCGCTAAGTTAAGTCCCCGGCGCTGGCGCGAACCGGCTGATGTCAAACGATGGTCAGCCGTTTGGGGCGAGCCTACGGGCGCTCCCTAGAGGAAACGATGGTAAACTTAGCGGTATTGATCCCTCAGCCAGATCTCTCAACCAGATCTCTCAACCAGTGAACGATGTTTCGGGTGGGACTCAACGGTCGCGGTCTAGGCTATTGAGCGTCGTCCGATGCTTCGCCGTCTGGTTCATCACTGTCTGAGATCGACAGTGCGAAACCGTGGTCCGTTTTGCCCAGTGCGATCACTTCGATGAGATCTTTGACGGCCAGGTAGAGCAACGTAATGATCGCGACGGCGGCCCCCGCCAGGATCGCGAGCGTGACGAGCACCCCGTAATAGATCGTGGGATACCACCATCCGGGAATGGTGTCTGACTCGTAGATCGGCACGCAGTGCAAGACAAACACGATCGCGCCGCCACCGAACAGGATCGCGTCGTAGAGTGCGATCTTGATGATCCGGTGATAGTGAGCGTCGGAGAAACCCGCATCGGCGTTATGCCCCAGCCCGATCATGGTCAACATCAACGCCAGCACGGTGGCCGAAACCGTCAAGATGCTTGAGCAAAACAAGCGACTGGTCGGGATCACCGATTCGAGTAAACGCCGCGCCTCTCCATCGCCCACGTGTCCCATCGCGAAGGTCGAAATGCCGACGCTGAGCGCAATCACCACTCCGATCACAGCCGCGGTGAACAGGTCGTTCTTCAGCCGGCCGAGCATTTGCCGTTGATCATCACTCATCCGTAAGGCCTTCCGTTTTTGAGTTGTTATCGTGGACCGTCGGCAGGGGTGAGCAAAGAACGGTATCGGTACTGCTGGTCGCGTTGATTTCGGAACATCGATTCAGGCGACAGGCCACGGGCAACTTGCGTTCCAACCGTGTCGCCAACGGGGTGATCTTCACCAATTCGCTCGATTTGGGCGTACCGGAGCGTAATCGTCCGCTCGTTGCCAACGTGTTGGCGAGGGCGGACTGAGGGAAGGAGAGGCAGTGGCAGAATGGGCAGCATGATGTTCGGACCGCTTGCGCGACGCGGCTTACTTTTTTGCTCCGGAATGAAGTCGATGATTCGTCTGGGGGATAGGCGCTAAGATCGTCGATTCGTCAATCACCGAGGACGGTTGATTCCGATGCGCGATCACCGACCAGTGTGCTCGATCATTTCTACGGCATGAAAATTGCAGAAGGGCTCGGCAACTTGACGCAGGATCCGTCTTTGCGCTGAGGTGGCCGCGAGGGAACTGGCTGATCCATTCACGACGCTCCCGCGTTGGCGGGACACTGTTGGCGGTAGTGTTTGTGTTTCGTTTCGGTTGGCCCCTTGAGGGAAGTTGCTAATGAAGATCGTACGCGACGCTTGGCAGTCGTTCGCTCTGACGGATCTGCTGGACGTCGCCATCATTGCCGTGTTGCTTTGCCTGATACTGTTTTGGCTCAGGGATCGCGCGTCTCGATCGCTCGGCGTGGTGGTCACTGCGATCGCCGTGGTCTTCTTGCTTGCGCGGTGGTTGGATCTGTATTTGGTGACGATGGTGTTTCACTACGGTTCGGTCGCCATTCTGTTGGCATTGGTGATCGTCTTCCAACAGGACATCCGGCACGGATTCGAGCGGCTGACTTCGTGGACGTGGTCGCCTGGCCTTTGGCGATCCGATGCCCCGAGTGATCGGCAGTTGGTTGGTCTGGCAGAGACCGTGGCGGAAGCCGTCTGTCAAATGGCCGACCATCGCGTCGGGGCGCTGATCGTTCTACCAGGTCGCCAGCCATTGGAACGTCACCTTCGTGGTGGTGTGGATGTTGATGCCAGGGCAAGTCTGCCGTTGTTGTTGAGTATTTTTCATCCCAAGTCACCGGGGCACGATGGTGCGATCATTATTGAGCGTGAGCGCATCAGTCGGCTAGGCGTGCATCTTCCATTGACCCAACAGGCGGCGAAGCTGTCCGAAGGCGGCACTCGACATGCTGCTGCCGTCGGGTTGGCAGAAGTCTCCGACTCGACGATCTTGGTCGTCTCCGAAGAACGCGGCACGATCAGCGTTGCCAAGGATGGGGAACTGCAACGCGTCGAAGCGGAAAGTCTTGTGCCGTTGCTGATCAGATCGTTTCAGGGCGCGGAGTCGGCCAACATGGCCCGCCCCAGTTGGTTTCGTCGTGTGTCGATCCCGGTCCTGTCCGTTGCCGGGGCGTTGCTGCTGTGGCTGATGTTCGCCTTCGAGACTGAAATGATCCAGCGGACGCTGGTCGTGCCGGTGGAATTTCGAAATCTGCGCGACGGTTGGGAAATCGAAGAGCCGAAACCGACGTATGCGGAAGTGACGCTCTCAGGTACCGAATCCGCGTTCGCGCTGCTTGACGCGACGACCGCGACGGTCTCGTTGGACACCCAACGGGAAGGTGGTCAATTGCGAGACTACTGGCGGACTGAAGCTCACTTGAAGAACATTCCCGAGTCGTTGCAAGTCGAGTCAGTGCTGCCTGAGGTGGTTTCGGTCACGATCAGACGCAAATCAATCGACGATTCGGCAGGCCAACCGTAGCCTCGTTCCTGTCAGCAAATGGTTTACGCGTTCGCGGCTTGCTCCATGCGGAACTTGGCTTCGTTGATCCATTTGACCATTTGGATCCGTTTGCCGGTTCGGGTCGCTTGGTGTCCCAGCATCGCCATCAGGGTGCTTGCGGCCGCGGATGCCACTTGGTTTTCCGCCGTGCCGCGGCGAATCGATTGCAGGAAGGCTCGTTGCTGTGCGACCGTCGCCGCCTTGAGCGACGAGGGTTGATCGGATTGCCAGACGACCTCGCCATCGAGGGAATAAATTTTGCCGGCGGACAATTCGGCCCGTCCCAAGGTACCGTGGACGTGTTCGCTGGTATTGTTCCACGATTTGGCGACTCGGCGACACTGCGACAGCAGCACCGCTCCGCTGGCAAATTCAAATTCAACGGTATGATGATCAAATACATCGCCCGATCGATCGGTTGGCAGCGATTGATGTTCAGCGCTGTCGAAGCTGCCCCAACCTCCCTGGCCTTGAGCGACGTAGGCGGGTTGGTCGAGCGCCCAGCGGATCAGGTCCAACCCCGCGACGTGCTGCTCGATCAAGAAATCGCCTCCAGTCCATTGAAAATGATTCCAATTGCGGCGTTGGAACTCAGCATCTGATTCGTTCCGGGCGTGGACCGGCGGCCGCAAGGATCCCGCATTGCAAAACGCTCTGGCAAAGATGGGGGTTCCGATGGCGCCGTTGCGCACGCGTTGGATCACGTCTTGGTAACGATTGTCATAGCGTCTTTGAAAACCGACATGCACGGTCAGCCCCGCGGTCTCGGCCTGTTTCGCCGTGTCGAGGGTCTGAAGCACGCCGGCGGCGTCCGCGGCGAGCGGCTTTTCCAAAAAGACGTGCTTGCCGGCTTCGACGATCCGTCGAAAACAATCGGGGCGATCCACCGGCGGTGTGGTCACGTAGACGATGTCGGCGTCCGATTGCAGGATCGGGCTGAGACAATCTTCGCCGCCGGAACGAACACAATCCGCAGCGATCTGGCCGGCGTAGCGTCCTTTCAAGCTGCGGTACATCGACTGCGTTTGCGAATGAAAGTAATCCGCCAGTCCGACCAGTTGCACCGCTTCGTCATCGATGGCCCAGACGGCATCAGCGAGTTCACGGGCCCGGCGCCCGCATCCGATGATGGCGATTTTGATCGGGGCAGTGCTGCCACCCTGAACCGCTTTCCCGACCGCGACGGCGCCTCCGATGGCGCCCCCGGCGATCATCAGCCCGCTATCCTTGATGAAACTCCGTCGAGCGCAAGACGACAGAGCATTTTCGTTTGACTTGTTCATCAACCCTCAAGCACCCTCGCGCATTTTTTGTCGCGCTCGACTGAGCATCGGCCCGATCGAGTTCTCGGACAGCCCGATCGCCTGACTGATTTCTTGGTAGGACATCCCTTCCAGATGGTACATCCGGACCACACTCGATTCCTCGGGATCCAGCCGGCTCATCAAACGTTCCACTTCCTCGCGATTCTCGATCCGTTCGGTCGGCTCATTGATCGCCGGTTCGGCACCGGTGACCGACAACCGAGTTCGAAATCCATCCTGATGCAACCGTCGGGCGATCACCCGACGCGCGATTACGGTCAGGTAGGTTGCCAGGGAACTGTCGCGGCGAAATCGTCGCAACACCCCCCGGTCCGAAGCCAACAGGACCAAAAAGACTTCGGCGACCAAGTCGTCCCGGGTCGATTCATCGAGCGTCAGCCCGCGTGATTCGGCGGTGTGATTGGCGACGTGGATCACCAATCCGAGAAAGCGTTCTACGAAATCCTGCCAGGCGCGCGGCGCTCCGTCGATGCAGCGTTGTAGCAGGATTCGATCGATGTCAGAGAGACTCACGGTGCCGATACCAAAAGAGAAGCTTCACAATAGCCGGTGCTTGCTGCCTTCTTTTCGGCGACACCCTTCGCCCAGCAGACCCCTTTATGGTAGGTGGGGTGACAGCAAATCGCAAGCTTTGAAAGGAAAGCTCCACCATCACGGGGGGCGCGCGTCGCGCCTCTTGTTCCGGTTCTACCAGTCAGGCGACAAGGGAGAATCACGCTCTTTTCGACGCCCCGACCGGCCGACGTGACCTATGGTTGCCAGTAGCCGGTATTCTCGTCGTCACTCCTCCGCATCTGAGCCTAATGACTCATTCTCCGACCCCTTTCGAGCCCCAATCTAGTCCCTTCAACGCTGCCGTTCCCGCTGCAGGGGGCGTGCCGAATTCGTCGACGGTTGCCCGGGGGGCGGCGAATTGTGTCACGAATCTGCTGGCGAAATTGCAGATCGCCTCGGAGGCCGTCAGCGAATCCCCTGCGGAACGTCCCGAGAAAGCCGCCGAGAACCGTTTGGCCATCGTCCGATTGGGGATCGCGACCTCGTTGTTCTACGCGCTACGGACCAAACATCCGGCGACCGCCGCACACGGACTGAGGGTGGCGTTGTTTTGCAGCAGTTGGGCGGAGCAAATGGGGCTCGATCACGACGTCCGCGATCGAATCGAAGTCGGCGCGCTGTTGCATGACGTCGGCAAGATCGGGATTCCCGATCGGATTCTGCGCAAGCCCGGGAAACTGACGGTCGACGAGCAGCTTGTGATGGACACTTGTCCTGATCTCGGATGCGATATTCTGCAAGGCTGCACCACGGACCCCGATTTGTTGGACATCGTTCGCTACTGCAACGTCTGGTACGACAGTCGACGCGACGGGGAAACACCTCAGGGCGAGGCGCTGCCGCTGGGCGCGCGGATGCTGGCGATCGCCGACGCCTTTGACGCGATGACGACCGAGCATGTGTATCGGCCGGCGATGAGCCGTGATCGCGCGATTGCCGAACTCGTTCGCGGGAGCGGCACGCAGTTCGACCCAGATTTGGTCCTCGATTTCAGCCGCCTGCTCGAATCCCGACCGGAAATCCTGCAAGGATCGATGGTCCACCGCTGGCTCCAACAATTGCGTCCCGAAGATTCCCAGGCGTTCTGGACCGGGACGGCAAACGCCGCGGTCGGCAAGTCCCATCGAACCAAAGAGGTCGTCCGCCGCGAAACGCTTTTCAATCAACGCCTGTTGTCGACGCTCAAGGACGGCGTCGCATTTACCGACGGCGAAGGAAACGTTTCTCAGTGGAACGTCGCGATGGAGCGACTGACCGATCTTCCCGCCGAAGCGATCATCGGAAAACAATGGTCTGCCGCGGCACTACGGATGCGTGACACCGACCGCGACCGCGATGACGAAACGATTTGTCCGTTGCAAGAGTGTTTTCGCACGGGCGAATCTGTGCGACGGGCGATGATCATCGAAGCCGTCGGAACCGATCCCGTCTCGGTGCACGTCGAAGTCGCGCCCGTGCACGGCGAACGCCCGGGGTCGCACGGGACGGTGATTGTGGTCCACGACCTGTCCGATCGCGAACATTTAGAACGTCGCCTGGACACGTTGCACCAACAAACGCGACTGGACGGACTGACGCGGGTCGCCAACCGCGCCCATTTCGACACCACACTGGAAGAGTTGGTCGCCGCCACCGCCGCCGGCGGACCAACGTTTGCGCTGGTGATCTGCGACCTGGACCATTTCAAACGAATCAATGACACCTTCGGACACCCGGCCGGTGACGAGGCACTCAAGGTCTTTGCCAACGTTCTGCGGTCGCAGAGCCGCGAAGGGGATTTGGTGGCGCGTTATGGCGGCGAAGAGTTTCTGCTGTTGGCCAACGCGTGCGACAATGCCACGGGCGCCAAACGCGCCGAAGTCCTTCGCCAGACACTCGAATCGACGCCCATCGAAGCCCTCGGCGGTGAGTGCATCACGGCCAGCTTCGGCGTCACCGAATACCAATCCGGCGACAGCGCGGAAACCGTGTTGGCACGAGCCGACCGAGCCTTGTTGAAGGCGAAAGACAACGGTCGCAATCGAGTCGTTCAGCTGGGGTTGGGCAAAATGTCCGAAGTCGCCGAGCCCGCGCACCGCGTCGGCTGGTTCGACTGGTTGATCGGCAGCGACGATGCCGTTGCGACGAAGGTTGACATCTTGACGCCGGTCCCGGTCGATCTGGTGATCGAGAAACTGCGCGGCTTCATCGCCGATCACCACGCCGAGATCGTCAATGTCGCCGAAAACCAGCTCTCGTTGAAAGTCGTCTCCGGCTCCAGTCCGGGCGGCCGCCGTCGTATCGATCACAAAATCTCCTTCCACGCGGTGCTGACGCTCAGCGACGCGCAAAAAGACGAACTGCTGACCGAGAATGCGACACCGGGTTGCAGCACGAAAGTGCATTTGGAACTCAAGCCGATCCGAAACCGCGATCGCCGTCGACGCGAATTGAACGACGCGGTCAAACAGCTCGTCGCCAGTTTTCGCTGTTATCTGATGGGCGAGATCATCAACCGCGGCGAGTAATCAGCAAACCGCCGCCGGCTTCCGCTACGCCTGTTCAAGGACGGCGTTGTG
Source organism: Phycisphaera sp. RhM (assembly GCA_033042175.1). Classification (GTDB taxonomy): domain Bacteria; phylum Planctomycetota; class Planctomycetia; order Pirellulales; family Pirellulaceae; genus Stieleria. The sequence goes on from WCIL01000006.1 coordinate 294,275, forward strand.
GAACTGACGCCCGTTGCCGGCGTGCGTGAACGCGATCCCGGAGGCATACTGCGTCCCTCGACGCGCGCTCCAAACCGTTGTGCCGACGACGCCGTTGCGATCATCGAGCTGCAGCATCAGGCGTGTGCCGATCACTAATTCCTGCGAGCCGATAATTTGCAGACCGCTGCGACTGGTCGAAACGATTCGACCCTCGCTGCGATTCTGCGGCTGGCACTGCCGGATGGTGACCGCGACGTCGACCGATTCGCGGTGTGCCGTTCGGCGACTGAGTTGGCCGGCGCGGATGCCAGCTGAAATGAAGTCATCGGGGAGCGAACGGCGAAAATACAGACCGCTGGCGTATTGATCGAGTCCCGATTGACGCGACCAGCAGACTCGCGCGAGCATCTGCAACGTGTCGTGTCCCGCGAGGTTGCGGATTTCTAACGTCGTTGACTTCAACAGCGACCGGGTTTGCCGATAGCGAATCGCGCAACCGCTGGAGTTCAGATCCACAATCTGGCAGGGAATTTGATCGTCGCCGCCCAACGGAGCCGGGACCAAAAGTAGGCATTGATGTCGCGAACATCTTGCCCGCCGATCACTTGAAAGCGAGGCTCGTAGCGGTCATCGTCGACCGTTGGGGGGACCGGGATCTTGTGTTTCGGTTTCTCCGCTGATCGTCTGGCGGGCGAATGAGTCCCGGACGCTCCGGAGGCCGTGGTTGAAGGGGAGGCTGCGGTAGGCATGATTCGGCACTGGAGAGAGAAGTGGGGGGGCCGAGGGAACCCTAGCATGCACGCTTCATCGCGCCGGCAGCATGATCACGAACTGATTCGCTGACGCAATGGCCGTGACGTCCTCGGGCGATCTTGACGGTTGAAGAGACGCCCGAGGGCAATTCACGCCGTGGATCCGTTACACTGCTTCGAATGCGAGTGGTCCAAAACCGTAACGTGGATTTGGACCCCGCCGATCCGTACCGTCCCTGCTGAGTAACGCCTTGGAAATGCCCACTATGCGTCTTTTATTGTTCATCACCGCCGTTGTGCTGACGACGGGTGTCCCGCGATTTGCCCTGGCCAAAACCCCCAACATCGTTTTTATCTTGGCGGATGATCTCGGCTATGGTGAACTCGGATGCTACGGCCAAGAGAAGATTCGTACACCCAACATCGACCGGCTCGCAAAAGACGGGATGCGGTTCCTGCAACACTACACCGGCGCGCCGGTCTGTGCTCCGGCGCGTTGCACGCTGATGACCGGCCAGCATCTGGGGCACGCCGAGATCCGAACCAACCGTGATTCCGGCAACGGGCGCATTTATCCCGGACAATTTCCGATCACCGAACAGATCGTTACGATCGCCGAAGTGTTGCAAGAGGCCGGCTATGCGACCGGTGCCTTCGGCAAATGGGGACTGGGGCCGTCCAACACCGCCGGTTCACCGATCAAACAGGGATTTGACCGCTACTTCGGTTACAACTGCCAACGCAACGCCCACAGCTATTTCCCGCCCTTTCTCGATAGCGATGAAAAAGAAGTTCTGATCAATAAGTACCCGATCCCCGGCCACGACCGCAAACCGGACGGAGAAGTGGTCGCGGACGACTATCGGGCGGAAACCTATGCACCGGATTTGATCCTGCAGGAGGCCGTCAAGTTTCTGGACAAGAACAAAGACAATCGGTTCTTCTTGTATTGCCCGTTCGTCGAACCGCACGTCGCCATGCAACCACCCCAAGAATGGATCGACAAGTATCCGACCGAGTGGGACGACCAACACGGGCCCTATCGAGGCGAGAACGGTTACCTGCCGCACCCGAGACCGAGAGCCGCGTACGCTGCGATGATCTCTGACTTGGATGAACACGTCGGGACCATTTTGGATCAACTAGACAAACACGGATTGGCCGAAAACACGATCGTGATTTTCACTTCCGACAACGGTCCGACACACGGCAGTCGCAATCCCGAATTTCATGTCGGTGGAGCGGCCTGCACCTTCTTCAATTCCAACGGCGGATTGAAGGGTTACAAAGGAAGCTGCTACGAGGGCGGCATTCGCATCCCATGCCTGGTCCGTTGGCCCGGTCAGGTTGCCGAAGGGAGTGAAAATGATTTCCCGTCATACTTCCCCGACTGGTTTCCCACGTTGGCCGAGATCGCCGGCGGCAAGTTGCCCGAGCAGCAAGTGCTCGATGGCGTCAGCCTGGTCGGTTTGATTCAGGGAAACGAGATCCAGCGCACCAAACCCTTGATTTGGAATTTCAACGGATACGGCGGAATCGTTGCGGTGCGAGACGGAGATTGGAAAGCGATTCGTCGCAACATCAACCAAAAACAAGCGGCCGATTGGGAGCTCTACAACCTCGCAGACGACCCGGCGGAAACCAATGATCTGGCCAAGTCGCATCCGGAAATCGTCAAACGGCTTGAGCTGGCGTTCATCAATGACCGCACGTTCGAGCCCGATTTCCCGATGAAGATCTACGACGAACGTTAAACCGCCGCTGGCTCGCAGAAAAGCGACCAGACTTGCGGCTTTTCGATTGAAGCCCGCACGCGTCAGCAAAGGGGCCTCGCGGCGCCACTCGCTTGGCAGGTGCGACGTGCCATCGCTGGGATGACCGGATCCGATTGCGTTATCATGTCGGACTTGGTCAACCGTGATGAATTTCGCCGCCCTTTAGAACGAGCTTCTGCAATGCCAAACCCGTGGACTGGAACAGGAAACCCGTACACACGCGAAGAGGTGGTGGCGCGATTGCGCGCGACCCTTGATCGCGGCGAATCGATTCTTGCCGCGGGTGCCGGCATCGGCATCAGCGCCAAATTTCTCGAGCAGGGCGGCGCGGACCTGATCATCATTTACAACTCCGGCCGTTTCCGAATGGCCGGTCATGGCAGCACCGCCGGCTTGATGGCCTACAGTGACGCCAATGCCGTGGCGATGGAAATCGGCGAGTACGAGGTGCTGCCGATCGTCAAAGAAACGCCGGTCATCTGCGGTGTTCACGCCTCCGACCCACGACGGCGGATGTGGCATTGGTTGGGCAAAGTCAAAGCGATGGGCTTTTCCGGAGTCAACAACTTTCCGACCCACGCCATCGTCGACGGTAACTTTCGGCAGGTGTTGGAGGAAACCGGGATGAGTTTTTCCCATGAGGTCGAAATGGTCGCTTTGGCTCGCCAAATGGACCTTTTCAGCATCGTTTATGTCGCAACGGCCGAAGAGTCCGAGGCGATGGCCAAGGCGGGGGCCGACGCAATCATTGCCCACGTCGGAACCACGATCGGCGGCAGCATCGGCGTCACCGATGCCAGTTGTACGATCCAAGACGCTGCCAAACGCACGCAAGAGGTTTGTGATGCCGCAAAAAGTGTGCGTGACGACATCTTCTTGCTTTCTCACGGCGGTCCGATTTGTGGACCCGAGGACGCCGCCTACATCAACCAACACACCGATGCGGTCGGCTTCGTCGGTGCGAGCAGTTTGGAACGGATGGCCTTTGAACAATCGTTGCTGAAACTGACGCGCGAATTCAAGCAGATTCCGGTGGGTTCGCGATGAAGACGATTGCCGTCCTCGGGACGTATGACACCAAAGGCGACGAACTGGCGTTTGTCGCCCAGAAAATTCGTGACCAAGGTTTCGCCGTTTTGGCCATCGACGTGGGGACGGGCGAGCCGCCTCGCATCACGCCCGATGTCACACGCGACGAGTTGCTCTCGAGCATCGACGGGGACTTGAAACCGATTGCCAACGACCGCGGTGCGTGTGTGGCGTTGATGGGACGTGCGGCGGCTGCGGTGTTGCCGAGCCTGGCGAGGGAAGGGCGGATCGACGCGGTTCTCTCCCTCGGCGGTGGTGGCGGCACGTCGATCGCGACTGCTGCGATGCGTGCCTTGCCGATCGGATTCCCCAAACTGATGGTCTCGACCGTCGCCAGCGGTGACACGTCTGCCTACATCGGCACCAAAGACATCGTGATGATGCCCAGTGTCGTTGATGTCGCGGGGCTGAATCGCATTTCGCAACTCGTGTTCACGCGCGCCGTGGGCGCGATTTGCGGCATGGTCCGGGCGGAGTTCGAGTCGGACGCGGCGAAACCGATCATCGTCGCCAGCATGTTCGGCAACACCACCAAGTGCATCGAGATCGCAAAACCGATTCTGGAAAATGCCGGCTACGAGGTGTTGGTGTTTCATGCGACCGGCATCGGTGGACGGGCCATGGAAGATCTGATCGCCAGCGGGATGGTTGCCGGCGTGTTGGACATCACGACGACCGAGCTGGCCGATGAATTGCTGGGCGGCATCATGTCCGCTGGGCCGAATCGGCTGGAAGCGGCGGCGAAAGCGGGATTGCCGACCGTCATCGCGCCGGGGTGTTTGGACATGGCCAACTTTGGTCCGCGCAGCACCGTCCCGGACCGCTACCGGTCGCGCCTGATCTACGAACACAATCCCGACAACACCTTGGTCAGAACGACGGCGGAGGAATCGGCGCGACTCGGACGCACCCTCGCCGAACAGGTGGACCGCTACGGCGACAACGTGACCGTGATGATTCCGACCAGAGCGATCAGTGTGATCAGCGCCCCAGGGCAACCGTTTCACGATCCTGGTGCCGATGCGGCTTTGTTTGAAGCGATTGGAACGACCCGCAAGCCGGTCATTCGAATCGAGTGCGAAATCAACGACAAAGCGTTTGCCTCCGCCGCGGCCAACGAGTTGTTGCGTCTGATGGCGAACCGCTAGCGACGGTTGGGACCGAACGAATCGTGCACCGCGGGTGGCAATGGGGTACGATGGCTGCCCCCCGCGTTCCTTCTCCTTTCCGCAAGCGTTTATCCTCCCCACCAATTTCTGCCGCAACCATGCACAATCGATTCGCCCTGCTGAGCTTGATGCTGTTGTCCATCAGCGCGTTGTTTTCATCAGCGTTGGACGCCGCCCCTCCGGCACCCAACATCGTTTTGATCTTCGTCGACGACATGGGCTACGGTGACCTGGCGTGTTATGGAAACACCAACAACAAGACGCCTCATCTCGATCGACTTGCCGCCGAAGGCCAGCGCTGGACGAGTTTTTATTCTTCCGGGTCAACCTGTGTGCCGAGCCGAAAAGGGTTGATGAGCGGCCGACATCCCGTGTTCATTCCCCGCCAGGCAAACGGGCTGAAGGACGATTGTCGTGCCTTGATGCCGGCGATGCTCAAGCGGCAGGGTTATGCGACGGCTATTCTTGGCAAATGGCACCTGGCAGGTTACCCCCAAGACTTTACCGTCGACCCGATGCATCCCTTGGAATGTGGTTTTGATTATCACTATGGCACCCCGGGCAGCAACGACGTGCCACCCCCGCCGGGCAAGAAGCAGACGCGCGAGGTGTTTGACAGTTGTGATAAATTTTCGTTTCCGGTCCCGCTGATTCGCGGCCGCGAGGTGGTCGAGTTTCCGGTCAACCAGGAACTGCTCACACTCCGTTACACCGAAGAAGCGGTGAAATGGATCGAGCAACAGAAAGACAATCGCTTCTTTCTGTATCTGGCCCACAACATGCCGCACGCGCCGATCTTTGCCTCACCCGAATTTCAGAATCGAAGTGCCGGCGGCCGGTTCGGAGATGTGGTCGAAGAAATTGATTGGTCGGTGGGCCAAGTCGTCGAGACGGTTCGTCGCTTGGGGATCGAGAAAGAAACGCTGATCGTCTTTACCAGCGACAACGGTCCTTGGTCTTGTTTCGGGCCGCACGGTGGCACGGCCGGTCCGTTGCGTGGCGAGAAAGCGACGACTTGGGAAGGCGGCCAGCGGGTTCCAACGATTTTCCACTGGCCCGGAACGATCAAGCCAGCCACGATCGCCGGTATCGGTGCGAACTTGGACCTGTACGCGACGTTCGCGTCACTCACCGGCGGCAGCGAACCGTCCGACAAGCCAGGGTACATCTCCACTGATCTCAGTCCCACCCTGCTCGAGGGCAAGCCGAGTGCGCGACAGACATGGGCCTATCATCAAAACGCGTTCCGATCGGGCCGCTACAAGATTCACGTCGCAAGCAACCTGCCCACCGACCCGGTGACCCGTCGCCGACGCCCCATTACCACGTACGATACACCGTTGTTATTCGATCTGAAGACCGATCTCGGCGAGCAGCAGGACATCGCCGAGCAGCATCCCGACGTGGTCGCTCGGTTGGTCAGCGAAATGAAAGCGTTCCATGGCAAATAGTGCTCATGAGGTCAGCCTTCTGCGACGGAGGTCGTGCGGTTATTGCATCGTTGATCACAATGGGTTTTCGTCACTCTCACCTGGGCATTGGTATCTACACATCTTTTGAATGTCAGATTGGTTTTGAGTGGACGGTTTCGGCCAACGGCCGTTTACATCTATAGCCTTGGGCATCGCCCAAGGTCCGCTTGAAAACCGCATGACCTCGACGAGCGGGAGTGATCGCCGTCTCCGCAGCCAAACGCGGTCGCTCAGGCGCGTTCCAATTGTGCCCCGTAGGGTCCTTGATCGAGCCAGAAACTGCGTTCCTCGCCCTGTTCATTGGCTTGCCAGCAGTACCCGGCATCGACGTCCAGGCAGGTGAGCCAGCCGCCTTTACACGCCGCCGTATCGATACACACGGCATGTCCCATGTCCAGCGGCGCGCCGCTGCGTTGCGGCGTGTGCCCGCAAACCATCACGCGGCCGGATCGGTGGGGGGCTCGTTCGGCAGACGATTCCCAATAGAGCATGTGGCTCGGTTGCTCGTCCAATTCCATTTCGGGGTACGCGTTGGCGTGCACGAAAAAATGGTTCTTGCCGACATGATAGGACTTCAGCTTGGTCGACAGGAATTCCCAGTGCCGTTTGGGGATCTGTTCGACATGGTCGATGCCGTACGATGCCAGGACCGCGTCGCCGCCGCAGGCACGCCATTCGACATGCCGGTTGAAGGACTTCCTTGCCGCCAGCATCATCACTTCATGATTGCCTCGAAGTGCAACCAAACCGTGTTCCTGGCGATCGATCAACCAGTCCAGCACACTGCGTGTGTCAGGGCCTCGATCGACGAAATCCCCTAATGTGATGATTTGATCTTCCGGCGTGAACTTCGCGGCCGATTCCAATCGCTTCAGCGACTGGTAGCATCCATGTATATCCCCGATCGCCAGTGTACGCATTTCCGCTACGCCAACAATACTTTGATCAAAGCCCCATGACATCCGTCGCGCGACGGCCCAGCTAAAGTGATACCACGTTCGAGGTTCTTATTCAAAGCCAAATCCAGACTTGCTGGACAGTGATGCGCGTGGCGCTGTTCCGCTATCGCTGATCGGATTCGACCGACAACAGTTGCCACTGAGCGTGCACCTCGATCGATTCGGGGTAATACGAATTCAACAGGGCGTGCGAAAGTGCGGTGCTGCGGGAAGGTGTCAGAACGACTCGCGCATCAACCATTCCCTCTTGATCGGCCCGCTCTGAGAGCGTTTGCACCAGGCGAGCGTCACCGATCATGCCTTCCACTTCGTATTGGCTGGTTTCACCAGCGGGGACCACCCACACGGGGCGCGAGTGTGGTTGATCGGAATCGGCGAAATAGACGTCGACCTCCATCGCCAACCCCACCGGCAGTGGACGCTTCAGCTCCAGATACGGAATCCGGAGTTTTGCAACACGTTGAAATCCTCCGGTTTCGGTCGGCTGGGAATACACGCGCTCTCTCCCCCGGGCGATCGGCAACGCTCGGATCCCTGAGGAGACGAGTTCGCGAAGTTGATCGGACATCACCGCTGCCAGTGGGTCGGGTTGAGCAGAGACAATCGTCAATGGAATCGTTCCAGAACTGAGCTGCCCGGTGATTGGCTGCGCGGTGATTGGCTGCGCGGTGATTGGCTGCGCGGTGATTGGCTGCGCGGTGATTGGCTGCGCGGTGATTGGCTGCGCGGTGATTGGCTGCGCGGTGATTGGCTGCGCGGTGATTGGCTGCGCGGTGACGGTCAACGTGTAGTCAAGTTGGTACTCGATCGTGTGCTCTCCCAGCGACTCATCGCCGAGTGAAACTCCGGGCAAGTTAGATCGCCAACCGCTGCCGGGCATCGTTGCTACGGGTTTGCCATCGAGTTGCGCACGCGTCTCGGTCACGACGCCGGCGACGGTGGGATCATCAAACAGCAAGAATCCGAAGGGGATCGCGCCGTTTCCCCAGATCTCGACGGGCACCCCGATGGGATACTCTTTTCGGATCGCAGGCACAAATTCGTACCCTTTCACAATGCGGATCCATTGTTCCATCGACAGTTTCGTGCGTCGCTGACGAATCAATTCCGCAGCCAGTCTGGCGGGTCGAACGGGCGTTTTCAGCATCAGGTCGATCGCCGCATCGAGCGAGATCGGCAACGCATTGTCCAGCACTGCGAGCGTTTGTTCGGAGACAAAGACGGTTGCGTGAGGGTCAAATTCGAGCTGATGCAGCTTGGGATGCCGCCGGATGTATTCCCGGTACGTCGACGGGACCATTGAACGGAACAGTGCTTGCGGTGAGCCATCGGCCGGCGGCTCATCACCATAAGACGTTAGCAGGACGGAATCCGAACTACGATTCTCGGGTGCACTGAGGTCTTCCAGAAGACGGTCTTGGAGCTGTTGCTTGATGGCTTCGAAAGCAGCCTGTTCCTCAGCCGTCCGAACGCGCTTCGAAAGGACAAGCTGCGACACAGGAGGATCGCTGGTGACGTCGGGAGTTTGCTGGACGTTTGCCATTGATTCTGCCGCCGCCTCGGTCGTGTTGCCGATGAGTTTTCCGGGACGCGCACCACGAAGCTTCTGGAACAGCTTGACTTGATCGGGCGACAAAACCTCTCGAATTTCATTCCACGTTTTATGATGCGAAAGCCAGCCGAGTTGAATCTTTTCGCGTCGCGCCTTCTCCAAATGAGATCCATCTTGTCCGCTCACGCGTCGTGGTTCGTCGGTGGCCCGATCGCTTTGGGCGGTCAGTCTGCGGGTGTTCTCGGCAATCCTGTTGGCGTGTTTGGCGATCGCGTCTCGGATCCGCATCACTTGATCGGTTGACAGGTCGAGTCGCGTGACAAGATCCGATTCGAGAAACGCTCGATATCCACGACGTTGGATGACCAATTGGTCGACTCGACGCTGCTGGGTTTCACTGAGTAGGTTTCGCGTCTCCAGCTCCGCCCGGTGCCAGTGTTGCTGCCGGTCGGCTAGCGATCCTTTTGGAGTACTTGCGGTGGTCAGGCGATAGATCGCGGCGATCGCAGAGATCTGTTCTAACGACAATCCGGCGTCGGTCCCCGCCTTGACGTCAGCGGCGATGCGTACCCATTCCCAGCCCGCACCGTTGGATTGGACGTGCCCGAGATGACTGTAGGGATCTGGCCAAAACCAATCGTCGATCAACTGCGTGATTGTGGTCGGTCGCTTTGCTTCGGCACGCACAGATTCTTCGATGGCCACTGCGGGCAGGGCGAAAACCACAGCCACGCCGATGCACCCCAGGGTGCGCCAATGGCGGTCGGCCGAACAGTCGTATCGCATGATCATCCCCATCGTGATTGATTCCGAGTCATCTGCGTCGCCGCTCCGCAGCCCTGCATCCTGCTGGAAATGATTCTACCGCACCATCCTCTTGCTTGCGATCATTCCGCCATCCATTGCCCCGCCACCGCAAACGCCACGCTACAAGTTCTGCATCACATCGGCAAGTTTCCGGTAGCGTTGATACAGTTCTTGATAGCTTGATTCGTGATTGCGATTCGGTTTGACGATCCGCTTTTGGGATTCGGGCACGGCCGCCATCGCGCGTGCCGCATCGGCGACGCTGGCGAAACCGCTTTTGGACTCTCCCGCGGCGATCATGCCCAACACGGCCGCACCGATCGCCGGTCCTTGTTGTGACGGGTGCACCTCGATTTCGCTTCCCAGCACATCGGCATAGACTTGGACGACGGCGGGATTGTGATGGGGCAGCCCGCCGCTTGCGACGAACCGCTGGACCGGGATTCCGCCTTCGTGCAGCACGTCGACAATCCAACGCACGCCGAACGCGGACGCCTCCAACAGAGCCCGATACATGTGTGCCGGAGTGGTTGCCAGCGTCAATCCGCTGAAGGCACCTTTGACGGTTCCATCCATCAGCGGCGTGCGGCAACCGTTCATCCAGTCCAAGCACATCACGCCGTCGGCACCGGCCGGCAGCGCGATCGCGTCTTTGGCGAGTTGCTCAAAGGAGTCCAGGTTCAGTAGTTTCAACAACCAGGCGAACGCATCACCCACGGCGGCTTGCCCGGTTTCATAGCCGAACATCCCGGGCAAAATGCCTCCGTCGACGATTCCCGCCACCCCGTCAACTGGTTTGCCTTGGCGGGCATTGAGCATGTGACAACTGCTGGTCCCCATCACCATGACCAGCGTCCCCGGTTCGGCTTCACCGACGCCGGGAACCGCGGCATGGGCATCGATGGTGGCAGCGGCGACAGCGATGCCGGCGGGCAATCCGAGACGATCGGCCAATGCATCACAAAGCGTTCCGGCGAACCGGCCCGGCGACAACATTCGGCCGGGCATTTTGTCCCGCGCCGCTGCCGCCAGGACGGGATCCACCGCTGAAAAATACGCATCGGACGCGTACCCGGTTTCGGCCGACCACAATGCTTTGTAACCGGCTTGGCAGGTTGACCTTGGCAATTCGGCCGCATCACAGCCCACCAGTTGCCAGACAAACCAGTCGCCGGCTTCCAGCCAAACCTCGGCGGCGTCGGCGACTTCAGGTGCCTTGTCAATCGTTTCCAGCATTTTGGGAAAGAACCATTCCAAACCGATGGTCCCGCCATAGCGATCCATGAACGCCTCGTTGCGTTCTTTGGCAATTCGGTTCATACGATCGGTCTGTTCGATCGCGCCGTGATGTTTCCAGAGTTTCGGCCAGGCCAAGGGCGTTTCGCGAAACCGTTCCAACTCGCACAACGGCGTGCCATCCAACTGGGTCGGCAACATGGTGCAACTGGTGAAATCGACTCCGATGCCGACGACACGTTGGACATCGATGCCGGATTGTTCGATCGCCTTTCGAGTCGCTTCGGCCGCCGACTCGATCCAATCGGCCGGGTTCTGGAGTGCGAAGTGTCGCGGCAGTGCGGCGTCGCTGGTCGGCAGGGTTTGCGTGATTTGCCCGTGACGATAGGGGCTCTCACAGACAGCCAATTCGAGTCCATTGCGGTCGACGAGAACAGCTCGCGCCGACTCCGTTCCAAAATCAAGTCCCAACGCGACAGATTCAGTTACAGCGGTCATCAGTTTCCAGTTGATCAGGCTCCAAAGGCGACGCCAACCTTGACGGCAGTCGGACGTCGATTACTAAGACTAGTATTCCGCCGCAACTTGGTTTTCGGGTAGGCGGTAGTGGACGAGGCGACGAGTCCTCTGTAGTCGGCATATTGGCAAGGACTCGTCGCCTCGTCCACTACCCGGAAATTAAACTGCGATAGTGCACTAGTCTAACAAGATCGTGACGTGCATTCGACAGCCTGCGACGCATTTCGTAGACGTGTCGAAGTCCATCGATCGCATGCCTGGCGTCACGCTCAGCGTGACCTTCGAAACTCATTCCTGCGGGAGTCTAGCGTTGGTAAGTTCGGCAGTGCGGACAACTCTTGTCGCTGCCGAACGTCATGCTCTGTTTGACGTCTTCCCACAGCGTGACAGTTGGAACGTAAACGCGATCGCCGGGCTGCAGTTGGTAGTTCGTCGAGACATCGCCAAGCTGAAGAATTTGTTTGTAGCAAACAGGCAGAATCTGACGCGGCTGGCCGTCTAATTGGGGACGTGTCAAAATGACTTGGTGCTCATTGGCGCGATCGGAAAGCCCACCCGCTGCAATCACGGCATCGAGCACCGTTTCGGCGCCGACAAGCGGATACGAACCCGGCGCATTCACTTCCCCCATCACGTAATACTGTGCGTTCTCCAGATTGACCAACCGAACCGTGATCCCGTAATCCGCCACGTTTGCAGCGGCCGCATCAGCGTTCTGACGGTGTGTCGCCAAACCGATCTGGCCTTTTCGCCGGACCGTTTCGCGGGCCGCGATGCGTTCTTGAACGAGTTGCTGAATCTCTTCGGTGTTCAATCCGGTCACGGCAATGCGACCGTATTCGCCCAACTCGATGACACCGTCTTGCGGAACGGTCTGATCGCTCTGTAAACGAATTGGCGAATTGAAATCGTTGGGTTCGATGACCAAGATGTCGCCGGCTTCGACGCGGTGCGGTGGCAAGGCCTGTTTGGCCAATTCGGTGGCGATATCCGGGCGGTGCCCCACGCTTTGTCGCAGATGTGACGCGTAGGGCAGTAACCGATTCGAATTGGCCGATACCGGCAGCCCCAGCGACGATGCCGTCCGGCAACCCGAGAGCAACGCCGCCACGACGACGCAAAACATGCAAATAGCCACCGGTACCTCCAGTGTCGTTGCGTTGGATCGTCGTCCGTGTTTCATCAGTACTGACTGCATCGTAGTATTTCCTGTCTTCCTATCGAAAGCCGCGTCGCGACGTATCAACAGCGTCTGCGACCTGCGAACCAAAACTGTTTTTCAAAAAGAATCGAAGCGTGTCTTGAGCGAGTTGTTTACCGGGCTGGAGCCGCAAGACGGGGCGGGACGCGGTGCCGCCCACGTGAACATGCACCACGCGGTCTTTCATCGCTTCGTTGGCTTTCAAGACCAACGCGACCGGCGCCGGTGCGGCCAGCAAGAGGGGAGAACTGGCAAGCGCCGCCAGCCCGTCGGCCGGGCCGGTTTGGCCGGTCGCGGCGGTGATGTCAAAATCCAGCCGTCCGTCCAGCGTCGCCTGCCCGTCCATCAAGACCTGGACGTTGCTTTGCGAGATTGCGAGTCGATCCAAATGGACCAGCCCTCCCGCCAGACGACCCTGGATCGTCCCCTGGTTGTCTTGGTCGGTGGACAGCGTGGGAGCGAGATTGATCAAGGCCCCCAATTGATCCAGAATCGGCAGGTCCATCGAATCGACTTTCGACAGGTTGACGTCAAACGTTCCGCTGATTTGATTGAGCGAACGCGCGCGATTGGCTTTGAGATGGACTCGCCCGTCAATGATTCCCAGGTCGGCTGCGCCCCCGCGCAGCATTCTCGAGGTGTCAATTTGATCCAGCTTGGCCGTCATTCGCATGTTGAGTGTTCGTGCGAAGTCACCTTCGGTGGAAACATTGATCTTGCCGGCGCCGGCATCGATCACCCCGGCTCGGCATCGCCATCCGAAACGCCGCGTGGCGGGCGTGAACGACCAGTCGACGGGAAACCGCACTGCGCGGACGTTTAAGTTTGAAACGGAGGGATGGTTCGCCGAAATCTGTGCGCGGCCGGTGATGACGCTCCCCAGCCGGCCGTCGACCTGCACACTGGCCGTTCCGGTAACCCCCTTGATGGACCGTCCCAGCGGGGCAGCCGCTTGACGCAAGTTGATGCGATCGACGGCCAACTGAAAATAACCTCGCTGTGAGCCGTCCAGGGAAACTTCACCTCGACCCGTGATTCGACCACCGGCGAGTCGACCGTCGATGCCCGAAAGCTCCAAGCGATCGGGATGAAGGCGAACCGTTGCAGTCGATCGATCCGTGAGCGACTTTCCATGCCAGCTTAGATGTTCTGCGGTCGCCGATGCCGTGCAAATCAACCCCTCGGCCTGTGTCGATTCGTCTCGAACACAGCTTGCATGCACAACGCCGGTCAACGGTTGTAACGCACCGCTGGCGCCGAGCGAGCGTACGGACTGATTAATCGAGAGGCCCTTCAACGTCGCCTTGGCATTGACCGGCAATCGACGTAGGTCGCGGTTTTTCTTTTTCACAAAGGCAAGGGTATCGTCGAGCCGGCACTTGGCGTTGGCGTTGTAGGTGCCGTTTAAACTCTCGCCCTCGGCGGAGAGTTCTGCTGCGCCATTGGCAATGGTGAATCGACCTTGATTGAGGCTCACGGGAACTTGGTGTATCGAAACGCCTCGGCTTCGTATCCAGCCGTTGCCGCGCAAATCGTCCAACGCCCCGATCGATGTCAACCGACATCCGCCTTCCATCGTTCCCGTCACGGGAATGTCGATCCCTAACAATTCTGGTCCTTTCAAACATTGGATCTCTTTGAACCGTAAGTCCAGCGTGGTTCGGGTCCAATCCAGTTCCGCGAGGTGCGCATCCAAGGCGTAGCTTCCGCCCAGGAAATCATTTGACTGAGTGCGCAGCGTGACGCCAGACGATTCGACGGTCCAATCCAAGTCGGCCGATCCGATTTGTGCGTCCGCATAGCTCGCATCGGACAACATGGCGGTGCCCGTGCTGTGAAACGTTTTTGCGATCGCATCGACGTGAATCTTGCCACTCAACGACGCACTGCCGGTGAGGTGAAGCGGCTGGTGAGATAGCCGTGTCGCCAATTCGGCAACGTCTTCCAGCTCGATCGGACCCGCATCAAACGTTCCGTCGATCACCAGTTGATTGTTCAGCGTCCCGAGGGCCTGCACGTGACAAAGATTCTCTCGCCAGCTGAATTCAGTCCTGGGCACAACCAGATGTCCTTGTTCCAGCGTGCCTCGGATCTCGGCGTCGCGAAGGGGTTCACCGGCAACGATCAAGTCGCGCAGTCGTAACGATGCCGTCGATTTCCAACTCTCGGGCTTGGCAAGCGAAGTGATGCTGGATGTCGCATCGAGTTGCCCCATAATCTGACCGTGAAATTGGTTTTCATTCAGTTGGCACAAAGGCGCGATGTGTTGCATGCTGGCCTGATCTAGTTGCGCGTCAATCACAACCTCATCGGTTGGCAAATCCGCTCGCACGACGGTTGACATGTTCGCAAGTCGCCGGCCGTCGACGTCTTTCAAGGTGGCGTTTGGCAGTTGCACGATCGCTTTTCCACTCTCGACTTCCAATTGGCCCTGCGTGTTGTCGAGGTAAACGCCACGGCAGGAAATGTCTTGAAAGTTGACTCGGGCGTTGGCCACCAGTGTGTTGGGATCCAGCAGTGTTTCCAATGGAATTTGAACATCGGCGTTTGCCGCGATACGCCCCTGCAAATCAGGAATCTGCAAGCGATCGGAGATTTGGGCAAGGCTCAAACCGTCCGACTGAATCGTTGCGCCCAGAGTGCCGCGCAATTGAGAGAGCATATCGACGTCGGCTGTCCCCACGGGAAGGGACCCGTCACAGCGCAGGTTACAGACAACGTCATCTAGCTCAATGTCTACGGCGACCAAGTCATGGGCGACCGCACGCATCGTGTGATGAAACGTTGCGAGGCGACCGTCCCAATCGATCTGTGTCGTCGCACGCACCGATCCAGACGCCTGCATCGGCAGGTCGCCGGAGAGCTTTCGGATCAGCGAAGTGAAGCTGCAGTCCGAGACCTCGGTTTCGATCGTCGTCACCAAGGGCGGAACCGGCGATGAGACGTCGATCCGAACCTCGGCATCGCCGTCCAGTGGATCGCCGACGACGTCAATTGCGATTCCGTCTGAGTCGCTGTTGGCAGTGACGGTCACTTCATTGACCAACGTTTCGAGATCACCGAGTTGAAGATCGTGCAATTGCAGTTTCAGTTGCAGCGGATGGTGCAGCAAGTCATCGACGCTCGCGGGATGATGGGCTTTGGCGACCAGTGAGACGGATCCCGAAAAGGGTTGGCTGCGAAGCGATTCGGGCAGCAGTCGTCCGGGTAGGGATTCGCTATCGAGTCTGCAGTCCACCACACGCAACGATGTCGTGCCTTGATAGGTGACGGCGTCAACCCGAGACGCAAAATCGACGCGCCCTTCGATCAGCTTGTCGACCCGACCGTCGATCAGGATTGACTTGCCGAAGGTGGCTTTCAGGTCAGCCCCGTCGACCATCGCCGTTTGCGAATCTCCTTGATGAATCATGACCTGCGCCCCTTCAACCGCAAGGGAACGGATCGGAATTTTGAGTTTCCCTTCCGATGGAGCTGACTGCGGTGCCGGAAACCGAGACAGCAGATTGCCATCGGGGTCAAACTGCACGTTCAGCAGGGGGTGATCGATGGCGAGATGGTCGAACCAAACTCCGTCTCGGAGGCCTTGCAGCAGCGATGTCGTGAGATCGACCCGGCCGACCTCGATCTGTGGACTCTGTTTCGCCACGGGATCAAAGACCGTGATCCCGGCGACTTGAATATGCCCCCATCCGATGAAAACCGAGTCAATGGTGACATCCGTTTTCAGAACCGAAGCTGCGACATACTCGGCGACCCGGCGTGAAACATCGTTGCGTGAAACCAGTATCGCCAGCGCAACGATAGCCAGTCCCAGTCCGGTACGGCGGAAGATCTTGAAGAGTCGTTTTGGCCAGCACAAATCCAAGTTCCTGCGTGAGGTCTCGAATTTGTCTGCTAATCGGTCCCAGCGTCATCCGAGACAACGGAAGTAACTCGCCGGCGCCTCGCACGTCAATATCATGCGGGCCGGATCATGGCCGCTCGATCCCCTCGTCCATATCGCGCAGCTTGTAAATCAGCGCGCGGCGGCTGATCCCCAGAACCTTTGCCGCTTTTGTTCGATTTCCATCACATTCCTCCAGCGTCGCCAAAATCGTCGCCCGCTCGACTTGGGGCAGACGCCCCGCATCGGGCACGTCGGCACGCTGATCGACGGCGACGTGGGCGGGCAAATGTTCGGGCAGGATCACGTCGCCTTGGCAAAGCAAACAGGCGCGTTGAATCGCGTTCCTCAACTCACGAACATTGCCGACCCAGGTGTGGGACAGCATAGCGCGCGAGGCTTGGGGTGAAAAACGCACCTGTCGATTGGAGAACTGACTGGCAAAATGCTTGGCCAGCGGAATGATGTCTTCTCGACGATCCGCAAGCGGCGGGACGATCAATTCGACCACGTTGAGTCGGTAATACAAGTCCTCGCGGAAACGTCCCTCGGTCACTTCGTCCTGCAGGTTGCGGTTGGTCGCGGCGATCAATCGCGTGTCAACGTCCACCGGGCGATCCGCGCCGACCGGCGTGACCTGATGGGTTTCCAAGGCACGTAGCAGTTTCGGTTGCATTTCCAACGGCATCTCACCAATTTCATCCAAAAACAGGCTTCCGCCGCCCGCCGATCGGAACATGCCCAAACGGTTTTCCGACGCGCCGGTGAAGGCCCCTTTGACGTGGCCGAAAAGTTCGCTTTCGACCAAGGTGGCGGACAGACCGGCGCAATTGGTCGTCACGATGGGTTGTTTCGCACGATGGCTCCACTGATGAATCAACTTGGCGATCCATTCTTTACCGGAACCGCTTTGGCCTTGGATCAGGATCGGAGCGTCCGAGGGCGCGACGACAGCGATGGTCTCGATCAAGCCCCGCATCGCGCTGCTTTCACAAATAAACTCGGCCGGCAGCGGCGGCAGCGTCGGCTTGCCAGGGGGATCGTCGACCGAACGCATCTCCAACGCATCGAAGACCGTTACCTTTAATTCTTCCATGTCGATCGGTTTGGACAAATAATCGTCGGCTCCGCGTTTGACCGCTTCGACCGCCTGACGCACATCGGCAAATGCGGTGATCAGGACAACGGGGACGGTCGGTAAACGCTGACGAATCTCTGGAAGCGCTTCGATGCCGCTCATGTTCGGCAGTCGCACATCCAACAGGATCATGTCCGGAGCACGCTGCTGCAACGATTCGAGCATCGATTCGGCGGACGACGCCTCGATGATCTCCAAACCTTGACGCTGCAGAAAACCACCGATCAGCTCGCGCTGGGCCGGTTCGTCGTCGACGATCATCAAAACGGGTTGGGCTGGCGATGCTTGTTTCATTTGTCCAGTATTCGCCAGGAACCATTAATGGTTGACGGAGGAGAATCGATCGCCAGTTGGCAAGGGGGATGCGCTGCGAATGCCGTCAATCCAAAACACGCTGCCGACCTTGTCGCCGGGCCTGTAGCCCACGTCCCAGTCATGAGCGACCGCGATGCGCCGAACGATCGAAAGCCCCAATCCCGTACCGCCGGGACGCCGCGTGACGTAAGGTTCGAACAGGCTGTCGACGATTTCCTCGCAGGCACCAGGCCCCTGATCGGCGACCTCGATTCGGAAGGCGCCGTTGGGCGACTGCTGCATCGAAAGTCTAATCGTGCTGTGCTCGGGCGCAAAGCCGATGGCGTTTTGCAATAGATTGAACAACACTTGGCGAAGTTGATCCCGATCGGCTCGAATCGATTGCCCATGCAGTCCCTCTGTTTCCAGATCTAAGCCCTTGGCCTCCAGGTCCGACTGAAGCAGCGCGTTTAATTCCGTCACCAGATCGTCGATCGCCAGCGTTTCAATTTGCAGGTCGGCTTGGCGAGCAAAGGCGAGGAATTGATTGATCCGCGCGGTCACGCGGTCGCATTCTTCGATGACCGCTTCGGCCTGTTGCTGCTGGTCCGCGCCGGGCAACCCGGCATCGACCAACCGCTGTGTCCAGCCGCGAATCAAACCCAACGGATTTCGTGTTTCGTGTGCGAGCCCCGCTGCCGCTTGCCCGAGTTCACGAAGATGCCTTGTTTCGGCCGTCAGCAAACGCGTCCTTCCTTCGGATTGGGCAAGCCGAACCGTGAACTGCCAGACCGCACCGATGGCGACAAGCAACAACGTCCCCATAACGAAAATCAGAATCCGGCTCCGCGCTTCGAGGTAAAACTGGGACATGGTTTCCGTGCGATCCAAGACGACAACCGATCGAAACGATTTGGTCCCCGGCGATTCCATCGGCCGCAAGAATCCTGCCGGCATCGGCGGATCGTTTTGCATCTCAAACTCACGGACCAACTGCAACGTGTCATCGACGACATGGTCTCCCGCGGGCAACTGATACGCGATCAGGCTTTCGTCTCCCGAGACGTACGTGTGTTCCGCGTCGCCACCTGCGATCACGGCGATGGCAAGCACGTTGGTCGATCGCGCGAGCGTTTGGAGCGTCGAAGGAAGCTGCTGACGGACAAAGGGGCTGAACCAACGATGTGATTGAATCGAATTGCTGACGGCGGTCGACAAGGCATCGCCTTGGGACGACAGCGTGTCGTGAATCAGTCGACATTGATGGACATGTTCGGCGCGCTGCCAGAGTGCAAACATCACCCACAATGCACCCAAAACCACGAGTCCGACGATTCGTGGCTTGGGGATTCGTTTGGCGATCATGCGCTGCATCGTTTTCTTGTTGGCGTCGGTGAAGGAGATCATTGTAGGACAGTTGACCCTCGCCGGTCCGGCGGTGTTCGCGTCGCTCGACCGCCGGCGACTCGCTGCCATCCGATTCCGGAGACAGCCACAGCTCCTACGCGGGGCCGCGACCGCCATTGCCGCGACCGCCGTTTCCTTGGCCGCCGTTTCCTTGGCCGCCTCCCGCACCGCGACCGCGACCCTTGCCTCCAGCACCCTGGCGTCCTTGGCCGTTGCCGCTGGAATTGGCGATCGCGTCGAAGTCAGCCTGAGTCAAGAACTGTGCCGTGTAGCTGGATCCCTGCGATGCAATCTGGGATGCGAAGGCGCGAAGATGGTTGTGCGAGCCTTGCAACAATCGCTCCAACACCTGACGGGTTTGGGGATGACTCGTGGCGGCCAATTGCCTACGGAGATCGGCGATGTCCATTTCTTCGATCTTGGCGCCGACCTTCAGTGCGTCCAGCGGACTGCGACTGCCCTCGGCGATTAGCGTCTGATACAACCGTTGGTATTCGGGCGTCACAAAGACGCCGGGCGTTTTGCTGGACCGCTCCAGCCCAGCCCCACCGCCTCCGATCAACCTGGCCATGGACTGCATGTGTTGGGATTCAGCGAGTGCGATGTTTCGGAACACCATCTGACTCGAAGTCTTCGCCAGCGTGTTGTAAACATCTCGCGCCAATTTTTCCTCTTCCCACAGGCGGAGCAGGTCGATCGAGTTGTCGCTGGTCGCGTGCAACCCCGTTGATTGTCGGCCTCGGTTGGATTGCTGAATTGCCCTTTGAGAACCGCGCCGCTGAGCGGATCGCTGTCCGGCGCCCTGCCCGTAACCCTGCCAGGCGGCGTTTCTTCCTCTCCCCTGTTGAGCACTGACATCCAGTGGGACCATCGTGAGGACAACGATTGCGGATAGTCCAAGTAGTAACCGTTTCATGGCACTCCCCTTTGTGTTGGTTGGATTGTTCTTGCATGGGGTAACGCAAATCCAATGCCGCGACCGCGACTGGCACGTGAATTGTGCCAATGAACTCAATTTCACGCACCCGGCGTGTGTCAATCGGGTGCGGCCAACGGCAACGTGTCGTGGCGATTGACTTCCTCCCCTGCAATGAATGCAGGCGCCGGCTCGATTGACCCTGCAATTTTTGCGCAGTTGGCGGTCGCGTCGGTTTCAGAATCGCCGTCTGGCGATCGAAATGAAAAATAGGCGACAAAGAATGCCGGCCAATCGAGCACCGATTGTCCGGTTTCAGGCTGAATTTCCGGGGACCAGGCCAGTGCGACGTGGAAACTTGATCCCGAACGGCACGCTGGTTGCCAACCCATCCGTTGAAACCATCCACAGTGGCTCCGGTCGACGGGGCGAACCGTAAAAGGGAAATTCAATGAAGAAGCTTGTATTGTTGTCTGCGACGTTGACGATTTTGATCGTGTTCGCCTCAGGTTTGACCGGTGCGCCATTGACCGCCACCGACACTGCATCAGACGAATCCGCCAAGCCAACTCGAGCTTGTTGTCTGGACAAGGCCGCCGCATCTGAAACGGGGCAGAACTCTGAAACGGCACAGAGCACCGACACCAAACCCGCCTGCTGTTTGGCAGCGAAGGACGCCGGATCGGGACTCGCCAAGACGGATGCCGAAGACGCGTCTCAATGCACCGATTGCCTGAAGCCCGACGCCAAGGGTGGATGCGGCAATTGTGCCGCGGCAGACGAAACGGACGAGGCGGCCGTTGCCGAAAAGGTAGCCGGCAAGGCGTGTCCGTTGTGTAACGAAGACGAATGCAAGCAGCAATGCAGCGACTGCGTGGCGGCGGAGACCGATGCCGAAGCAGCCGCCGCCAAACAGGCAACGGCGGTCGAGAAAGGGGCGGCGAAGCGGGGCGGCCCCGGCGTGGGGCGCGGAGCAGGGATGGGGCGCGGAGCAGGGATAGGACGCGACCATGATGCCCAGCACGATATCGATCACGAAGACTTCTTTTTTCTGATCGAGCACAAAGAAACGATTCGACGCACCGTCAAGAATCTGCCCAACGGCATCGAAACGTTGACTGAATCGGACGATGAAGACGTGGCGGCACGAATTCAGAAACACGTCGAATCGATGTACGATCGGATGGAAAACCTCAATCCGATCCGCATGCGTGACCCTCTGTTCCGCGAGATTTTTTCCAACGCGAACAAGATCAAGATGGAGGTGGAACACACCGAACAGGGTGTCCTGGTCCGCGAGACGTCTGAGGACGCCTACGTCGCCAAGCTGCTGCAGGAACATGCCAAAGTCGTTTCGCTCTTCATCAAGAACGGCTACTCGGAACTGCCCAAGAACCACGCTCCGCCGAAGCGTTGATGGAGCACCGGCTGCATGCGGCCGGCATGCCGGCAAGATGATGGATGAACGTGTCGGTCACAGCTGGGACGCACATTGACGGACCGGAGGGCCCGCGCCCGATACCGCTAAATCGACACGGTCTTGGCCAGCGCAGGGCCCGTCGGCTTGCGGCAAAG
Source organism: Phycisphaera sp. RhM (assembly GCA_033042175.1). Taxonomy (GTDB): domain Bacteria; phylum Planctomycetota; class Planctomycetia; order Pirellulales; family Pirellulaceae; genus Stieleria. Next base: position 316,004 of record WCIL01000006.1, read on the forward strand.
GGCTGATCATCAGTTGAAATCAGCCGGTTCACGCCAGCGTCCGGCACGCCCATCCATGTCGATTTAGCGGAATTGGCCGTGAACCGATCTTCAACCACCAAACGGGTGCTGCCAGGGTTCGCGATACTCTCGCCTCAGCAACTGCGTCGCTTCTTCATCGCCGATGACCACGCGTTGCTTCGGGTCATATTCCAGCGGACGCCCCCCGAGCCGCATGGACAGATTCGCCAAAATACAGCTCGCCGTCGAAATGTGGCCTTCTTCGATGTCGGCCACCGGGCGGCTTCGGTTTTTGATCGCCTCAAGGAAATCGAGCATGTGTAATCGCGTCGCCGGTGCAGCGTTCAGTTCGATGTCCTTTTCCGTCAAGTCTTCGGGATACTTTTCACGTTCGAAGAAACAATCAAAATGGAGCGGCTTGGCACGTTTGTCTTGCGGGATGAAGTCGGCCCGCATCGTGCTCGCCTTCAACGTGCCTTTGTCCCCATAAATGAATAACGCCCACGGGTAATCAGGATCGGTCGGCGAGCCCCAGGTCCGGTGGGTCCATTGGGCGTTGAAGTCGTCGAACTCAAACGTCGCGCTCTGCGTGTCGGCAATGTTCGACTTGCCGTCGGTTTGAACCAGGATGCCGCCGGTTGATGCGATGCGATTCGGCCATCCGAGTCCCAGCATCCAACGCGCGGTATCAAGCATGTGGACGCACATGTCGCCCATGATGCCGTTGCCGTATTCGGTAAAGGTTCGCCACCATCGTTTGTGGGGCAACCCGTCATAGGGTCTCAGCGGCGCCGGACCGGTCCACATGTCGTAATCCAGATGATCCGGCACAGGCATCACGTCGGGATTGCCATTGGCCCGCATGTGATAGTAACAGCACATTTCGACGTGGCCGATCTTGCCCAGCAGGCCCGCTTCGACGACCTGTTTCTTCACATCGATCAAGTGCGGGGTGCTCTTGCGCTGGGTACCGACCTGGACGACGCGGTTCAGCCGCCGCGCCGCATCGACCATCGCTTCGCCTTCCAACACGTCGACACTGATCGGTTTTTGGACGTAAACATCCGCACCGGATTCCATCGCCGCGATGGCTTGCAACGCATGCCAATGATCTGGCGTGCCGATGACAACGATGTCCAGCTGGTTTTCTCTCAACATCTGGCGGTAATCGACGTACGTCTTCGGTTTCTTGCCGGACGGCTGACGCTCACTGGCAATCTGAACCGCTTCATCAAGCATCCGTTGGTCGACGTCACAGATGCAAACGACTTCCACGGGTGCCACCTGAATCAAACGCCACAGGTCACTCTTGCCGTACCATCCCGCGCCGATCAGCCCGACGCGTTTGACCGCACGGTCGGCTGTCGCAAACGCATTGGCACCGAGCGCACCGTAGGCAATCGACGCTGCGCCGGCTTGCAGCAATCGCCGCCGCGCCACCGCAACATTTTCAAGCTCGGAAGTCTGATGATCACTGGATGTCTTGTTGCTCACAACCGTTACTCCGTGTGGGTAGGGCGCGATGGAACGCGTGAATCCGAACTTCGGCATTATAGGCATTCTTGAATCGCCGCTCACGACGTTCCGCCGTGGCAATTTGCAATCAGCTAAAACGTTTGACATCTCGCGAACTTGCGATAGAACAGGGTCTTTCGAGATCCGGCGGTCCCGGTGTCTCCACTCCATCCAACTCGCGGGGGATCGCAAGCATGAAACGAGCGCACAAACTAATATCAGCGCTATTGCTATTGCTATTGCTATTGACGGCGACCGGATGCACGGGGACGAAGACAGAGCCGGCGACGGATCAAACACAAACCGGCGAGCCGTCCCTGTCGATCGTTGAGGGAGCGATGCCGAGCGAGGAAAGCAAAGCGGCGATGCTTGCCGCCAAGGATGACTTGTTCACGCGTCTGTCGGGACGTTTGATGGAAGCGATGGCGGACGCCGGCCCGGCGGGGGCGATCGAGGTGTGCAGCGAGGAAGCGGTCAAGATTGCCGCCGAAGTGGGGGCCGAGCACGCGGTGCAAATCGGCCGCACGGGCGTTCGGCTCCGCAACCCCAACAATCAGCCTCCCCAGTGGGCCGCCGCGTTGGTCGCGCAGAAAGTCGACACGCCGGTTTTCGCCGTGCTGTCCGACGATTCTGCGGCAGCCTTGTTGCCGATCAAGCTGCAGGCGCAGTGCGTGATGTGCCACGGTCCCGAGCAGCAGATTCTGCCCGAGATCAAGCAGAAGCTCGCCCAACTGTACCCCGACGATCGCGCCACCGGGTTCAACGAGGGCGAGCTCAGGGGCTGGTTCTGGATCCAGGAATGAGTGCTTCGGGCCGATCCAGTTGAAAGTAGTGTCCGTGGTCGGCGGTCAGAATCAACACCGTTTCGTCCCAGCCGCCGTGTTGCTCAATCCAGTGGACCACGGCGGCGAAGGCTTCGTCACCACTGTGAACGGCGCCGATGGAGTTGTCGATGTTGTTGGAATGGTTCGCCCAGTCGACGTCCCCGGATTCGATCATCAACCACCAGCGATCCGAGCGTGCATCGAGGACGTCGAGCGCCGCGATCGCCATCTCGCGCAACTGCACATTTTCTTTTACGTCTTCTTCGCTGTACTCCTCGGCCGGTTCCGGAGTGGGATTGCCAAAACTGATCACCGGGTCGTAGTTTCCGTCGGCGGTGCGGAACGGCAGGTGTCCGCCTTGGTCGCCGAAGTAGCCGAACAATCGATTGCCGCTGGTTTTGACTTGCTTGACCGCGTCGTTCAAGACTTCCGTTCCCGTCTTGCCCGGCGTCCGCTGCGCGACGACGTACCGACCTCCGTTGGCCACGTCGATGGCGGCCAGATCTTCGTCGGTGATGTACCGATTTCCGGGGACAAAGTTCTTTCCCTGCGCACCATCGGTCTCCTTTTCGGTCCCCCAGCCGCCGCCGATCAGGACGTCGACGCCCGACAAACCGCCGGGATGGTAGCTGGACGGAAGTCCGATCATGTCGCGCGTCAGGTCTTGATAGTCACTGCGATGCACGTTGCTCGCGTAAGCGCACGCGGGCGTGGCGTGGCTGATCGGAACACTGGTGACCACACCAATCGCCACGTTTTCCTGTTGCAGCGTTCTGGCGATCGGAAGGACTTCGCGTCCGAGGGGATCCACGTTGATCGCAGCGTTGTAGGTTTTGATCCCCGACGTCATCGAGGTCGCCGACGAGGCGGAGTCGGTGAAGGCGTGCTTGGTCTGCTTGCTTTTACCGATCGGGTAATCGGCGTCGGTAATCGGATCCCAGGGAGTCTCGCCGCACAGCGCCGGATCGTATCCGCCAGGCACCTTGCCGCCGGGTGTGGTGACGATCTGGTCGTCGACGTTGATGTTCGTCCCATCGTTGTGCGGGCTGGTGACGAAGAATCCGAAGTCGGTCTGCGCGCCGCGGTAGTCTTGAAAGGAGAGTCCCTGGCCGCGGCCACGGTCGTAGCTGACTTTGCCCTGCTTGGCGATCGCCGCGGCGCGCGTGGTGTCCCAGTCCATGCCGTCAAAGACAAACAAGATGATTCGCTTCTTGCCCGATTCGATCGCTGATTTTTGCAGCCGATAAACATCGGTCTGGTCAAAGTATTCCGCCTCGGGATTCAAGGTTTGTTCCGGAACCTGGCCGTAAAGATTCTCCAGTGCGGCACGATCGCGATACACGCTGTTCTCCCCGGCCACCGATTTCAGATCCATGCCGAACGTGTAGATGGGGATCAGCCGGTTGCTGTGATTCTTCCAGCTCGAATACTTGCTCGGATCAGGCCCCCAATGGCCCCAGTCGGAACGGTTCGCTCGCACAGCTTCTTCCTGAAGCGTCGCAATCGGATCGGGATCTTGAGCGGACGACAGGCCGCTGCTGAGGTTGAAGGCGAGCAGGAAAACGAGTGTCGAGCATCGCTTGTTGAAACAGGGAATCTGCATCTCGGGTGAATTTATCGGTGGAAGGGGGCGAGGCGGGGGGCAGAAATCAACGGGGGGCCACTCTAATCAGCGGAAGCCACTCCGCGGAACGTCATCTGCCAGACCAGTGATTGTGACCGAGATTCGGCCACGCGGGGAGATGGCCAGTCGGACGGACTGGCTGTTGGACGCCCAAAATGTGGGGCGCTCGCTTTCCAGCCCGCTGTACATTTGCCACGCGAGGCTCCACAACACCGCAGGCGAACCTCGCTACGCGGCCCGTTTTCGCGGCCCGTTCAGGATTCGGCCGATGATCGTATAGCGAACACCGTACTCGTAGGTCAGCAACAGGAACGCAGAAATCACGATTGTGATTCCGGAAAACTTCACAAACGCGGGCAGCGTCGAATCTCGCACGAACCACTGAGCCAGCAGGACCAGCGGAAGGTGAACCAAATACAGCCAGTACGATGAATCGGAAATGTATCGCATCGTTCGGCTCTGGCGAGACATCACGCGACGACACAGCCCGATCGATCCGAAGATCATCAGCCAGGCAAACAGGGCCTGCAGCATGATTGCGGCGAGTGAACTCAGGGTGGGATCTTGCAGTGACGGCACGATTCCGAGCGTTCCGGACACCCAATCCAGGCCGATCGGAAAGACAACGATCAGCGCGACCGACAAACTGATCGCCCACTCGCGTCCGAGACGACTCTCGGCGTCGTCGATGTCCCAGTACAGCGCCCCGAAGAAAAAGAACACGGCGTAGTAAGCGAGCACGCTGGGAAGCGGAAGCAATCCGATGGATGGATCCGGGCCGAAAACGCCAGGGGTCATGTACGACAACGGCAACATCGTCAGCGGAATCAGCCACAGCAGACTGACCGGAGAACACACCAGCCATGCCGGGAGCTTGCGAAGCTTCAATGCATCGGCCAGGGGCGCGTAAATCAAGAACGCTGCGATCAACCAACACAGGAACCACAGAAACCACAAATGCATGAAGACCGGAAACTGAAATAACATCGCTTCGATCGTTTCCCAACCGGGACTTGTCGCGGCACCGCTGCCAGAACCGAGGTAGTCCCGGACACCGAGCTGATTTGCGATCTCGGCGCGACCGGCCTTCAACGTCGGTTCGTCTAGCGGAAGCCCAAACGAGGTCGCGATAAAGTTTGTGGTGCCGAAGTCGGTCTTGAGCAGGGTCTTTGGCGTTTGTCCGTTGGCGTCCGAAGCGTCCGCATCGGCTCCGGCACGCAACAGCAGGACGGCCTCCTCCGCACGGCCGACGAAGGCCGCACTGTGCAACGCCGTCCCCTGGTCTCGGTTGCGCTGGTTGACATCAGCTCCCATGTCCAGCAGCATTTCAACCATTTCCGTATGGCCGAGGAAAACAGCAACGGTCAACAGCGACGCGCCATCTTGGCTGACCGCGTCGACGCCCAACTGGTCGTTCTCGATCGCTGTCCGAACGCGGTCGGTCTCACCCGCGACAACCGCTTCCCAGACGGCCGCGTTCTGCGTTCCTGTCGATGACGGGCTGCTGACGAAGGCACTGACCGCCCACATGCTCGGCACGATGGTCAGCCAGCCGAGGAAGAGCGGCAGTGCGATCCGTTTGAGTCGCTGTTTGATCAAGCCGCCGAGTCCTCGTTTGCGCCACAACATCGCCGTAAAAAAACCGCTCAACAGGAAGAACAGCGGCATGCGAAACCCGTGGAGCACGGCGAACAGGACGGAGTAGGACTCGCTTGTCTGCGAATCCTTTACGGGCCAGGGAATCGGAGAGAACGAGAGTGCGGCGTGAAGCACGATCCCCAGCAACATCGCGATCGCACGCAGTGCGTCCAGGTCGTGTCGCCGTTTGATCGTCGGCTCAGTCGTTGGCGCCGCGGCTGCACCGGCAGATTCCGATGTGTCCTCCAGCGGGTCCGTGATCACGGCGGTGTCGAGTGTAGGACTCATGTTGAATTCCTGATGCAGGTGCCGGAAGCATTGAAACGAGCGAACGGGTGGATGGGCTTTCTGGCGGTTGCGACAGAAAGGTAGCGAGACACGTTGGCTAGAGAGGATCAACGTGGCGACGGATCACAGCGACCCGCTTTAAACCGATACCGCTAAGTGAAGGCCCGGACGCTGGCGCGAACCGGCTGATGTCAAACGATTATTAGCCGTTTGGCGCGAACCTACGGGCCCTCCCTAGAGGAAACGACGCTTAACTTAGCGGTATTTGGCTATAAACCGGTGCCCAGCTTCAACCCGGCGACACGCTTCAGAATCGAAGGTTCCTCTGGTGTCGCCGGCGGTCGGCAATCGAGCCGTTACCGAATCTGTGCGTGTTCGATCTCGGTGAGAACCAAAAACGCATTCGTGATGCTGTTGCCGGCCAAGCGTTTTCGCCATGCCTCCGCCGACGGCTTGTCGGATCGCTGGACTCGCCAGTACAGCCAGTAGGAGACAACGATTCCGATCACTCCGATGATGAGTGACGGGATCAGAGAATTCGGATGCAGGACGGCATCAAAACCGATCGCAACGGTGACCGGGATCCACATCAACCACCATGGAAATCCGATCACCGCGCCGACTTTCAGATAGGTATTTCTGGCGGCTTCCAGTTTGTTGCGGATCTGGTCGACGGGCTCCGAGTAGTCGATTCGATTGATCTTGGTGCAGACCGCTGCTGCCGCGGCGATCACCAGAATCCCGTAGACGTGCAGAATGATTCCACAGATCACTCGATGGGTGACGTCCATGTTGCGCGCCCAGCATTGAGCACCCAAGATGATGATCAGCACGCCAATGATGATTTGCAAGAGTTGTCCCCGAAACAGTGGACGCAGCGACGTGCCAATGCGATCCATCAGGTCGCGCCGGGTCAACAACAATCGCGCGGCCAATTCCTGGTGATGCAGACTTGCCGTTGAAGGCTGGATGGTCGAAGGGGTGTCCGTCTGGCCGGCGACTTCGCCGACAACCAGGGTGGGGGTGAGCGCGGGGTTGCCCGTCGACGCGATGCTTTGCATGTCCGATTTGATCTGACTGGCATGCTGGTATCGCCGTTGCGGTTCCTTTTCAAGCGTGCGTAAAACCACCTCGTCGAGCCGCACGTCGATCTGGGCCTTCTGTGACGGCGCGGCGAATCGTCCGATCGGAAGCTCGCCGGTCAGCATTTCATAAAAGACAACGCCCAGGGAATAGATGTCGGCCCGATGGTCAACGCCGCGGGCGCCTTCCAGTTGTTCCGGAGCCATGTAGCGCGGCGTGCCCATGATCTGGTGGGTGCCCGTGAGCATCGTCTGTTGGTTTTCATTGCCCAATATTCGCGACAAACCGAAGTCGGCGATCTTCGCCGAACCGTCCTTGGCCATCAGAATGTTTTCGGGCTTGATGTCGCGGTGGATGACACTCTTGTCGTGAGCATACTGCAGCGCGTCGCAGAGATGCGGCACAATGGCCAAGGCGTGTTCGGGTGACAATTGGCCGGCTCGGACGACGTCGCGCAGTGTCGGTCCGTCGACGAACTCCATCAGGAAGTAGTGCGTGTCCTGGACGTTTCCGAACTCGAACACCGAGACGATGCTGGGGTGGTTGAGTTTCGCCAGCGTGCGAGCTTCGCGGGTGAACCTGAGGGCAAAGTTCGCTTCGTGGGCAAATTCTTCTGGTAGGATTTTCAGCGCGACCATGCGATCGAGCCCTTTTTGCCGCGCCTTGTAGACCGCTCCCATTCCTCCCGCACCGAGAAGTTCGATGATCTCCAGGGCGGGAAACCGTTCGGCCAGTCGTGCGATGGTGGGCGGCACGAAGGCACCGGATCGCTTGTCGTCGTCTTTCAGCGCGCCGTTGATCGCGTTGACATGATCGGGAAACCGGTCCAGGTATTCCTGCTTCGTCGGTCCCTCACCGCGTCGTCGCCGATAGTCCATTTCCAGGACAACCAGTTCGGCCAACAGCACGTCACGCTCGTCGTCGTGCAACTCTCCTTCCAAGACCGATTCGATGGTCGGCGGATCGCCTGACTGCCAGCGTCGTTCAAATTCGCTGCACCGATCATCAATCCGTTCAAGCGCCGCGATTGGGAGTTTTTTCTGGCGAACATTCATCGTCTTCGAACCATTCCTGCGGACGTGGGTTACAAATCGGGGCCGACGACGCTCCATGGTTCGCCCAAAGCGAATGCACCGGAGTCTATTAGAAAACGCCGGCGGAGTTTCGTGTTCCAGCTCCCCTCCAGTCAAGCAACCGCCGTTTTCCGCCACTGCCCGACAGCAAGATGGAAAAAAAGTCTTGCGAGACGAATGGCACAACCGGAAGCAACAAGGAATTCAGCGAGCGTTGGTGTGTATAGCCTTGAGGCGATTCCCGGTCGCTGCGAAGCAGCGACAGTGGGCTGAAGCCTGCACACCAACACTTTTGCCGGTGCCATTTTCGGGAATCAGGGAGAGGCGGCAGGCAATTTGCCCCGGCCTTCGGCGTGGGGGAGCCGCCGGTCGTCGAGGTTCGTCCGGGTGGGGGGCGACCCAACAAAAACACCCTCGAAAACGGATTGTTTTCGAGGGTGTGTTGGTCACAGCGGAGGACACGGGACTCGAACCCGCAACCGCTTGCGCGGCAACTGATTTCGAATGATTGCAGGGCATCGCCAGGGCACGAGAAATGCCGCTTTTTACGGGGTTTTAGCAATTTCAGAAGCCGATAGAGCGGACGGTTTTGGACCGAATCGGGGTACCGGGGTACCTTTTGGGACTTCGCCGAAAAACGGTCATCATGGCCGCATCATCGCATAGATTGCCGGGGAGCGCCTGCGCGAACATGGGGCCAAGTGATCGGAAAGACTGCGATCGCTCCGGCAACGTGAGAAAAACCGTCTAGATTCGGTCCCGGCGCATGGCCCGCTACCGGAGCGACGCAGTGCCGGGATTATCGCCAGCTTGGGGACACGTTTGGACCGGTCCCGCCTGGGGTAAAAAACTCAATTCACTGCACGCGCAAATAGATGGGGCAGCGGTAGGTCGTCGAAAATCAACCTTCCCCAGAAAATACCCGCCCCCTATGGGGGAGTCGTCTGCCGCGTTGCTTGGCTTGCCCGCTCTGCGTCAGCACGAACATTGACGGGCAGACCGACACGGCGTGCACCACGTTGGCGTGCACCAACTCGTTGATCGTCGTCTCGACAACGCCTCTCAACTGGTCCATGTCGTCGATCTCCCAGC